>JBGSPL010000004.1:0-218941 GCA_041738615.1 Patescibacteria group bacterium
AGACAACCACAAGCACGCCGAAATCTACCACGAAAGAGATAAAGGTAAATACTTCCAAGGTAGAATCAACTACCACGGTAACAGTGCCAGCAACCGCAGTGGACGAAAGCGGGGAAATCGACCTTTCAAAGCTGAGGTAGATAGACCTCTAAGGGTTAACAAGACCCGGGATTTGTAATAGAATAGACAGAAGTAAGAGGGTGAAAACTTGGGAATATTTGGAGGAGAGACAGATTTTATCGGGGTTGATATTGGAAGCACTGCGGTGCGGCTAGTTCAGCTTAGGAAAACCATGGGTAAATACAACCTGGTCGCTTTTGGTAGTGCTCAGCTCCCACCGAGCGTCTCGCAGAGTGATTCGAAGCTAGATATGCAAGCTTTGGCCCAGGTGATCAAGAAACTGGTGAAGACCTCGAAGATATCGACCAAGAATGTGGTGGCTTCTCTTGCCGGAACATCTATTTTTACGACCGTAGTAAAACTGCCGCCGATGGAGAAAAGCGAAATTGCAAAGGCTATAAAATATCAGGCTGAGCAGAACATTCCACTGAAATCCGAAGACGCTCAGTATGATTGGCAGGTGGTGCGCGAAAACCCTACGACCAAAGAGGTAGCAGTGATGATTGTGGCGGCACCGAAAGTGAAGACAGACCGAACTATTGAACTTTTTGAGATGGCAGATATGGACGTAATCTATCTGGAGACGAACGGTATCGCGGTGGCTCGCTCCCTCATCTCTGGTTCAGAGCCTCTCGTGATGGTAGTAGATATGGGAGCAACCACCACAGAGCTTACTATTGTAGAAAACGGTGTTGTTTCTCATGTCCGTACCGTTAATTCGGCCGGATATGCGCTGACACGCGTGATTGCCCAGAATCTGGGGTTAGATAATACTCAGGCAGAGCAATTTAAGCGAAAATTCGGTCTATCGCAGGATAAGCTGGAGGGTCAGGTTTTTCGCACTATGCAACCGATTCTTTCCACAATAACTGAGGAAATTGAGCGTTCAGTGAAGTTTTATGCCGACCAGTATGGTAGCAGCGTCACGAAGATTATTCTGACGGGAGGCACAGCACGTATGCCAGAACTAGGTAACTACATCAAGGCAAGCCTAGGACTAGAAGTTTCCTATGGGAATCCTTGGGTAAATGTCACCGCTAATGCTGACGTATCAGAAAAGCTAAACCAAAATGCACCCGAGTTTGCGGTTGCAGTTGGATTGGCAATGAGGGAGAACTAGATGAGTAAGATAAACTTGATTCCAGAGGTTCGCCAAAAGAAGATCAAGATTGCGCAAACCAATAAGATGGTTACTTCCGCAGCCGTTATTCTAGCCGTTGCCACCGTGGCGGCAGCGTTGTCTCTCGCTGCATATGCAGCCGTTTTGACGACCCAGAAGAGCATGATAGAGGGTAATATAGTAAAGGTTCAAGATAGTCTAGACACGATGAAAGACCTAGAGACGACCGTAGCGAATCTAGAAAATGGCTTGTTGGAGATCAAAGGGATAATTGCAGGCGACAAAAATTGGAATAATCTCATGGGGCACTTTGAAAAATTCACCCCATCGGACATTCAGATTACGAACTTTGCGGTCGAAGGGGGACGGGTTACACTGTCGCTCAAAGGAAAGGAAGTGAAATCCATTGACCGTTTTATCACGTCATTCTCCAATGCCAAGAATCCAGATAAGAAGAACTATTTTAGTGACGTTGTGGTCAATGGATATAACAAAGATGAAGCCAGTGGTGTAACGTTTACAGCAAAGTTTAACTTGAACGAGGCGGTAGTATGGTAAAAGAGCAAGTAATCAAATACAACTATGCTGCTATTGTTGCGGGCGGGACGGTGGCAGCGCTACTATTTGCCGGCATCTTCGTGATGAAACCACTCATAGAAACAGTAGGAAAAATGGATAAGGAAAAGCAGGTAAGGGCAGCGACGCTAGCCGACATGAAAAAGAGAGAATCAGTCCTACTGGGTCTAAAGGACCAGGAAGACCAACTTACTAAGGACTCTGAAACAATCACAAACGCCCTACCAACACAGGCCGATATCGGACGACTGTTCATCCAGCTCGACACACTGGCAAAAGAAAGTGGAGGAACACTAAAGTCGGTATCGCAAACGAACAAGCAAGAAGCAAGTAAAAGTACTTTTAGCGGCGTAATTGAGAATTCATACTCGATTCCAGTGGAGATGCCAACCTACTTTGCGCTTAAGGAGTTTATTTCCAACTCCAAGGACGCTCTGAGGCTGCTTTCTATCGAAAATTTGAAGATTAGCTCCACGGATACGGGTCAGCTGTCGGTGGGGATTACTGCTAAATCATATGCGAGGAGCAAGTAATGACGAAAAAAGAGATAGGCTTAGGAGTAGTCTCAGGAGTTGTACTCATCGCAGCGGTTTACTTTATGTATACGATGCTTTTTCCGAAGACAGTGACGACAACAAAATCAAAAAAACCTGGCACAGCTCAGACTGAGGTTAGTGCAATTACGGGTAACTTTGACGAAGAAACATTGAGTAAGATTAAGAAATACAAGGACTATGGGGAGGCATCACTCGACAATATAGGTCGAGTAAATCCATTTGGTCCCCTGAACTAGAAGTGTATACCAAAGACGAGCAAAAATTTGAGGATGTACTCACACAACTCAAGTTGATTACGCCTGAGCAAATTGACCTGATTAAAATAGAGAGTGCACGTTCAGGTAAAACCTTTGAAGATGTTCTCTCAGAGATGAAAATCATTTCACTCGAGAATATTGTAAAGGCTTCAGCTGTCAGCCGTGGACTTGCATATGTCGACCTAACTAAATTCAAGGTAGATAGCTCATTGCTGAAGCATATCCCAAAAGACCTGTCCGAAAAGTTTCAGGCAGTTCCTTTTGGCATCTCTGACAACAAGATCAATATAGCCATGATCGATCCAAATAATGTTCAAGCAATTGATTTTATTGAGAAAAAGAGCAAAATGACCGCCGCAGCATATATGACTTCGGCCGAAAGTATCCGTAACGTACTTGACCAGTATCAGGATATAAGTTCTGAGGTAAGTAGGGATTTGGGTGCCAATCAGACAGATAGCGCTCCAGAGAAGGGTTCTGGGTCCGGAGACAACGAGAATAATCTGATTCAGGACGCGCCAGTGACGAGAGCAGTAAATACTATTCTAGACTACGCGGCCCGCTCAAAAGCCTCTGATATCCACATAGAACCCAGAGAAAAAACCGTGAAGGTCAGGTACCGAGTTGACGGAATCTTGCATGATGAGATGAATCTCCCCCTACACATACACCCGGCCTTGGTATCTCGCATCAAGATACTCTCGAACTTGAAGATTGACGAGCATCGAGTACCTCAGGACGGACGTTTTGACCTAAAGGCAGAGGGCAAAGACATCGACCTTCGTGTTTCTATCTCGCCGACCATCTTTGGAGAAAAAATAGTCATCCGTTTGCTCGATAAAACTGGGGGGCTCATAACTCTCGACGACCTCGGCATTTATGGACGAGCGTTCAAAATCATTTCTGCGGGTGCAACCAGACCCCACGGCATGGTGCTCTCCACAGGGCCTACTGGTTCCGGTAAGACGACTACCTTATATGCTCTTTTAAATAAAATGAATAAACCGGAAGTAAACATAGTCACACTGGAAGACCCCGTAGAATATCAAGTAGACGGTGTCAACCAGATTCAGATTAATAATGGCGTAGGACTTACTTTTGCCTCTGGACTCAGATCAATTTTGCGTCAGGACCCCAACATCATAATGGTCGGGGAAATACGTGACGCCGAGACCGCTAACCTAGCCGTGCAGTCTGCTCTCACCGGTCATACTGTACTTTCTACGCTACATACAAACAGCGCCTCTGGCGTGCTACCTCGTTTACTGGATATGGAAATAGAACCATTCCTTATTGCAAGCACGGTGAGTACAGTTATCGGACAACGTCTGGTACGTAAAATTTGTACCTCTTGCAAGGAGCCTTACGAAGCCCCAGAGAATCTAGCGCAGGCAATCAGGAGGACAGTTGGCAAGTATCTTCCTAGCAAGACACACCCAGACAAGGCCAAGGAAGCCATGGTTGGCTACACAGGGTTACCATATGCCGAAGATACTAAGATCACTCTCTATAGAGGCAAGGGTTGCGACCAGTGTATGAATACTGGTTACCTCGGTCGAGTGGGTATTTTTGAAGTTTTCGCCATGTCGCCCGTCATGGAGAAGTTGTTGCAACAGCACGCTACGACGTTAGATATACAAAATCAGGCAATTTCGGAGGGGATGGTTACCATGAGGGAGGACGGCTTCCTAAAAGCACTCACAGGGGTTACTAGTATTGAGGAAGTTGTCGCCAAGGCAGCCGAAAACTAGTCTCAAGTTACTAGCTAGGGTTCGCACTTTCATGATAAGATAGGGGTAGAATACAGGAGGGAAAATGCCGGAACTAAAAATTGAAACACTACTCGAAGAAGTGGTAAAGAAGAATGCTTCAGACTTACATTTGACTGTAGGCGCGAGTCCTGTACTCCGCATTGATGGTGCCATATTCCCTATGACCCAGTTTCCGGCTCTCGAAGAGAAAGACATAGAACAGCTAATTTTTTCAGTGGTTGACGACATTCAGAAAGACATACTACTAAAGGATAAAGAAGTCGACTTTTCCTTCGCCTTCGGTGATATAGCCCGTTTTCGTGCAAATGCATATCATCAAAAAGGTAATGTGGGCTTGGCTCTCCGCTTGATTCCGGCAAAGATAAAGAGCACAGAGGAGCTGGGGCTTCCTCAGATAATAAACAATTTTACCGACATACCTCGAGGGTTAGTGCTAGTTACCGGGCCAACTGGTTCTGGTAAATCTACTACTCTCGCGGCCATGATAGATAGAATCAACACTGCCAAGGGCATGCACATCATTACAATTGAGGACCCTATAGAGTACACTCATAGTCACAAGAAGTCGATTATCGAGCAGAGAGAGGTTCACTATGACACTAGATCGTTCTCGGCAGCACTTCGTAGTGCGCTTCGTGAAGACCCAGATGTCGTACTTATTGGTGAGATGCGCGACCTAGAGACGATTTCGGCTGCTATCACCATTGCTGAAACTGGTCACCTGGTGTTGGCTACGTTGCATACAAACAACGCGGCGCAGTCTATCGATCGTATGATAGATGTTTTTCCTCCTTACCAACAGCAGCAAGTTCGGGTTCAGCTTTCGAATATCCTTCAGGGGGTTGTTTCTCAACGTCTAGTCCCGATGATTGGTGGTGGCAGACAAGCCGTCGCGGAAATTATGATAAGTACACCAGCGGTACGTAATATCATCCGAGAGGGCAAAACTCATCAGCTGGATGCTGTAATCCAGACGAGTGCTGACCAGGGGATGATTTCGATGGACAAAGCCCTAGTCTCAGCCGTGAAGGCGGGAAATATTACTTCCGAGGAAGCGCGAGGGTATTGTATAGACCCATCCGAATATGAGCGATTGATGCATGGTTAACCTTAGAATGATGAGATAAAGCATGATCACATTTAGTTACAAAGCAAAGAATAGTGACGGAGAATTCGTCAAGGGGCAGATAGAGGCACAGAACGAATCCGCTGCTGCAAAGGTACTTAGCGGAAAGAAACTTTTTCCGATAGAAATTTCAATGCAACAGGAGGCCGGACTCAGTATCCTCAACAGAGTTAGCATGAAAGACAAGCTTCTCTTTACCCGTCAGCTGTCTGCAACCCTTTCTGCAGGATTACCGATAACCCAGGCTTTAGAAACCATAGCCGAACAAACTAGAGGCAAGGCGCTTCAGCAGATAATCGCTAAGATTGTTGGTGATGTAGAGGGTGGTATGTCGCTATCTTCCTCTTTTGCTCGTTTCCCCCAGGTTTTTACCCGAATCGACGTGGCTCTCGTGGAATCTGGGGAGGCCAGTGGTACGCTTGACAAGGTGCTGATACGACTTGCGGATAGCATCGAGAAGGATTATAAGATGGTCAAGAAGGTTCGCAGTGCGTTGGCCTATCCAATGTTTATCCTAGGCGTTGTGGCGATTGTTGTGACCCTGATGACGGTGTATGTGATGCCACAGATGGAGAAGCTGTACAAGGATTTCAATTCTGATCTGCCGGCCATAACCAGGTCATTGTTGGCAACGAGCCACTTTCTTGCAAATTACGGAGCTTTTGTAATCTTTGCCATAGTTATGTTGGCAGTTGTTCTACGTTTTTACATCACTACCAAGGCGGGTCGTTATATGTGGGACAGCATCAGACTTAAGCTTCCCATTCTTTCCCCATTCTTGAGGAGTCTCTATGCAGCAAGATTTTCTAGAACCATGGCAGGGCTAGTAGGATCGGGCGTTTCTTTGCTGGATTCGCTCAATATCACCGCTGGCGCGGTGGGAAACGTCTTGGTTGCGGAGGCTATCTATGAGGCGGCGAAGGAAGTAAAGGGAGGCAAACCACTCTCGAAACCACTCCGCGATAGCAGCGTTTTCTCCCCGATAGTCGCGCAGATGGTCAGCGTCGGCGAGCAGACAGGTGAAATGGACGCCATGTTTAGCAACCCGGCAGATTACTTCGACGACGAGGTAGATAACTTTATCAGAAGTATTACTAGCATTTTGGAGCCGTTTATAATCGTGATTATGGGTAGTATTGTGGCGGTTATCCTAGTAGCAGTCATGATGCCAATCTATAACATTGGTAAGATTTTCTAGCTTGACACGCTGGCACTTAGTTTTATACTTATAATTAATAACAACGGAGGAAAAATGACACTAAGAAAAAAACAAAAAGGATTTACGCTCATTGAGCTCATGGTCGTTATGGCCATCATCGCAGTACTTGCGACATTAATTATCGGTGCTATCCAGCTCGCTAGAACGACCGCAACAGAGACTGCACACCGCTCTAACGCAAAAACAGTGCAGACTGCTCTCGAGAGCACTTTTGCAAAGAACCGTCGTTACTGTGACGTTGATACCGCTGCGGCTGCAACAGGAACAAAAGTTGTCTGCGGTTCCTACAGTCTAGCCGAAATCACAGCTTCCGGTTTGCTGAATACAACACTGTCTACTGGAGTTAGTACTGACGGTATCTGTAATGTCACAGACGGTATTAGAGAAGGTGGAGGCGCTGTGAGAGTACAGCAGTCATCGTACTCTATATTGACGGCAAATGCAGCCTGTAACGCATGGACTTCCTTTGAGGACGTTATCCAGGTAAGCGGCGATGTTGACACTACTAACATGCAACCGACAGGATCCTATGCTTTCACAAATGCTACTTTAGGCACAGCGGAGTAGTAAACTATTTTTCAGCGCAAGGAGAGGTTACTACGGTAGCCTCTTCTTTGGTTTCTAGGCTCAGACTCGACTTTATAGCCGCTATCAGATTATAATTTAATCATGGTATTCATAATCTGCTTTTATATCTTTGTTCTGGGTTTGGTGCTCGGCTCGTTTGTAAACGCGCTAGAGTATCGGGTAGACGAGAAAATCTCGGTCCGGGGTCGCTCTTTTTGTCCAAAGTGCAAACATCAGCTCTCTTGGTATGACTTATTTCCCGTCTTCTCCTGGCTGTTGCTCAAGGGCAGATGTCGCTATTGCGAAGAGCCGATATCAGCACAATATCCGATAGTAGAGATACTTAGCGGGCTCTCCTTAGCTACGATGGCGTATGCTTTTGGGATTATAGAACAGTTTCAGTTCGCTTTAGGTGGGCAGCTGCAAGATATATATTATTCCATTACATCACTGTTTCTGGTGGCAATAGTTTCTACGATTTTAGTCTTAGTCGCGCTTCATGACTATAAAACAGGCTATGTGCTATCTAGCTATGTCTATGTTGCTGCTTTCGCAGCGCTGTTGCTTGTATCTTTTACTGGGAATGGCTATGTTGGGTGGTCAGTGTTATCAAATCACATTTACGCGTCGCTAGGAACAGCTCTGCCTTTTGCAGTTATTTGGGCGTTTTCGCGTGGTAAGTGGATGGGGGCTGGAGACATCGAGCTTGCTTTGCTGATTGGACTACTCCTTGGTTGGCCGGCTACGTTGGTCTCCATGTACTTCGCATTTATCGTTGGCTCTGTTGTGGGGTTAATGCTTGTGGCTAACAAACGAACAAAGCTAAAATCAGAGATTGCATTCGGACCTTTTCTTATCGCGGGTGTATATTTCGCTTTGCTTTTCTCACAGCAAATAGCCGATGGATATGTTAGAATATTCCTAGGCTAGGAGGGTATGATTACGATACTAAGAAGCAAGAAGAGTGGTTTCACGATTGTTGAGATCATGGTTGTGATGGCGATTATGGCGATGATGTCCGTACTCGGTATTTTGGCTATGGTCGGAATCAACAACAGTGTTATCGCAGATCGGGCAGCAGAGAGCATCCTCAATCAGATTAGAGAAGCCCAGAACAAGGCCTTTTCAGTAGCCTCCGTGAAAGACGCGACAACCGGAACGGTCATTTACCCGGTAGCGTGGGGAGTAACTGTAACACAGTCGAGTGACGGTCAGGGGATAACACCCTTTTATATCCAAAAACCAAGCGAGGCGAGTGAGGACTTTATTATAACTGAAGTGGCAGGTGATACGGCGGTTGCCAGCTACTCTGTCGATGCTATCGAGCCAGAAGGTTTGGAGACAGGTCCCGCCTCGGTTTCATTCATTTACTCGGCTCCTTTTGGAGGCTACTTTACATCGAGCCAAGGGCAAGCGGATTTGTGCCAAGGAACCGACGCAACCCATTGCTCGACCTTGGACGTGATACCATACGACTTTCAATATTCAAACGTAGGTAACCCTAACAGCATCAAGGCCAAAGTCGCCGTGAATATTTCATTCCGTGGGGCTACCAAGTCGATTACAGTAGAGAGTAACGGACAGGTGGGGATAAGTGATTAGGCGAGGGGAAAGTATAGTAGAGGTAGTGGTCGCTTGTGGCATTTTGTCAATGCTCTTTGCTGGTGTTGCTACGATGATTGTATCCTCGGTTGCGCTGAACAACGATGCCAGGCTCCGTATGGAGGCTGTTTCTTTGGCTCAGAGTAAGCTGAACTCATATGTGGTCTCCGGTGCTGGCGACTTGCAGAGCGGTAGTTGTCTTATAAATATTAGTGTGAATGATACCCCAACGTCAGTGAGCGGTGACATCACCCCAGACGCAGAAGGGAATGCTTGCAAGGACGTAGCAGAAGCTGATCTCGGTCAGTACTTAGAGGACGTTGCGTCCGATAAAACGAAGTGCCATTACATAACGGTACGGAAACCCAGTGTAGCAGAGGGTGCAAGCAGCGGACTTCTCGGGACCGATGCATTTGTCGTTGTGGAGTCCCACGTTAGGTGGATATCTAGAGGTCTAGGCGCAGAAAGTTATGTCATAAGTAGACTGCAGGTTGCGAGATGATATTGAAGAGACGAGGCATGACCATAATCGAGCTCGTTGTAGCGATTACTCTATTTACGGTGGTTGTCACGCTGGCAATCGGTGGTTTTGTAGCTGTATCTAGAATGAAAACGCTGATGGTAGACATGAAGGATACACAACAAAAGGCGCGTTTGATTTACGAAACCGTCTACCGTTTCGCAAAAGAGGCAGATACAGTATCGGTGTCCCCGAATCAAAGCCAGTTGGTGTTAGACTACTATAACGATCTTGGTGTGCGGGAATTACGGAAGTTTTTTGAGCTGGGGAGCGGGAGCTCCACTAGCTTTATGTACTATTCTTGCGAAGGTGCCAATGATTTTGTGGCAGACAAGTCTAGCTGTACAAGGGAAGAGTTGCTGGCTGGGACCAAAACGAGCGCTTATGAGATAACGAAGATAAGTGGTAATGGATATTTTGATTACAACAAGAGTATTCCGCCGACACTAAGCCTTAGTATGGTGATTAAGAATACTAGGTCAGATAATGATCCCGAGATAAAGCTAGACAACGTGATTATCCTGGAGAATGTGAAATGAGAAGAGAGGGCGCATCGTTAGTCTGGACCGTAATTGTCTGTGGCGTTCTTATGGTCGTAGCAACAACCATGTCTACGGCGATTGTGAAGGAGTCTCAGATGAGTGTCCGGATGGATGATTCTGCTAGGGCTTATGCTGGGGCAGAGTCGGGTATAACTTGGGCCAAGTGGTGCTTAGCATCTAGGGGTGTTTCGGGCGGGTGTTTTGAAACTAATATGGAAGATTTACTGTGGGATATAGATGGCAATATTGGTGTAGGATATGCAAGTGATACCCTAAAGATTATTGATGGCAAGGCGGAAGTTGGCTACAAGGTGACTGTTACTGCTGGATGCGTACTATCTGAAATTGTGGCGAAAACATGTGTTGGCTCCGATTTTAAGATTCTTAGTAGAGGTAACTCCGGGACGGTGAACCGTAGTATCGAGTACGCGGTGGGCAAGAGTACCTCAGAGGTGGCTTACGGTAAGGATACGATGGGCGTGCCTCAAACAAAGCTAGACGAAAAGCTGACAATTAACGGCAGTTTCTCTGCAGAGCTCTACTACTGGCAGCCGGAAGCAACCTCTCTAGATGACAAGATACTCAAGTTCAGAAACGAGGCTGGTACCTCATATGTCGGTGTAAAATTGCTTTCTAGCGGATTTGATATAGCGTCATCTCATGGTACATTATCGAGCGGGACTACTATCCCCGTTGATAGCTCTACTTTAAGCACCCCTTTTGGTACTAGAATAACTCTGCAGTATGTCAAAGGTGTTGCCTTCAAGCTCGACGTGTACGCACTCTCACAGGCTACGGGTAAATACCTTTGTGTCGGGACCAAGACAGTTCGTTTTGACAGCGGGGCACCAGATCTTGCGGGAGCAGAAAATGCTAGGTTCGGTATAGACACTGCGACCGGAAGTGCTGGGCTCGCAGGAGCAATAAGCTACTATAAATACACTGTCGGGTCTGAAATTGGTGCTGTTGCCAACTTCAGATGGTCTGGAATATCGACAACTCCAATCCCAGTAAACCCGCTGGCGGGTACCGTACAAAGCGATCCTACGGGGGACGTGAACATAACGCGTTTTATCTCTTACCCTAGTACACCTGACAAGCCCACAATTACCGCTACTCAAACCAGAAGCAATGAAGCAGGAGATGTTGTAGGGACACTAACCCTGACGGCATCGGGAACAGGCCAGAGTACCTACTCTATAGCCCAATCCCTGACAGGATCTGGAACTTGGGTGGCCTTGCAGGGTACTGGTAACCCTGCGGTTACGGGGACTATTTCTGCTGGTCAGACTCTAAGCTTTAATCTTCAGTCTATCCATCGCACGTATACCGGGAACAACAGCTACTACACTTACCCTGCTGTTCAGGTGAGTGGAGCGGCAATCGCGGGACCAATCACCTTCGGTAGGTTCTGTCTGGATGTAGACGAAGCTGGTAATGGCGCAGTTGCTGACGCAAACTCGACTAGTGGTCAGTGTTCTTATACGCCTTAGTACTACTTGCTATGAAACGCGCGGTGTACCTCACGTAATTGTTTATTTGTAACGTGGGTATATATTTGAGTAGTCGTGATGCTAGAGTGTCCTAGCATTTCTTGCACACTACGCAGGTCAGCACCGTTTATTAGCAGGTCTGTAGCAAAGCTATGTCGCATGACGTGAGGAGTGACATCCTTTACGATGCCTGCGAGTTTTGCATATTTTTTGATGATTCTCTGTACGCTTCGCGGCGTTAGTCGCATATATTCGCCCTTGTTTTCATCATCCTTGAGGCCCCCAACGTGAGTAAAAAGTGGTTTGTCTTCTGTTTTTCGCGCTTTTAGGTAGTCTGATATTGCATCTTTGGCGGCATCTGAGAGGAAGACGATACGCTCTTTGTCGCCCTTGCCCCTGACCATAAATTCACCACGTTCCAGATTGATGTCGTCGATATCTAGCGCCGTAAGCTCGCTGACACGTAAGCCCGTAGAAAAAAGCGTTTGGATGATAGCTTTATCCCTTAGCGTAATTTCAGCATTCTTGTTGGGGTTCTTTTCGGGCGCCCGCAGTAACTCCTCTACCTCAGTAATTTCCAGGAAAGTAAACGACTTCTTTGTGGCACCTGAGAGCTCCAGCTTCTCGGCAGCAAGACAGGGTATGTCGCGTTTGGCAAGATACTTCAGAAAAGCTCGCAGGGCGATAACGTGATAGTTCTGGGTAATCTTCTCGAGGTTTTCGCCCTGGTTAGTATCTAGTCGGTTTAAGTAGAGCCGATACTTGCGCACGAGATCAGCCGTAACGTCACTTGGTCGTATACTTTGTTTGTGTTTCTCCTTTTGGGCAAATTCAAGAAATCTACCGAGGTAATGCTCGTAGTTTCGTATTGTAAGCTCGCTATGTCCACGCTCGATCTCGCAGTACTCTAAAAATTCGTTTATGAGGTCTTCTACGTCCATGCTACTAATATACTCTACCATATAATATTGTGCGACACTCATTATTGGCTGTGTGCGTTGACAAAGCAATTACTTGGCACCATAATATTTAAGAAGACTGCAAAGTAATGACCAATAATTATGGAGGGGCATGGTTCGAGGCAGTAAAAGACGTAGAAGCTTATCTATAACTTCTTATGCTTCCAATATAAATAGTGAGCTTTTTCTGAGAAGGTTTACTCTCTTTATCTTACTGTTTTTTGCCTTTCAAGCATTTAGCCCGTTTTTGAGTGTTGTAAGAAAGGGATTTGTGCGAGCTGCATCTCCAACCATGACTCGCATTCTGCCGGTCGCCAATACTGGCACTACCGCATCGAACTCGTTGGTTTTGGTCCAGTCCAATGTCGACTTGAACCAGGCAACGGTTACCCATACGACTGTTCGAATCCTGCAGTACAGTAATTCTGTTTGGGCGAACAAATCCAGTTATCCAACTGCATCCTATGAGGCAGCATCGAAGTCAATTATCCTAGATCCCGGTAGCACGAGCGCCAATTATTTTTCTAATGGGGGTAAATACTCCATTGTTCTAGAGGGGGTAATCGACCTCAACGGTAATAGTGTGACCGGCTGGTCAGTCAACGATGCAGATAGCCATGACTTCACGGTTGCTGCCACAGTAGCAGAGGATAACTCTGCGCCAGCAATCTCGTCTGTGAATTACACCAGTGTCACAGATTCTGCAGCGACTTTTACCTGGCACACAGATGAAGCTGCTACATATAGTGTCTCTGCAGCAACTCATGCTTATTTTACCGCTCATCCCGATACCTATGATATTTGGTCAGCAACGACGAGAGCTTATACCGACTCTGGCAATAACCACACAGTAAGACTATCGAGTTTACTGGCGAATACCATTTATCATTTTCGAGTGATCTCTATTGATACTTCGGGTAACGCTAGCCAGTCTGCTGACGCAACCTTTGTAACGGCAGCTGACGCTACCGCGCCAACTATGACGCTGACGGCTCCAAACGGGGTAGCAGGTAATATTGTGGTTACCTCCAACGAAGCTTTGGATCCAACGACGGTCATAGCTGCTAATGTAAAAATCTGGAGATGTGAAACCGATAGTTATGCCGTTTGTCCTATGCCACCTGTGGCGGTGACCATCGCCACACCTACCCTTACAAATGGCAATAAAACGATTACATTGAACCCAAGTGGGAACCTAGCGTACTCGAGTAGATATTTTGTAACGGTAGAGAATGTAAAAGACGTTTCGGGGAACCTCCTTACTGGCTGGACCTGGACGACGTGTGAGCAAGCGGGTCATTACTTCGACACAGTCAATGAACTAGGCCAAGCATACGACGTTACAAATACGGAACAAACCTATGTTATCGGTGGTGTCAGCTTTCGATTCCATGATGCAGACACCGGCAACACAGGAGGGAATCTTAGCACAGACGACACAGTCACCGGTCTTGATCTGAGGGTCACTCCAATCACGACTGCAAACGCGGCCCCAAATGGTAAAAAAGTATTATCGACTTATGACATCACTGCATATGACCAGTCGAGGCAACCGTTTGATTCAGGATTCAAACTTAGCTTAACCATCCCTTATTCTAGTGGTTACACATATCAAGACGGGGACACGGTTGCATACTGGAGTGGAAGCCAGTGGTCAACTGTTGAGGAATTAGCTCATACCACCAATTCCATCACTGTAGATACAACCCATTTTTCTGAGTACGCAGTGATTCAAGCGGTCGCAACAACCACGGGTAGCCAAAACGGGACAGGGACTACCGACGGAACAGTCCTAGAAAATGGTGTTAGATCTCTGCCGGTGACTGGGATCAGCCTGCTGAACATTATCCTGAATATGATACTATCTGCCATCTCGGTAGGCTTTATCCTAACTGTAGCAAGAAGAACCCAGTTTTCACGGCATTTGTAGTAGTTTGCGAATTACAGCCATGCTTATCTCAGGCGTGGCTTTTATAATCCAAACTTGCTAAAATACATAGGATGAATATTCCTACAGCAATTATTTTTGGCCTGATCCAAGGTTTTGGCGAGATGCTACCGATATCAAGCTCGGCACACTTGGTGCTCTTTCCTTACTTGTTCGGCTTTACAGACCCAGGCCTGGCCTTCGATGTCGCACTTCATGTGGGGACCCTAGCGGCTATTCTGGGCTACTTTTGGCGTGATTGGGTAGATATGGCGGTATCGCTCGCAAAGCTTGCCAGAGAGCGCAAGGTGACGTCACAGAGCCAAAAACTAGCTGGCTTGCTGCTCGTTGCAAGTATCCCGGGCGCAATCTTCGGTTATCTACTCGGAGATTTGGCGGAAAGCGCTTTTCGCAACCCTCTGTTAATTGCTTTTACCCTGGTCGCGGCAGGCGTCTTACTTTACTTTGCGGATCACACCGATAAAGGTGGGCGAACGCTCAAGGAACTTGGTATTCGTGATGCTGTTGTAATCGGTCTTGCTCAGGCGGTGGCGATCATCCCTGGTGTCTCTAGGTCGGGTGCCACCATTACGGCTGGTCTTTTCTCGGGGATAAACCGCGAGGAAGCAGCACGTTTTTCTTTCTTGATGTCCGCACCAATTATCGCCGGAGCGGCACTTGTAAAGGTATCGAAGTTGGACGCAGGCATGGCAACATCGCTCTCATTCTGGGTGGCGATGCTTGCGGCTGTGGTTTCCTCCGCCCTGGCTATCAAGTTGTTGCTGAGCCTGGTGCGCAAACAACATTTTGATATCTTTGTCTGGTATCGTTTTGCCCTTGCTGCAGTAGTGTTAATAGTTTATTTATTGAAAGGATAGTATGTTACTAAATTCCCTGATAGTTTTTGTTTTGGCGGCGATGCCGATAATCGAGCTGCGCGGTGCGCTCCCAATAGCCATCTTCTCCTATGGTATGTCGCCATGGTATGCCTATATTCTCTGCGTAATTGGTTCGTTTGCGCCCACTATTGTTATCGTTTATCTTCTGGGGCCGGTTTCCGACTTTCTGCGTAAGCACATCAGGTTCTTTGAATGGTTTTTCGCCAAGCTTTTTCACTACGCTCGCGATAAGCACAGCAAGAAGATCGAGACCCTGAAGGATGCGACGGTATTCATTATCGCCGCGCTACCGATTCCTCTTGCTGGGGCCTGGAGTGCCGCCCTTGCTGCTTTTGTCTTCAATGTACCACCGAAGAAATCTTTGCCCTTGATGTTCGCCGGAACGGCTGTCGCCGGTGCTGCCGTACTCATCATCACTCTCGGTTTCAAGGCGGTGGTAAAGTGAGTATCGTAACGACGAAACTAAGGAACGGTATCAGTGTCATTACCGACGAAGTTCCAGCGGCAGAATCCTTTACCTTGCTGGTGCTTATTCGGACTGGCTCTCGCAACGAGACGCCAGATATTTGGGGAATTTCTCACTTTCTGGAACACATGGCTTTCAAGGGAATTCCTAGCTTTCCGACAGCAGAGCTTCTGAACAAAGAGCTGGATTCGTTGGGAGCAATGTACAATGCCTTCACCTCCAAGGAATATACTGGCTACTACGTGAAGGGGAGTAAACATATCTTCGATCGTGCGCTCGGCATTATCAGTGAGATGACTACGAGCCCGATTATTCTGGATGAAGAAGTTGACCGTGAACGGGGCACAATCGTGGAAGAAATTCACATGTATGAGGATGATCCAAGGCGCAAGATCATGGATAATTTCGAAGAGTCACTCTATACCAACTTACGAGTCTCACAGAACGTCACGGGGACCAAGGACTCACTTGCTGGAATCCACGCCAAGGAAATTCACGATTATCGTAACAAGCATTATGTGGCCGAAAATTTATATATATCTATTGCCGGCGCCGTACCGGCTGGCATTACAAATCAGCTTGAAAAACTTTTTTCTGTCGTCCCTGCCGCGAAGACAGCTTTTCTTCCTGAGGTAGCTCACGAAGTAAAAGGGGTAAACATCGAGTACAAGGATACCCAACAGACCCACATGGCCATCGGGTTTCCAGGGTTAGCTATGAACGACAGTGAAATGGAGAGGGCTAAACTACTCTCGATAATCCTCGGTGGGAACATGAGCTCGCGAATGTTTAGTGAGGTTCGTGAGAGACGTGGACTGGCTTACTATATCCGAACATATAGCGACAACATGTATGACACTGGCGCTTTCGCGACCTTTGCGAGCGTAAATAACGAGAAAGCAACAGAGGCTGCCAAGGTTATGATGGATGTTTACCGTGGTGTTCTTGGGAATATCTCCGAATCGGAGCTTCGTCGTGCAAAAGATTTTGCGACCGGTATGCTGACCCTTCAATACGAGGACAGCGAATACCGCAGCGAGGTAAATGCCATGATGGCCCTCTACGAGATTTCACTTGCGGACTTAAGGCAGCGCATCTCGGTGATAGAGCGGATTACTTTGGATCAGGTTCACGCAGTAGCCGCTAAGATACTCGACTTTGACCGGATTTGCCTTTCTCTCATCGGACCCTTTAAAAAAGACGAAGAATTTGCTAAAATACTTGAGTCAAAATGTTAATAACAGTCCTTGTGGCAGAAAAGAGAGAAAATGACAAAGGAACAAACATTTATTGCGATCAAGGCTGAAGGAATTCAGCGACACCTCGTGGGCGAGATTATTACCAGATTTGAGAGACGCGGGCTCAAGCTTGCGGCGATGAAGATGATGGTGGCAACAGCCGACATCGTAGGTCAGCATTATCCAGATAGCGATGACTGGTACATCCCGACAGGGACCAAGGCTATCGAGGGTGCTGCAAGTCGCGGAATAGTCATGAAAGAGTCACCAAAAGAAGTGGCGACAGTAATCCGCAATAATCTTGTCGACCATTTTCTAAATCGTCCTATCATTTGTATGATTTGGGAAGGTGCTCATGCGGTACAGATTGGTCGCAAGACTGTGGGTGCAACAAACCCACTAGACGCGGCCCCAGGTACTATCCGTGGTGACCTGACCGTGGATTCCTATGAGTTGGCTGATAAGGCAGGACGTGTAGTGCGAACTATCGTTCATGCATCTGGTAG
Source organism: Patescibacteria group bacterium (assembly GCA_041738615.1). Taxonomy (GTDB): domain Bacteria; phylum Patescibacteriota; class CPR2; order UBA1875; family CAIMLA01; genus JBGSPL01. The sequence continues at coordinate 17,467 of JBGSPL010000004.1, forward strand.
TGTCGAGGAAGCAAAGACCGAGATTGCACTTTGGTTTAAGCCAGAGGAAATCATCGAATACGATATGATTAGCGCCGAGGTAATGTACGGTAACGATTGGGGACGAGTAAAGAACATCAAATAGATCTGTTTTGTAAAAAGCGGCCCTTGTGGGCCGCTTTTTGTATTGGGTGTTCCCGAGAATCAGAACTTACTAATTTCTTAAACGCCGCCATATAAAAGATTTGAGAGTGTTCTCAGTTTCTTTTGATACTTTTGTCTATCGTCCATATATTTACCGCTTTTGGCAGCAAAAGCGGTGTAAAACTGCCGACTCCTTGCAAAATCGCTAGTGTCACTCCTCCCTTGCTCATTCTCACAAAGCAAAACTCACTGCGTTCAAACATTACTTTTTGAGATAATCGCTCAGTTCGTCGCTCGCTGTATTTTGCAGGTCGCGGGAAGAGAAAGTACGGGGCTTATAGGTCTGCCAGTACTTTTTTGTATTCTTCAAAGGAGGTGTAGAGAAATGCTCTCATGCCGTAGGCGTTTGCCGCATCCACTATCTTCTTGTCACTGTCAAAGAAAATAATTTCCTCGGGTAGCAGCTGTAGTTTGTTCACTACATAGTCAAAGTATTTTATGTCCGGTTTCTTGGCGCCTATCTCGTATGATGCAAAGATTCCGTCGAAATAGTTACTAAGCCCAGCATCTTCCCATAGGTACTCGGCTCGGTTTATTTCCTGGTTAGTGGCGATATAGCATTTGGTGTCCTGGTCGCGGATCTTGACTACAGAATCAACTAGCTCTTTGTTTAGGCTTGGGGTGATGTCGGAAAACCAGTAGTCTATAAGTTCACTGGTATCACCTTGGTATCCCCATTCTGATTTCACTTTTTCGAGCTCGGTGTAAAGATCTGCTTTCCCGAGCTGGCAATCACCATAGACGCCCTTAAAAAAGGGTAGAATAGTATCGATCGGAATGTTTTGTTCCTTCGACAGTCTCTCCGAAAAGAAACCGCTGTTTGTGATGACGCCATCGACGTCGTAAAGGATTGCTCTAATCATGATTAGTTTCCTGTTATTTTTGGTGCCCTTGGAGGGAGTCGAACCCCCAACCTCTTCCTTAGGACGGAATCGCTCTATCCATTGAGCTACAAGGGCGTGTACTTTGTTTCGCTCCCCGCCCGAACGACTGTTTCGTTCAGTCGGGCGGGTATCCAACTGAGCTACGGGCGCGCGCGTCATGAGCAACAGGCTATATACTAGCATTTTACGAGTAATTCTGGAAGGGCCCTCTTCGTAATAGGTATTTCCAATGAATATTCTAGCGAATTCCTTTATACTTAAGCTATGGCTTACGGAATCGTGCCTCTTGAAGGCGAAAAGACATTACTAATAGCGCGGAAGTCGCCGATAGTTATTTGGAAACAGATAGTCATCGCGGCTGTTCTTGTGGTAATGGCTTCTGTTAGTTTATTTTTTGGAGCAAATGAATATCTATATTTACTCTCGATTGCGCTGTTTTTAATCTTGGCAGTCTATGTTTTCGTCTTATTCCGGGTTTGGTTTTACGACATTTATGTCGTTACAAATATGCGAGTGATACTATCTGAGCAGAAGGGGCTATTCCATCATGAAAGTTCCGAGATTGACGCGAGGGATATCGTAGAGGTCAAGAGTGTGCGCAAGGGGATCTGGGCGACGATTCTTCGACACGGGAGCGTGGTGATAATTACCCATCAGGCAAAAGAAACATGGTTGACTCCGGTGCTTGACCCAGATTATGTAGCACAGAGCATCCGAGTGCTTGGTTCTGCTACGCAACGGCATGAGCAGTAGCGAAAATGTGGTTGTACTCTTTTCGATAAATATGTAAAATTATAGACAAGTAAGCTTAAAGGAGTGGTTATGGCTTTTAAGTCAAAAAAGTCGCCTGTTGACGTCGCTGGAAATCCTGGGGCATCAATAAATGTGCTATCAGGTAAGATAAAAAAGCTTTTCCCAAAGCGGCATTCAGACGGGTCAAGTACTAAGAAGAATAAGCTAAAGAACTTCGCAAATCCAAAGGGGATTGTCCTTGTTGCAGGGAGTGCGTTAGCCCTCTTTCTGATTGTGATGGGTGTAGGTATTTATGCTTTCGCTTGGGACGATGGATTTACAAAGGCAGTTTCTGTAGTCCCTTACCCAGCGGCTTATGTAGACGGCCGTTTCGTGATGTATCGCGACTACTTAGAGCAGCTTGACGTTATCAAAAACTATGACAAAGAGTTCAAGAAGGTAGATTTCAAGACAGCTGATGGCAAGAAAGTTCTTGCTCAGGCAAAGAAAGATACTATGAACCGACTGGTCGAAGATGCCCTGGTTTCGAACGAAGCTGTAAGACTCAAGGTGAAGCTTGCCACCAAGGACCTAAACGACAAGTTCGATGCCCTGGTAAAGAGTAATGGCGGCACCAAGAGCTTTGCAGATGTACTGAAGCAGTACTACAAGCTTACGCCCAATGAGTTCAAGGAAGAGATTTATCGCCCCAGACTCCTTAGACAGATGCTTGCTGACAAGTATGCCTCAGACGACAGCGTAAATACGGACGCAAAGAAGAAGGCAGAGGACGTTCTCTCTAAAGTGAAGGGTGGGGCAGACTTCGCAGAGACAGCAAAGAAATACTCTCAGGATACAAGTGCCTCAAACGGGGGTGACCTCGGTTACTTCGGTAAAGGCAAGATGGTACCTGAGTTCGAAAAAGCTGCTTTCGCCCTGAAGACAGACGAGGTAAGCGGCGTTGTAAAAACAGTTTATGGCTACCACATCATCAAGGTCACGGACGTGAAGGGAGATGAAATCAAGGCTTCTCACATCCTGATCAAGACCAAGGATTTCAATACTTGGCTTACAGATTCGGTAAAGACCGCCAAGAAAACAATCTACATCAAACAATAGCCCAGAACAAAAGCCCCGCTAAAGCGGGGTTTTTTGATAACGAAAAACCCGCAAAGTGCACGGGTCTTCCAAGTGCCTTTTGCGGGTGTGGTGCCTTAGCGGAGATTCTTGACGATGGGCAGTTTGTAGCCCACATACTCCTCGACAGAGATGTAACCGGGGTGTTCTGCGCCTGGACCGGGCGTCGCCACGAGACTGTCAGCAGGTAGCTGGAGGTCTCTTTGTGGTAATACAAGCTCTGCAGCCCCCTTTACGGGGTAGAGGTTGTGTCCAAGCGAGACCGGCAGCTGGAAACGTTTCCCAGCAGCGGTGACAAGCGTCATTACCCTTTCACCATTCTCGAAAGTAGTACGAGCAATTCTCGAGACCTGCCAGTAGCGAAGATTCCCCTTCCGGTTGTGAACAAGGGCGTAACCCTTCCTCGGCGCCTGTGCAGGGACCTTGGCATTTCTGCCCTTGCGCTGATTTGCCACGATATCCCTCCTTCGGGACGAGGTTGTGTAGAGCTGTGATATTGTATAACAAAATTAGACTTTTGTAAAGCCTAATATGATGGTGTATTTTATTCGCGGATAATCGGTCTACTTAGTTTAGTTGAACAGAAACAACCGAAACAATGTTTGCAACGGCGCTCTCAGCTGCCTCTTTCGTTGCTGCTTCGGCCATGACACGGACTAAGGGCTCTGTTCCGGATGATCGTACTAGTACGCGGCCCAGACCAGCCAGCGTCGCTGTTTCTTGCTTGATCGCATCTTGAACGGAGGCATTCATAGCAAGCTCCGATTTCTTGGTGGCGGGTACATTTATAAGAACTTGTGGATATTTGCACATCACTTTGGCGAGCTCACTCATTGTATTACCGCTTTCTTTGAGCGCAGCGGCAAGCTGGAGGGCGGTGACTAGCCCATCACCAGTAGTGTTGTGTTCGAGAAAGACAATGTGCCCAGATTGTTCGCCTCCGAAAGTGGCTCCTGTTTCTCTCATCTGCTCTAGTACGTAACGGTCACCAACATCTGTTTTTACCAAGTGTATACCTAGTTCTTCCATCGCCTTGTCGAGTCCCATGTTTGCCATAACGGTAGTAACAACTGTATTGTTCGCCAGTTTCCCCTGTGTTTTTAGGTGCCCTGCGCAGATTGCCATGATGTAGTCACCATCGATGGCTTCTCCATTTTCATCCACCGCAAGCACCCGGTCTGCGTCCCCGTCGTGTGCAAAACCGAAGTCAGCGTGGGTATTAAGTACCAGCTCAGAAATAGGCCCTAGATTAGTCGAGCCGCAAGCCACGTTGATGTCGTCTCCAGCGTAACTATCGTTGATAACGTGTACTTGGACCCCCAGGGCCCTAAAAGCCTCTGGAGTAGCTCTATATGCTGCGCCATGGCCACAATCTATCGCGACTGTAAGGCCAGAAAGTTCACCCGCGACTGTTGAGACGGCGTGAGTGATGTATCGGTCAGTCGCATCAGCCATATGAGAAGCTGCACGTGAGGTAGTGGGAATGCTGTCTGAATCTAGATCTAGGACGTATTTCTCGATTTCTGATTCCTCTGCGTCCGAGAGTTTACCGCCAGCCGCATTGAATAGCTTGATGCCGTTATACTCTGGTGGGTTGTGCGAAGCGGAGATAACGATACCGCCAGTAGCCCCGGTTTCCTTTATCAGGAAAGCCACCGCGGGAGTCGGAATTACCCCGCAAATTACCGCTTCTACCCCCTCGCTGTGTAGGCCGGAAATGACTGCATTTTCCAGGTCTTCGCCGCTTCCTCTGGTGTCGCGTCCGATAACGACAGTTCCCTTACCCTTAGCAAGGAATTTGGCTGCCGCTGCCCCAAGCTTAGTCGTTAGCTCTAGTGTGAGCTCTTCGTAAGCAACACCACGAACGCCGTCTGTACCAAAAAGCTTACCCATGTTTCTTTTCCAAAAGTTCACGCGCTTTTTCAATGAAGAGCAGGTCTCTCTCGTGAATAAAGATGCTTCGTGGCCCAGTGGGGTGTTCATTCTCGATGGTATTTACGGCTTTTTCGAGCGGCATCCACTCGAGCGAGAAGTCCTCGGCGATTTCCTTATCTGAAAATTCTGGTCCGCAAACCTTCTTCGTAAGCTCGGCTAGGTAACAATAGCTCAGTTGCAAAAACTCGAATTCATCGCGGTATTCAATGATGAGTCCGACTTCGTCTGTAACCTTGACTTCGCAGCCGGTCTCTTCCATTACCTCGCGTTCCAGGGCTTCCATGATAGACTCGCCCGGGTCGATGCCTCCTCCAGGCAGTTTGTGCATATGATATTTACCGACAAGAAGAAGAGCGATTTCGCCTTTGTCGTTTGTGACTACTGCTCTTGCCGCTCTTCGTATTTTGTATGATTGTCGCTTTTCTTCGTGGTTCCCGGGGTAGATTTCTTTGATTAGTTCCATAAAAATGATTATATCATGGCTATATAGTCTAAGTCTCTGTATTTTAAGGATACCTTTATGGTATATTTACCAGAAATAGCAGATAAGATATTGGAAGAGGGACTTTGCAGAATCTAGATGCGTATACTTTTGACGATGGGGTGCGTTACTTGCTGGAAATTAGCGCAACACATTTAGTGGCCGACGAGAAACCATTCTTGTTGGCTGTTGGAGGTGGCGTTGGTTCGGGTAAAAGCTACTTAGCTAGTCGATTGAAAGAGTCTTTAAAAGATCAGGCGGCTCTTATCTCTCAAGATGACTACTTCTTCGACAACGAAACCGTCAATCCAGGACGCGAGGCATTTTTCAACTGGGAAAGTCCAGAGACGCTAAATATTGAATTGCTAAACTCCCACATAAACAGCTTAATAGCAGGGGAGCCGATTGATAGACCGATATACTGTATGGAGACCAGCAGCTGTATGGGGACTACGAAGGTTTTTCCTGCCAAGATAATCATCCTAGAGGGTACTCACGTGTTGAATCCAAGGTTAATTAAGGCAGATGAGTTCAAAGTATATGTTGACGCATCGGAAAGAACTCGATTGCAAAGGAAGCTGGTCAGGGACGTGGTGGAGCGGAAAAAAGGTACTGAAGAGTTTGTGAGGGGTTATTATGAAGCGGTGATTAAAGATTCGCACAGACGCTTCGTGGAACCTACTAAGAATTTTGCCAGGGTACTTATACTTAACGAAGCCTGAAGATCTAATTTTCATTGCGCGCGTAAGAAAGTGCCCCGTTACCGGGGCACTTTCGGTGCCTAGGGAACGGGGCGTTAGCGCTGCCTACTGCAGCCAGTCGATCGTGTAGGTCGTGTTGACGACGATAGCAGTATCACCAGGGCGCTTGCTCATAAGAGCTTCTGCGAGCGGGGTCTCCTGCGCGAGAACCATGATGGAAACCGGTTCTGCGTCCGGATCGGCGGCGTATTCGATCGGCTTGCCCGCCTTTCCCGGAACGATGAAGACCAGAAGGTCCCTGTCGCTGCCGGTGCTTGCCAGGACCTTCACAAGTGAGTAGCACTGCACTGTCTCGTGTGGGACCTTGTCCCACCCCTCAGGCATGAGAGACATCTCACCGAGAGCTGCCTGGAACTTCGCGGCAGTTTCACGAGCAGCCTTCGCCATGCTCTGTTGCTGGCTCCGGTTGGTGTCGCTTGCGGACTCCATCTTGCTGGGATAGCCTGCGGCCTCCTGTTCGAAATAGCGGACCTGATCTTCTGTTTCGGCGACAATCTCTTTGACCGCATCGAGTGCAAGGTCAAAGATCGCCTTCTTGCTGTATGCCGAAGCCATTTCCGAACCCTCCTGTCGGTTTGGCGTTGACTACATGACAATCAAGAACGATACGCATTATCGCACATCTAAAGCCTTATGTCAAGGCTTCTACTTGTTCTTTTTTGTTCCTTTGTAAAGGTTTTTCGGTAAGATTATTATTTTGTAACATATCACGGCAACCAACTGGAAAGGGGTCTCATGAAAAATTTCGATCTGCCGATAAAGGCGGAAGTGATACCGTACACGAATAAGGGTGGTGACTTCAGATTTCTACTACTGAAAAGATGTCCCGAAGATGGCAGCTTCTGGCAACCGGTTACCGGCACACTCGAATCAGATGAATCACTTGTTTCTTGTATGTCCAGGGAAATGCAAGAAGAGGCGGGGATCTCAGAGAATGATATTTTCCAAATCACGGATTTGCTCCACGTTTTCCATTGGATGAAGAAAGGCGTATATATTACCGAATATGTTTTTGGCGCCGAACTTACTAACGAAATTGACGTAAAGCTTAGTGACGAACATACAGATTACAAGTGGTGTTCATACGAAGAAGCGCTGGCCTCTTTGGGGAAAGCGGAAAACGTGGAATGCTACAAGATCTTTATGCAGAAAATGATGGGTTTACGATGAATACAATGATCATTGGGGTCGGGTATCACGCAAGGAGGATTTATCTGCCATATCTGATGGAAAATGAAAGTAGGGGCAGTCTGGTCTGCGGTGTAGATATATATTCTCAAAAGGAGAAAATAGCGGAGTATCTGGACACGAGAGGCTATTCGTTGCCAATGTACTACACTGACGACTTGGAGCAGAACTCGCTTAGTCTGAGCCTGGATAAAATGCTCAAGGAACTTGTTTCAGATTATCATGTCGATAGCGTCATTATTTCAACAGAGCCGCTAATGCACCACAAGTACGCCAAGTGGGCCCTGGAGAACAATCTCAATGTTCTTATGGATAAACCCGTAACCAGCGAGGAAGGGGTCTCTGCTGATCTTGTAAAATCCAGAAAGATTGTGAGCGATTTTGACGAACTTTCTGAATTGTACCTACAAAAGAAAGAGAGAGGGCTCGTAGGCGCATTTTCCTTAATGTCGCAGAGGCGATTCCATCCGGCTTATACCTTAATGAAGAAGAAGCTAAAGGAAGTATTTGAAGCTACAAACTGTCCCGTGACTTCGATTCAGATATCCCATAGTGATGGGATGTGGAGAACTCCAACAGAGATTATTGAGATGGATTATCACCCATACAATCAGGGTTACGGGAAAATCTCTCACTCCGGGTACCATAGCTTGGATATGTTGAATTGGCTCCAGGATTTTGCTGGGACTGGCGAAAAAGCGTATGACAGGGTGGAAGTTACTAGTAATTTTGTCCGGCCTGTAGATTTTTTGTCGCAGATTACTCTTTCGGATTACCGTCGGATATTTCCAGATTTTGATAAATATAACAAATATACAGAAGACGAGTTCTGTAAGGCGACTGAGAATTATGGCGAGATAGATGCTTTTTGCTCGATAGCCTTTAAAAAGGGTGAAAAGACGCTCTGTCTCGGAAGCTTGAATGCGATGCACAACGGTTTTTCGCAACGAGGTTGGTTGGATTCTGAGGGCAGAGATCTCTATAAAGGAAATGGTAGAATACGCCAGGAATCATATTTTATCGAACAGGGGCCGTTTCAATCGATTTCATTTATATCTTACCAGTCCAAAGAAATTAATCCCGATAATAACCAGAGTGTCTATGCGTTTGGGGGTGAAAGGCATTTAGATATACATGTATTCCGCAATAACGGAATCTATCCTCAGTGGAAGACCCATGAGGTTTTTAGTATCAAAGATATCTCGCAGGAATTTATGACAGGATATTCAAGAGGTCATCAGGAAGACGCTAGAATTGCTTGTATTGTAGACTTCTACGAATCCATCTCGGCGGGGCGCGATACACAATCTGATCTGCTAGATCATCATAAGGGCACCTATCTATTGTCGGCTATTTACGAGTCTGAGATACTGAAACGGAGTGGAGGTAACCCAATGGTACAGGTAAATATCGCCGATAAAAAGGCTCAAGAAGTCGACTATGTATATGAGAAAACAGAGTCAGAATTTGCGACACCTGCCTTTGCCTAGGCACAAAATATTCAAAGAATGTGAATAACAGGTAAATTCTTCAGAAATATTCCTTATGATACTTTTGCTTTAAGTAATAAACTCTGTCCATGCCAAGGTAATAATGCTGAGGCAGCTCCTTGAAAGGGGGGAAGTAAAGGTGAACGCAGCCAATGATTCGCTCAGGGTTCGTGTTACACCGTATTGCAACCTGAATTGTGACTTCTGTCACGAAGAAGGAGGCGATGCGTCTTGTCCGATTTCGCTCAGCCAGGTGGTGGAGATAACCAAGTTCGCACATGAGCATGGTTTCAACAAGTTCCACTTGACCGGCGGCGAACCAAGCTGTCATCCGGAGCTCGTTGGAATCGTCCGCATCATTACGGGTGCTGGATTCCCGTGTGGTATCACGACCAATGGGCAGTTTCGCTCTTCGCTCCTCGCGGAGCTGAGAGATGCCGGTGTGACTAGCCTGAACTTCTCCATTCACACAGTAGACCCTGCCGCTTGGGCTCAGGTCCAGCAGCACTCTGATACCAGAAAGGCCGCAGCCCAGATTTCTCGGGCAATCGAGAATATGAAGCAGTCGGTCGCACTTGGAATCAGGACGAAGGTCAACATCGTGGTTGGTGAAGACGCAGCACAGGCCATCGGAGTTATTGAGGCCCTGCGTGGCTCTGGAGTTGAAATCCGACTCCTTAGCTTGCTTGGTTCAAATGACTCGCTTATCAACCTCGATTACCTCCTCGGACATTACGAGGCGGAAATCGTCGATGAGATGCGAGTTCTCGACTCCAGCCAGTACCGTTCGACGTACAACAGCACCGCTGGCGTTCTCGTGGTGAAGAACATTCACCCGCATCGCGAACTTGCAGTCTGCAAGGGCTGCAAAGAGAACTGCCTCGAAGGCTTCTACGGCGTACGTCTGATACCGATGGAGGAAGACATTCTTGTCCGCCTTTGTATCCACCGCACCTGTGAGAACACACTGATGTCTCTTTCGGCTTTCGCCGAAGGGCCTCAGCTCAGTGCACTCAAGTCACGCGGCGGACTCAATTGCAACCACCAGGAGGTGAGTCATGAAGGCTACAACCTCACAGGAGCACGCATTTGTAGTGCTTGAGGGCATCGACATTCGAGGCAAGACAACAGTCAGTCGGGAGCTCGCAGAGGTCATTGGCGCAACTTTGGTCAAGACCCCTGTATCGCCGGTGGCCGAGTTCCGCAAGGTTTACGACTGCTGTGAGAACTACGACGCACGGTACCTGTACTACATGAGCTCCTTGGTTCTGGCCTCGGTCGAAATCACTGAGCTTCTGAAGTCTGGTCCCGTAGTCTGCGACAGGTGGCTGCATTCGGCCGTTCTCTATCACAAGGCTCTCGGTGTTGACACCTCTATGGTGAACATCGAAAGGCTCCACCTTGCCGTTCCGTCGCTCACGGTCTGTCTGGTCTGCGACGCATCGGTTGCAGCAGAGAGATTTCGCCAGCGTGGCGAAAACAAGGACGACAACATCGAGGACAACAAAGGTTTGCTGGCCACCGTCGACCGCTTGATGCAAGAATCCATCCTCGCACAGGTCGACACGAGCTTCACGACGGCAAGTGAAGCGGCGCTGCAAATCGCAGCGATGCTCTAGGGCTCTATCCGGAGAAGGACTCCGGCTGGAGCCCTTCTTCTTAAATTTACAAAAGCCCTAATTTATGGTAACTTTTCAATATGAATTCAGAAATAGAAAAAAAGTATAAGATTAATACCTACGAAAAGGCAAAAGAAGAGATTATTGCTTTGGGGGCAAGTCATCTTTCGACCACCACTGACGTAGATGTATATTTTCTGGTTCCCCAGGCAATCCCAAACACACGTTATCTTCGTGTTAGAACAAAGGGCGGTAAGAATACTTTGGCTTATCACGAAGTAGTTGACGATCTAGAAACTAAGGAATGGGAAGTTGATGTTTCAGACGCTGATGTAACCCATGATATCGTCGAAAAACTTGGTTTTGCTGAAGAGGTTGTGGTCAAGAAAACACGTGAGACTTATACCCTTGGAGATAGCGAAATACTTGTCGATTGTATAGATGGCTTAGGGCACTTCGTAGAAATCGAGTCACCTGATGTAGTTTCTCTGGATAAAATTGCGGGAAAAATAACTCTTGGGGACCAGATTGTTGGCAAGGGGTATCCAGACTTAGTAAAAGAAAAGAGTGCGCATGAGACAGCCGTTAAATAGTGACGTCCTAAGAGCAAAGAATAAGACTCTATATCGGAGTTTTTTTTCTAATTACGACTTCGTTGTGTCGTCACCAGGAGGAGCTATTCTGGCCGGAACTTTTACGGATCATGTCGGGGGCCCTGGATTGCACCAAAAAGTTCCTCTAAGAAACTACCTCGGTGTAAAGATAATCGAGAAGAACGATATCATCTTTGAAAACTACGGAACTTATGATTATTTTACTAATTCCTTTATTATTTTAGATGTAAAAAAAGAGAATATCGGCAAGTTGAGGCTTTTGAGGGAAATGATTTCGCTGAAGCTGGGGAGAGAGATAGGCCTTAGCGTCGGGATTCTGAATGAAATTCCAAGAAGGACCGGTCTAAATAACCCAGGCACAAATGCTGCCAATCTTACGGCTGCATATTTGTTACTCACAGAGCAAATCACAGCAAGGGATCTGGATGACTTTCAGAATCTGACAGTAGATTTTGATTCGAAAAAGCGGAATCTGATCAAAGCCACAGCGAAAAAATTCCATTCGGTTTGGCTCAATAGGAAGAGTGCTGGATTCGGAGTCCTATCTAGCTTAGTCAATCGATCAGACATTCTGGTTTATAACCCTGCTGCCGATTACCCTGTAGTTCCGATAGCTGAAATATTTTCTCAAGAGAGCTTTCAAGAACTGCCTTTCGATGTAGTAATAATCGGCACCTCGGATAGATATGACATAGACTTTTCACTGCGAAAATACGATGAAGTCGGTAATATCTTTTCGATTACTAATGAGGATGTAACCAAGTTTGATAAAGGATTCGGCCTTGATGAACCTGAGATTGATGACTTCCCAGCAGCGCTTTGTAAAAGTTATTTTGACGTTGCCAGTACAACGGGACTTGCCACAGTAATAGCGGTGGGCAAGTTTATCAAGGACCCGAGCATAGAAAATCAGAGAATTTGTTTGCAGTTGTTTAACAGTTCATACGACATGATCAATCTTTTCGGGCAGAATTTTTCTCGCAAAAATAAGGTGCATTCATTTGTGAAGAAATACTATTACGAGGTTCTTTCCGATATGCCGTTTGCAATCACTACTGGTATTACGAACAACCTCGCATTAGTCACACCAAAGGAGTCCTCGAGGCAAGACCTCTCAGCACTCGTGGGCTATCTAGAGAGAAAGCTAGGTTTTGATATCTCCTATCCATATATTTCATGGATAGACGACTCGGACAACAAGGGAGCGGTTGTGGAGAAATGGGATGATCAGGGGATCCAAGCTGCTTACATCCAAAGGAATTGCCTGAACCTTTACAGTGTTCATACTATGGACGTGATACCTATGGTTACGGCCATAGACAACCGGGAGGGTCTCGAAAAAACATACGACATCCTTTTTGACGAAGACGATAAAAAGATATTCATCAACGGGAAGAAAGTAACATCGAAGGAATTACCAACAGTGGCGGCGACACTCAGTCTGTTTAATCTGCTAACTCAGACTGAGGACTTTGAGATATCGTCAGAAAAGTTGCCGGACCAATCATATTTCCAAGACAGAAACGAGCTCCAGAGTAAAATCGTAAGCCCGCTAAGAATTTATGTAGAAAAAGAACTAAACAAACACATCAACTTGAAGATAAGCGGAACGCTTTCTGAATATAAAGTGACACTATTTCCTTCTGATATTTCAGTCGGAGTTATCAGACGTTGCTAGCCCCATAACAGGCTTATCCGTAATAGAAAAGAAGGCTTCGAAGCCTTCTTTTCTATTCAGTTATATTCCTTACTAAAGGCAATAATTAAACATTAACATTACGATAAGCAGAAGCAATCCGGCCAATGCTGTTCCTTGAAAGGGATTTCAGGTAATCGGTGCGATAAACACGATACCACGACCATCAACTGGAGGTGCGAAATGTACGAGAACACATTGTTTCCGTTCGTAGTACTCGAGTCGATTGATGGTTGTGGAAAGACTTCCATCAGCCATAATCTTGCAAGCATCTTGGGGGCCACTCTGGTAAAGTCTCCAGTAGAGCCCCTCGATGCCTTTCGTAAGGTCTACGATGACTGTGGCAACTACACGGCACGGTATTTGTACTACCTGAGCACTCAGGTTGTTTCATCAGCGCGTATTGCAGAGCTGCGAAAGAGCGGCCCTGTAGTATGTGACCGTTACCTGCCATCGACTGTACTATATCACCGGGCATTCGGTGTCGACACCTCGGTGGTTGATACCGATAAGCTCGGGCTCGAAATCCCTTCACTTATGGTCTGCCTTACCTGCCGTGAGGATATCCGTTGGGAACGGATTTGTTCTCGGGGCGAGGATAAGGATGACCATATCGAGGACAACCTGGCCCTGCTTGCAAAAGTAGATAAGATGATGAGGCTCGAAATCCCTCTTCACGTCGACACAAGCTTTACAACACCTCGCGAGGCTGCGTTGCAGATTGCTGCCATGCTCTAGGGCTCTGATGGAGAAGGACTCCATCGGAGCCCTTCTTCTAGTTAAACTGATGCAGAAAGGGCGGATTTACGCTATAATACCGTCCAGTGACTGCACAGTTGCAGAAATAAAGGATAATATGATCAGCGTAAAGAATCTGACCTACACGGTCAGTACTAGAAATATACTAGACGATATCACTCTCACGATTGCCGATGGCGACAGGGTGGCTATTGTCGGTCCCAATGGTGCCGGCAAGAGCACCTTCCTCAAGGTAGTGCTGGGCAAGCTAGAGCCTAGTGAGGGCAAGATATTTGTCTCCGGAGGCACTGGAGAGGTGGGCTATATGCCGCAGCACCTTGCAGATCTCGGCGAACTGCCAGAGATTAGCGTACTTAACTTTATGCTCTCTGGACGCAAGCTAGATACGCTGATGGTTACGATTGAAGCGAAGCTCGCAGAAATGAATCAGCCAGGACTCCCCGAGGACGAGTCAATGCGACTCGCACACGAATACTCTGAGGCCTTCGAGCAGTTTATGGCCGGTGGAGGTTATGATGCCGAGGGAGAGTTACTCGAAGTGCTCTTGGGTATGGGGCTCTCTGGGCTGGATCTCGATCAGGACATCAATACTCTCAGCGGGGGTCAGAAGACGAAGCTTGCCTTTGCTCGAGTCCTTTTTGCTCGTTCGCGGGTGATGATACTCGACGAGCCGACTAACCACCTCGACGAGAAGACTATCGATTTCGTTGTCGATTACCTACTGAATTTCGACGGAACGCTCATCATGGTCTCACATGTCCCAAGCATTCTTGATCAGTTGGTAACGAAGATTATCTCTCTTGACGGTCGGGGAGGCGCGGTGATCTACAGAGGGAACTTCACCGAATTTCAAAAGAAAAAGAGCCAGCGTGATACTGATATGGCCAAGCTGCGTCATGAGCAGGAGAAAGAAGAAGAGAAACTGATCGCATTTATCGATCGTTGGCGGAGTCAAAAGCCCAAGCAGGTCCATGACAGGGAGCGTAAGCTCGAGAAGCTACGCAGTGATATGGTGGACGCCCCAATCGTTCAAGCTCAGATATCGGTGAAGTTTCCTATTACGGTCGAGCCAGTACAGAAGGTTCTTACGGCTCGTGGTATCGCGAAGTCATACGGCAATAAGCGTGTTCTTCATGATGTGGTTCTGGATTTTCAGCGAGGGGAACGCGTGGCTATCATGGGACCGAATGGTGCTGGCAAAAGTACACTTATGAAAATAATCGCTGGGCGGCTCCCGCAAGACGAAGGAACAGTAGATTTCGGTGATCGAGTAGATCTGGGGTATTACGCACAAGAGCACGAATCATTGACCCTTACGAGTACCGTTCTGGATGAAATGCTCGGCGTGCCGCAGATGACTCAGGCCCGAGGACGTTCTATCTTGGCGCATTTTCTTTTCCAGGGCGACAGGGTTGCTACCAAAGTCGGGTCCCTTAGTCTCGGCGAACGCAGTAGGCTGGCTATGGCCAAGCTCGTTGCCTCCGGGCACAACTTGTTGTTGCTCGACGAGCCGACAAACCACTTAGATGTCTTCGCGCGAGATCAAGTAAAGACGGCCCTCGCAAATTATGAGGGAACTGTGCTTATTATCTCTCATGACCGCGATTTTGTAGAAGGAATAGGGGTAGATAAGATTCTATTACTCCCAGAGAACAAATTTGGTTTTGTCGGTCAGGTAGGCGAGTAGCCGGCTATTGTTTATTGCCTGCTAGTAATCTTGTGACCATGAGTAATAGAATGAGTACTCCACCCTCGAATAGCATAAGTAGCGTAATTCCCTGAAAAATGGGGGCGAAAATGTCGATAAAGAACTGTAAACTATTGCCGATTCCTTTCCAGATGAAAGAATCATTTGTGTAGTAGAAGATTCCACCGACAAGGACGCCCAGAAATACAAGAAGCGGCATAGAGCTGAGGTCTGCCTCTGAGGGATCACCCGCTAGGGCACAGGATACAGCTATGTAGTAAAATAGGTAATTTTGCCAGTGAGTAGGGTTCAAGAGAATCCACTCCAAGCTTTGTAGAAAGGTTTCTGGAGTCAGTTGTGTCAGGATGGTGACATTGGGGAGCGCCCACACATAAGCAAGATATGTAGCCAGCCCGCAGCCCAGAATTGGAGCGATACCGATAATCATTGTTCGTATCGGCCCTACCTTTCTGTGTTCTACATATCCGAGTCGATAGCCGCCACCCTCAACTTTCTTCGGCGAGAAAAGAGATAACTTAGAGATCGGCACCCAAAGCAAGAGGCAGAACAGGGCGTGACTGAGCTCATGGATTACGGTTCCGATAAAGAATAGATAGTGTACGACTATCGACGAGCGAAACCAACGGCTGCTTATCCGTGAGAGGTTATCACCGATTAGTTTGTAGAAGAAGTTGAGAATAACTAGCAAGGAGATAAAGGCTAGAAACCACATGGTACAATCGGGTAGAGTGATCGGCATCATTAGCGACCTTGCTCACGAGAATGGACTCGATTTTCGATAATTGTTTTTAGTAGGGGTTTTGTTAGTGGCTTATCTGGAGTGAAGTGAATGGTGGTTCCGGAAATTATAAAATTTGCGAGTTCAGGTATTTCTGTCGCAATATTTTTGTCCTGTGAGACCAGGCTATAGTGGTTCTTGAAAGCGGCTATTGAAAACAACGCCTTGCCTTTGTATTTGTAGACTGGGATATTGTAGGCAAAAACTTCTTCTCCTTGGGGGAAGAGTGTGTGTACCCATTCTCGAATCTCAGTCAAAATTGGTCGGAATGTATCTGGAATTTCTTGGAAGTATTTATCAACTTCTTTATCTATATTCATATTTATAGTTTAACACAAGAAGCCGCCGCTCCTGTCCTCTGGGGGTAAACACAGAGGGTGTACCCGCTAAGTATCAAATGCTATTATTTATTATAGATATAGGTGGACGCTTTCTTTTTTGGTCTGAGCTAAATTACCATCTAGGACGACCTCGGTCATTTGTAGGTGGTTGCTCTTAGCAATTTTGTGACTATCAGCTGTGTCTGGTATCAACTCACCCAAAGCCTCTAGATGCAACTTATTTATGACACCAAGTCTAGAATGCCTCGTTTTGTCGTCGGCACTGATTAGTATTACCTTTCCACCCAGATACTTATAGAGTCCTTTTCCGGGCGTTAGGCCGTAACCAACCTCGACGAAGACGTTCGTGGTTCCCTTGGTCTTTGCAAGTTCTTCAGAGAGAAGCCTTAGCCACGGTTCGGCGATTACGTTAGTAATATCATTTGGTCTCTCGACTGCCATTTTGGTTAGATCTTGGTCCTTAAAGTGGGTTTTCAGCAGTTGTTTTAGCTCGCGGGATAGAGTGTCAGTTTCAATCCAAGAGTTTTTGGGGTCTTTATTGCAAAGTTCTCTTAGAAATGTAGATTTACCACTGCCGGGCTTACCCACAACAAGGAATAGATTGTTGATATCTAGAATCTTCTCGAGCAGCGCCGTCACGACCATTGGGCTTGCCATTTGCGAGAGGGCGATGAGGTCAAGCTTCTCAGCGGCTGCGCGAGTCCTGCTGGCGGAAATGGTTTCCATACCTTCGTTGGCTAGTAAGTACTGATAGTCTCGGATTCGGTAGTCGGCATAGTTTTGTTCCATTACAGCTTTTTCGTGCTTAAAATCGGCCTCGGAGCGCATACCACGAACCATTATTAGCTCTTCGCCTTTGATTCCACCGGCGCTAAACTCGTCAAAAGTGAGAACTCGAACATCTTTTGGAAGGTCGTAACTCAACCAGAGTTTTTTGCATTCCTCCGGGGTAAATAAGTAGTCTTTACTGCCATCGCGGGAGCAGATGATGGTTGTAGAGCCGAGGATTTTACATGCTCGTTTTACGATCTCCAAATGCCCATATGTCGGCGGGCAAAAGGAACCCGGAAAAACTGCTTTAGGTTTAGCATTAACCATTTATTTTGGTAACAGGGATTTCATCTGCTTTGCTATGAGGTTTGTCGCAAATACGGGGTTTAGGCGATAGAGGACGTTCATCATATTGGAGTCACGCCCGGTAAAGATTTGTAGTCGATTCTTTTCCATACCAGTAATAATAATTTTGGCTGCTTCACTCGCTGCAAGCACTGGAAAGTTTTGTGCCTTGTCATCAGCCCCAGCTGGTACTTTCATTCCAGAATTCTCGGCAATATTTGTTGCTGTAGCTCCTGGAAAAACAACTGATACATTTATATTTGTATCCTTGAGTTCGGCATACAGGCGCTCAGTCATGAGCTTCACAGCTGCTTTGGAGGCGCCGTAGATAGCCTGTCCAGGAACAGGAAGAAAGCCACCCATGCTGGAAACGTTGACGATGTAAGCCTCAGGACGCTTTAGTAGCTCAGGCAGAAATGACTTGACCATAAAAAGTGTTCCGTAGAAATTTACATTCATTACGCGCTCAACAGCGTCGTATGTAAGGTCGTTGATGCGAACAAAAGGCTGGATAATACCAGCAACGTTCATGATCCCGTCTACTGCGCCATGGGCGGCGATAACACTCTTTGGTAGAGCCTCTACAGTAGCTTTATCAGAGATGTTGGCAACGTGGGTTGATAAGTTGTTCGCTTTTTCGCCAACAGCTACCTTTAGCTCAGCAAGTGCCTGTTCGTGCATATCGACGGCGGCAATTTTTGCTCCCTTGACGAGTAATGCGAGTACGGTTTCTTTACCGATTCCGCTACCTGCACCAGTAACTACTATGACTTTGTTCTCTAATCTCATAAATTCTCCTTTTCCTAATTTTAGCACGAAGTATGTTGGTAAGTCAGGAAAAAGCCAAAGAGCAATTACATTTTGCGGCTATCGTATGCCCAGTGGAGAATGGCCTGTCGTTGTCGTTTGCGACACGAGAGTTCGCCGGGGTGACAATTCATCTGAAGTTGTGTGATGTGACGTTTCATAGCAAGCCAGCGTCGAATCTGTCGGTCGTCTTCTCCTGGGATTCTGCGGCCTAGATAATACCGACAGTACCATTGAAACCAGCCTCGTGGATCCTCGGGGAATATCCAACCCTTCGCGCGCCATACAGATAGTGGCTGACTTGCGTTTACGCCGAAGCAGTTGAGTTTTGGATCATGAAACTCATGGCGGAGTTTGGCTCCCGCAAACCAGTCAGCTGGGAACTCGTCCCGGCAGTCAGTCATGTATTTACCACCGAAGACACCTAGACTTAACATATCTTTTGGACTTAGCTCTGGTTTAAATCTGGGATCAAAATTTCTGCCAACAGGCTCACTAAGAAAGTATGAATAGTTCCTTTGCATTAGGTCATTTACGATTATCGGATTCATAGCTTACTTTTTGTTAGGCCAAGGAATAAGAACACTGGTTTTGTTTTTGTACGTATTCCATAGTGGGCTATTCTCGAATAGTTTCTCTGTCATTGGTATACCTGAGACGAAAACGATCAGATAGGTAATTGTCAGCGGTGTTACGATAGCCCAGATAGAGCCGGTATTTATGAGTACAAAGAAGAAGATACCCCACCACATGATGACTTCCCCAAAATAGTTTGGATGTCTCGAGTATTTCCAGAGACCTTTGTCCATAATATGACCTTTGTTTTCTGGGTTTGCGACGAAATCTCTGAGCTGTCTGTCGGCAGTTACTTCAAATATGAATCCCGCCATCCAGATAGTCAGACCAATGACTGAAAAAGAATTCCACCATGCACCGTCAGAGACTAGAACCATGGAGGCTACTCCCAGTAAATACATCAAGAGTCCTTGGAGCAAAAAGACTATTACGTATGCCTGTAGTTTGGGATATTTTTTCCATCCGGCTTTCATTTTGACATATCTGGCGTCATCATCGACACTTTTTGCATGTCTTTTGTGCAAATGATCAAAGAGGCGATATCCCCAAACAAGGGTCAGTAAGAACAACAAAATAGAGTTCGTAGTGTAGTTCCTTGCCAACACCATTGCTACGAGGGCTATAAAGGGCTGCGCTAAACCCCAGGCCTCATCTGCGACGTCTAGTCGGCCTACTCTCTGCCCATATAGATACCAAAGGCTAGTATAGGCTAGGACTGCCGTCCCAATAAGTGCATAGTAGGAGAGCATGGTGCTATAGAATCTTTTTACCGATAAAGTACGAAGCTGTTGCAACAAGGCCAGTCAGTGTGGTGCCCCAGGCCATATCAACCAAAGTAACGGATAGAGGCCAGGCCTTCATGACAGCATAGTTTGTCAGGTCATAGGTAGCATAACAGAAGAAACCAAAGAGGGCCCCGTAAAGCAGGGCTTGCGTCCATCCTTTGTCTAGGTTCGGCAGAACTGCGAATATCAGTATCCCTACTATATAGATGAGATAAAAGATGATCGCCGCCGCCCAGTTTGGCTGTGAACTAAGCCCTGGGATAGTCTTGAAGTAGAAGTCCTTTGCGATCACTCCGATCCAGAGCATATCTATCGCAAAGAATACTGGAACTGTGAACGTATATAGTAGTAATTCTTTCATGGTTGCCACCTTTCTTTAATAATTATGATTTATTGAT
Source organism: Patescibacteria group bacterium (assembly GCA_041738615.1). Lineage (GTDB taxonomy): Bacteria > Patescibacteriota > CPR2 > UBA1875 > CAIMLA01 > JBGSPL01. The sequence continues at coordinate 37,455 of JBGSPL010000004.1, forward strand.
TAGTTGAAAAAGTCCGTCCGTTTTCTGTATCTGGTCCGGGTACTTCTCAGTAAGCTTCCAGACAGTTCCGTTGATAGTTTTGGGATGAAATGTCGGATTTGCGGTTTCAATCATTCTGTTTAGGTTAGACCAGCTTATTCCCTCTGGGTGTTGTTTCAGAAGTTCGAATATTTGTGCGGTTATCTGACCTGTGATCGTAGTCGGTTTCATGCGTATATTATACTCCAAACCAAAAAGAAACACCCGTGTGGGTGTTTCTTTTTGGTTCTAGAATACTTGAGCAAGTATCCAGGCGGCTATAGCGAGTGCTATAAAGAACAGACCTAGCCCTACTGGTGAGCCCCAGCTGAACCAGGAACCCCAGGCGCGCCAATGTTTCATCGAAGATTCATCGGCATCCTTCCAGGCCTTGTACTCCGCAAGCTGTTCTTCCAGAGGTTTTTTAGCCATAGTAGACTCCTTATTAAGTTAATAATGAGCCTCTATATATGTTTGCCAGTAGCAATTTGTTCTCGAGGCGAAGATTGCCGTAGGTCTGGTCTTAATAACAAGGTAATTATAGCACAAAATTTCGCATAATAATGGCCTCAAGCTACGACCGCTCAAGCAAAGGTTTGCTTATGGGTATATAATATATATAGGTATAGAGAACTTAAGTTAAAGAAAGGAGACCCAATGAGCCTTGAAGGCATATTTTTCATGTCTCTTAGTATGCAGGCAATCATCGTCTCGGTATTCTTTCTGATGTTGACGTATTTCTTAGTGAGATCAATGCGTGAGATACGGGCGATAAACAAGAAGGTCCTAGAAGCGGCCGAGGAAAGTGCAGAGCTCGCCGGTAAGGCAAAGGAGTTTATCGGCAAGATCGGCAAGTCAGTAGTCGACTATTTTGTCATTAAGTTACTAGATAGCGTGAAAAGAAAAAATAAATAAATAATGCCCGATTTTTCGGGGAAAGGAACTATCATGGAAGCAAAAGATTTCGCCAAAGGCGCTATAGTAGGTGCTATTGCAGGGGTACTGGGGGGTGTGTTACTCGCACCAAAATCAGGTGAGGAAACGAGAGATGACATCACTAGTAAGTTCAACGAAATTAAAGATATAGTGATTGAAAAAATGGAAGACGTTAGCGATTTTTCGAAGGACGTCTATGACCGAATCGTCGGTGAGACGCTAGCTAGCTTTGAAGCTGCAAAGAAGATCGCCCCCGAAGACGCCAAGAAGATTTCAGAAATCTTCGAAAAGAGTTTTGCAGATATAGAGAAGATTCTCGAGAAAGACGCAAAAAAGGTTGCGGAACCCCTGAAGAAAAAGTAGGTCAGTATATACGAGCTGCAAACAAAGAAAAGTGCCAGGAATGGCACTTTTTGATTAGGGGCGTATATTAGAGCCTAGGATTAACTTTAGCGAAGTTACATGTTCCATTTGGCGAAGCGGTATACGCCAAGGCTAACTTAATTAGGCGAGGATAGAATATTTCTTACCGTAGCATGGCCGAGTACGTCCATGGTATCGAAAATTTCTACCTTATCACTCTTTGGTAATAGAAGCTGTAAGTCTGTGCAGGCAAGAGCCACGCCATCTACGCCTTTATTTACTAGGTCATCGACCACGGTGAGCACGAGTTCCCGATCACTGTTTAGATGCTGACCCTCAACTAGTCGCAGAATGATCTTGTCCATCTTGGCCTTTTGCAGGTCGTCTGGAGTAACGAAGCTAATGTTACTTTCAGCCAGCTTGTCCTCGTAGATGTGGTTAGCAATGGTAGCGGAGGTCGATATCAGTCCGACATTGACCATGTTGTTTTCTTTTAGGTAGCTGATAGTTTCCTCAATGATACTTAGCACAGGAATCTTTACCGCCGCGCGAATCTCGGAGATAAAGACATGTAGGGAATTACAGGGCATCACTATGAAGTCGACACCGCTCTTCTCAAGTCTCTGCGCTTCTGCTATCAGAAAAGGGATATACCTTTCCTTACCCGTATTGGACTCTATCAGGTCGCGCTCTATCTCAAAAGGCAGCGGTATACTTGCTATCACTACAGAAGGTCGCTGAATCTTATTCTGTTTCTGGCACTCGAAGATAACTCTCAGGTAAAACTCTGAGGTTGTCTCCGGGCCGACTCCACCAATAATTCCGACTGATTTCATAATGTTAGTATAACAAAACAGCGTCATTTCTGACACTGTTTCCTATCGGAACTCTTTTAGTTCCATATTGTTCTATTTGGCGAAGCGGGAATCGCTTGAAATTACTTGTTAAAGGAAAGTAGGTACTTTGTAGTTGGGATAGAGAACAGTAAACAGAGGAAACCGAAAACGTAGGCTATACTCATGTCAGTTGGAAGGCCTCTATATCCTACAAAGTAAATTATAAATGCGATATTTATCATCATAATTAGCGCAAACACTATGGATGCACCAGCTAGGATATAACCGATGTCTTTCCCCTTTTTCAGGTAGTAGCCAGAAAGTATTAGTAGGGGTAGACAGAGAGCCAGGTCGATAACGTATACACCGTTTGTGAATAAGCCAGCCTCTAGGACGCTCTGAGGCGTAGTCCCAGCGAGCAAATTAGGGATGATGTCTTTTAGCCAAACTAGGTAGAATATAACGCCCAAGAATATAAGCGAATTAGCAACGAACTTCCTTGACCAATTTTCGGTAAAGGTGCCATTTATGTTCATAAAATCAGACGTTGCCATCGAAAATATAAACAAATATGTACTTATTCCAAGGGCTGAAAGATAAAGTAGAAACATGGGGTTAAAATGAACCATGAAAGTGTAGATTAGATATGAATAGATCGTAAATACAAGAGTCCCTAGCCAGATTAACTTGGCGGCCAAACTACCTTTATAGGCAAGAAAAGAGGAAACCAAGATAGCCGGTACAGCGATTATCGTGTTTATCCAGTCCTGGGCCATACTCTGAGCAACCCAATTTAGAGTTTCTTGCGAATAGGCATTCGGAACAAATAAACCATAGATGGCGGTGGTAGCAACTATTGCAGCCAGAACTAACGACCAGACCAGATAGCTTTTTTTAAACACAAAAATCCTTTCTATTTATCAATAAGATTTTATCATAAAGTTCTTAGCAATTAGTACTAAAAGCGTTATCAATAGAAATAAGCTACCATACGGTAGCTTATCAAGTATGTTCTATTTGGCGAGCCAACCCTGTCATGTACCCACCACCTCTTACCTTACCCCCTACTAGAGATTCTGATGATTCTGCGAGAAAATGAGACGAGACAAATGAGACAGTCCCCAGACTATTTGGAGTTTGTCTCAAAATGAAGAAGCCACCTCGGGAGAACCGAGTTCTTAGGGGTTAACCCAAGGTGGTTCTTCGTTGGTGGCTTTTGGCCGAGAGTGCTAGGACTTGCCTTGCGCCTCCAGGAACTGCTTGCCATGACCGAGATCGGTCCTGACAGGGTCGTTCTTGGCGCACAGGGGACATTCCGCCGCATCCCAGGCCGGATACTGACGATCGCAGAGTGAGAAGAGGTTGTCGACTCCGAGATCTTCGGCGGTAACTCCGCCACGATTCCAGAGATCGGCAACACCCCAGATGTCCTCGCCGCCGAGACAACGTACCAACTCGACGAGCTTCTTCGCGCTTCCGCCAGTGTTGAGGACGTCTTCGACGATCAGAACGCGCTGCTGGGGGTCAATGAACTTCTGCAACCCGCCTCGGACGAACAGCCTGGTCTTCAGAACCGAGTTGGCGCGCCCGGCGACCATGCCTGGCTCTTTGTCGATGAACGGCTCCTTCTCCGCGAAGATCGCGTAGGTAGGCCGCTCGCTCACCTCGGTGATCCAGTCGGCGACATAGCTGGCCAAGATCGCTCCAACCGGAGCAATGCCGATGACCGTGTCGATCTGATCGCCGGAGACTTCCTCCGCGATCATTTCGGCCAAGTCCTCTACGGCGCGCGTTGACGGGAAGACGAGATCCTTCGCGACGTACGCCTCGCCATGCTTGCCTGAGGTGTAGACGAAGTGCCCAGTCTCGAGTGCGCCGAGCCTTTCAAACAGCTCGATCACGTCTGACTGGTCGGACAGACTTCTAGTCTTATCCATCTTTCAGTACCTCCCTGCTAGTAGATGGCGATCTCGTCGACGATCTTCTCGAGGTTCTCCGCGGGGACGCCGTTGGTTATCGGGCGTCCGATGACCAGACGAGTGGCACCAGTCGCGATTGCGGCCGATGGAGTATCAGATCGGGCCTGATCGCCCTTGTCTGAACCAGCCGGACGAATGCCCGGTGTGTTCAGCGAGAGCTCGTCAAAGCGGCGTTCGGCCCGAATCGCGGCGATCTCCTGGGGAGAGCATACGATGTCCGTAAAGCCGCTGAAGAGCAACGCTTCGGCGTAGTAGAGCACTTGCTCGACCGGCGTGCGATAGTTGAACTCGCTCGCCACCACCTTGGGGGACTTGCTGGTCAACACGGTTACCCCGCAGGGCTTCGTACCGGCCTTGTGGCAAGCGTCGGCGAAGCGCTTCAGCGCTTCCTGCAGATTGGGATCATCGGCCGACAGGATGCCGGTCGACTGGGCGCCCGCCATGCAGTTCAGCATGTAGGGCTTGTGCTTCAAGTGCTTCTCGGCAAGACCAACGAGCTTCGTTGGGATCTCGATGAGCTTGGCGTCGTCAAACACCTTGATCCCACGATCGTTCAGGCGGTCGATGACTCCGAGTCCGATGTCGGTCACGAACAAGCGGTCGATCTTGACGATGCGCAGATTGGGCATGAGGTCGAGTGCAGCCATCAAGGCCGCCTCGTCCACCACATCTGCACTCCAGATGATACGATCAAGCGGGTCCATTTGATCCCTCCTCTTTCAGCTTCTCCCGAAGCTTGACGTCGATTCTCTGCCTTTAGACAGCTAGCTAACTCCAACAGGTTAGAGGCAATTAGCTGTCTAAAGAAATGTATAGGTACAAAAAGGATCCACAAACATGGACCCTCCGATATGGTTGAGATAATAACACAAATAGCTTGTTTTTTGAAGAGTTTAAGCCTATTTGTTAGGTTCGAGCTCTCCTTTTAGCTCTTCGTAGATCACTTCTTTATCGTCGATTCCGCGCAATCTGCCCGAGAGCAAACCTAGTTTATAGCTCACACCTTCACTCATTACTTTCCAGTTGGTGTTATCGAGCATTTTAGTCAAAGATTTCTTTAAATCACTGCGGCTGTGACCCTCATCTCTGCCATGTTTGGTATCTTGGACGGTAAAGGTAATAATCAGGTCTCTGGTGACCTCTGTGTTGGTGATAACGAGGCCTTTGAAGTCATCCGCAGATAGCTTTTCGGCTAACAAATCGGAAAGTTCAGCAATAGTGAGCTTTTTCGTGTTTTTTGCCTGTTCGTAGATCTCTTTATGTTTTTCTCTATCCGCCATTTCCTCGGATAGTTTTTTCATTTCGGGCAAATCAACAGTTTTGAAACGGCGGTAATCTTCACCTTCTTTTTCGGAAAGACAAAACCTAGCCCGATCTTTCTCAAAGTCTGGGTCTACTGGCTCCTCTTTGGGTTTTTCATTCAGATCCAGAACAAATTCATCTTTGTTGCCACAATTCGGGCACGAATACTTGGTGACGACCTTCGCTTTGGACTTAATATATTTCTTTTCCCATTCCTTGTGGCATTTTGGACAGAAATCGTTCTTAAAAACGTAAGGTTCACCGTCACTATAGAAAGCTTTCTTCTCACTGCAAGGATCACAGCGGTACATAAACATCATCCGGAGATTATTATCAGAGTCTTCGTCTAGTTCACCAACCATTAGCTTCATTTTTTGATTACATTTTGGGCAATAGGCGGTTGGGGCAGGATGGGACGCGACAAACTCATCGCGCTCCTTGTCCTTATCCATCCATTCCTGGATAGTTTCCTTGCGTTTTAGATAACGATCACCCTTACGGAAATATAGGGGTAAGTCTATAACAACTCTGCCTAGTCGTTCTTGCTCAGCTTTACTTAGTTTTTCAGCATCTTTCGGCAAACCTTTTTCATTGCAAATACGAATCCAAGTACGACAACCTTCAACAGTGTGCTTGTCATAGAGGTTTTCGTAATAGGATTGTTCGCGTTGGTGCTTATAGCTCATCTATCAAGCCTATGAATGTTAAGATCCTGCATCTTTTTCTTCTGCCGCCACGAATGTCCGTTCGTGGCATTTAGGACAATCATTGGAACCAGGATGCATTTCGTACCCTTCGCCGCACTTAGAACATTTTTTCATTTTAGCCTTTTCTTCACCCACGCTATCTCCTTTCATACTCAGCTTGGTAGTACTTCTTTTTCTTTAATATTCTTAACTGCCGAGAGTAAAACCTTGGCACGTTGGACCTTGATTTTCTTTTTATCACTTATGCCTTTGTAAAATAGCTCGAGCTGTTTTTCTTGGGAGGGGTTCAGTATTGTCCAGGTTTTTAAGTAATTTAAAATGTCCACGAGTACAAGACCGCAGTAACCGGTGCGCGACCTCAAAAAATATGGTTCTTCTACTATCGTGTAGCCTGGTCTAATGTTTTCCTTCAGTGCCTTTAGGATATTCGTTTTCACAAATGACTCTTCTTCGTCAAGCGCAACGAATATAAGGTCCTTCCCGCTTCCACTTATAGCTTTGGGGAGAGTTTTTATCCCTGCGACCAGAAGGTCGATATAATTTTTCTCCGACTTTCCCGCTCTGTTATAGAAAATACTATATTTTGCTCGTGCGTTTGTGTTTGCTTTGAGACCACCCAATGCAATCTCTGTTAAATTTATTCGTTCATCAACGCTAACGGTCTGATCTCCATTTGTGGCTGAAAAAATACATTCACCTTTGAACTCCTTTTCTGCGTCCCACTTGATGTTTTTTACCGCATTTTCGAATGAGAGCTTAACCTTTTTATAACTATTGGAGTTAATATTTAAAATTCCAAGACCAAAATAATTTTTATCATTATGGCTGCACTGCACCTCGTCTATAAAAAGCATGATCATTTCGTTGGTACCCTTAACTTGGACTTTTCTAACAAAGACAATAGATAATCACCAAAAAGCACAATTTGGATTGCCCGTTCCCTAGTTACGCCATTAACAATGTTGTGCGCCTTGTCATTCCTGATAAATTTGAAGAATCCAAGGAAGATAAGATGGATACCGTCTTGTTCATTTTTGTTGGAAGATATGATCAGTAGCCCATTTTCTGGATTAAGCGATTTTGAGACCAAGTCGACGCCGGTACAATCCTTGAGACCTGAGATACTTTTCAGCATATGCTCAATCAAAACGGCGACCTCTCGTATCGGGCGGTCATAAAGACCATCTTTGTTTTTCCCGATAAGATCTAGTGTTCTTTTCCTTAATTCCTCGTCTATAATCAGATATTCTTCTGTAACAACATTTCCGTGGCCTTTGCCGTCTACTGCTGTTTTTGTTGTTATAGTAACGGTTTTATCCTTACTCTCTTTGCTGGTAACAGATTTGTTAACAATTTGTTCGTCGATGAAGAGGAGGCTTGGCTCAACATCCTTGAAGACCGGAAGATTAAGCTTATCTTTTACAAAGGCCAATCTTGAGTCGACCTCATTTAGCAAAATCTTTGGCAAACTTCTTTTCTCTGATACCAAAATAGATCTATTAACTTCTAGACGGCGGAGGTAGAGGATCAAACAGGACTTATACATTCGCATTAGCTCGGGGCTGTAACTGTATTCAACATCAAATTCGTCATTGCTGCTTAGTTTATTTTTGGCATCTTCGATTATTCTTTCAACCAGTGACTTCTCCACAACTACCCGGCTATCCTCGATCCCAAACTGCTCAACTTCTTTGACAGCATGAGCAAGACCCTTATCGTACAGCTCAAGGCCTGCGATTATTGCTCTAATTGTGTCCTTATTAAAAACTACCGGCTGATAAACTGTCATTGAGCTCATTTCTTTTTATGTTTACAAAACGGGGCTGCGTAGTGCACCCCCCAATATCTATATTATATTCCTTTCGGCTCGCTAAAAAAAGTATACAAAGGAGCTAACTATCGAGGGCGTCATATTCACAATCAGGATCTCCATCTAACGGATCATGATTAATTACTTGCGATTTTGGCCTGATTATGATCAATTTGTTCAAGCCAGTTGCTAACGCCTAAATGATCAATGCCCTGACTTCTTAATATTTTTGCGATATCTAGCGCATTAATGATTAGTATTGGGTGTCCGTCCTCAATGACCTCCTTGTAAGCCTGCGAGTTGACGTAACTTGTTGTCACGAGTATCCCAAATTGACGATACCTCAATCTTGAAATTAGCCTAGACATAGGCTTGACACCAACTGATGTCTCCGCTGAGTAGCACTTTGCCTCAAGTGCACATTCAACCAATAGAGGGTTATGTGTTGTTCCAATCCTATACTTTCCTATAGCGTCACGTCCGCCGTCACGCCAAGGTCGGGTTAGATCAAATAGTTCGAAGTTATTATCCATCATCTGAACAATCTTGGTCGCGCATAACTCAAATCCAAAAGGATTAGTTGCGTAGTGTTCGCGTATTTTACTTATCAACTTTCTGTCGTTATCATCTCTGGGTAATTGTTGTTCTCTGGTGGGAATTTCGGAGTTCTTTGGAGAGAGCAATGGTTGTATTCCTTGACGTCCAAACTGGATGAACTGCTTCCACGCTTTCGGTGCAATATCGATACTATTATCATGAATTTCTATCAGCTGCTTCAGCCAATCTTTTGAGATTACCTCGTCGCCAGTATCTAGTATAGAAAAATACGCTTCGTAGTTTTGAAACCTGCTACCTTCTTTAGATCGCCAGATAGCATTTAGCTCCCTATCTGGTGGGATATTTGGATTGCTCGGTGCCGCGACTCCAAGAAACTTTGCATCAAACGCATGTCCAGTCCACTGGAACACCAGAAACGGAGGTATATCCGTCCTCTCAGTTGAATCAAGTTTTGCAAATATATCTCTTAGATGTCGATTTCCTTTTTTGGGAGTGTCGTGTAGCTTTCTTCCCGGGGTTCTATTATCTCCAAAGTATCGCAGAACACCCGTCTCTGAATCCAGTGAGTCTGGCCATTCTATTTCCGCGAGCGAAGTATACAAGACAATATAGGCTAATTGCCCGCTATCATCTTGCCTTCTAACCCGTCTAAAGCCCCCTTGATTCTCGAGTTTAGGCAAAAGTTTACTTAAAGGCCCTTCACCGAATAATGTACCTTTGCTTTTATAAACAGCATCGATAACCAACGGTGCTTTACTAAGTTCATCAAACTCATAAACACTCATGGGAGACTAATACTCTCTCGTAAACTGAGTTCACCAACCATTTCTGACTCTTCGGCTAACCTTTTATTCAATGTTTTAACGAGGATATGCTTATCGATGTGTAGTAGCTGCTTAAATATCTCCTCTAGCACAGGTACAGCGATACTGTTGCCGGCCATCTTTACAATTTTAGTGTTACTAAAGAAATTATCAGCAACATTTCTTTTAAAGTTGTTATTCATTATCACTTCATAGTCTTTGTCTTCGAAACCCATCAGTAAAAGACATTCTCTCCCGGTAAGATACCTAAAGTTACTCTTTCCAGGAAGGTTGTTCTTATAAGCTATGATACCTGAGTTAGGGTGTCTGTCTTGCTTAGTCGTTAGAGTTAGGGCGATACGGGAGAAGTTTAATCCATCATATAACTTAAGGTTCTTTTCAAAAATCATTTGCCGTGATGGTGTGTCATTGGGTTGGCTGTCGTTCGCCTCGTTGAGTAATAATTCATTGTTATAATTTAACCTTAAATATTCAGATAGCATCCTAGGTGTTTTTCTGACCTTAGTAAGATCGTTTGTTTTGAAGTAATCCTCCAGTTTTTTCCTTGTTCTCGTGTTATTCCCGACATAAATACTAATCAGATAAGCACGTTTACGAATCTGCGGCAAACCAAAATTGTTGGAGTTAAGAACGTAAAATTGGTTAAAATATCCGAGGTTATCCAAAGATGCTTTCCATTCCTCAAAATTTTTGTTGTGAGAACGAGATATGATATTCGGTACATTCTCCATTAATAAAAACTTTGGCATGGGACGAGGGCTAGCTTTTCGCTCCTTGAGGATTCTTTCAATTTCCCATAGCATGCTAGACCGGTTAGCGGCACTTCGATCGATGCCATCAGTCTTTCCGTGCCAAGCATGAGCGACCGAAAGATCTTGGCAAGGGAAGGAATAGGTCAAGGCGTCCATTTCTTGGGGCAATAGAGACCCATTCATGTCAGTAACGCTAACATAATTGTTTGTCCTGTCGATAGCTGCGCATAATCTGCATAATACGTCCATGCTTAAGGCTCGAATTATCTTCCAATCCGCCATAACCTTGCCATCAGTACTGAGTGTATATTTTTGTAACCTCGACAGCATTTCTTCGCGAGTTGCATCCTTGTACTTCGAAAGATCTTGCGGCCCATTGTGAATAAGGTCGTAAGCGATAATTGAATGAATGTCCCAATCGGCAGTTCCAATAATCTCGAAGTCGCATCCAATATTCTTCAATGCTTTTGCCTGTGCACCTATGCCGCTAAAGGCCTCTACTACTTTTAACATTTACCCTCCATACATACATTATAACGGAAAACTTTCAATTCGTGCCCTTTCGAGTATCTCCATAATAATAACCGCTTGTTTTTCTGATGGCGTTTTGCCCGTTTCTGTAGCAATGGCGAGATTTATAAAGTCCATATCTCTTGGCAGTAGTACCTGATGAGTTTTATCCCATTCGAGTAATGCTCTCCAGTTCTCTGCACCAAAATTAACTACATCTATCATCGCATGAATGTTGTTGTCATGTCCTTGAGTTTTCTGGGCATACTTTTGGTCTTGTTTTAGGATATTTTTATCCGCTAATTCGTTAATGAAATCTTGGTTAAGCTTAATTTTGATTTTTTTAGCTTCTTCCCAGCAAGCTTCTCTCTTGGCCCATTCAGTAACATTTTCAACTGGTCTTGACTCGTCGATTAAGTGATTGTACATAATTTCTGAGGTTTGTTCGATCTGTCTAATCCAAGCTGGTGAGAGTGATTGTTTGACCCAAATATTTTTCAGTGAAATTGCGTCGTCTGGGTATTCTGATTCCACAACATAAAAAATTTTCGAAATTGTGTAAGCAACAATATTTGCTTTATAACTGTTATACCATTCTTGATTTCTTACTATTTTGTCTGCTTCTTTGGTAATAATTGCGAGCGAAACCACCTCTTTGAAGAATTCCTCATTGAAGGTAGCTTCATTGTTTTCCCATTGCTTAACTACCCAGGTAGCAAAACGAGCAAAGCCCTTTTGGCCACCAGCGCTAGCTATATCGGGTCTCATTTGGTGAAGATTCATGTATCTTGCTAAGTCAACTTTCTTGAACATTTGGTTTGTAGGATTTTGCAGTTCAAATCTCTTCTTCTCAGAGGGGGTACATTTGTAGGTTTCTTGCTTATATTGTCCATTAGCTCTTTCATAGTACCAATGTGTACCATACTGCCTTCCTTGGGTAGCGGGAGCAACAACTCTTCGAGAAAATTCCTCAATTCTTATATGGAAAGGATGATTAGACCACAGATCTGCGTCACTTACTTTGTTCTGGCTATTCGCATATCTCGATATATCGGGTATCAATATCTGAGCCTTTTCATGAGTTACAATTGAAAGTTTCATAGGTACGTAAATCTTGCCGATCTTACTTTCGGCACCATCATTTTTATCGTTCAAGAGAGCCATGGCCAAAGATGCTGTAGTCTGGCCACCATTTACAATCTGCAGCGAGGAAATCTTTGTAATATACTTAACTCCATTTAATTCCTTTATCTCAACTTCAGAGGCGGTGGCCGCTATTCCGTTGTTGTAAGCAAAGAACATGCTTGGATTGTTGAGAATGGTGTTACGAATACCTTTATTTACCTTACCCTTAGTCTGCAAAAATGAACGTACGTTACCTTCAAGCAAGCGGCCCCCATATGTGTTATACAGATTTGCAAGCACCGTACCGGGGATATTACAAAGATACGCAGTGTACTCGTCTGTCTTACTTGCCGAAAGACAAGGAATGCCATTACCAAAAAGCTCATCTAGATCAATAATAATATCTTCTTTACCAGTTGATGATTTCTCAAGCTGATGCAACCTTCCCATATCCCAAATATGATACTCAACTGGAATTTCATTAAGGTCGGCTGTCTTCAGCTCCTTAATACTCTTGCTCATGACCATATCGGTTAGCAAATATATTCTATATTTTCTTACATTCTTATAGCCATGGACAACATCTACGGCTAGCCCATAACCCGGTGAGCTCTCTTCTGCCTTCCCGTCTATTAAATAGGCAGCCTCTTCAAGAAAGGACCTAGCTCTGACAAATATTTTTTCAGCGTCAGAATTTGTTAACGTTTCTTCTGAAAGGTAGGTTAGAGTTGGAGTAACAAATAGTGAAAGACAGTCATCGAGTTCGTTATAATCATAACCATCTATCTGTATTTTTCTGCCATTCTTTCCCAACCCTTCAAAATGCAAAGGAGTGAAGTCTTCAATTTCCTCTGCTTCGATAAGTGATTCGGTGGCATAGTTAATGAATTCTTCCTTGTCAGTTGTACCTTCGGCAGAAGACATGAATTTAATTTCTTCAATAATAGTTTTTCGAAATTCAGCTAGTTCCATACTAATTCTCCTCCCGGTATTTATCTATCGAAGAAAGTGACAAAATGTACTTTGAGTTGACAATCGCAGCGGGTATATCTTTCCTTCTGATACTTGGGAAATCTGAATTAACGCTATACCTATCAATTTTAGAAAGCTTGAAAGCTGGTTTGTCATACTCTTCACGACAGTAATAGCCAAGATTCAGTAATATTCCACTCAGTTTGTTTTTCAGACTTTCCGTTGTAAGCAGACTAGAGACTTCCGTAAATATTGAATTTAGAGTTACCTTCATATTGTCTGACGCACTCGATTTATCAAGATAGACGACTGCTAGCACTCCTGGGATAGGCATATCTAACTGTTCCACTGATGCTATCCGAACACTTTCAGCGCCACTTACGGTTGCCTTAACCTCATACCAGGTATTTTCACATACAAAATCTTGGTCAGCTTTCTCCGGACCAATCCATGAGTTAACAGCAACATCCTGTCCATACTTTGGAATAAGGCAATCTCTTAGAAAGCAGAGTTCTCCAACTAGTCCTTTTATCGCTGATGGTGAAAGTAGCTCTCCGTTTAGTTTTGCTAACATGTTCTGCCACTTAGTGTATCTGGAAGATATATAGTCAGATCCCTTTCCTTTATTTGTGATTGATCTCGAGGATTCAATAATATCTTTGCAAAAATAGTTAAACATATCATCGAAATCGTCATTAATTAAAGAAAAAGAAGTTGCCCATTTTCCATCTTTGCGATTGCCTACAGTCACATTAATGATTTGTGATGAATCGATTGCTGCCGGCTGATTATCTGTGATTAATAAAAGCGTCTGTCTAGACATGTCGTCAGAACCTACGTATAAGTCAAGTATGTGTGTATTATCAACCCTTTGAAATGAGCTTTGGTCTCTAAGCTCAGCGAAATTATTATCCATTTATTACCTCGTCTTGATAATTAGTCTCGTCTATTTCCTCGAAGTCGTCGTCTATATCAAATAGCTCTTTATACATTACAAGGTTCACCTTGTACTTAAGCATCTTATTTTCACGCCCTTCAATTTCCGGTATCCCGACACTTATCCCTATTATAGGTTTTGGTGCAGAACTTGCGTAATTAATCCTATCCTGTATGACCTCACTAGGTATACTCTTATTGTTTGTGTCGGGCGATAGCACTACTGGATAAATAACAAGTAATGGATTACGTTTAATACCCTTAAAGTACCTTTCTTGCGCCAACGACAGCCTGGCCCCTGATCTGGCTAACTCTTCTCTAATAGGCAGTTCTGCCTCAAAGACCTGATCCTTCGTAAGGCCACCTTTTGCGAAGTTTGCACTACCAAGGCGCGACTTAGTGTCAGACATCTGCAGTGCCTTAGACTCTTTTTTTATACCAAAGTTTCTCATAACATATTTAATATCTAAATTGTCTAGTTTACCGCTAGGCCCCTTGCCACTAGCAATAACAATATCCCAGTTGTCTACGGTTCCATCCTTATAGTCGTTAATCATAGTAATAAGTGCCTCGGTTTGAAAGTCGATATTAAGATAATGGCTTTCAAACTTAGCAAGATATTCTGATACATACTTTTTGGGCACATTCAGGGCTTGTAAGTGTTTTAAAGGTAGATCTACTGGAATTGTAAAATGGTGGCCGTCTTTTGCTAGGGTTTTAATCCAATCCTCCGTAACTAGTAAATTATGGTCTAATCTTGATCTGTCTGAGTAAACATATTTAGTTTCGATGACCTTACCGTTTAGGGAAACCGTCATTGTGTAGTCTTTGGCGGTCTTCATTTTATTGCGCGCCGTTACAAGAAGCGCATTAATGTCAGACCTGACACAAAGACCAAAGTCTTTAGGGGTCTTGTTTTGCTCCTTCATCCTTCTAACTTCTCTTCTCAATTCATCAGCTGCGACTGAAATATATCTATACCAGTCTATTGCGCCTTCACCCATCCATATTTGGCAAATGTCGGCGTAGCCCTCTCTATAGCCGAACCATCTTCCCATTTGCATCAAAGTGTCATACATTTTGGAGTTTCTGTAAAAGTAACTGACACACAAACCTTCGAGTGTTAGCCCCCTAGATAGACTAAAACCACCGATTGCAATTAGCCTTAGCCCGTCCTCTGTATACTCGTCATAATTTAGGTTTTTCGCAGCGTTTCCACCGTTTACTGTTCTTACAACAATCGAAGCTACAGCTTCATGCAAAGCTTCCTGTATTTCGTCCCAAGTAAATTCGAAGTCTGGTATATTACTAAATTCTTCGTTAAAGACATCCTTAATAAACGAAAAGGAATTGTAGTTTAATGCCTCTTTCCCGATTAAGTGATAATTTTTAATTTCTCGCTGAAATTCACGTACATAGCCATCAACTGCTTTTTTAATCTGTTCCTGGACTGCAATGAACCTGCTAACATTCACTAGCATAGAACGATGTTTTGTAGTTTGCCCACGCAAATCTCTTACTGCATTACAAATAAAGAAAGATACAACCGCCTTCCTTAGGCTTAGAGGTAGATCTTGGGGAACAAAGTCCTTTTTATGTTTTTCTGGTAAATAGTCTTCGCAATCATCATTAGCTTTTAGCATATATGAATGGCTACCTTCTTCAGAAAATATACTTCTAGCACCAACATAATTGCTTGGAGCTTCAAGCGCATATATAAAATCGCTTGGGAACAGATCATCTTTTAGCATCTCATGGTCGGAGTCTGGGTCGATAAATATATTTGCAAAAGGTGTTGCCGTAAAACCAACATAGTTAGCCTTAGAAAAAAGATTAAGTAATTTTCTTATACAGGCGTTTATGGTAGCGGGATCATCACCGCTTTTAGTATTTACTGAGGCGTTATCTGCCTCGTCGTCGATTAGAAGCATTGGTAGTGAACTAGTTTGGCTAACCTCATTTGTGTTATATACCTTTAGCCATCGTTCTAATTTTTCTAATACACTTTTATTTTTCTTAAGGACAAAAAGGATGGGTGAGTTTATTCCTGCCAGTTGACCGTTTAACGACCCCGCAGTTGCTTGATTAAAATCATTTGTAGTCGATGTAACGGCCCACCCTGAAACACTTGGGTTTATGTTACCAACTCCCACAAACGCCTTGCTCTTGTCTCTGATAAAAGCAGTGCTGTCAAGTCCGACAAATCCTTCGTCTAATCTTCCTTGTGTTTGTTTTCTAAGTTTTTCAATAGTACCGGTAAGCAAAATCACAACCTTGTAACCAGCATCGGAAGCCTTATTAATGAGTGCCGTATAGGTTGCCGTTTTCCCTGATTGAACATCGCCGATAACAAGTCCGCGCCTCTGAAAGTCTTTGTCACCGGAAGGATTACCAAGTAGATCCATCATTTCGTCTGTTGATTCATCTAATGACGCGATAACTTTTGGTGGGAACCCAGCATCCTTTATTAAATAGGTGGCATACCTGTCCCAGAAATCTGTTTTTAGATCTTTCTTTGCGGAGTTATACCAAGGTACATGGTCTTTACTCACCACGCAAGCTCCTCTATCCATACGTATTTCCAACATCGCATGTAGAGAGCTTAACATGTCTGACCTTTCCGTTTCTGAGATAGGGTAAAGCCTTGCAAAAACATTAACTAAATCTGATAACGCATCTTCGGTAATAATAGCATCTGGATCAATGCTTATCATGACATGACTCATGATAAGTTTTTGATTTTTATTCATTATCAAATTCCTCTCTCACTGCCTTCACGACATCGGGGTACTTAAGGAAGTATTCAAATTTATCCATGTTTTTTACAAAGGCACTAACATCACCGCCAGTTTTCTTAATTGCATCAATAGAATCTATCGCAATTTTATATACCTCATCAAATTCTAATGCTGCTGGCTGGGCACTACTGCCACTTTTTGCTACACGGTAGTAGATATCTCCATATGGGAAAGAGTCTTCAACTGTTTTAATAAACGAATCAAGCCGACTTAATTCGTTCTCGTCCAGTGACTCTTCTAATGCTTTGTACAGTGGCAAGTCTTTATTGATTAGATATTGAAGCGAGCCCCTATTGTCTATGTGGTTCCAAACATGAACTAGCTCATCACTATTAACATTTCTTCCACGATATTTATATACCCGTTCGCTTTTACCTACAGTACTTTCAACTATATTAACTAAACTCTTTTTTACAACGTCCGGGAGAGAGGCAGTCGATTTCTTTACATCAATTTCCCATATTGAATCAAGCGTATTTGGGATATCTACTCGGACTCTTGCTAACTTGTTCAGTTCATATTGCTTAATTAGCCTAAACCAGGTACCCCAAACAATAAGCCGTTTATTCCTATAAACATAGAATCCCTGGCTTTGCTTCAAGTCCATATCCCCCATAATCTTTTTGTCTTTTGTTGTTAGCTTTGAAGCAAATGGCAAAATATATGGCTTAACTTTGATGGAACTACCGTCAATTGTTATTTCTTGTTCAGTTAACGGCTGAGTCGCTGGATTGCTTTCCAAGAATGGGTCAATTAGTTCTATTCTGTTGTTGTTAAAGAATATTTTTACAGAGTTAAGTGGCCCCAAAAATCTATGGAAAACGAGCGATACATGAGAACTCGCAATTTCAATCTTTTCGTCAAATACCTTGTGTAGTTGGGCTGATCCATTCGTCAGCCTATCAAAGTCTTCCCAGATAACAATAGTCCCACTTTTTTGATCATTCAGCATGTCTACATGTTGGATCTTATTGATTTCTTTTTCATCTAACCTTAATAAAACCCAGTCACTTTTCTCAATTACACGGTCGAGGTCCCACCTAGCTCCGTTTAGATTTCCATTTTTCTTAGTAATTACTGTTAGTTTTCGACACTGTGATAAAGAGGCCACTTTTAATCCCAGCCCAAAGCGTCCTAGGTCATGTGAGTCCCTTACTTCTAGTGAGCTTTTACTGCCGTAACGCATTGCCGTTTCGAGCTCTTCACTGTCCATCCCACAGGCATTGTCAATAACTGCGACATAGGGGTTATCTTTAGAGCGAAAATTTACGTGAATCTCTTTTGCGCCCTTACCAATACTGTTATCAATGATATCTGCCAAGGCAGCTTCAAAAGAATACCCAATTGATCTCGTTGATTCTACGAGTATGGGGGCATATGGAGTTAAAATTATTTCTTTCATATAGAAAATAGTCCGACGTTTAATAGTAGCTATGTTTTGGCTTTATTGCGTTAATATAAAGCTCCCAACAAGTCGAATTATACTTCTTTTGAGCGTAGAAAGAAAGATAAAGCTAGTGTCAAGAAAAATGATTTGTAGGATATGGCCAGTTTATTTTAGTTTTCGAGAGTTAAATTTAGTTGCTTTTAGTTGTTGTCAAGCCAAAATATGTATTGACAAGTATTGTATACTGAAATATAATTAACTCAAGGTACGTCTAGCGCGTATCGGCACCAACACAATTCACTTAAAAATAGAACTGAACGGGTAACACCCGGAATAGGAGACAACAAGATGATTATTTTGTTGTTTTTTGTTTCGGGTGTTTTTATTAACAATAATCTCTTGAAAGGAGAAAGAAATGGACAAACTAGAAACTGTCTATGTGAACATAGACGATCTAAACCCCGCCCCCTATAACCCCAGGAAATGGGGCAGAAAGTCACTAGATGACTTGAAGGAATCGATAAAGCGCTTTGGGGTGGTCGACCCCGTGATCCTGAACGGACACAAGGATAGGTCCAATGTGGTTGTAGGGGGCCATATGCGTATTGCCGCGTGTCGGGAACTTCAAATACTGAGCATACCTGCGGTGTATGTCTATATCGAAGACGTTGAGCTCGAGAAACAGCTGAATATTCGCCTTAATAAGAATCGTGGTGAATTCGACTTAACTCTTTTGGCTGAGTTCTCGGAGGAGCTACTCACAGATATTGGCTTCACGTCAGAGGAAATTGATGATGTCTACGGTATCGAAGAGAAAACAGAGATGTTTGACCTCGAGAAGGAGCTCAAGAAACTGGATATCACAACAATCGAGATGCAGAAGGGAGAAGTATGGCAACTAGGTGATTCCAGGATGATGATAGGAGACAGTACCGTAGAGAATGACGTCATGAAGCTCATGGGAGATGAGAGGGCAGATATGTGCCTGTGCGACCCTCCATATCTTCTGGACTACCTGTCGGCTAAGCGACACGGCGGTGCCGTAACGGGCTTTGGAGCCAAAAAGAACCGTCGCTACCTCGAAACGGATGTTCTCCCACCTGATTTCACCGAAAAGTGGATGGCAAATGTGGCAAAAGTCCAGAAACCCGATTTTTCAATCATTGTCTACGAGAATCCAAAGAACCTAAGGACAATTTGGAATGAGCTCGAGAAACACTGGAAATACCGTAACACTATCGTCTGGCATTTGCCGAATCGTGTGCAGGGCTTCTCAGCTAAATATAAGTTCTTCAATAAGTCCGATATCGCTCTGGTTGGTACTAAGGGAAATGTCGAGCTGAACCTAGGGCCAGAGTCAGAGGAGCTGTTCCAAGGTGAGTATGAGAATGCCTTATTCGCTACGTCTGGATGCCCTCATTGGGAAGGATACTCCAAGGGTAAGAAAATTTGCCCCACGGACTTTATAGAATTTGTCGCGGCTGACGAAAAGAGCTCAGGTCAAGGTATTATCTTCGGAACCAAGCCGATTGAAATACTAATTCCATATATAAAAGTACTCACAAAACGAGATGACCTGATCATCGAGACTTTTGGTGGCTCAGGGTCGACCTTGATTGCGGCCGTCAAGATGAAAAGACGCTGTTATCTGATGGAGAAGTCGCCCGTCTACGCAGAGGTTATTAGGAATCGTTGGGAAAAATTAACCGGCCAAAAAGCCGTAAGAATCGAGGCTAAAAATGAAAGTAAATGAAAAGGCGAAAGCAGAATTACTAGAAATACTCTCTAAGAATCCCATCCTACAACCCGCCTGTGATCGTTGTGGGATCAGTAGGGCGACATACTTTCGTTGGAAAGCCGATGACAAGAAATTCAAAGAGGAAGCAGACAAGGCTATTGTCGAGGGTCGGATACTAGTCTCTGAGTTGTCGGAGTCAAAGCTACTATCCGCAATCAAGAACGAGAATCTTGGAGCTATCAAATTCTGGCTACAGAACAATGATCCAAGGTATGCACAAAAGCTAATTACGACTGGCGAAGTTACCGTAATCCATAAGGAGCTAACTCCTGAGCAAGAAGCCAGTATTAAGGAGGCACTGATGCATGCGGATATTAAGATAGGTGGGAGTAATATGGGATGAACAAAGAAAAAGAGGTTGAAAACTTTATGGAGATAGTCAGTGATCCCGAAACTCGGGTTGCACTAACCACTAGAAGCCATTATTACTTTTTCTACATCTATTTTAGTGGCTATATTCAGCACGACATCGCTCCGTTTCAAAAGCAAATGTTCGCCATTACAGAAGATAACGGCGTTCCGCTAACAGTGATTGTAAGCTTTAGAAATAGCGGTAAGTCTACTCTGATCACTATGTCTTATGTGCTTTGGGCAATTCTTGGAATACAAAAGAAGCGATTTATTTGTATTATCAGTCAAACACAGGAACAGGCACGAACACATTTCAGGAGCTTGAAAAAAGAGCTAGAGAACAATACGTTGCTGAGAGATGATCTCGGACCGTTTAGAGAAGAGGAGGAGTGGAATTCATCGACTCTGGTTCTCACAAAATATAATGCCAGAATAATGATTGCTTCACGTGACCAGTCTTTCAGAGGTGTTAGACACAGAGAAGTTCGCCCTGACCTAATTATTTGTGATGATATCGAAGACATTAACTCGGTGAGAACTAAAGAGGGTCGAGACCATACTTACAACTGGTTTAACTCAGAAGTAGTACCGCTAGGAGATTTGGGGACTAAAATAGTGGTAGTGGGTAACAAATTACATAAAGACTCTCTGATAAAAAGACTCGAAGATGAAATCATTGGTGGTGATCGAAAAGGAATCTATCGGGAGTATCCAGTTATTAAAAGTAATGGAAAGATTCTATGGCCTGGAAAGTACCCCAACCAAGAGGCGATTGACGAGCTGAAGGCCAAAACCAGCTATTTGTCGTGGAACCGAGAATACTTACTAAGAATAATTGATGATCAGGAACCAGTGGTTGATAGGGAGTGGGTCAGGTATTACCAAGAAATTCCACCATCTAATTATGACCATCGGAGAACCTTCGCTGTTGGTATAGATTTGGCTGTATCCGAAAAGGAAAAGGCGGACTATTCCGCCTTAGTAAGTTGCGAAATCATCGGGACAGGCGATGATATGAAAATATACATATTACCAAACCCCATCAATTCAAGGATGAGGCTACCAGTGACAGCTGATACCACAATAAATCTTGTAGGATCATGGGGCGAAAGAGCCAGCTATATGGTTTATGTAGAGGACGTTGGGCAACAAAGGGGCTTGGTGCAACTTCTAGAGGATAGAGGTATCAATGCATGCGGTGTTCTTATCGGCAGGAATGACAAGAGGACTAGGCTGGCAATTGTTTCTGAGTACATTAGATCTGGGAAGATCATCTTCCCAGAGAAGGGTGCCAACGCCCTTATGATGCAGATACTCGACTTCGGAGTGGAATCTCACGATGATCTTGTAGATGCTTTTACAACCCTGATTTTGGGAATAATGAACAATCCGCCCGTACAATTCGTGGGTAGGATAAGATTGGGAGGGCTAATGTAAAAACGTCTGGACTTTATCTCGATTCAGCGGCATCCTTGTCCCTGTATGGAATACGACTACTGTTTATACGCAAGAAAATCAACTGAATCTGATGAAAAGCAGGCGCTAAGTATTGATTCTCAGATCAAAGAAATGACTGAGATCGCCAAGCGGGACGGCTTGAAAATAGTTGAGGTAAAAAAGGAAAGCCATTCTGCCAAAGAAAGTGGCACAAGGCCTGTTTACAACGAAATTATTCAGGATCTAAAAAATGACAAGTACCAGGGGCTCATTTCTTGGGATGTCTCAAGGATTGGCAGAGCAGCTGGAGATATCGGGCTTCTAATAGACCTTATGGATCAGAAACACTTATGTGAGATACGAACATACAGTCAGATGTTTACTAATTCACCAAACGACAAGTTCCTTCTAATGATACTTGGGTCCCAAGCTAAATTTGAAAATGATAGCAGGGCCATAAACGTTGTAAGAGGCATGAAAACCAAGTGCCAGATGGGCCATAGGCCTTGCATGCCGCCGTTGGGCTACCTAAACACTAAAAACCCCGAGAGGGGTATGAGTAGGATCATTCTTGACCCCAAAAGGGCTTCTATCGTTCGTGAGATGTTTGAACGGTCAGCAAGCGGTGAATCTGGGCGTGACATCATCAAGTGGGCCACTGAGCAGGGTCTAACCAACAAAAAGGGCAAATCTATACCAAATAGCACTTTCTTCAATATGATAAAGAACCCATACTACTATGGAGAATTTGAATGGCCAAAAGGCAGTGGTAATTGGTATAAGGTTGCACATAAGTCCATTATTACCAAGGAGTTATTTGACCAGGTGAGAGATAGGGTCGCTGATATGTATAAAGGTGCCTACGGCACTAAAGAATTCGACTTTACCGGCATGTTCAAGTGCGGAACCTGCGGGTGCGGGGTCAGCGCATCGGAAAAGTTTAAAAACATAAGCGACGGGACCAGAAGAAGATACGTTTACTATGTCTGCACCAAGGGCACAAGACAGGAGTGCAAGCAGCCATACATCCGGGAAGAAGTACTCCTTGAGGAGCTGATTATGCTAATGGATAAGATAGATATAAATAAGGTCAAAGGCAAGGCTAAGCTCGAGAGAGAGATTGCAAGATATAATAAGTTTACTCAAGGAGTGATTGGACAAGGGCTTAGCGAGGTCAAAGCATCGAAGCTAGACTTAAAAACGTATGCAAAATATGTCCTAACAGAGGGCAACCGAGATGAGAAAAGAGAGCTTCTGTCCTGCCTGAATACCACCATCTACATAAATAACCGTAAATTATATACTAAGCTACAGTAACCTAAACCTTTTCTAAATATTCCCAAATTTTTACCATGGCCATTGTGTCTAATCCACAATAATCCCAAAGGTCTTTAAGGATTTTTTCTTTCTCAAGTGGCCGTTTCTCATCTAAAACTGCCTGCATCCATAGTCTTTGAGCGAGCAATCCGTCGGATATATCTAGATCCTTATAACTTAATTCGGGTATCAAAACAGGCAGAACCTGCTTGATTGAAGCGCTTCCACCAAATGCAGCGTCAACATAGTGAAAGTCAAAGAAGGGAATCATTAGGTCAACGAACCTTTTATTCAACTTATCGTAATAATCCGCAAATTCTGGGTGTATTTTACCCATGTCAGTGTTACAACCCTGCTCAAACTTCATATTCCAAGCAATGATGGACCCCTTGGGGCCAATGTCTTTCATCAGAGACTCTGTTAACGGCTTGATTGGATCACTTTTCTCAGAATGCAGGTACTCAACGTGCTTCAGTTCAGCGCCAGGCTTTTCTAGAAAATGGAGCGAGTATTGAAATGGAATCTGTTTGTTTGGGCTATAACCATCGAAGTACGGAATGACACTACCAAGAGTTTCGTAGTCTAGAAAGTAAATAGGGTATTTTATCTCAGTAAGAAATGCCGTTAGTTTAACTTTATCGATCAATACTTTCTTCTCTTGAACTGACTGAACCTGCCATCGCTGTTTATCGGAGAGTCCCTCAAAGACGACAGGGATATCTGTAAGTTTACTGATCGAAGCTTCTTCTAGTTTCTTGATTAACGTGGCGCTAGGATTATATAGGTCATAGATACTACCGTCGCCAGGCTTTATACCCTTAATCAATTTGTAGATTTTAATCCATTCAGAAGTACAATTGAGACCACAAACCGAGGGAGTGGGCTCGGGCATGTTTGGTGATTTAGCGGTTTCAAGGGCTCTCTTGATATCCTCTCGGGTAGCATCAATCCTTTTCTTAACTTTTTCAGTCACGTCAACCATAGTTGCTATCTCTGCAGGATTTACTTCACCCTTACGTACGTACTCACGGTTCACATGGACAATGCTAATCTTGTTTACCTTGTAGCCAGAGTCTTCGAGGACAACAGCCTGAAAGGCTAAATCATGTTCATGGTTAGTTCGGGGGCCAGTAGAAGACTTAATCTCAATTAGATCAACCTCATCTTTTCCCACAAACTGAATCACATCGAAAATACAGGTGATCTCACCAACTTCAAGGCGCCCCTGGAAGATGGTTTTTGCACCAGACATAATAGCCTCACGTGTCCTTTGTGGCAGATCCAAATACTCTCGGTAACCTTCCCAATTGAGCTTTATTCCATCGGGAAAGAGCTTCTCTGCATATGACTCAAATAAATAGCCAGTATCAAAGAGTGCCTGCGTAGCATCATCCACTTGAGGCAGAAGTTTTGCGTTATTTTTTTTAATCCAAAGCCAAGCGGGATGCCTGAGGTACAACATATAGTCAGACTTTGATAACTGCATGTTACTTCTTTTCTCGATATCCTTTGACGGAAAAGATTATAGTTAAAGTTAATAGGGAAACTGCTAAAAACAGAAAAACAAAAGATAGACCTAGTTCAAATAGACTGTTTTTAAAGGCTAAATCGGCAAGCTGTTCTCGGCCATCCATAAATTGAAATGACCCGATCTTAATGGCTGCAGTCGATAGATGAACCGCCGAGAATAATATCCCTGCAGTAATACTCAGCAACCCAAGTATCTTCGCTAATTCCAAATTTTTATTCATTATTTGCGGCTTCATCTACAGCTATTTTAATCCCTTCCTTGTTTTTTATCCAATGATCCGTCTTTATAACTGGCTGCTTTGTATAGTTTTCGTACGAATCAAGGATCTCAAAGTCTGTCTTTTTGGATAAAATGGCCCCTAATTTGTCCCTGAAAGCTGTGGCAACATCGCTGTCATTCAGCCAATTAAAGTTTATTTGCATGGGCCCATTTGTCCAGAGCGTAATAATGGATCTTTTTTGCGAAATAGAGGGTATTAGAAAGTTCATTGATCCAGAAACTGAGCCAGATCCCCATTCAACTCTTCCTTTTTTGCAGAAATAATCATACATATCTTTTATTTCCGAAAGCTCGCTAGCATTCAGGGTCTCCTGTGCTTTTTGGAAGAAACTGGTTTCGTCCCATTTTCGTCTTGCTGAGCCACCACTTACCCCGATGTCCTTTTTCACTTCTGCACCAAACAACTTCGGGATGATAATCTCATTTTCTTCAAACTTGTAGTAGTCAAACTGCACAGCGTAAATATCGAATTTGCTGTTCTCGTTAACAAATAGGATCAAATCCTTTAGACGATCGTCAATCTCATCCATTAATATGATGAATTTAAACTTACCGTGGTTAAGATTCTCTTTTATTGTGTCTAAAAGCAGATCAATCACACTATCGTCTATCCCAAACTCTTGAGATATCTTCTCTCGGGTGTTCTTACTCTCCTTTTTAGTCAGATATCTGTCGGTATACTCTATGAATCGATTGAAATCTATTGACGATTTCCAAAGCGATGCCCCGTAGTCAAGGGCTTGTGCGACAACAGTCCTTTTGTCGGCATTTTTGAATAGTTTTGTCTCAATGATATAGATGTCACCATCGCTATCAATTCCAAGGGCATCGATTGGACCGCTGCCAGTAGCGAACTCTCGCGCCATGATTAACACCTTTATGTCGTTCTTTATCTCATACAGGGGGATACTTAGCGGATTATCGTCGATATACTTCTGCATATTATCCTCATAATCAAAGGAGGTCTTTTCTAGCTTCTTTGCATTCTTGCCATTTTTGGTAATTATAATTGCCATCTTGCTTCTCCATTCGTGCTCAATCTTAGCATAGTTCTGCCTAAAATGATAGTTATTGGCTGTAGAGCAACTGGCATCATTTCTTTAGTGTATAACCATGGCAAAGAAAACAGCGACAAAAATAAGTTTCGGGAATAAGTTAAGGCAGGTACGCAAGGAGGCGGGAATCTCTCAAGAAGAGCTTAGCTTCAGATCGGGGCTTCACAGAACCTATATTGGTGCAATTGAAAGAGGCGAGCAAAGCGTATCTGTAGACAATATTACTAAGCTAGCACGTGCACTGAAGGTGAAAACGAAAGATCTATTTGATTTTTAGCTTCTACTCGGCTTCCTGCAAACATATATTACAGTTGCGGGCAACTTTGTTGCCTTGCCAATATGGTAATGCTTTTCAGGATCCTTTTGCGAGTTATCTAAATTCTTAGGTGCTGGTTCGTGGTAGCCAACAATTTCGAAACCAGCGTCTAAAAGCAATTGAAACCAAGTCGACGTTTTTCTGTAGGTCAGGTTAGCACTACCACCCTGTTCGCGCCAGTTCTTTAGACTTATTGCCTCCTCATTGTGATAGTCATAGGCGATTACATATTTACCGTCTTCATAAACAGTATCTGCATAGATAGAGTGATCCCAGCTCCAAATAAATTGTCCACCTGGCTTGAGATAAGAGTAGATATTCTGGAATGTCTTTTTTGGATCAACAGTCCAACCGATCCCATATACAGAGAAAACAATATCGATGGGCTCAAGGTCTAGCTTCCCTTCCATTGCCTTTTGGATTAAAACAACTTTTCTCGCCTTAATTGCTTTCTCGTTATACAGTTTTGCTTCTTCAAGTTGCTTTTTTGAAAGGTCAACGCCATATACCTTACGAGCGCCATGATCAGCAAGGTATTTTAGTCCTCTGCCGCTACCACAACCAATTTCAAGAAAAGTTTGACCTTTTATTTTCGGTATTAGATTAAGATCATCACCAACCCCAAATGGTCCCCAAACGGGTAGCGCACTGGCATCCTTAAATAGATGGGCAACTTTATCCCAATTGTCTTGGTTATCTAGGATTATCTTTTCTTGAGCAGGCTTACCCATTTGTATCCTTTGTAAAATCTCTGATTAGTTGATCTTCAGCTTCTATCCCCGTCGATTTAAACATAGATACTATTTCGGAATGTTTTTTGTAAATCATTTCTGGGGAGAGGTTTATAATATCAAAATTAAACTGAATCTGCATGAATTCTTCTGAATTAATCTGCTTTTCAAAGTCATTATAAACAAAGTTGTCTTTTGGGTAATAGTTTGTTTGAAATTCTCTTAAGCCATAGATTTGAACACCGGGATATTTTGCGATTGAATCGAAAAGTTTGCGAGTAAATATACTAGATTTGAGAATTATCGTAAAATAACAAACCTCACCATAAGCTCCGACCTCGCAAAAGCCAGTTGTGATTGTGGGTATTTCGCCCTTCATCAAACAACCATGTTCGTCATAGTTGCCCGAAGTCATTTCGACTTCAGAAACTTGGTGGCTATTTCTTTCTAAAAGATTTCGTAAGGACTTAATTAACTCGAGATTTTTATTCATTTTGCTCTCACGCTCTTAATATTCTCAATGCACATCCAAGCCGACATTGTGCCGTAGCCAGTTTTATCAATCTGAAAAGGTTCGACTTTTTCGGGGTTATTGAGAAAAATTAGGATACAGTACTTTTTGTCCTTGAATAACTCATAGTAACTGCCAGTGTCTTTTGCACCAATACCGTCGAGGTTGCCATACTTGTTTAGTATCTCTTTGACTACAACAGGATCTAGATTATCAATCTGGAGAACCTTCTCAACACTGGCCTTAACCGTCACGGGCTCTCCCGAGTCCTTAAAATATACCGTGTCGCCAACCTTTACTTGATCCCATGGTGCAACCTTAGATCTATACCACCTAGATTCTATTCTCTTTTGTCCTGTTAGTATCTTCTCAGTCAATCCCCAAGACTTTTTCATGATCGCAATGTGATCCATTCTTGCTATTCCAAATCTTCCGGAAACACATTAAATAATTGTTTCCAAGCT
Source organism: Patescibacteria group bacterium (assembly GCA_041738615.1). GTDB lineage: Bacteria > Patescibacteriota > CPR2 > UBA1875 > CAIMLA01 > JBGSPL01. The sequence goes on from JBGSPL010000004.1 coordinate 65,058, forward strand.
TTATAAAGCGGCGACAATTCATCTCTTAGCCCAGGCAATATACCAAGATCCCTGTAGTCTCGTTCTACCTTTTCCGTAGCATATTCTCGGCCGTGTTCCTTCGAATCGTCGGTGAGATGAACGATATAATTAATGTCGGTAAAGTGGCTAGCTGAATCGGCAGCCGCTAGTATCTTAGCTTCTATGGTTTCTGGTTGGACATCCCTACATCGATGCGATCTCACACAATGAGCAACCGCATCTGTTTTAATATCCGAGTATTGGAGATCTTTAAGAAAAGCCCTGGCCTCGGTTTCGGCCTTCTTTGCATGATCCTTATTCCTATCTCCAAATGTTTGCCCAATATCATGGAGCCAGACCGAAACCAAAACAACTTCTTTGTCAGCCTCGGGATAATCTTTCCGCAATTTATTTGCCCACTTCTCAACTGTTTCAACATGACGAGGCAAATACGGATAAGCGTCTGCTTTGCCCGCCTCGAATTTATCGAGAAAGTGTTGTTTAGTCTTTTCTACGATATCCACTTATATCACCCCAAGGTACTTTAGAACTATTAAAATAACAATAAGCCCCTCGGCGACTGCGACAACTGGTAAAGCGCCTGGAATAATAGCAATATTTCTGGTTAATTCTTTAACATTGCCTGTCCAGTGAGGGAACTCATCGAGCACTAGCCCTAGGCCGACACCATAAAGAATCGGGATGAGATAGTTGGCCGGGCTAACGCCTAGGCCGATTACTAGAAAACTAGCAAAAACGATAAGTATGTTTCCCCAAACAAAGTGATGGGAGCGTTTGCCATTTGAAAGGACATCGAGTGGTAATATGTGCCATTTTAGTACCGCAAAGCTAAGCAATCTGGCAATTACGACGGTTAGCAATATAGCAAAGAAAATTATTATTAGTTGAATCATACCAAAACACTCCCAGCATAATAAAACACATAAACATGCTTATCATCTTTAGTAATTTGTTCCGTACCGCCAATCTCGTTTATACCATCGGTTGAAGCTGGATCGCAGGTGTATATAAAGCCATCTTTTTCCCACTCAACCTTTTTGTACAATCTAGTTTCTTTATTATTGATTAGTGCCCCACGGAGAATATTATCGATTTCCTCCTCAGTCATATCGCCCCAGTTTCCGTAATAACTCACACCAAAGATGGGTTTATTAAGGTAGAAAACGGTTTCCATGCCGTAAAAGGTGTTTTTACCAGTGTAGTAAACGTCACGGTAGAGCCAATCACTCTCCTTATATTCCAGTTGGGTCGAATTATTCAGTGCGGCTTTGACCCTTCCCTCATCGGAAGCATAGGTATTCGCTCTCGCCTTAATCAAGAAGGGCTCTAGTTGTTCTAACTTGTTCATTTCATCTCCTCAAGTATAGCAATAGCTTCTTCAATATTCTCGACGATTCGACCTGTTTTCCGCACGAATTCTATCGACCAATCAATGCGTTCTTTTGGCCAAATAATTATTAGGTTTTCGCAAAAATCACCAGGACTTTTTGTATGGGTTGCGATAAAGTAGCCGACTTCTATCCAAGTCCCTTCACAAGGTGTTGTCCCTGTGCTGGCAATTAATATGTCAGCTTGTTTTACGGCCGAGAGATCATCGGGGTAAAAGGTTTCGGAAGATGATTGGTTGGAATGGAGTTCGGGATCAAAAAAGTCAAAATCTTTAACTTTGGAGATTTCATTCTTCCACTTATCATATTCTTTAAATTGTCCCGCTAAATATACCTGCTTCATGTCAGCATTATAACTTAATTTGGCCTAAATCTTAAGTTAAATGGGGTAAAACGAGAAGAGCCCCTCCGCCGAATGGCGAAGGGGCTCCTTGGTAGTTCCTCGTGGAACTGTGGTACAAGCAGCTGCGTGCTACTAGACGGTCGCGTCCTGCGACTTGTGTTGGTTGCCTCTGCTCTGCCACCACTCCTTCAGATGATCCTCTACCCAACCAGCGCCCATAAGAAGCGCGCCGCAGGCGAAGATGAGGACCGTACCGAGTGCCGGGACCAGAAAGAAGGTCGTGACGTCGGGGGCGGTCTGGAGCTGGAGCCGAACCATCAGGAACTCGAGGAAGAAGAGTCCGGCGTAGACTTCGCCCACGACCCTAGCGTTCCCCCAGGTGCTGCGGATGAATTTCATGATCTTCCGCCTCCTTGGCGAGAGTGGCGTGCCTGCTCTAGTTGTCCTCCTGATGAATGACGCGCAGGGCGACTTCGCAGACGGGTTTCAAGTCGCTGTCCAACTCGATGTTGGCCTCGATGAAGCCACCGAGACCAGTAGTGGTCTCTGAGCTGGCGAAGGTGTGGGCCTTCTCGTCGTAGGTGAACACCCGGACGAAGAAGTGCGGCAAGACGATGTGATCGGCCCCTTCGGCCATGCCGATATAGGTGACCTTGGTCTCCGCGACGAGCACAACGCCTTCGCCGTAGCAGACCTGACCGTCAACCGCTAGCGTGCCTCCTACCACTTTATTGATGGCGAACGTGATGGCGGCCTTGATCTCCTTCTCCTTCTCAGAGTAGTCGTCGCCCTCGTGGACGACCATTTCCTGGAGCCGCTTCATGGTGTTGCCTCCTTGGCGAATCGTAATCAGCAGGCGAATTCGGATACCGTGACCTTGATGTTGAAAAGAACCTCGCAGTCCATGCCTTCGTCGATCTTCTTGATGTCGGTGATGATTGCCGTGTAGGCCTGAAACCCGCAGAAGTTGACCATGAACCCGATGAATACCGGCTCAGCCGTACCGCGCTTGGCGCGGACTTCAGGGGTCCAAATCTCAGTGCACACGATCTCGAGATGGCCCTCATGAGCGTACAGCTCACGCAGGCTCTCGGTGTCGAGCAGGTAATCCAATACCTTCTCTTTCATGTAGCGACTGATGTGACAGGTCTTCAATGGCTCCAGCTGGAACTCGAAGTCGAGGCTTCCACGCTCCTGCTGATACTGATCCTGGATCAGCTCAACCTCCGGTCGGGGCTTGCGGAGTCGTTCGATCAGCGCCCCAAGGACTCGCTTGATCTCGTCGCCTTGTTCGTTGACGTTCTGGGCTTCTCCTTCTTCGAGTCTTGCGCCATCGTAGACCGCGTCCACAACCTTGCCGAACTGGAGACCTTTCGGGTCTCGAGACGTGATCAATGCCGCATCGGGCATCGTCATCATCTCCTTTCAGCTCTAATCCTGCTTTTTGAATGCAGAATTCGTGCTCCCCAATGGAGCACTATGTCCCTACGGGACAGTAACCAAGTTACATGTATGCAAACTGATTACTGCCTCGAAGGATTTTGAAGGTACAATAACAAGCTACTATACCACGAAGAATGCCTATTTGTCAACCGTTTCGTGGCTACTCTGGGCGGTTCGAGTCCCACGCGGTTGCAACAAAAAAACACGGATTCTTGCGAAAACGTGTTATTTTTTGTGCGTGACTTCAGGCATTCCGGTCACACAGAACGAACAAATTTGGCGATCCAGATGGGACTCGAACCCACGACCTCCGCCGTGACAGGGCGGCGCTCTAACCAGCTGAGCTACTGGACCGTGTGAGCAAAGCGGCTGCTTTGCGAACATTCTTTGGTATATTTCGATGAAGGCAGATGCGCTGTCACCGCTATATATCGGAGTAATTATAGCGTATTTTGCCGACTATTTCAAGAGTAATGAAAAACTATTTCCAACCATATATTAAGAATAAAACATTGTAAAAAGCGAGAAAAGGTGGTATCATACTGTTTCGTGTCCATCCAGGGGAAGGAATCATATGTGTCGAGGTCTGCGGATTCACAGCCACACGGCTGAAGGCATCACGGTCCTTGAGGTTCGCCTCGAAGGTCTCTGCGACGGAAACATGGTCTACGACCTTGTCATGTTGCGCGATCGTCTGCTCAACCAAGAGGATGCCGATGTCATCATTGACGCCAGCAATGCGTTGGTGATGCCGGGTGCGCCCGAAGGCGTGCTTATCTCTCTCGGGAGAGAGCTCGCGCAGCGAGGCAAGATGCTTCACTACGTAGTGGGGAACGACAACCGGCCCAGCATGGCTGATCTGACTACGAAGTATCGGGGCATTTCGTTCCACAAGACCCTGACTTCGGCGTTGGAATCGGCCGGAGCGGTCACGGTCGCGGCATAGCTGCGAAGACGGGGCACCTGCGCATAGCAGGTGCCCTGCGTCCATTTATGATACAAACGTTAATTATATAGCTGACAATATCGTTTTTTCGTGGTAGAATGGCTTCGACATGCACTTTCCGACGCCTATAGGAGGCAACCATGGAAGGGCCATTTGCACCTGAAATCATGCCTCCGTTTATGCGAGGCGAAGATGTGCGGAAGAGCACGCAGTTCTACTGGCGACTTGGCAGGATCGTCGACATCATCTCGTCGGCAGCCTTCAAGTTTGCCATCGATGGGCTCGAGAATCTGCCCGACGACACTGGAAGTGTGTTGGCGCCGAATCACGACAACGCGTTCGACCCAATCCTAGCTTCGCTATTGCACTGTTCCTGGTGCCTGCCGATCCACTGGCTGGCGAAGATCGAGCTCTTCGGTGAGCTGCGTTTTGAGGTTGGTAATCGTCTCATCGTGATTCCCCCCGGGAAGATGACCAAGTTCATGTACGCTGTGCGCTGTATTCCGATCACTCGCGAGAAGCCAGAGCTCCAGTCCTTCAAATCCGTGAAGGCCATACTGGGGAATGGTGGAGTCGTTGGTATCTTTCCCGAGGGGACGCGGAACAAGGACGGCAAGAAGGAGACTACGAGCGATCTGAAGGGCGGCGCGATCAAGTTCGCCCAGATGGCGGGCGTACCCGTGGTACCGCTCTTGATGAAATCGACGATGCCGTCACTCTGGCCGCTGCGCCGAGGGACATTCGTCATCAAGTACGGCATACCGTTCCTCCCGACTCGTGATCAAACGATCGAGGAGCAGCTCGAGATGCTACGCCAGTCCATGGCCTCACTCGGCTGCTTCGACTACTAGGCCACCAAGGAAAGGATGCTCGATGAAAGAGCCACCCGATCCGCGGTGGCTCTTTCTGTACCCAACTTTATCTATAAATGAAGCAGCCCCCATCGCAATATTGCGATGGGGGCTGCGCGTTTCGTGTGGTCCCTTACTAAGGGACTGTCGTGGAAGTCGACGCAGACCAGTGTGCTTGGTACTTTACCGGAATCTGGTAGTCCGCGTCCTCGTAGTCGACTTGGATATGGAAGTCCGCCTCGCTAGCTTTCGCGGCCTCGTTGTTGTAGATCTCAGCGTTCAGGTCCCGATCTACCGCGAGGGCGTGAATCTTGTCCCAGGTGAGCTTTCGTTGCTCGGCGACTAGGGTAGCCGACAGGGCGCCGTCGTACGATGTGGCCACGTCTAGGACGGCGATTTCTTCATCGATGTCTCGTACTTTGCGGTGCATTTCGTGGAACCAGAGTGCTTCCTTCTCGAGAGCGGGGACGTAGATGTCGGTGAACGTCGTCGTCTCTAGCTCATCCATTCCAAAGAACTTGTCTATAGTCCTGAAGCGCTCTTTCGAGACCTCGATACGGGGGTTGCGTTCATTCTTGACGTAATACACAGTAGGGGAGCCAGTGACTTCGGTCGACTCCCCTCGCACGTAGATCGTGGCCGTCCTCGGCTGGCCCTCAGTACTGCGAGACACTACGTAGTAGGGCTTCCCTGGGATACGGTCGAGAGAAGCTGTTTCTTTGACCTGTGGGACTGTGAAGAGCACGCTAAGACCCGCTACGCCAAAGACGATGATCAGTAGGACGGCGATGCCCAGGGAGAACGCAAAGGCACTGCTAGCCCTGACCTTCTTCGGCCAGTCCCGGTCGTTGCGAAGTCTTCGGTAGATCAAGGGGGCTCCTACGGCTGTGATGAGGAGCCAAACCAAGAACGTCAGTGACAGAGCAGTGATATGGATGCCGAGAATGTACACGGTGTGTCCTTCCGTCGATGGATTTTGGAAACGCGCACCAGCATTTTACTATGAGAGAGCGTTTCTGTCCATATATTCAATCTATAATTAAATTCAAATCCACTAAAGATTAAAGTTAGTTCAGATAGTCCTTGAATAGGTTTCTCTTAATAAGTGTACTTACCGCCTTGTCGATTTCGGCCCTCTTGGTCAGTAGTGTGTTGCATTCTGCGATTTCGAGTTCCGTTCGCTTCTTGTCGACGTATTTGCTGCAAGAAAGAGAGGTGTTGTTGTTTAGATAGCGAAGGTTTTCCGAGTAGATTTGCTCGTAGTTATCATCAAAAGTATTGGTGTAGAAGAAGGGGGGTTCGCTGCCAAAGAGATCCCGGCCAAACATCGGGGAGGTCGGCTTGGCTCCAACCAGGTTGAGGATAGTGGGCATAATGTCGAGGTGCGAACTAGGGCTATTAATCCTCTTACCAGTCGTCTGGGCAGGAAGCTTAATGACTAGCGGTACTCGTTTTCCGGCGAGAGAATCTGGCTCTATCCTCGTTGTATCTGTATCGAAGCCGTCAAAATGGGCAGTATGATCGCCGTATAGCACGATTAGTGAATCGTTGTAGAGGCCGTCTGCCTTTAGCTTCTCAAAAAACTTTCCGAGGCTGGCATCGGTATAGTGGACTGCCTGTAGATAGTCATGGGTAAGGCTCGTGTATTTGTCGCGATTTAAAGTGAGAGTTTGATACTCCTTTGCCATCTCGAAGGAGAAATGGCTAGACAACGTAATTAGGTAACTCAGAGTGGTAGTAGGAGTAGCTTTTATGTAATCGGCTGACTGGAAGAGGAAGTCTTCGTCCGAGAGTCCCATATTGACCGTTTTACCTGGCTTGTAATTGTCGGAGGCCATGAATCTATCGAACCCAAGCGACTTGTACATCGTGTTTCGGTTCCAGTACCCACGGCTGTTTGCGTGATATGCTTCGGTGTTGTATCCGCTCTTCTTGAGCTCCTTTTCTAAACTGGTAAAGCTATCCTTGGCGTACTTTACAAAGACAGAAGAGTCGGCGAGTGGGTAGAGAGAGGTATTTACCGAGAAATCAGCATCGGAGGTGCCGCCGGCGCCGAGTGTAAAGTAGTTGTTGGTAAAATAGTTTGAACCGGAAATTAGTTTGTTGATGTTCGGTGTGATTTCTTGTTTTTCGACCGACGCACCAATATTGAAATCATTCAGAGACTCTACTTGGACCATAATGACACGCTTACCAGCAGCTATTCCGGTGGTTTTATTGGGTGCCAGCTTGGTTGTATTGGCTTTTAGCGTCGCGATGGTTTCTTCTTTGTCTAGAGGGCTGAGGTTGGTAAATGCCACTACAAAATTACGTGAGAAATCGAGAAGATGAGTGCTGATAACGCCGATATTCTTGGCCACCACCTTGTTCTCCGAGGTCTGGTTATAGAAAAAGGGCAGCTTGGTCGCAAGGTCGCTATAGAAGATGGCAAGGATCGTTGCGATAGGGAGCACAGCTACAGCGAACCTTGCCTTTTTGCTGAGGCGACTCACTGGTATCACAGGGAAATCGATGCGTTTACGACGACGCCTGTGGATCCATATAAAGATGATATCTAGTATCAGGATAATGTCGGAGTAGGACACTAGCTTGCTTATCCATGACGGCAAATCGGCAATTAGCTGCCCTCCCGTCCCGAGCATGCTCATCACAGGCAGGGTACCAAAGAAGCGGATGTAGTAGCTATCTCCGAGAAGAACTAGTGTGAGTACGATATCCATAACGAAAAGGTAAGTGGCTCGGCGCCCTCGGATAAAGAGCTCAGGAATGGCTATGACCCAAGCAACCACCAGACTATATGCGAGGAATGGAACGAGGTTTTCCGCGTTGGGCCACAGATCGTTCGTGGCGCTAAAAATCACCAGTTTCACAAAGAAAATGAGGGCAAAAGTAATGACGATACGCTCTCTCACGTACCTGGATTCGTCCACGACTGTTGTTTTGTGGGGAGACCAGAATTTATGGAGCTCCCTGGGAATCGATTTTATATATTTACTTAATTTCATCCCAACTATAGTAACAAATTTTACGGACAATGGTTAGGTTGCCGTGATGCGCAAATATTCTGGTATAATCGTTCTATGAAAAGACTACGAGTCGTAACACCACTGATATTTCTCTTCGCAGTCGCTACTGGCTACTTTTTGTATCTTACTTTCAGCGGGCACATCACACCGAACCCAGTATCGGACGCGGTAGTTGCTAGCGTACGTCCCTACCCAACACTGACAAGTCCAAAGAATGTAACCTTGAATTGCGATTATCATGGCGAAAATGTTGCAGTGACCGAAACTCTCTACGGCAGTCTCGCGGACTACTATCGCAATAATCCAGCCAAATACAGTGCCTTCTATCACAACCAGAACGAGAAATACGTTTTTAGCTACAAACAAGACCCCACTATCTCTGACCTCACCAGCAAGATTAAGAAAATAGGGGTAGATAAAGGGCTGGACAGGGATCGAACGCTCGATTTGGCAACGTGTTTACTGCAGAGTATCCCATATGATAATGAAAAGGCAGCACGAATTCTGAGCCCTGACTATTACAAACTAGCGGCCAATCAGTTAGTGCCACGCTACCCGTACGAGACTCTCTATGAAGGTAAGGGGATCTGTACCGATAAGTCGTTTCTAGGAGCGGCAGTATTTCTGGAGCTTGGATACGGGACATCGCTGCTCACTTTTGACAGCCAGCGCCATATGTCTATCGGGGTCTCGGTTCCCGACGGGATGGGTGACTTTGGGACGGATTATGGCATAGTGGAGCTTACCGGTAGTAATTTCCTAGTAGGAGATATCCCTGAGATTAGTGGCAATGCTGGCCTTGCAGTGGGCGGAGTCCAGACTATACCGAACGTGACAACGGATAGTACTGTCGCTGCGGAAAATAGAACGGTCCTCTCGGCGCTTAGTGCTACAATTCCAATTTCCTCTGGCGCTATCTATAGCCGTATAAGTGCAAGGATGGCTCTAAAAAACGAGATATCTACGCTTCAACCCCAGCTCGCGAGCAGCAGGAGTAGCTATTTAAATCTAAAAGCCGCCCTCACGGCCTCAGAGGAGGAGCTTCAAAAAACTGAGTCTAGCTACAAGCAGAGTCCGACAAGCGCGAGCTATTCTCGCTATACGACATCGTATAATTCGTACCTTAGCGCCTATAATGCCGCAACCACTGCCGTTGATGAATACAACTCACTCGTAAACAAATACAACGAGCTAGTGGCTAAGTACAAGGAATTTTAGTTGAGAGAATGGCTGATTTCTGTTAAAATAGGCGTTGTTTCCAGCTAATTTCTGGGAATTGGGGTCCCCTAAAATTCGAAGCATTTTAGGGGAGGAGGAAGTGCAGTGACAGGGCGTAGTAAATATCAATTAGTATTTACGGAGCGCGATAGCTCGTACTGAAGCGCGGGTATAGTTTACCGGTAGAACGTGACCTTCCCAAGGTCGAGAAACGGGTTCGATTCCCGTTACCCGCTCCAGCGTCAGCGTAAGCTGACGCACTACACGAGTTAGCCAAAGGCTAATCATTTCGTGCTATCGCACGCCTCCTTTTCCGAGAAAACCTTGCGGTTTATCTCGGGGACCGACAAAAATGAAGTTTTTGTCGGAAGAGGAGGAATCGCGGCAGGATGAAGACGTTGAATTTCTTCAATCGTCGGAATCCGAAAGCGGATTCCGACGTGCCGATGTAGCTCAGGGGTAGAGCAGCACTTTCGTAAAGTGTTGGTCGGTGGTTCGATTCCACTCATCGGCTCCAGTAATATCATTTGAAGTTGGATTGGAATATAATACAGATATGTCGAAGCTTACGAAATTATTTGAAAAGTATCGGACAAAAGCAATCCATGATTTTGGGACTTCTTTTTATCATGATCCTGTGATGTTAGGGATGGCCTCTCTATTTGTGGTGCAATTAGTTTCATTACTGCTACTCCTAATATTCCGTGTGCAACCCGGGTCCGTTGTGCCACTTACCTACAATGTAGTTTACGGGGTTACCTATTCGTCTACATGGTTTGGGCCGTATTATTATCTTCTAGCTCTTGCTGGTTTTGGAGTGATCAACTATCTGATTGCATGGGCTTACTTTGACAAGGAGCGCCTGCTTTCTTACCTGATTGCGTGCGTGAACATCTTACTAGCGGCACTGATGATCTTATACATCTTTAACCTTACCGCCCTGGTCTCGTAATGAAGAAAGACCTTGTAGATAACCGAGTATTTACCCGATTTTTGGAGATTGCGCCCGGCTTTGTGGCGCTTTCTTACCTTATTCTACCTTTTCTATTGGCTCCGACTTTCCCTATAGTAGTCGCGTATTTCATCTTGGCTTTTAACTTTTACTGGTTTATAAAGGCCATAAATATCATGAGGCATATGATAAACGGTTTTAGGCACATGTGGCACGATATGAAGGTGGATTTTCTGTCTCGCGCCAAGTTGGCCACGAGTAATCCCGCCAAGCTAGAAAAGGAGCTGCGGGATAAGTACGAGAAGAGCAACAATCGTCTGGATTATTTGGACTGGTTGGAGTTTTCGCATCTCGAGGGTAGATACGACAACATCAAAAACTGGGAAGACGTCTATCAAGTTGTCTTTGTTACTAACTATCAGGAAGAGTATTACATCACGGAATCTACTTTTCAGGCACTGAAGGACTCTAATTTTCCGAACGATAGAATCATCGTGGTATCCTGCGGCGAAAAGCGTGATGAAGAAAACTACCTTCAGGTCCAGGCCGAGATCGAAAAGAATTTTGGCGGGGTATTCCGCGACATGCATTTCTACATGCACGATGTAATGCCGGATGAGGTCATCGGCAAAGGTGGAAATCTCTACTCAGCCATGACTAAATTCTACAAGGTATTTAAGGAAAAATATTCTGACGTTCGTCCTGAGAACGTGATTTGCACGACCCTCGACGGAGACCATATCCCGCACAAGGAGTACTTTGCAGAGATCACCTATAAGCACATCATCGATCCCGACCGCGATCGAAAGACCTACCAGCCAAATATACTAATGTTCAACAATATTTGGGACGCTCCGTCTCCAAGCCGAGTGTTAGCGGTAGCTTCTAGTTTTTGGCAGATGGTGGAGTCGATGCGACCTTACCGTTTGCGTACATTTGCTTCCCACTCGCAGAGCCTAGCTACGCTAATCACTACAGATTTTGTATCGCGATATACAATCGTTGAGGATGGCCACCAGTATTGGCGCACCTACTTTGCATTTAACGGAAATCACGAGATGATGCCGATATATGTTCCGATTTATCACGACACAGTACTGGGGAACAACTTCTGGGAGACGCTCAAGAATCAATACAAACAGCGCCGCCGCTGGGCTTGGGGCATCTCGGACTTTCCATTTATCATCAAAAACTATATGCGCCACCCAGAAATCCCTTTTTGGGAGAAGTTTATACAGACCTACCGCCATGTCGCAGGGCACATCTCTTGGTCCACCTCGTCTTTCCTACTGGCCTTTGCCTGGATACCCCTCCTTTTTAACAGTTCTTTTCAAGACACAGTGCTTGCACATAATGTATCTATCTATAGCTCGATGATGCTCAAACTGGCCTGGATTGCGGTCTTTGCCAACGCCTGGCTCTACTTCCTGCTTCTGCCACCGCTACCAAAGCGCTTCGAGAAAACGCGAGTTCTGCGCTATGCCGGAATGGTCTTCCAGTGGGCGATTGCTCCCTTTGTACCGATATTACTTTCATCATTACCTGCCCTAGAGTCGCAGATTCGGTTAATGTTTGGGCAAAGCCTAAATGTTTTTTGGACGACACCGAAGGTCCGCGGCAGGGACTAGCTGGAACTAAAAATAGCTACTGATTCCTTTGCAATCAGTGGTACAATATAGTCATGGATGAGAGAAACTTTTCTAATATTTTTCGCAAAGCTACCGGGCACTTTTTTTGCCCGGCTTGTGGTAGTAAATACAGCGGGACCGAGATTGAATCTATCGAAAGACATGAACAGGGATATTTAGTATCCGTAGCTTGTGCCAGCTGTAAGCTAAAGCTCTCGATGCAGGTGGTGACAAAAGGCTTTGGACCAGCCGCAGAAAGCACAGACTTCGACGATGCTGACATTTCGGTGGACGAGATTATCGATTTTCATGAAAGACTAAAAACCTTTGATGGTAATTTTAGGCGAGTTTTTACCTCTAGGATTGACCAAAACCGCTTATTTTGATAGAATGAGTCAGCTGAAGTGTAACTTCGGCTTATTTCTTAGCTTAGAATTTACTTTATAAACATCACACTTTATAGCTGAAGTGACCGGAAGGAACGATAATGGGCGAAAAAGAGAAACTAGTTGCAAAAGAGAGAACTGTTAAGGGTAAGCAAGTACGAGCACTCAGAAATGCCGGGCTTACACCTGTTGTAATCTATGGTAACGATCGTAAACCAGTAGCGCTAGAGGTGAATTCACACGACTTCGCATTGCTTTATCGTAAGGCTGGAGGTAACACCATCGTGGCTATGGATATCGAAAAAGAAGACGGCACTAAAGAGCGCAAGAACGTACTGATTCACGAAGTTGCGATTGATGGTGTCAAGGGACACATCCTTCATGCTGATCTTTTGCAGATCAACATGAAAGAGAAGCTTACAACAAATATTCCGCTGAAGTTCGTAGGTGATTCCCTGGCAGTTATCGACTTGCAGGGTTCACTCCTCGAGGCTCTAGACGAGATTGAAGTAGAGTGTCTGCCATCTGACCTTCCTCACGAAATCGAGGTTGACCTTGCATCTCTTGTAGACTTCGACGCCGTGATTCACGTTTCTGACATTGTGGTACCCGAGGGTGTCACCGTTCTTACCGACCCAGAGGCTACCGTAGCTCACGTAGAGGCTCCACGTAGTGACGAAGAGCTCGAAGAGCTAGAGGAAACCCCGGAGGCCCCAGAAGCACCAGAGAGCGAGCATGGTGAAGCCGAGGAGGCCACAGAGACAACTGAAGGCGAAGCAAAAGCCGAATAGCAGAGATTTGATACAAAACCGCCCCTATACACTGGGGCGGTTTTTGATTATAATTATTCGTAATGAAACTATCTCTACCAAATCTCCGCCAAATCAAGGGATTTCTATACAAATACCGCATAAGTGTGGCGATTATCTTCGTGGCCCTTGTTGTAGCCGGAGGGGCTACAGGATATGGGTTAACCAGAAATATCTCAGTTGATTTCGGACCGCTGAAACTCAAAGAGAAGGTGGAGACTAGGGTCCCAGCACCGCTCACCGGTGAGCTCGTGGATCCAGCAGTAATCACAAAACGCCCAATCGCTGTGGTTATCGAGAACCATCCAGACGCAAGGCCACAGAGCGGTTACAACGACGCTGACATTGTCTATGAGACCCTAGCCGAAGGTGGGATTACTCGCACTTTGGCAATTTTCCAGTCCAAGAGCAGTACCGAGATTGGGCCGGTTCGTTCGGCTAGGTCGTATTTTGTAGACTGGCTGACCGCCTACGGGGCACTTTTTGGTCATGTCGGTGGTAATGCTGACGCACTTGATTTGGTTTCGCAGATAGGGGTCGCTGATCTTAACCAATTCTACAACGGAGGAAACTATTGGCGCTCCGCTGATCGATACGCCCCTCACAATGTCTATACAACCACAGACAAACTCTATGCAGCCGCCAAGGCAAACAATCTCTCAACTTCGGCGATAGTTGCGGGGCTCAAGTTCAAGAAAGATGTTGCCGAGAAGGATCGTCCGGCAAGCCAGGATGTCAACATTGAGTTTTCATATGACGATTTCACTGCGGGCTACAGCTATGTGCCCAAAACCAATACGTATTTGCGCTCAAACGGAGGTGTGGCTGCCAAGGACAAGAACACGGGCGCGCAGATTGCACCCAAGAACGTCATCGTAGAATTCACCTCCATCGTGCCTTATATAAACTACGCTGCAGAGCAGGGAGTGCGAATTACGGATATTGGAAGCGGTTCGGGATACCTTTTTCAGGACGGCAAGACGACGAAGATTACTTGGACGAAGAGCTCAAGAGAAGCGCGGACAAAGTATGTTGACGAAACTGGCAAGGAAATTGAGCTTAATCCTGGGCAAACCTGGATTGAGGTAGTCCCTACCGGAAATAGTGTGACTTTCTAACATGAATAAATATTCACTCAAACAGATAGAACGTAAATTCAGCATCCCAGTGCGCAAACTGACCTACTTAATACGCAAGGACCTTCTGGAGCCAGTGGTAGATGAGGGGCACCTGCTTATATCAGAAGGTGAAATCAAGCGATACTTGTCACTCTCCAATGACGTTAAGCGCAAGCATCAGGATTCCTTTCTAAAAACTTTGGGCCCAGGCATAATCACTGGAGCCTCGGACGATGACCCGTCTGGTATCGGTACTTACTCTTCTGTGGGTGCGCAGTATGGGTTGGGGCTTACCTGGCTTTCACTTTACCTGCTACCAATGAATACAGCAGTGCAAGAAACCGTAGCCCGTATTGGCATTGTTACCGGCAAGGGTCTCGCAGGCGTTATTGGGAAGCATTATAGCAAAAAGATTCTTTATGTTTTGATTTCACTGCTCGTGATTGCGAATACTATCAATATTGGTGCCGACATTGGGGCTATGGTGGCCTCATTCCAGTTGCTCGTTCCGATAAACTTTGTGCTGGGTGCCGTGGCGCTAACAGTGAGCATGTTGCTTCTAGAAGTGCTGTTTTCCTATCATCGCTATGCCAAGATACTCAAATGGCTCACCGTTTCACTATTTGCCTACATTATCACTGGTATCATCATTCACCCAGATTGGATTGCAGTGGGCACCAGCATGGTACTGCCAAAGATAATTCTAGATACTTCATTCTTGGCCGCCCTTGTGGCTGTGATGGGGACCACCATCTCTCCATATCTCTTTTTTTGGCAAGCCTCAGAGGAAGTAGAGGAAGAGCGGGATAAGGGAGTGCTGGCCGATCATCATGTGCTTGCATATCGTAGGGAAATTAAGGCGATGCGCAAGGATACATTTACCGGTATGGCTTATGCGAATGTAGTATTTCTTTTTATCGTGATTACAACAGCTTTTGTCCTGAACGCTAATGGGATTACCCATATAGATTCAGCCGCAGAAGCAGCCATGGCCCTAAAGCCGCTCGCGGGCGATTTTGCATATCTTCTCTTCACTATCGGCATCTTTGGTGTTGGTTTGCTTGCCGTTCCGGTACTTGCCGGTTCTTCGGCCTACGCAATTTCTGAAGTTTTGGGTTGGAAAGAAGGTCTAAATAAAAAGTACAGCAAAGCCAAGGGTTTTTATGGGGTAATTATCGCTTCTATGCTTGTAGGCCTTGCGATCAACTTTATCGGCATTAATCCGATAAAAGCGCTTTACTATGCAGCGATTGTAAACGGGCTGGCTTCGCCGATGCTCATGTATTTCATCTTCAAGATTGGCCGTAACCAGAAAGTTATGGGAGAGTTCACTAGTCCTAGGTGGGTAAACTTCTGGGGAAATATCGCTACCGTTCTGATGGGAGTTTCTGCCGTTACCCTGATTATATTTTCTTTGCTAGGGATATAAGATGATTGGTATCTTTGACTCTGGTGTTGGTGGTCTATCCATATATTGTGAGCTCAAGAAGCTAGCTCCACAGCTTTCAATCGTTTACTTTGCCGACAGCGCCAATTTTCCCTATGGGGAGAAGACCCAGGCGGAATTGCTTGCAGTGTCCTCGTCTGCTACAGAGCGATTGATCTCGATGGGAGTGGGTACGATCGTAGTAGCTTGCAATAGTGCCACGGTTTCGACTATCGCGGAACTCAGGGAGCGATATCCTAAGGTTGCCTTTATCGGAGTGGAGCCTGCAATCAAAGTAGCAACAGAACAGCTCAAGTCTAAGAGCATTGGCCTTTTAGCCACGAAGAAAACCGTAGTTACGCATGATTCAGACAAGCTGGCTGCTGGGGGGCAAGTATATAGGCATTGGGATTCGGCCCTGATTGATAGAATTGAAAATCATTTTCACGAGATTACAAGGCAGGATTTACAGATTGCAACGTTGCCCCTCATACAGAAACGGGTAGATACTATTGTGCTCGGGTGTACCCATTTTTACTTTGTGAAAGAACGTTTTATACATGAGTTTCCTGAGCTCTCATTTGTGGAAGCAGCGGAGGCTGTAGCGAAGAGGGCACTGAATATTGGGGGAGTAGATAGCGAAGACCAAGTAATATTCCTCGTGTCTGGAGACCAAGCGAGGTTTACTGATTTTGTAGAAAATGTAGTAGGATATAAGCATGCAGATATCAGAAAAGTATAAAGACAAGCGGGTTTGTGTCCTCGGTTTTGGCGCCGAAGGGCAGGCGACCTTTGAGTACCTGAAGCAGCATGAGATAGCTGCAGCGATTTGTGACGCATTGCCGGAAGAGGAATTTGCTACAAAACATCCAGAGTATGTAAATGAGAAACTCCACCTGGGTGGTGGTTATATCCAGCAGTCAGTGAAGTACGATGTTGTCTTCAAGACCCCCGGGATATCTCCTTTGCGGGCGGAGCTGGTTGCGGCTACTGAACGCGGAGTGGTGGTTACTAGTCAACTCCAGGAATTCCTTGAGCTCTGTCCTTGCCCAGTAATCGGCGTGACGGGGACCAAAGGTAAGGGAACTACCTCGACAATCATTCACGATTGTCTACTTGCCGCCGGTCAGGATGTTTACTTCGGCGGGAATATTGGGAACCCAGCGATTTCTTTTCTGGATGATCTCAATGATATCTCGACGGTAGTACTGGAACTTTCCTCTTTCCAGTTGCAAGTACTTACCAAGAGTCCGCAGATTGCAGTGCTACTCAATGTGACTAGTGAGCACCTCGACTACCACGAGGATACCTCGGAGTATAGGGACGCAAAGATTAATATACTTAGATTTCAAGATCCTGCAGATACGGCTATCATCAACGCAGATTATGAAGTACCACAAGAGATGGCTAGCCAGGGATCGGCAGGCAAGCTATATTTCAGTAAAGAGAAGGCTGTTAGGGGTTGTTACGTCGATAGCAGTGACGACATTGTCTTGGACTACGAAGGGACACATGCGGTGTTGGCAAATGCTTCGGAGATGCGACTGAGAGGTAGACATAACTTGGAAAACATAACTGCAGCGAGCCTCGCGGCCTCGGTTGCCGGAGTTCCTACCGAGACGATATCTAGGGTGATAAAGAATTTTGTCGGCCTGGAACATCGTTTGGAGCTAGTGCGTGAGGTTCAAGGCGTACGGTACTACAATGATTCATTCTCTACAGTACCGGAAACCGCGATAGCAGCGCTCGACAGCTTCCCTGAACCTATAGTACTTATCGCTGGGGGGAGCAGCAAAAATTCTGATTACACTGAGCTTGGAAAAAAGATTTCGGAGGCAAACATTCGGGGGCTTATCCTGATCGGCGCCACTGCAAAAGAAATAGAGCAGTCACTAGTCCCTGGTCTCAGCTTTCCTATCGTCCGGAATTTAGAAAACATGACTGACATTGTGATGGCAGCACGAGATGCGGCGAAGCTAGGCGATATCGTCTTACTTTCTCCTGCCTGTGCGTCCAAGGGGCTCTTCCTAAACTACAAGGATAGGGGCAACCAGTACAAGGAAGCTGTAAGAAAACTCTAAAGTTCAAAATATTTATACAATATAAGCACAAAGTACTAGACAAAACCGAACAATATTATTATAATGCGAATAATAATAG
Source organism: Patescibacteria group bacterium (assembly GCA_041738615.1). Lineage (GTDB taxonomy): Bacteria > Patescibacteriota > CPR2 > UBA1875 > CAIMLA01 > JBGSPL01. The sequence goes on from JBGSPL010000004.1 coordinate 82,773, forward strand.
TTACCTTGTGGTAACAAAGTGAGGTAAAGATGTACGATACATTATTTGGTTCAAAAACTCGGGTAAAGCTACTGGCACTACTACTTACTAGCTCTGGGCGTTCTTTCTACGTTCGCGAGCTCACTAGAGCAATCGAGGAGCAGATTAATTCAGTACGTAGGGAACTTTTGAATCTCAAGTCTCTGGGAATTGTAAAATCTCATGAGAAACGCGGCAAGGTCTATTATGAAGCAAATACCAAGTATGCGGCTTACCCAGAACTGAAGAAGATGTTTGAAAAGGCCGAGAAGGGTCTGGGTGCTGATGACAAGCTGGCTAGCGCACTGCGTCGAGCTGGGGATGTTCAGTATGTGGCCCTGATGGGTGCTTTCGTTGGTGATAACAGTTCTCAGGTTGATATCTTTATCGTCGGTGAGATTGACAAACGCAAGCTCAAGCCGGCACTGAACGATTTGGAGAAAGAGATCGGCCGAGAAGCAAACTATTGCATTATGGGTGAAGCAGAGTTCGAGGATCGCTCAATGCTCTTTGATCGCTTTATCACTGAGACCATGGCGAAGCCAAAGAAGGTTATCATTGATTACCTAAAGACCGCTGAAGAGGGGGAGTAATGGAAGAAGAGAGGGATCATAAAGTAACGGTAGAGTTCTCCTTCGTTTCAATCTTTTGGGTTCTCGGTATCATCCTGAGTCTGTGGCTTTTCGTAAACTTACAAGACATATTGATGTCTTTGGTTTTGGCCTTCATTCTCGCTACTGCTATAGCTCCTGTCATTGACTTACTTCAAAAGAAGAAGGTTCCACGAGCAATCTCTATCACTGTTATTTACTTGCTGATACTGGGTCTTATAGTGCTGATAGCGAGACTAATATTGCCTCCACTCGCGCAGCAAATAACTGGTCTTTTCCAGAACAGAATGAGCTATATTGATACGATTTCTGGGTATTTCGGTAGTTTTAGTGAACCGATACGCATGAACATGACTAGTGCCGTGAATAAGTTCTCTGGAACATTTACGAACCTGAACTACTCGGGTCTCGTGACTGGTGCAAAAGATATTTTCTCTGGCCTTATCGACATAATCTTAGTTTTTGTCTTAAGCTTCTATTTTCTTCTTTCCAAAAATGGTATCGAGAACACAATCACCCAGTACGTGCCGAAACAGCATCAGAAGAGGGTTACCTTTCTTTTTAGAAAAATCTCCAAGAAGATGAGTGCCTGGTTACAAGGTCAGGTATTTCTAGGGCTCATCATCTTTGCCGTGAATTTCGTTGGGCTTAGCATCCTGCGGGTTGATTATGCTCTTACTTTGGCAATAATCTCCGGGCTTCTCGAAGTATTACCGATTATTGGACCTTGGGTTTCTGGTGGTCTGGCCACTATCGTGGCCCTCACCATGTCGCCTATCCTAGGTCTAATCGTGGCTTCTTGGTACGTTTTGGTGCAGCAGCTAGAGAACCACATTATCGTACCTATGGTGATGAAGAAGTCACTCGGGCTCAATCCTATTGCTGTGATTCTCGCCCTACTTATTGGTGGTAAACTACTCGGGATTCTTGGTATAATTATCTCTGTGCCAGTCGCTGCCGCTATAGGTGTATTGCTGGAAGAATTTGTGAAGATTAAGGAAACGGAGGCAACGGGTGGAAATTAGTTATCTCGGACAGTCGTGTTTTAAGGTTACAGGCAAGAAAATTACGGTCCTCACCGACCCATTTGATCCAGCCGTCGTCGGCATCAAGCTCGGGAAACAGGATGCAGACGTGGTAACTGTCAGTCATAACCACAAAGACCACAACAACCTCTCGGTAGTAAAGAGCGAAGAGTATTTGGTCCTAGATTCACCTGGCGAATACGAAGTAAAAGAATCTGAGTTTGTCGGTGTAGAAGCCTATCATGACGAGAACCAGGGCGCAGATCGTGGCAAGGTCACGATGTTTGCTTTTGAAGTCGACGGAATAAAGATTGCTCATCTAGGAGATGTGGGAACAGAGCTCACTAGTGCCCAGCTCGATTGTTTAGACGGCGTAGATATACTTATGCTTCCAGTAGGCGGTCACAAGCATATAGACGCCAAGATGGCGGTAAAGGTAGCAACTCAGATAGAGCCAAAGATTATCCTGCCGATGCACTACAAGATGGTGGAAGGTTCTGAGTTTGACCCAGTTGATAACTTCTATCACGAGATGGCAGTGAAGCCTGAGCTTCAGGATAAGCTGAAAATCCAGAAGAAGGATTTACCACTAGAGCTCACAGTTGTAGCACTTAAATACTAAACACTTTAAAAACCGCCCAGAAGCCTGGGCGGTTTTTGTTATGCTAGAGAGACGATATTCATGAAGAGGAGTAGGAATGCGAAGCAGTTTATGAGTAGGGCAGAGCGGAACTCAAACATATGTTTCTTGCTGGTATGCAGTCCACAACGACGAAGCTCAATGCCGTCAAAGACGATTAGCATAAAGAGCATTCCCCAGAGGATAAAGTAAGCAAGCTTGCTGTCGCTGACAGGACTTAGTAGATTCAGCGCAGGTTCGCTCTTGGCCCCCATAACGAGGGTCGTAAAGTTGCTGGTCTGGGTAGGCGCGGTCTTCGGCCGGCCAAACATTTGAACCATCACATTATTATCTTTTCCATCCAGCGTAATCGAACCAACGGCGACCCCAATCTCGGTAAAATTGCTGTTTAGAAGATTCTCTCGGTGTTTTGGTGACTCGGTCCAGGCCTTTACCACTCCCTCGGCCGTACTGAAGCCCTTCCCGAGGTTTTCCCCGGCATATGCGTAATTGTAGCCGACACCCTCAATAAATGACCAGGGCTGGGCTCCAGAGGGGGAAGTATGATCCCAATAGCTATTCTTTTGCATGTCTGCGATTTTGTCGTTGGCGGCCTGGTCGAGCTGTGAGCTCTCCGCTAGTACTCCGAGTGAGTTACTAGCTCGAAAAGTATTGGTTCTCTCGATGACTTCCTTGCTATCCGGCATCTGGGCCGCAAGGCTATGAGAAGGGTTAATGTAAAAGCCGCCAGTAAAGAGCTGGGCCGCTGCTAGTAATGCCGAAAGGAAGGCCGCCAGCTTGTGGTTGGTCTTCTTTGTTTTGGTCTTACAAGCCCTTTTGGGTTGTAAAGATCTAGTTGTAGTCTTTTTCCCTGCCATCTTGAGCTTATTATAACAAAGTCGGATAAAAAAAGAGAGACCCACATGGGTCTCTCAAGAGAGAAGGCAAATTACTTCCTAACGGTTCTCTTCCCTAGTACGAGCCACCAGTAGCCGAAGGCTGCGACTGCAGCTATAGCTAGTAATGCCCATAACCATCTTGCAATTCCCATGACGGTTGTGTTCCACCAGGTTGGAGAGTCGGTATCACCTTTTACTTCGGTAACGTCTTCGCTGTTACCAGCGACAGTGGTACCGCTAGGAGTTGAAGCTGTGGTGTTGTCTGTGCTCACTCCTGCCACTTCTCCGGTACTAACTGACGAACTAGTGGTGTCCGTTATTTGTGCCACTGTTGTGTTTCCCGAGCTCGCAGCTGGGGTAATAGGCGTTGGTATTGGAGCGGTGTTTGCAACCCATTGAGCTACGAATGTAGCATTATTAGAGGCCATTGTGGAAGGTATCGCAGGACTCCAGCCATCGAATGTGTAACCAGTCTTGGTTGGATCTGCAGGTACTGCAATGGCTGCGCCAAAGTCAGTTGGTACTACTGTGAGTACACCATCTACATTGAAGGTTGCGTCATATGAGTTTACCGTCCACTGTGCCACAAAAGTGACATCATTTGCAGGCATTGTCTCTGGTACTAGTGGCAACCAGCCATCGAATGTGTAACCAGTCTTAGTTGGATCTGCAGGTACTGCAATGGCTGCGCCAAAGTCAGTTGGTACTACTGTGAGTACACCATCTACATTGAAGGTTGCGTCATACATCACCACAGGATTGTTAACAGTAAAAGAGGCAGAGGTATCTGAGAACTGTGTCATAGCACCATTTACTGCTCCTAGAAATATGCCGTGAGTTTCAGCTACTGTAGGGCTGGCGTTGTCAAAAGCTATTTGGAAATGGAAACTGACGGTTTGGCCGACAGCAAGCGTAGGTGTATTTACCGGCAAGCTAAATATCTCAAGTCTGCAATTACCCATCCAGTCACACGTTTCATTTGGAACGGTGATGGGTGTAACAGTTGGACCATCAACGTAGTTGAAGGTTTTGATGCCGGATTTTCGGATGTTTGATATTGACATCCACCAGTAGCCAATACTGTAAGGAGAGGCGGTGTCGTTGGTGATAGTATAGGTGAAGTCAGCTGGGACAGTAGCGCCACTAAGCACAGTAGCAGGGGAGCCAGAAACAGTGATAGTGGGTGTGGTGGTAGGTGTGTTTGAAGCAAAATATGCAGTCACAGAAATGTCGGCAGAAACAAAGAGGTCTGTCCTCGCAGCGGTAAGAACTCCGTCGCTCCAACTAGTAAAGTGGTAGCCTGTATTCGGCACTGCCGTCACGGTGGTACCATCGGCGAGAGCACTAACCGATTGAGCCGTATTACCCGAAATCAAACCGTTAGCTCCTGCAGTGTAGGTAAGTGTGTAGGACGCGGCAAGAACAGGGTTGACCGTGTAGGTGCCTGTAGTGTAACCCTGATTAATCATGTTGTCGGCAATAATATCCATCGTGTACATGCCGGCAGATAGATAATCGATTGCAGATCCATTCCAGGTACCATCGCCATTATTTGTAGGATAGATTACGGAATAGACGGAATAATCATCATTATGAATTATTACCGTGACGTAAGCCGACGGATCATCTATGGATCCTGAAACTATGGGGAGTGAAAGAGTATCTGTGGTTACTGGGTTCACAGTAACTATTGGTGTAGAAGTGCTAAGGTCTCTAATTATGGACGATGTTGTATACGTAGTAATTCCGCTGCTATTCGCTACACCCATTTCTACCTCGATATTAGGAGCGGCCAGGGTTGATGTATCGGGGTATGCGAAACAAGAGCCGCTACCAAAAATCGGATTGCCCGGATTGTCGGTATCAGCGGAATACGTACCCGAAAGCCACCCTGTCCAAGCATCTGCACTTGATTTGTATCGATATGTGCAAGAGACCAGCTCATAAAATGAATCCGTCGCGTGTATGCGGAATTCAGGAGTGAAATTTGTTGCTGTACCACTATCAGGGTTAACTGATAATTGCTCATCAATGATTGGCCCTACCGCTGCAAAAACTGGTGTTGCCCCCATGAAAAGCATCGGCACTGTGAGTGCGACGATAGCCATCCCCGAGATTACTTTTCTGAATTTTTCTAGAATCTTCATATCGATTCTCCTTTCCACCCCTCAACTCTTAGAATTTAGTATCTTTAAACAAATTAGGCACAAACCAATAGAAAGAAGTGTAAACTTCCTCCCATAAGCTCATGCCCATAGAAGTACCTAATTGTATTTTTTGTTTTTTAGGGCTAGTTTGGCCCCTAAGATGATGAGTGCCCTTAGTCGCTACCAAAGACATTCTTATTATACACCTAGAGGTCAATGGGGTAATAGTCATGGAATAAAAAAACCGGCCCTAGGGCCGGTTTATATGTCTATATTATTTAGCGACTTTGCTTGCTGTCTTGATGCATTTGGTACAAGCTTTTACGCGTTTAGTTTCGCCTGCTGGAGTAAACCATTGCAAATTTGGTAGCCATCGACGCTTGGTCTTGGCATGTGAGTGACTGACATTATTACCTGCCATTGGCTTTTTTCCGCAAACTCTACATTCTACGCTCATTACTGGGCTCCTCGTTTGAATTACAACGTGGTAAATGTTATCATAATCTCACTTTAAGGTCAAGGATAAATACGCTATGTTACTACTCAAATTCATCCAATTTCCAGAGCTTATTCTATATATTCCGGTTTCACTGATTATCGGTATTACAGTTCATGAATTTATGCATGCTTGGACTGCGAATTTTCTTGGCGATCCAACTCCCAAGAAGTTCGGCCGTCTGTCCTTAAATCCTTTGGCTCACCTAGAGCCCATCGGTACCCTGGCACTTCTGTTTCTCGGATTTGGATGGGGCAAGCCCGTACCTGTAAACCCAAACAACTTCAAGAATCCACGTCTTGGCTCGGCACTTACTTCGATAGCAGGGCCGCTGACTAATCTGCTCGTTGCCGATGTACTGGCAATTGCATACCGTTTTAGCGGGCTTACTACCTCTACTTTGGGTGGCAGGGTAATCTTGGCAATCATCTTTTACAATCTACTACTAATGGTGTTCAATCTGATCCCGATACCTCCGCTAGATGGTGCAGGGTTTGTGGCACTTTTCTTCCCCAGTTTCGATAGCGACAAGTTCCACCAGATTGGGCCTATAATTCTGATAATCATCCTGCTTTTTACGGGATTTACCTTCATATTGCCGATACTTTTCTATATTCTCAAACTTATCGGTATAAACCCCACGAGTATCTACTTCCTATTCTCCGGTTAGCGATTATTCGTTGTGGGGGTCCCGAAATCCGTAGGATTTAAGGGGAAGAGGAGCAGCCACGAAGTGGTGAAGTAATCGGCATTGGCGAATTATTGAACATGTAGTGTACTGCGACGACGGGGTGTAGCGCAGCTGGTAGCGCGTACGGCTGGGGGCCGTGAGGTCGCAGGTTCAAGTCCTGTCACCCCGACCACGTCATAACAATATTCCAATAATCGCAGACCATCAAGGTGGCTGCTTTTATTTACATATTATTATTCCTTTCCGATCAAAACAGTCGTTTCGATCGGGTACCGAGGAGACGGTGCAGGCGAGGGGGTTTTTCTGCTATACTATTTACTATGAGATGCGACGAAGAAGTAATCAGAAGACTCCTTGTCAGGAAAAAGAGCCGCAAGGATGACTATAAGATAGGACTAATAGTACAGGGAGGAGGGATGCGAGGCGCCTTTTCTAGCGGTGCTATGATGGGTCTCGACGATCTTGGGCTTACAAACGCTTTCGATTACGTTTATGGAGCGTCGTCAGGTAGTTGCGCCGGAGCTTATCTTTTGTCCGGGCAGATTCAGAAATCCGGGCCTATATATTGGGAATATCTCCATAGCTTTCGCTTTATTAAGCCTTGGCAGTGGGGGAGAATTTTGGACCTCGATTACCTTTGTGACGATTTGTTCCGTAACGAACACAAGCTAGACGTCAAAAAACTACGAAAAAACCCGGCTGTTCTAAAGGTATTCCTTACAGATAGTAAGACCGGACGTAGCGAATTTGTTACCAATCGTGACGACGACGATATGGTCACGGCGATCAAGGCTTCTTGCTCGTTACCTGCCTACTATAAGGAGCCGATAGAGCTACGGGGAAGATCTTACTATGATGGTAATGTCGGTAAGGCACTCGCCTTTGAGGAGGCACTTCGCGATGGGTGTACCGATTTGCTGGTAATAACTACAGTAGCTGAGCACGCAAAAGACTCACTATTTTTGAGCCGTTTTCTGACATTCGGTTTCAGTAGTAAAGTTCGCGAGATGGTAAAGCCAAAGTTACTAAATTACCAGGCGAATCTCGACATGGTATTTGGACGCAAGAAGTTCAAGGGGGTAAATATATATACAATTGCCCCATCCTCTACACTATTTAGGGCCGAAATCCGCCAGAAGGTTCTGGAAAAAACAGGGAAGCAAGGGCATGACGCAGTAATTAAGGCATTCGAGAAAGGAAGTAAATGAACAAACTAATAATCAATACAGACGGAGGGTCTCGCGGCAATCCCGGGCCAGCTGGTATCGGGGTGGTGTTTAGCGACGAAGAGGGGGAAGTAATTGCTTCTTTCAAGGAGTGTATCGGGGAGGAAACAAATAACACCGCAGAGTATCGTGCGCTTATCTTGGCACTTACGAAAGCGAAGGACTTTGAATTCACCGAGGCAGAGTGTCGGCTCGATAGTGAGCTGGTCGTCAAGCAACTGCTCGGACAATACAAAGTAAAAGATGCCAAGATGAAGGTGCTGTATGCACAAGTTCAAGAACTGATGTTCTTCCGCCCAGTGAAGTTTGTCCATGTGCGCCGTGAGTTCAATAAATTAGCGGATACCCTGGTAAATGAGGCGCTAGACGAAGCCGGATTTTAGTCTTGTCATATATTGACAAGTGTGTTATAATATATAAGTTCAGCTAGCTAGACAATCGCCCCTTCGGGGGAGGAAAGTCCGGGCACTACATGATTGGAATAGTTGCTAACGGCAACCGGTCGTGAGGCTAGGGAAAGTGCCACAGAGACAAAACTGCCGATGACCCGTAAGGGCACAGGTGATGGTGAAAAGAGTGAGGTAAGAGCTCACAGTGAGTAGTGGTGACACTATTCAGAGGTAAACCCTATTTGGTGCAAGACAGGTGGGCTAGGGTAAGGTCGATATGATCGCCTTGGGTAAAATCCAAGGCAGTCTCTAATTCGAAAAAGTTGTAATCAGAACCCCTTACCTGCGGTCCTGTCGCGTAGATAGATGATTGTCAGATCCTAGTAATAGGACGAACAAAACCCGGCTTACCGGCTAACTGAACATTAAAAAATCCGACTTCTTGTCGGATTTTTTAGTACTTGATATTCCAGTGAGAGAGGAGCGAGTCAAAGAGGTTCGTCTTATAGAATACGAGTCCCAACGCGCAAACTACCAGCACGAAGACACCAATGATAACCAGGGTGCTACGGAGGTCCTTGCCGATAAACTTGTCTTGTGGGCTGAGAGAAGTCTTTTTGCTGTGATTCTCGGCAACTGCCTCCACGCTTTTGCGAATAGCGGGATTCTTTGTGAGATGCTCCAGATGGTGTCTGGTAACCTCTTTCTCAATCCTAGTTTTTATCTTTTTCTTGCTCATAATACCTTATGATTATAGAGCAGATAGGGCGTGTTGTCATCAAAAACTTGAAAATTCGCCCAGAATAGTCGATAATTGGGGCACGAAGATGGTGGATATGACTACGATAGCTTTAATACTCATCGCAGTTCTGCTTTTGTGGAACGGCATTTTGACGTACATTTTTATCCGCACACGGAAACAGAATGAGCTGTTCTTTGACGATGGCAGCAAGAATCTACGAGATCTAGTGACGAGAGCAATCACCGAAAATAAGGCGATACATCAGCGTGCTGCGAAGATAGAGGGTAGTATCGATCAGATCTCGGCTATCATCAAGAATAGCTATCAAAAGTTTGCGATGGTAAGATATAATCCTTTCTCTGACACTGGTGGAGACCAGAGCTTTAGCCTGGCACTTCTAGACCTGAACAACAACGGATTTGTGATTACTAGCATTCACGGGCGTGAAGTGAATAGGATATATGCCAAACAGGTTGTGGGTGGCAAATCGAGTCATAATTTAAGCGCCGAAGAGGAAGAGGCGATAAGGAGAGCGGTAAATGAAAAATAAAGGAGATGGCATGTTCGAGAAACGCGAAGAAACCCACGTAAGTGGCGCTGCCGAAACGATTGTCGGGACATCGGTAAAACTAAAGGGAAATCTACGTAGCGAAGGCGACATTACCGTCGATGGTAGTGTAAATGGCGAGATCAAGACCAAGGGAACTGTAAACATTGGACCCAATGCTCACATTATTGCAAACGTGCAGGCAAAGAACGTTGTTATCGCAGGGACTGTCCAGGGCAATGTAGTCGCGAACGAGCGGCTAAATATCACTGAGTCGGGGAGAGTTTATGGTGACATTTCGGCCAATATTCTAGCAATTTCAGCCGGAGCTATCTTTACGGGCAAATCTACAATGGCAGAAGCTATTATGCAGCCAGAGATTGAGCTCACCTTAGAGACCGAAGAAGTCGTTCTCGAAGAAAAAGCAGCAAAATAGTATTCGGATCTCAAATAGGGCGGTTATTGCTGCTATTTTGTACTGAAAAATAATCAAAGAATCGAAGATTTAATATGTACTATTACATCATCAACCCGGCTTCGGGTGGTGGAAAAATTAATAAGGTTCAGGACAAGCTGAAAGATCGGCTCAAGGAGCTCGGGATTGCTGGCGAGTTTGTCAAAAGTACTGGCCCTGGGGACATCCCTAGGCTGACTCGCATGGCGATCGAGAAAGGCTACAAGACAATCGTGGCTGTTGGTGGTGATGGGACGATAAACGAGATTATTAACTCCATCGGGACCACTGGCGTTGCTCTCGGAATCATTCCGCTTGGAGCGACCAATGAGCTCGCTGGCATGCTCGGGATTCCAGATTGGCAGACGGCGTGCAACATTCTGGCGGCACGTAAAATCGAGGAAGTTGACCTCGGGATTATAAACGATAATGTTTTTGTTACCTCTGCGGCTATCGGCTTTGACAACATCGTCTTCGACCTCAAGCGGAATATGACTACGGGTGCACTTGGTAGATTCAGCTTTCTTACGAAGCTTTCGGCTGCGATCAAGGGGTTCAAACCAGTACGTTTAACGCTAGATTTTGATAAGAAATACACCGTCGACACCGATTGTTTCAACTTTTCGCTTTCGAACAGCGCTTTCTATCACTTTTTACCACAGGTTGTAAGGCCTCAGGATAACATGCTAGATGCCATTCTCGTGGGTCAGCTTGGCTTCTCGGATGCACTCAAGTATGGCCAGGATAACCTAGATCTTTCCAAACGTCCCGGGCAAGTCTCGATTTTTCATACTCGTAAAATCACTATTACCTCACCAAAGCCAGTACCGGTGAGTGCGGACGGTAAGATCGTGGCTCATACGCCGGTAACAATCCGGGTCTCCGACAAAAAACTGAAGGTAATTGTCTCTAGGAAGCGCCAGTTCTAGCCTATCGTTGACATTTGCACTTATTTTTGATAGAATTAACCACAGTTTTTTGGGAGAAAAAGATAGAAAAAAAGACCCGCATTAACCAACAGATTCGCGTATCAGAAGTACGACTTATTTCTCATGATGGCGAGCAGGTTGGTGTTGTGCCTACCTCCACTGCACTAGCAATGGCAGAAGAGGTCGGTCTTGACCTTGTCGAAGTTTCGCCAAATGCAGCTCCACCGGTTGCCAAAATCCTAGATTGGGGCAAATACAAGTACGAGCAGCAGAAACAACAGGCAAAAGCTAAAGCCAAACAAAAGACTACTGAACTCAAGGGAATTCGCCTCGGTGTAAAAATCGGAGCACATGACCTCGATACCAAGCTCAAAAATGCGGAGAAATTTCTCGGCAAAGATGACAAGGTGAAGTTCGCCCTACGCTTTCGTGGACGAGAAATTGTACACAAAGAGCTTGGAGAAAAGATTCTTCTGAATGTAGCAGAGAGACTCTCGGAGATTTCCGAAGTCGAGCAGAAGCCTACATTTGCCGGACGTGAGATGACACTCATCGTTGCGCCCAAAAAGACCAAAGGTTCAAAAGAGTAATATATAAAGTTTGTAAGTCCGAAGTTCGTTCAGTTTCTGAGGTCCCGAGGATAAGTACAGGAGGCATTTATGCCAAAGATGAAAACACATAGTGGTGCTGCAAAGAGATTTACCATCACAAAGACCGGTAAGATGAAGCGTGAAAACGCGTTTGCTAACCATCTTTTGGAGCACAAAACTCAGGATCAGAAACGTGGTTATCGCGGCACTTCGAATGTCTCTGCTGCTGATCGCAAGAATGTTAAGAAAATGTTGGGAGTCGGTTAATGAGAGTTAAGAGAGGCGTTACAAGCCACGCAAAACACAAAAAGGTTATGGCCCAGACAAAGGGCATGAGCAAGATTCGCCGAAGTAGTATCAAGAAGGCAAAAGAAGCTCTAATGAAGGCATGGGCCTACCAGTACCGCGATCGACGTAATATGAAGCGTGATTTTCGTGCTCTTTGGATTACCCGTGTCGGAAACGCGGCCAAAGCTTCTGGAATGTCATATTCTCGATTTATAGCTGCCCTCAAGGCAAACAAGATTGATCTAGACCGCAAGGTTCTTGCTGAGGTTGCTGTGAATCATCCTACAGTTTTCGAAAAGATTGTAGAGAAGGTAAAGTAGTGAAAATCTGGGACTGCAAATGCACAGAGTGTAAAGCAGAGTTTCAAGCAGTACTTGAAGGCGCTGACGATGTCGTAGAATGTCCTTCTTGTAACTCGAAGAAAGTGGACCTCACAGAGACCGAGATGGAGTTTGGCTGCGGTGGCGGTTGCGGCAGTTGCGGCGGCGGTTGCGGTTCTGCTGACGCAGAGTAACTAGGCGCTAGGAATTAGTGAAAAGTAAAAAGGACTCGGAGAGTCCTTTTTTGATATTTGTTATGTTTTGTTATTACTAGTTCCTATTACCTAGCTACTATTTACTGCCCGTTATTCGTAACGTAGGGCTTCGAGCGGGTCTAGCTTAGCAGCGCGTCGCGCTGGTAGGATACCAGCTACTGTACTGATAAAGAAAGCGAAACCGACCACAAACCCAGCAAACCATAGTGGGGTAGCGAAGAGGCTGACCGCAGGACCGTCCAGGCTGACCGCAACGAAGTTGATCATTAGGTTTATACCTTTACCTAGGAGCCACCCTGTGGATACGCCTATCAGTCCGCCAAAGAGTCCAATCATAGAAGCTTCTGCTGTAAAGACGAACGCGACATCGCTGTTTCTACCACCGATAGCCTTCATGACACCAATCTCATGTGTACGTTCCAGGAGCGCAATGGTAAGGGTATTGAAGATGCCGATGGCCGCAACCATCAGGGCGATAAAGCCGAAACCTCCCAGTACGAATTTCACGATCGTAAAGACCTGATTGATCTGATCAACCGTATCAGTCACTGAGTTTGTCGGATAACCCATACTTTCGACCGCCTTGCGAATTTCCATCATTGACTCTCGCTTTTCAATCTTGATCTTCACTTTGCTATAGGTACTCCCTTGGAATTTGTCGAGTACCTTGATCGGTGTGTAGGCAAACTTGGTAGCGTCATCCTTTGAGATACCGATGATCTTTAGCTTGAGGGTGCTCTCCTCTTTCTTGTCGTTGGAAATAATCTTAACAACCTTTACGCTCAGCTCCTGGCCTAGTGCTTTTGCCGGGTCTGTAAGCTTCAGAGCCTTTAGACTTGCAATCGAGATGATTGTCTCGTTGGCGGTGTCGCTAGAGAAGGTTTTACTGCCGTAGTCGGCCGTGATGTCTTCGAGGTTTAGGTATTTGGGGTTCACGCCGTAGGCGATAGTATCACCACTGTCTGTTGCGGTACTAATGCTTGCTGGGTAGCTAAGAATAGGGCTAATGTCGGTGACGCCCTCGATCCCTTTGAACTTCGTTACGGCGTCACTGTTTAGGAGCGTGTTTTCCTTTTGACTTGTATTTACGGTAAGTAGGGTAAGGGCGTCGAGGTTTGCTACCTTGCTGACGGCTAGTTCTTGCATCCCGAAACCTAGTGAAACAAGGAAGACGATAGCTCCAATACCAACAACCACGCCGGAAATAGTAAGTACTGTTCGTAGCATATTGCGGCGTAGATTGCCGAAAGAAAGGCGAAGGATGTCAATTATTTTCACTCTTTTGGCTCCTCTGTTTCAGTAGTGGCTTCAGCGTCATTCGCCGCTGGTTCCACAGTAGTAGTTTCCGTTTCTGTGATTGTAGTTTCGGTATCGGTAGGCTCGGTGGTGTTCGTCTCGGGAATCATCTCTTCGGTTTCCGGTTCTTCCTCTTCAGTCTTTTTCTTTGATTTCTTGCCTGTTTTTGTCTTCATACCATCATCTGCATTACTGTTGCCGGCTTTCACAGCACCAATCTCTTTGGCAACTTCCTTAAGATCATCACTGATGTGTTCAACGCTGTCGACGTCTTCCTCGGTCTTTACCTTGCTATTGACCTGGGTCTTTACTACTTTCCCGTCCTGCATAAAGAAGATACGGTCAGCGTAGTCTAGGTACTCTGGGTTATGGGTAATGAGGATAACGGTACGTTTGGATTTACGGTTAAGGGAGATCAGAAGTCTCATGACTTCGTTTGCTGATTTCGAGTCCAGATTACCTGTTGGCTCGTCGGCAAGCATAATCCAAGGCGCCGTGACCAGGCTTCTTGCTATAGCAACTCTTTGTTGCTGTCCTCCTGAGAGCTGTGAGGATGTGTGGTCGGCATATTTTGCTAGCCCTACCGTTTCGAGTAGGCTCTTTGCCCTGGCAATACGCTGAGATTTGGAAATCCGAGCAAAAGTGAGCGGAAGCGCAATGTTTTCGATGATATTCATGGAAGGGATGAGGTTGAATGACTGGAAGACGATCCCAATCTTGGACCTACGGTACTTGGCTAGACCTTCGTTATCTAGAGTGGAGAGCTTATCTCCACGGACATAGACTTCGCCTGTGCTTGGCTTTTGAAGGCCAGCAATGATAGAAAGTAGAGTAGATTTGCCGCAACCAGACTGTCCAAATATACAAATAAACTCCCCCGAGTAAATCTCAAGATTTACTCCTTGTAGAGCTTTTACTTCGACATCGCCGAGCTGATATGTTTTTGAGACATTGACAGCCTTGAAGACTGGTACTTTTGCCATAAACCCTCACTACTAGACTAAGTATAAAGGATTTTAGAAAAAGTAAAAAGTATTTTACGGTTCCCTAGAGTGCAAATCTCTGCTTTGGGCGATACTGAAGCGCCTCTGCGATATGAGAGGGTTTGATGTTTTCGCTTCCCTCAAGGTCTGCTATGGTTCTCCCAAGCTTTAAGATCCGATGATAACCACGCGCCGAAAGCCCAAGCTGTTTGCTAGCAGCAAGGAGTAGATTATTCCCCTCTGTATTGAGTCGACAATATTCTTTGATATCAGAGAGTGACATTTCGCTATTGGTGACCGCTTTGCTGCCTCTCAGTCTCGCCCGCTGCACTTCGCGAGCAGCCTTTACCCGAGAAAGTATTTGCAGGGATGGTTCTGCGCTTCTATTGTCGACCAGCTTTTGGTGGTCCACCCTAGGTACTTCGAGATGAATGTCGATCCGGTCAAGAAGTGGCCCGGAAACCTTCTTCTGATATTTCACTATCTGCCCCAAGGTACAGGTACACTGTCTCTCTGGGTCTGTAGAGTAACCACAGGGGCACGGATTCTGGGCTGCGACCAAGATAAACTTCGCCGGGAAATCTAGGCTGCCATTGGCTCTAGAGATTGTTATAGTCCCTTCCTCTAGGGGTTGTCTCATGACCTCTAGTACCGCCCGAGGAAACTCCGGTAACTCATCGAGAAAGAGGACACCGCGATGCGAGAGACTTATCTCGCCTGGTTTTGGCCAGCTACCGCCACCAATAAGCGCCACACCACTGGTCGTATGATGGGGACTACGATAGGGGCGTGTCCGAATGAGAGAACTTTGTTTGTTGAGAGCCCCAGCAACGGAGTAAATCTTTGTTACCTCCAAGGCTTCCTCGTAACATAGAGGCGGTAGGATAGAGCAGAGAGCCTTGGCAAGCAGAGTTTTGCCGGAACCAGGAGGTCCGTCCATCAGAAGGTTGTGTCCGCCAGCGGCGGCAATCTCTAATGCTCGTTTGGCGTGCTCTTGTCCGATTACCTGGGCAAAGTCAATCTCGTATTTTTCCGTATCCTGATCTTTGAAAGGGGAGAAAGGGGAGATAGCTAGCGGTACTTCTTTTCGAAAATGGTTGATGAGATCAATGAGAGAATTAGCCCCGTATATTTCTATACCATCTACGACAGTCGCTTCGGCAATATTGATCGCTGGTACGACGATTGAATCAAATCCGAGGTCGCGTGCTGCAACTACAGTCGTCAGGATGCCGTTTGTATGTCTCAGTTTGCCATCGAGTGACAGTTCGCCGACAAATATATACTTACTAGGATCGAAATCTATCTGCCCGCTTGCAAGCAATATGCCGATGGCAATAGGGAGGTCGTAGGCCGGGCCTTCCTTGCGAATGTCGGCCGGAGCTAGGTTTACAGTAATCCTTTTCTGGGGAAAGGTGGTGTCGCAGTTCTTGAGTGCGCTGCGGACCCGTTCCTTGGATTCCTCGACCGCCTTATCGGGCAAACCGACTATCATGAATCCTGGCAGACCACCAGAAAGATCGACTTCTACCTCTACCTTTTCTGCGGCAAGCCCAATGACTGCTACCGAACTTATTTTTGCAAGCATATTTCCCTCCCAAATAATACTTATCTGAAAGGATAATAGAGCTTAGTACTATACAATACTAGTATACAGATTTAATTTCGAGTTTTGAATTTCTAATTTCGGGTAAAGTAGGGGCTGATTTATTAATATTTTGAGTAATAATCGCGAGTTTTGAGAAAATCCTTTGAAAGGGGCTTGCCCAGAGACTCTATGTATTTTGTCATTTCTCCATTTATTAGGTTAATCGTATGGCCCCGAGAAACCAGCATTTGAGCACGTATTACTCGGAATTCATCCTGTTCGGCCGTAGATTCGACAAAGTCTGCGATAAATACAATTTCTTCTATCGGTGACATCTCGGCCCGACCGGTCGTATGCGAAGCTATGGCAGATAGAATTTCTAGGTCGTTGATGTCTAGTTCCTGTTTACAAATATGTGCCGCGATTTTGGCATGACTCAGAATATTGTCCTGAGTTTCATCGTCTGTTGTCGCCAACTTGTGTTTGCTAACATATTCTGTACGCTCGCCATTGCTCCAATCCCTCGCTAGGTCATGGAGAGCGCCAGCTACCCAGGCTTTTTCTGGATTGATATTGTAAACAAGCGCGAGCTTTACTGCCAGTTCTGCCACCCCGAGTGAGTGGCAGGCTCGATCTTTACTAACATGGTATTTCCTATATATGTCGGCAATATTGTCTTTAGTTATCTTTATCATGTGCCCCTAGATGCTTACGGTTTTTGCAGTTTCGGCTCGTTTTATCGCCGCGTCGTGGGCTGCGATCTCGATGGAGTCATCGAGAACAGTCAACGGCTCTACATTGCCATAGCGGCGATAAAGGGCGCACTGGATCAGGTGGTCTGTAAACCAAGGGTTCTTGGGCAGCAAGCTGCCATGGAGGTAGGTGCCGTAGGCGTTCTTGTAGATGGCTCCTTCGTAGCTACCATCTCCTTTATTGCCGAAGCCACGAGTCACATAGCCGAGAGGCTTGGTGTCCCCTGCGATTACGGTTTGACCGCTGTGGTTTTCGAAACCGACGAGGGTATTGTGCCCGCTAGCAGTAGGGGGCGTTTTGAACTGATTTTCCCATTCGGTAAGGGTATGCGAGATATCAATAACAACATTACCAATTAAGCGCTTGTTTCCTGCGACTGTTGTGGCGTCAAAGACGCCGACGCCCGGTATTTTGTCTCCGGTATTGGTCTGAAAGTAGTGACCAAAGAGCTGAAAACCGCCACAAATCAGTAGAGCTGCGGCGCCTTCGTCGATAGCTTCCTTGATAGCTGGTCCCTTGGCTACTAGATCGCTAGTGACAATCTTTTGACCGCTGTCTTGGCCACCACCCATATAAATCAGGTCGGCTTTTTGGAAGTCTACGCTGTCGCCGACGTGAACGTTTACGACTTCTGTCTCGATACCACGCCACTCGCAGCGCCTAGTGATGGCAATAATGTTACCTAGGTCTCCATAGAGATTCATGGCATCTGGGTAGAGGTGGAATATTGTAATCTTCTTGGCCATTATTCTAAGTACCCTTTCACGAGATGTCTATTTGCCAGGATTCTGCGTATCTCGAGCATAGCAGTATATGTTGGTAGGATATATAGAGTCTCTCCGTCCTTGGTCATGGAGAGAGCAGAGTCGAGCGCCGCAGCCGTATTTTTCTCGAGAGTAATGCCTTTGGTACTAAAGCCCGCATATTTGAATCGGAGAAGCATGTCCTCGGCGCGGATCCCGGCGATGGTGACTGGTCCTAGGTGGTCCTTTAGGATTTCCATTTCGGAATCCCAAATCCAGGAAATGTCTGTCCCATCTGCAAAGTTGTCGTTTAGGGCAATGAGGAGATTCTTTTTATTATCATCAAAGGTGAGGGTTTCGATGGTTTGTGTGAACCCAGTAGGGTTCTTCACGAGCATCAGGAAGATGTTTTTGTTGCCTACGGCGATTTTTTCCATCCTTCCAAATGCGGCTGAGACATTGGTGAGAGCGTAGGCGATAGATTGCCCGGGGATGCCGTAAAAGTCAGCAACCGCAGCGGCAGTGAGGGCATTGTAGAGGTTGTATAGACCAGGTAGGGTGACTTGGATTCTCGTCTTGTGACGAGCTTCTGCAAACGTAGCTCCAGACATTTCGGTTTGCAGATTCAGCTCAGTAAGGGCGTAGTGTAGCTTAGGTCTAGCGAGGCCACAATTTGGACATTTGTAGTTTCCGAGATGTCCAAAATATCTTGGTGTGAAGGTAAGCTCATGGCCACAGACTAGGCAAGTGCGACTGTCGATAGCACCCGTGGACTTGGTGGTGTATTTGTCATTGATGCCAAAGTAAAGTGCCTTCGGATTGTCGTTGCCAAGACTAGCAACTAGCGGATCGTCTGCGTTTAGGAGTAGTGTTGCCTCGGGAGCCATCTTGATGGCCTTCTCGATGATTGCCGCTGTTTTGTCGACTTCACCATATCTGTCCAGTTGGTCCCGAAAAAGGTTGGTTACGACGATCATTTTTGGCTTTACTAGGGCCACAATCTCTGGCATCGTGGCTTCGTCTACCTCGAAGAGGCCGACCTCGCCGTCTATCTTGGTGCCCCAGAAGTTCGTCTTTTGGATAAGAAAAGAAGCAATTCCCCGGGCGAGATTGCTGCCGCTGAAGTTATAAATTACTTTATGTCCCGCCGCTTCCAGGATGCCAGCAATCATCTTACTGCTAGTAGTTTTTCCATTTGTACCGGTAACTAGGATGATACCGCCCGGGAGCATCTCGGAGAGTTTTGTAATAATAGCTGGATCTACTTTTTGAGCAACGAGACCTGGGAGTGCAGAGCCGCTGCCTTTCCCGGTACTTTGGCTAAGAGCTCTAGCAAACTCGGCTATTAGAATGGCAAAGAATTTACGCATGAGCTAATTATATATCAAAAAGCTGGCTAGTGCGAAGCGAGGAAGTTGTTTATAGCTTTTTCTGCTGCCGGCATAGAGTCCACCCATAGAATATCAGGATTCCGGCGAAACCAAGTGAGCTGTTTCTTCGCAAGATTGCGGTCACCTTGTTTGAACTTCTCAATGGCTTCATCTCGGGAAATTTCACCTCGCAGAAAACGAGTGAACTGCTTGTATCCTATACCGCTCATCCCTGGAGCATCACTGCCATACTCTGCGTTTAGGTTTTCTACCTCTTTTTCGAATCCAGCTGACAGCCAGGTCTCAACACGTTTGTTGAGCTTGTTGTACAGCGTGGCACGGTCTACGCTTATCGCGAGGTATAGTACATTATCTGGTAGCGGATCTCTTGATTCTTGTACTACCTTACCTTTTCCGGTTTGTTCTAGCACTTCTAGGGCCCTTATAGTGCGACGTTTGTTGCGAGGATCTATGGTAATTGCTGTTTCGGGATCATTCTTTTTAAGTATTTCGTATAATTCTTCGGCCGATTGCCCCTCAAGCATTCCACGATATGCTTCGTCTAATTTCCCGGCAGGAGAGAAGTTGTAAATGAGTGAGTCGATATATAAACCAGTACCACCTACCACAAAGGGTATTTTACCTTGTTTCCATATTTCGGTAAGTTTATCTTTTGCCTTAGCTTGAAACTCTACCAAGCTAAAGCTCTCATCGGGCGCAACCAGATCGAACAAGTGATGAGGTATACCATTCATTTCTTCAATGGTTGGTTTACCGGTGCCCAAATTCATCTTTTTGTAAATACTACGTGAGTCAGCATTAATTACTTCGCCACCATATTTGCCTGCCAATGCAACAGCTAGAGCTGTTTTACCGCTGGCTGTGGGCCCTGTAATTACGATTATCGGTTTATTTAGGGACTTCATTCTCAAGTCTTTCTATGTGCCTTACCACGGCATCGATGGAAAAATCTGGGGTTGAGGCACCCGCAGCAATTCCAACCGTGGATACTCCCTGAAACCAAGACTTTTGAATCTCGGTTTCGTTTAGAATATGGTGCGTGGTGACGTTCTTTTCGGCGACTTCACGAAGCCGTGTAGTATTCGAGGATTCCTTGCCGCCAACGATTATCATCAAATCTACTTCTTTGGACAAATTTTGGACCTCGTTTTGATTATTCTCAGTAGCGCCACAGATTGTATTCACAGTCTCAACGTTTGGATATTTGTTACATAGATAAACAGAAATCTCATGAAATTTAGAAGTGCTCTGTGTGGTTTGCGAGATGAAAAGAATGTTTTTGTCTTTTTCTATCTCGGGGATGTCGGTAATATCATTTACTACGTGGGCAGTAGGAGCATAGCTCACAACGCTCACAATCTCTGGGTGGTTGGTCTCTCCCAAGATTAATACCTCATAACCACGTTTTGCGTGATCGGCGGCAAGTTTTTGGACCTTCTTTACGAAAGGACAAGTAGCATCTATGATTTCCAGTTTTTTGGCGAAAAGCTTAGATTCGAGCTCCTTAGTGATACCGTGTGTTCTGGTAATTATCTTATTGGTCACTATTTCCTCAGGCGTGTTGACGACAGTAATGCCAGAATCTTGCAAAGTGCGGATGTATTCAGGATTATGGATTAGCGGTCCAAATGTTTGGATATTATCGCCCGATTTTGCCTCGGTCATAGTCATTTCGGCGGCGCGGCGGACACCAAAACAAAAACCGGCTCCCTTGGCAACGAGTATATTCATAGTTTGGCAATCTCTTCGAGGAGTGCAGGTAGAAGCTCGTTTTCTGGTAGAGTCTTCAGCACGACACCTTTTTTGAAGATTACTCCGGCTCCCTTGCCTCCCGCGACGCCGATGTCTGCCTCCTTGGCTTCACCAGGTCCATTTACTACGCATCCCATTACGGCTACTGTTACTGGCTTATCGATTTTTTCTAGTTCTTTCTCGACCGCATTGGCAAGTGCAATCAGGTCAATCTCGGTGCGGCCACAGGTGGGGCACGAGACGAGATTGGCTCCTTTCTCACGCATTCCTAGCGATTTCAGTATTTCCCAGGCAACACGGACCTCCTCTACTGGATTAGCGGTTAGGGAGATACGAAGAGTATCGCCGATGCCGTCAGCAAGTAATATTCCGATACCGACGGAGCTCTTTATAACGCCTACTTTTGGTGTTCCTGCCTCGGTAATGCCAAGGTGTAGTGGGTAATCTACTTCTTTTGAGAGTAACCGATAGGCCTCGACCGTACGATTGACGTCGGAGGCCTTAAGTGAAACTACAATATCATGAAAATCATGCTTTTCGAGGAGACGGATGTGATGTAAGGCACTCTCGGCTATCGCTTTTGCGGTTCGGCCGTACTTTTCCTCCAGATGTCTCTCTAAAGAGCCAATATTTACTCCAATACGTATGGGAACGCCGTGCTTTTTGCAAGCATCAACAACGGCTTTGACCTTCTCCTCAGAACCAATATTCCCTGGATTGATACGAATTTTGTCGATTCCCTGTTCGATACACTCAAGGGCAAGTTTGTAATCAAAATGAATATCGGCGACAAGAGGGATATCGATTCCGGCCTTGATCTCGCCAATTTTCTTGGCAGCCGCCATGTCGGGAACTGCAACCCGAACAATCTCACAGCCTGCCATTGTGAGCTCTTTGATCTGTTTTATGGTTGCGAAGGCATCGCGAGTGTCCGTATTTGTCATAGATTGGACAGCTACGGGGTGGTTGCCTCCGATAGTTACGTTTCCGATACGTACTTCTCTAGTTGTTTTTCGTTTCATATATAAGAGTCAGCTTGTTAATTTGACTTTCGTATTATACACTAAAATCACGTAAATTAGGAGAGAAAGATGAGCGCAGAAACCCCAGATAGAGGAAGTGATTACTATAAAAACGTTATGGCTCAAGGGCTAGGAGAGTTGCCGAGACAAGCTAGAGCCGAAAAACCTGATGATTGGAAAGCTGCTGCACAAGAGATTAAGATTCCAGAACGTGCAGCAAGAGAAGATACAGCTGAACTGGAAAGCGCTAGAGTAAATTTAGAAGCAGCAGGAATTAGCGCCGGGGCAGTTTCGGATAAAGTGATTGCCTCAAGAAGCGCGGAAGAGCATGAAAGCAGCGTACGGCAGAAACAAAGGGATAGGCATCTGAGAAATGCCACAGTCAAGGCGGCTGACCAGAAAAGAACTCTCAAGCAACTTGGG
The DNA here is from genome assembly GCA_041738615.1 of Patescibacteria group bacterium. Lineage (GTDB taxonomy): Bacteria > Patescibacteriota > CPR2 > UBA1875 > CAIMLA01 > JBGSPL01. Next base: position 104,930 of record JBGSPL010000004.1, read on the forward strand.
GTTGGAGCTTTGGCAACGCTTTCTATCCTGGCAGGTTATTTGGGGGTAAAGAGTAACCATGAAGTGAAACCTCTTGGAGATTCTCCGATTGGAAACAGCGGAATGACTCAGCCGGACAGAGAAGTTAGCAACGACGAGCTAGCCCAAACGGTGGAAAACAATATGAATCAAGCTGATGCTCAGGCAAAAGCTGACAGCGAGGTTGCCGCTCAGGAAGCAGCAGCGGTTGCTAAAGGCTTGGAAACCGACGGAACTCAAGTGGGTGAGAGCTCCGAGGGGTTGGATCCGCAAAGAGACTAATCGAGGGCTTCCCCAGATAACTTCCAGCTACTTGTAGATTCGATTTTTACATCAATAAACTGGCCGATCTCGAGAGGTTGGTCAGTTTTAATTTCTACTACTTTATAACCTGCGGTTCGGCCAAAGTATTTCTTGCCTTTTTGCTCATCGACTAGCACTCTTTGCACTGTTCCAACAAGCTTCTCGTTATGCGTAAGGACAGAAGCTTTTACAATCTTTTGGAGGGCAGCTTCACGCCCCTTTTTATCTGTTTTTGAAACATTGTCGGGTTGTTTAGCGCTGACCGTCCCAGAACGGGGCGAGTATTGGGCAATAAAAGCCATGTCATAATCTGCTAGGCGCATTGTTTCTGCAGTATCTTGGAATTGTTCTTTCGTTTCACCTGGGTATCCTACGATAACGTCAGTCGTCAGGGTGACGTCGGGTAGTGCTTGACGGATTTTTGCTACAAGGGAAAGGTAGTCTTCTTTGGTATTATGGCGGTTCATCTTCTGTAGAATTTCATCATTTCCAGATTGAAGAGGTAGGTGAATGTAATGGGGGAAATGTTTTAAGGTGGCCAATGCCAAGATTAGCTCGTCTGTCATATCTTTTGGGTGATTGGAGTAGAAATAGATGCGGTGTTCACCCGGGATATTATCAAGTCGCTCGAGCAATTCGATAAACTTGTTATTTGTTGCTTGTTTTTTGTCGTTTGCTCCATAGGAGTTCACATTTTGACCGACTAAGGTAATCTCCTTATATCCCTTGGTAATCAGTGCCTTTACTTCGTCATAAATATCCGTCAGAGGGCGCGATGTCTCTCGGCCTTTAGTATAGGGGACGGCACAGTAGCTACAAAAGTTGTCGCAACCCACGCTGATGGGCACGTAGGCACGGAAAGTGGATTCATAATGTGGCGCAACTTTAAAGTAATCGACGGAACCTTTCTCTAATTTGTTACCTTCGGAGGTAAAGGTAGAAACGGCGGATATTTGTGCAGGGAGATTCTCGATTTCCTTTGTCTCAAGCATAACGTCAAAGACTTTTCCTAGTTTTTTGGCATCTTTCTCGAGGACACAGCCAGTAAGGACAGTAATTAGCTGCTCTCCAGTATCTTTTCTGTTTTTGAGGTCTTTTACCTTGCCATAGATACGAAGAATCGCCGATTCGCGGACGGAACAGGAGATAACAATAAAGATGTTGGCTTCTGATTCGTCGTAGGTCCTGGTGTGCCCGGTAGCATCAAGAATGGCGGCGATCCTTTCGGAGTCCGAATAATTCATTGCGCAACCGAGAATCCAGAAATAGTATTTCATAGAGCGTAATTTTAGCACAAAAGGAGTTTTTATCCTAGCTTATCCATGGCAAAGGCCGCTGCACCAAGTAGGCATACTTCATCGTCGTGATTGGTAAAGAGAAGTTTCGTTTGATTCGAGATTCTGGCATCTAAGCCTGCCGTAAATAGTTCTCGGTTAGCAAGGATTACAGGTCCTCCCAGAACTATGATCTCTGGTTTGTAACGCTCGATGATTGTAAGGAGTGCAAAGCTGTTTGTGGGACCGATCACATTAACTATAAATTCGTGAGCTTCTGACTCGGTTTGCTCCGCGGCCATAAATATTTCCTGAACGTCCATATGCACAGGGCTTAATTCCTTGGATTCTCTCCATGCGGCATAGAAAGTCGGGATGTTCAGCCCAGCAGAGAATGATTCCCAGTGATTTTTGCCACCGCAGCCGCAGGCTTGATTAAAATCCGAAGGTATTTCCAAATGTCCAAGTTCGTCTTTTACGGTGTAGAAACGGACAATTTCCCCGCCTTTTACTGCACCCACGCCGATACCAGATGAGATAGTGACATAGACTAAGTCCTCTGAATTATTCCCCCTAGCTTCATAGTAAGCTGCCGCGGTGGCATCATTGATAATGAAGACGTGTTTGGATAGTTCCATGAAATCATTCTCGTGTAAAGAGAGTCGCCTTGAGACATTAGTCAAAACCACAGAACCATCCTTGTCCACCGGGCCTGCAACGCTAATTGCTACGCTGTCGATTGTGTCTTGTTGGCATAGGTTTTCGGCCATTATTTTGATACTCGATATCAGTCCCGAGCGGGGGGTTTCTGATTTAGTAGACCTAATAATGTGCAGCTTACTATCAAATATAGCGAGTCTCGTATTGGTAGCGCCAATATCGATTGCTAGTATTCTACTATTTAAATTTCTTGAGCTCATTTGCGATAGTCTCCACAACTCTTGGGTCAAAAATAGAAGGGATGATGTTGTCTTTTGTTGGTTCTGCAATTAGTAAAGCGATGGCTTCTGCTACTGTGACCTTGATATCGTTTGTAACGTGTTTGATTTTATTGTCCAGTAGTCCGCGAAAGAGACCGGGGAAAACCAGCGCATTGTTTAGTTGGTTTGGAAAATCAGAACGCCCGGTGGCGATTACTGCGGCTCCACCCTTGGCAGCTTCTTCTGGTAGGATTTCAGGGACGGGATTTGCGAGAGCAAAAACGACGGCATTATCATTCATGGTTTTTATGTCTTTTGAGTCAAACTGATTTGGTTGAGAAACGCCAATCAATACATCGGCACCGACGAGTGAAAGTGCACAGCTCCCTGTCTCACAGCTGTGGTTACTGCGAGCCATGGCCTCCTTTTTGTAGCCGTTGATATCGGTTCTATCGGCGGAAATAGTGCCTCTGGAGTCGCACATGCAATAGTTTGTAAACCCATAGCTTGCGAGTAGCTCTGCAATGGCGATACCCGCCGCCCCTGCCCCAGAGATTACGATTTTTACAGATTTATCTTTGCCTACGACCTTGATAGCATTGATGAGTCCAGCGAGAACAACGATGGCCGTTCCATGTTGGTCGTCATGAAAAACTGGGATGTCGAGTTCTACTTCTAGTCGGCGTTCGATCTCAAAACACCGCGGAGCGGAGATGTCTTCTAGGTTGATGCCGCCAAATGAGGGCTCCAAGTATTTGATAGTTTTGATGATCTCCTCCGTATCCTGAGTGTTCAAGCAGATAGCGGAAGCATCAATTTTTGCAAATTGAGAGAATATGGCTGCTTTCCCCTCCATGACGGGCATGGCTGCCTCTGGGCCGATGTTTCCGAGGCCGAGTACGGCAGAGCCATCGGTCACAATCGCCACTCTGTTGCCTCGCCCTGTGAGCTCCCAGCTCAGGGTCTTGTCTTTGGCAATTGCATCGGAAACTGCGCCTACCCCGGGGGTATAAGCTATCGGTAGTGTGGTTTCGTCTAGTTTGATCTTCGAAGAAACGTGTGTTTTCCCAATTAGTTCCTTATGAAATTGTATTGGATCTAGTCTATTCATTCGTGTATTTTACCACCCTTCCTTCCTCTGATACAATTGGTTGGTAATAGAAGGAGTCAGAAATGTCAGAGATGAATCCGTACGACCAAGCTCTAGCTCAGCTAGCGGCAGCGGCAGAAATAATGACCATTGACGATAGCGTACTAAATATTCTCCGTACTCCCAAGAAGGTGATGCTTGCATCTATACCTGTAAAAATGGACGACCAGACAATCCAGGTTTTCGAAGGTTACCGCGTGCAGCACAACGACGCTCGAGGTCCGCACAAGGGCGGGATTCGTTTTCATCCTCATGTAGATTTATCCGAGGTAAAGGCACTGGCTTTTTGGATGAGCATCAAGACCGCAGTACTTGACGTGCCGTTCGGCGGCGCCAAGGGTGGCGTAACGGTAGATCCAAAAAAACTTTCTAAAGGCGAGATAGAGCGACTTTCTCGTGGCTACGTGAAGGCATTTTACCCAATTATCGGTCCAAGACAGGATATACCAGCGCCGGATGTTTATACAAATCCACAGATTATGGCCTGGATGATGGACGAATATTCTACGATATCAGGGGCACATGAGCCCGGATCGTTCACAGGCAAACCACTTGAGGTGGGAGGATCGATTGATCGTGACACGGCGACTGCTCAGGGGGGAGTTTATGTCCTCGAGGAAGCGATAAAACATTATTTACCAAAGAAAAAGCAGTACACGGTAGCAATCCAGGGTTTCGGGAATGCGGGCGCGGTAGCCGCGGAGATACTGTTTTACCTAGATGATAAGTACAAGATAGTGGCAGTTTCTGACTCTAAGGGTGGGGTCTACGACGAAAAAGGATTGGATATTCCGTTTGCAATCGCCTACAAGAAAGAGAACGGTAGCCTCGCTGAGTATGACAATGCAAAGACAATAACCAATGATGATCTGCTGGCTCTCGATGTCGATATATTGGTTCCAGCCGCCTTTGAGGATACTATTACTTCGAAGAATGCAGAAAGTGTGAATGCGAAGGTAATTCTAGAGCTCGCCAACGGCCCAGTCACGGCTGCCGCAGAGAAGGTATTGCTAGGTAGGGGGTTTACAATTCTTCCAGATATTCTAGCGAATGCCGGAGGAGTTACGGTCAGTTATTTCGAATGGGTACAGAATAACAGCGGGCTATATTGGGATTCTGCTGAAGTACAACAACGGCTCTCTGCCAAGATGGCCTCTGCCCTAAACTCAGTAATGGATCTATCAAAAGAGTACGAAACAGATCTCAGGACGGCAGCCTACATGCTCGCAGTATCGAGGATCGCAAAAGCCCAGGATTTACGCGGGCTATAGTTTCCGTTAGACGATAAATAAAAAAGCTGACTAGATTTCGTCAGCTTTTTTGATCGCGGTTATTAGTAGTGCTAGCGAAGGCTCTTGATCATATGGTTCTAGGCAGTAGATTCTCTTTTCGAGGGCAGCAGCATACCCGATCTCTTGCATCATCGATTTGCCGAATTCACCATCGTAGTTGAGTACATAGAGTGCATCAGAATCACTAAGTTCGCGGTAATATTCACGAACGGCCTCCAAGTATTGGGACTCGTCGATTTCTAGGCCGCTTTTGCCAAACAGACGCATGTCAATGTCGAGTGGAGTGGTACAGTCGTGACCGTTGTTCTCGAGGGTAGCCTTGGTCTCCGGCCACCGCTCCCAGTGCTTATACTTAGAGCAGATTAGGATTTTCATGAAGCTAGTTTTTTGACCTCGGCGATGGTCATGAGTCCGAGGTCACCATCGGCATAGGAGCGCACCGAAAATTTGCCAGATTCTAGCTCTTTGTCTCCGACTACTAGCATAAACGGATGTTTCTGCATTTCTGCATTCCGAATTTTCTTCCCTACAGACTCTTTACTCTCGTCGATAGTTACGCGAGCCCCTGCTTCCCTAAGTTCCTTAGCTACCTTGGCGCAGTATTCGACATGTCGGTCCGCAACAGGCAGCAAGGCTACCTGGAAAGGGGAGAGCCAGGCTGGTAATGCGCCAGCGTAGTTCTCGAGCAGAATCCCCATAAATCTCTCTAGGGAACCAAATACGGTGCGGTGAATCATTACTGGTCGCTTGCGGTCTCCGTTTTCGTCTACGTATTCAAGATCAAAGCGTTCTGGCATCGAGAAGTCGAGTTGTATAGTGGCACATTGCCAAGTGCGGCCGATAGCGTCGGTGATATGAAAGTCAAACTTGGGACCATAGAAGGCGCCATCACCAGGGTTTACGACGAAGTCTAGTTTTAGATCTTTTGCGACCTCTTCCATCACTGACTCGGCGTGCGTCCAGATCTCATCTGAGCCGATGGATTTCTCGGGGCGGGTAGAAAGCTCAACATGGTATTTGTCAAATCCCAGCTCTTTGTACATCTTCTCAATTAGTCGGATAACCCCCTCTAATTCATCTTTGGCCTGTGCTTCGGTACAGTAGATGTGGGCATCATCCTGAGTAAATGAGCGAACACGGAAGAGGCCATGTAGCGCTCCTGAGAGCTCATGTCTGTGCACGAGTCCTAGTTCGGCATAACGAAGGGGTAGCTCGCGGTACGAGTGAAGACCAGATTTATAGATTTGGATTCCGCCTGGGCAGTTCATCGGCTTGATAGCATATCCTTGCTCATCAATAGTAGTGAAATACATGTTGTTTTTGTAGTTGTCCCAGTGACCAGACTGGTGCCAGAGTTCCTCACGAAGGATAATTGGGGTATTAATCTCCTCATATCCAGCATTCTTGTGTTCACTTTTCCAGTATTCTGTGAGGAGGTTGCGTACCACCATTCCCTTTGGATGCCAAAAGGGGAATCCTGGTCCTTCTTCGTGGAAAGAGAAGAGGTCCAGCTCTGTACCGAGCCGACGGTGGTCGCGCTTCTTGGCTTCTTCCTGGAGTCTCTCGTAATCTGCAAGCTCTTCAGCGGTATCAAAAGCCAGGCCATAGATGCGTTGCAGCATCTTGTTCTTCTCGCTGCCTTTCCAGTAAGCACCAGCAATGGAGGTAAGCTTGAATGCCTTACTGTCTAGTTCCTTGGTATTCTCGACGTGAGGACCAGCGCAAAGATCTACAAAGCCGTCTACGCGATAGAAAGAAACAGTTTTTTCGCCTTTTGCAGTCAGGTCCTCGATAAGCTCCGCTTTGTATATTTGCTTTTTCTTTTTGGCTTCTGCCAAAGCATCGGCGACAGGCACCTCTGAGCGCTCAAAACTGTCACCAGACTTGATGAGCTGTTTCATAGCCTTCTGTAGCAGAGGTAAGTCCTCTGGGATTAGTGTTCTAGGCAATTCGAAATCGTAATAGAAACCATTATCAATCGCTGGGCCTATTGCCAGCTTTGCCTCAGGGAACATCTCCAGTACGGCAGCTGCTAATATGTGGCCGTAGCTGTGTCTTTTAGTCTCTATACTAGCTTTACTCATTTTTGTCTCCATGATCTGCTCTAATTTCTTTTACTTGTTTTTCGGTATACTCTTTATATTTTACCAAACTCGAATCGTCTGTAATGCCTTCTCCCCAGGCCGCGTCACGAACTCTACGCCAGACCTGATCACCCACATCTATCTGATGCTCTCCGAGAAGCCTGTCCATGTCGGTAATCTCAGCCTCAAGTTGTTCGAAAAAAGCTCGATTTGCCTTTGTGCGCTCAATCATTTCACCTTGGTTTTCGGTTATTTCTCTCATCTTCTCTCCTTAAATAAAAATACGGCCAAATCTGGCCGTCAAGTCCCGTAATCCAACGGGAGGTTCCACTCGACTTTCCCCGACGCTTTGGACGGGAACTCTCTTTGGCCCATATCCACCTGGGCTCCTGGGTGAGACTCGGAGGTTGGTGAGGCCTCGTCGCGGTCTAAATCTATGAATTGAGTATACTACCCAACGTTGTGGTTTACAAATGGTGGGTGATACAGGGCTCGAACCTGTGACCTCTGCAATGTCAATGCAACGCTCTAGCCAGCTGAGCTAATCACCCGCAACCCGAGTATTTTAGCATTTTTTGCTTCAATTTTCAACGATTTTACGCTAGAATAGGCTAGTTATTCGCGGGGATGTGGTGAAATTGGTATACACGCTACGTTCAGGTCGTAGTGGGGTCAAACCCGTGGGAGTTCGAGTCTCCCCATCCCCACCATAATAAAAACCCAACATTTGTTGGGTTTTTATTATGGCATTAAATACCGTTGACAAAATCTTTCCACTTTCTCTTTAATTGCTTTATACTACGGTTATAGGGTGTTTAAGGAATCTCAAAAGGAAGGAGGTGAAAAAAATGCAAGATATCGCACAAGTTACTTCGACTGCTGTCGTTGACTCACTATCCAAAATCGTTAGCTATCTTCCAAACGTCTTAGGCGCTTTGGTAATACTGCTGATTGGTGTCGTAGTCGGCTGGGCAGTCAAGTTTGTTATTGTAAAGGGTCTTGGGTTCATCAAACTCAAGAAATATACCGACGCAGTTGGCCTGGGCAACATCTTCACACAGAAGGTAGAATTCGTTACTCTTCTCGGAGATCTCGCTAAATGGACAGTTGTAATCGCTTTCCTTCTGCCAGCTTTCCAGGTTCTGAACCTAGAGGCTGCAAACGAAATCGTACTTGGTATCCTGTCTTATATCCCCGATGTTATCAAAGCCGTTGTTGCTATCGTAATTGGTGCTGTAGTTGCTGATCTCGCTTCACGCGTGATTCGTGCTACTGCTGCTACTATCGGTACACATACAGCTGACATCGCTGCCGATGTTGCTCGCTGGGCTATCATGGCCTTCGTGCTTCTTGGCGCACTACAACAGCTCAATATCTTACCAGAGCTCGTTAGCACACTTACTATCGGTGTCGTCGCTTTCTTCGTCATCGCTGGTGGTCTCGCTTTCGGTCTAGGTTCTAAGGATGCTGCAGCTGACGTTGTTGCAAATTTCCGCAAGCGTCTACCAAAAGACAAAAAATAGGGGACAATTGCCCAAAAATATAAGAGGTTTTGCCGCATTAGTGGGGAAGCCTCTTTTATATTGTGGAACTGGTCATAAAAAGTAGTATTACAAAGCTAGTTTGTGTATAATATTTATAGCGAATAGGAGGGCTAACTATAGCCAAAAAGAAGTCGAAAATCAGGCACGCTCTCGGGCTTCTGCGTTTTCATACTACACTTCGGTTGCACCAACACGCATCGAAGATTTCTTGGTATAGAAAGTGGCATGATTTTCGCTATGCACACCATGTGCATGTTGCGGCTCTGATTGGGTATGTGATTGCCCTCGGCGTATTTCTCGGGGCAAATTATTATATCGCTCCGGGCAAGGCATTCGCTGCCAACGGTAACTTTAGCCAAACGACTTTCAGTGGATCTGATGGAACTTATACCAACACAACACCTATCAACTCCGGTGCGGATGTGGCCCTGAACCCGGTGCTTTCTAACGCCGGAGGCTCGGGCTGGCTTTATAAAAGACCAATCACTGTGACTAACGGATCTGGTGGTCCCCTGACAGATTATCCGGTAGCGGTTACTCCGTTTAGCGACTCGACCTTTGTAAACAACACCAGCCTTAACGGATCGTGGCATTTTTCGGAAGGAGCGGGCACCACTACCGTAGATAAATCCGGGAACGTCAATTCCGGCACTATGAATGGCACTAGCTACTGGACAGCCGGGGCCACCGATGGGAAATCGGGCTATGGTTTTAACGCCGTGGCTGCTAACAGCAACTTTGTGAATGTCCCTGATAGCACGAACTTGAAATTCGGAACTGGTAATTTTTCAGTTTCGGCCTGGGTTAAGCAAACCAATACCACGGGGACACAGAATATAGTAACGAAAGGCGTTTCAGGATCGGGCATCTCCTACCTTCCAATCTATCAACTTGCCATTGTTGGTGGTAAAGTGTCGGCCTATGTTGACGGTAATAATGCTAGCGGACAGCATTACGCTTCATGCACTGGTGCAACAACCTTATCAACGGGGACTTGGAACTTGGTCACCCTAGTTAGGACTGGCGCAACAATCTCTACTTATTTGAACGGAAATGCAACCGCAGAATGTTCTTATACCGCTGTTGCTTCAACCGGCAGTTCAGATACTACTGAGCCACTAATGATAGGCAGGGAACGACATACCAGCGCGGGTTATCGGAACTATTTCAATGGAGTAATAGACGATGTAAAGGTTTATGGACGGGCTTTGGCCGGAGCTGAAGCCGCGGTTAATTATGGAGCCACTGGAACAACTAAGATTCGCACCGATTTCCAGGACATTAGGTTCGCTAACTCGGTGACGGGGGTGGAATATCCTTATTGGCAAGAAAATGACGGAAAATTTTGGGTTAAGGTCAACAGCTTACCGAATGGCACGAACACTAATTTTTTGAATATGTATTATGGAAACGCTAGCGCTACCCCGACGAGTAATGGTTCCAATATTTTTGCACTCTATGATGATTTCGAAAGTTACGGAATCGGTGCATTGGGCACCCAGGGGGGCTGGGTTAGTTCAGCTGGGACCAACGGCTTTGCCAATGTAGTAGCCGGAAAATATTTTGACTCGGGAATCACTAGTGGTACTGACGGTCAGGATGGAACGGCAAGCCATGCTATTACGGCTATGAATGCGGGGGAAGTATCCTATCGTTTTAAAAGGGATAGTACGAGTAACAATTATAGCTATTTCGTGTTATCAGAAGGTGCCACCGCGCGGTTTCAAATAGTAGGAAGCAACAGTGGGGAGATTAAATATATTGGTGGTGCTTACCCTTGGACATCACTGTCACCAGTTACGAACTGGGTTAATGGAACGTGGTATACAATTACCGTTAAATGGTATAGCAATAGTACGGCAGATATATATGTGAATGGTGTCCTGAAGAAAACTGCAGCGGCATTTGGCACATCTATGGTTACGGCTATTGATAAAGTTACGTTTACGACTAGCAGCAGCGGTGATCCGCACTCCATTCATTTGGGAACGGATGATGTAAGAGTTCGAAAGGCCACGACAACGGAGCCGACCCATACAGCCCCGGGCACAGAGGTTGCAGCCTATAATACTACCGGCTCATATACGACCGCCGTCCAGGCTCCTGCCGGAGTCTATAACTGGGGCGCACTTACTTATACAAAAACTACTCCTGGTTCTTCGACGGCAACAATCGACGTTTTGAACGGCACAAACGATGCTGTTATTTCATCTAATGTGGCCAGTGGGACTAATCTCAACCTATCTGGGCTGACATACCCCTCATTGAAAATAAAGGTGAATTACACGACCTCTGCAGTCGGTAACATCCCGACCCTTAGTCAGTGGGACCTGGTTTATAGCGCAGACACTACCCCGCCAAGTGTCCCAACCGGGTTAACGATAGGGACAGCAACTTCTAGCGCAATACCCCTTACATGGTCTGGCGCAACAGATGGCGAATCTGGGGTCCTCGGATATGAGATTTCAAGAGCGCCAGACTCGGCTGGTAATCCTGGCACCTGGGCGGCGGTGGCTACTGATTCTCCTTGCTATGGAGCAGCAGGAGTTTTGAATGCTATAAGCTGCACGGATAGCTCAGTTTCCACCCCCTTATTATCGAATTCTAAATATTTCTACCGAGTGAGGGCAAAGGATAATGCTGGTAATTTTTCTGGTTATTCTGGGGAGCAAAATGTTGATGCGAGTACAGTGGGGCTTTGGCATCTGAATGAAGGTACGGGAGCAACAACGGCAGATTCGAGTGGTATTAATCAAACAGGGACAATGAACGGCACTAGTTATTGGACTACTGGAAAGGTGGGTGGTGGACTCGCGGCTAACACAAATAATAACACTTCAGTTACTAGCACCGCAGCTTTAAAGCCCTCAAATTTTACAGTCGAAGCTTGGTTTTATGCTACCAGTGACCAAAATAGTAAAATTTTAGTTTCAAAATATGCTGCTCTCCCAGCTGACTATGAAATATCAATAGATGTAAACGATTACCTGAACGTAAGGTCTGATACCGCAGGATCAGTCGCTTACTATGCAACAGACAATGTCGTCTTTACAAATTATTTGAATGGCTGGCACCATGTTGCCGGGACTTATGATACTGATAACAAGCTTAGGTTATACGTTGATGGTCAGTTAAAAGGCACAAGCGCGGCCTTTACCAGGGCGAATTCAAGAACTGATTTACTTACGTTTGGAAGAAGGGCTTACGCAGGTGCCGAATCACCTTTTACGGGTAAAATCGACGAGGTTCGGATCTCGAACACAGCTCGTTCGGCAGCCGATATCCTAGCCTATTACACTGAATCAAACCCACAGCCAAAATCTACCACTACTCTTCCTGGTGTTCCGACGGCTTTTACGGGTAGTGCAGTTTCGACATCGGCAATCAATATGACTTGGTCAGCTCCAGCTGGAGGTGCGGATCACTATCATGTGAAGTACTCTGGCGATGGTTACGCTTCAAATATTTATAACAATGCTACGGCTGCCTTTGATGATACTGGCAGGGGTGCCAATACATCATATACATACCGTCTCTACTCGGTAAATGCTAGCGGGGCGGAGTCAGATACCTACTCTGAAATAACCAAATCTACCTGGGTAAATGCTCCCGTCAATCAAACGGCCACTACTGTCTCTAATACTCAAATTAATCTAGCTTGGGAAGCAGGCGCTAACGGTGCGAACCATTACCACGTTCGTTCGTCGTCAGATGCTTATGCTACGCTCAAATATGACAATACTACAGCGAGCTGGAATGAAAGCGGTCTCACGGGCAATACGGCCTACACTTATCGTATCTACGCCGTCAGTGTCGATAATGTCGAAAATACTAGCTATGTGACAGCTACCAACACCACACTTACGAACACACCAGTGTTAGCTGCTCAAACTACTCCGACCAATGATAATACCCCACAGATTCATTCTACGACCATAGATAGTTCCGCCGCGAACCGCACAGTTAAGCTATACCAAGGGGCATCTCTGGTGGCTACCACTACAGCTGCCGCCAACGGTACCTTTACCTTTGCCAACGGAGACTGGGGCGCCAACACACTGGCCGATGGAGTGTATACCGATCTTGTTGCGAAATCAGTTAATAGTGCCGGGCAGGAAAGCGTGGCTTCTGTTGCTCTAAACTTGCCGACTGGGTTATTGATAGATACTCATGCACCGTCTTCTAGCGTAACCAATAATCCTACGCTTCCCGGAGACCACAACGGCTATTTTGTTACAAACCCTGTGATTACCCTCACTGCCATAGACGATGCCCCTTCAAGCGGAACAACAGTTCACTACCGTTGGGGAGCCGACGCTTTTGCTACTTATTCTGGAACGATCAGTATCCCGGCACAAGGCGAGAACACACTCAACTGGTATGCGACCGACGGTGCCGGCAACATCGAGAGCACGCACACGGAAACATACATGTTGGATAGCGTGAAGCCTGCTGGTAACATTTCTTTCCAATACGAGTATGCTCATTTCGATCCAGAGCTACTAATTCTCGACGCGAGTGATGATACGAGCGGTGTAGATAGTGTACGGTTGTCCAACGACGGAGTAACATTTTGTACGATTCCCTACACTCAATACATTCAGTGGAATTTCTCCGGGCTGATTACCGATGATCCGTATATATATGGCGCTGATTGCGGTATGAACTATGGAGGTGAGGGGGCCAATACTATTTACTTTAGTTTTGTAGACGGGGCCCTGAACGTAAGTGACACACAGACCGTTTCGATCATCCTAGATAGCATTGAGCCAGTGAACCCTACAGCTACAGTTACGGCAACGCCAGCAGGAGGTGCAAACGGCTGGTACAAGAGTGCTGCGCCAACCTTTACTTTAACCGGTGCTTCTGACGCGACAAGCGGCCTAGATGGCTACTTTGTCCTATTTACTACAGACCCATTGGCGGAACCGGTAGTAGACGGTATATATCAGGCAGTGAATCCTGGAGGTGACACTTTTACGCCTACCATAGACCCTGCAGATTCGGGCAAGACATTTTACCTGCGTGTTCAGGCAAGAGATGGTGCTCTCAACTTGCATTGGGGTCCGGACGAAGCAAATCTGACCATATTTACGTATAAGTATGACGGCACCAATCCCGCAGCAATCAGCTTTATTACGCCATCCCCAGCGGGCTGGAGCGCTACAAACAACTTCGATTTCGCGTGGCCAAAGACGAGCGATATAGACAGCAATGGCGCCTCCTCGGGTATGGATGGTTATCTCTACCGTCGTAAGCTAGCTGCAGACAGCGATACCTATGAGAGTTGGGATAAGGGGAGTCGTTTTGTTGCGCAACCAGCGGGTAGCACTGTGAATCTAAACGATATCGAGGCCCTGTATACTGGCCTAAACGTGATAGAGATTAAGGCGCTGGACAAGGTCGGTAATGAATCGGCCGCAAAACCTGTAAATTACTACTATTCTGGCGATATTCCGCAGCCCACGAATCTAAGTGTCGATCTTTCCCAGTCAAATAACATGACAGTAAACAGATATAACTTCAGTTGGAACGCTCCTACCGGTGTGACTCCTCAGGGCTACTATTACTCGGTGAATGCAGAGCCTGATACTCAAAACAGTACTTTTATTCCTTATAATGAGGGTGGTAGTACGAGTACCGGATTTGCGGCTTTTGCCACGAAGACAGGGCTTAACAAGTTTTATGTAGTGACTAAAGCGAATGACATGGTTGGTTGGACCAACTTTGAGATGGCCGAGTTTACCTGTAACACCTCGGCGCCAGGGATTCCGACTGGTGTGATGATAACGGATTCCTCGAGTCGCGATAGCGAACGATGGCAACTTACCGTAAATTGGGATCAGCCAGCTCAGATTTCCACTGATTTCAATGGTTATGCCATCGAGCGGAGCACCGATGGGACGAATTTCTCCGAGATCGCGACCACGGGTGAAAATACAACTGGCTATTTGGATACAAATTTGCTAAACGTTTCTACCTATTATTATAGAGTGAAGTCGAGAGACAATACGGGTAATAAATCGCCAGCATCCACTGTCGTTTCGCGTCAGCCCACTGGTCGCTATACTGAGCCTCCAAAGATGATAGGGGACCCAAAGATAGAGGTCCAGGCAACCAAAGCAATCATCGACTTTACTACAGAACGCGATGCCGACTCCTTTGTACAGGTCGGGACAACAACAACCTATGGTATGACTCAGGGGCAGCTCGATAGCACTAGCAGCCATACCGTGAATCTATCCGGACTCACCCCCGGAGTCTTCTACCACTATCGTGCTATGTGGCGTGATATAGACGGGAACATCGGCTACAGCAAGGACTATACATTCAAGACCCAGGATGCGCCTGGTATTTCGGAGGTAAATGTCAGTAGTATTGGTCTCACGAGTGCTATCGTGAGCTGGAAGACGAATACTGTTTCCTCGTCCGTGGTCAAATATGGTAAAACAAATACTTACGGCTCTCAGGTAGAAGACAGGTCTGGCTCTGGCGTCACAGTTCATGTGGTGAAAATAGACGGTCTCAACGACTCTACTACTTACCATTTTAAAATTTCAGGCACCGATACAGACGGCAATGGACTCAGTAGCGACGATTATTCGTTTGAGACCCTCACCTTCCCACGAGTTTCAGATGTCAAGATTACCCAAAAGGCCGACGAGGTTACCTCGACGATTGTTGTTACTTGGTCTACAAATGTACCGACAGACTCAGTAGTGAACTACTCTGGAGGCGGCACAAACAAGGAATCATCCAAGGCACTGCTAGAGCAAAAACATAGCATTACCGTGGGTAATCTACGCGACAACACCGCATACACCATCAGTGTCGGGGGCAGAGACGCATACGGTAATCAGGCCGAGGGCGGCAGTGCCAGCTACAAGACAGCGTTTGATACCAGACCACCACAGATCACAGCGATTACGACTGAGACCTCGATAGTGGGCTTTGGTATCGATGCAAAGGGTCAGGTCATAGTTTCATGGGAAACCGACGAACCTAGTACTTCTCAAGTAGAGTACGGCGTAGGAGTCTCTGGAGACGACTATTCGCAGAAGACACAGGAGGATACGGGTCTTACTACCACCCATGTCGTCGTTATGTCTGGTCTCAAGCCATCGACTTCTTACCATTTCCAGGTAGTATCCAAGGATGCTTCGGGCAACACCGCAAGCTCCGAGGATACCTCGTTTCTTACCGACCAGGCGAGCTCTTCTGTGCTCGATATCATCGTCAATTCGCTGCAATCAACAATTGGCTGGATTTTCGGCTCATTCGCTAGGAGGTAAGTGTGAAAAAGCATCCTATCATTTCGGTAAATAATCTGCACAAGACCTTCCATGTTGGTAAGACAGACATTGAAGTTCTAAAGAACATTGACCTTGATATATATGAGGGAGAGTTCGTGATAATACTGGGCCCCTCTGGGTGTGGGAAGTCGACTCTGCTAAACACGATTATCGGTCTTGAGGCACCTACTTCTGGCTCAGTTACTATCAGGAAACAAAACGTCTTCGGGAATACTACATCGGATCAACGTTCCATTTTTCGTAGGAAGAATATAGGGATGGTGTATCAGCAATCAAACTGGATGCAGTCTCTCAACGTTTTCGAGAACGTGGAGTTTCCACTCCGAATGACAAAACTGCGGAACGCTAGCATAAAAAAACGTGCTCATAACATCCTTGACCTTATGGGGATGAGCGAATACGAAAAGTATAAGCCTACGGAGCTCTCCGGAGGTCAGCAACAGCGCGTAAGTATGGCCAGGGCGCTAGTCACCAATCCCCTTATTATCGTAGCTGACGAACCAACGGGAAACTTGGATACCATCACGGCGGCTGATGTAATGAGCATCTTTAAGTATATAAATGACGAATCTCACCGCACCGTCATAATGGTCACACACAATCTGGACTACGAAAAGTATGCAAACAAGGTGGTCTATATGAGGGACGGGGCAATAGAGAAGATCAAAGATACCAGAAAGGCAGTACAGTCGGGGGCAGAAGGCAAGAAGGATCTTTTGGAAATGGCATTGGAGATGTAATGAAGAATAGATATATTATACTACTAGCATTCAAAAATCTGATTAGTCACAAAATGAGGACAATACTCACGGCTGGGGGAGTCGCCATTTCTGTAGGCTTCGTAGTCTTCTTGGTCACTCTGGGTCTCGGGCTGCAACGAATCTCGACAAATCAGATAGCAAACCTAGACGCACTGCGAAACCTTACGGTTACATCCGGCAAGTCGAAGATAGTAAGCATAAACGACGAGACCCTTGGGAAGTTCTCTACGCTCAGTAATGTGGTAGATGTACAGTCTTCGTTTAGCAACCCGGCTAGCATCTCCTATAATGGTTCCAATATTGATAGTGTCGTCTACGGTAAGAGTGCGGAATATATCAAACTCGAAGCCCCAAAGTTTGAAGTTAACGGAAAGTATACAAGCAACAATGCAGATGAGGTGATATTGAGCAGTGAATTGCTGAATCAGCTTGGAGTAAAGAGTGCCAATTCATTGATTGGGAAGCAGGTGGATCTCGTTACTACGATCAAGAGAGCGGATCTCGGAGCGAATTCCGAATCAAAGAAACTAAGTTATCAGCTCAAGGTCGTAGGAGTAATAGACGATAAGAATGCTCCATATGCATATATGCCTGCAAATTTGCTTACACGAGACGGCCTAAAGAATTATTCGGGAGCCCTGGTCCGAGTGAACGACAAGTCGGATGTAGATAAGGTCAAAACAGAAGTTGAAAACTTGGGTTTTAAAACAGCTTCCGTAAAGGAAACTGTAGATCAAATCAATCAGTTCTTTAGTGTTTTTCAGATTATCCTTCTGTCCTTCGGGGCAATTTCGATAATCGTCGCCTGTTTGGGTGTTTTTAATACCCTAACCATCTCCCTGCTCGAGAAAACACGAGAAGTTGGTTTTATGAAAGCGATGGGCGCCACGAAGCCAGATATCTATAAGTTATTTATTTCAGAGTCCCTAATTATCGGCGTGCTAGGTAGCGGCGCAGGGCTTATATTCGGTTTCACTGTGGGTAATGTCCTGAACCTCAGTATTTCTGGCCTCGCCAAAGCTACAGGTAACGTCGCTGTTGAGCTTTTTTATGCCCCTATTTATCTCGCAGCGATAATTGTAGCAATAGCGCTTCTTATAAGCCTCCTTACCGGTCTATATCCTTCGTTCAGAGCCGCTAAGATAAATCCGCTAGACGCACTTCGTTACGAATAAGAAAAAGAGGCCCCTTGGCCTCTTTTTCTTATTCTTTGTAGATTTTTGCGGCCTGCTCGGGTGGTATTGAATTTATGATAACACCAGTACCGAGCTCTAGGCCTGCCCAGATGTTTGGACGAGGAGAGAGCTTCAGGTGAGTGTGGTAATCTTCATGATTGACGGCGTTTTCGAAAAAGTAATTATAAGCGATACCTAGCTCATCGAGCTTTGCGAGGACAATCTTCATTGCAGTTGCTAGCGATTCTTTTTCTGGTTTGGTGAGTTCAGAAAAGGTGGCTATATGCCGTTTGGGGATGAACCAGGCGCCGTAAGGAGAGTCACTGGCATAAGGTGCAAGGACAAAGAGATTCTCATCCTCCCAGATCACGCGGCTGCTGTCCTTCTCTTTCTCAATAATGTCGCAGTAGGGGCAGTTTACGTGCTCTAGGCGGTACTCATTGTACGCCTTGGCCTCTTCCTCCACTTTCGGCGGTACGATGGGCAGAGCGATGATCTGTGTATGTGAGTGGGACACAGAGGCACCAGCTTTACCGCCCTCGTTCTTAAAGACGATAACATGTTTTACCTTTGGCATATTCCTGAGAGCCTCGAAGCGGTTTATACAGGCATCTAGGATATTTACAACGTGGCTGACTGCGAGCTCCTGCAACTCCTTGCAGTGGTCTCGAGTCTCTATGAGGACTTCTTGTTGTCCAAAGGCTCGTGAGTTCTCGACAGAGAGTGCGCTAAACTTGTTTATCACAGAAATAACGTCCCATTTGCCATCGCTATTCTTGTGTTCGTAGGTAACCACTTCGTCCTCGGACAGGTTTTGGGGGCAAAAAAAGCAATCCTTACTGCAATTATCGGCCGGCAAAGTGATTTTTTGTGGCCGTTTGTTGCGTTTAGGTGCAATTATTACGTATTTATCTAAAAAGTAATCCTTGCGAATTTCCGATTTTTCCATGGACCCTCCAGGTACAAGTATAATCCAATGCATAAAAAAACACCACATAGGGGTGCCGAATGTAGAAATTGTTTCATTGACATTTGTCAGTTGTCTCTAATTTGTGAAATAAAGCACCCAGAATCCTAGGAAAGTGTAGGCGCCAAGCCAGCAGACACTGTAGATAGCAGCCTTGATACCATCTTCATTCTTACCTTCCATGAAGAGTAGTAGCGACTTCCCGAATACCAATCCTCCAACAACAGCTGCAGACAGGCAGAATAGCAGCAGGATAACAAATGGAGTCAGCATACTGTCGGTTTCACCGAACAGTCTCGAGCCGTTTTGCATGAGTTGCGATACTAATAAAATGTATAATGCGGCACCAGAAGTGTTTCGAAGTGTCAAATAAAGCAGTTTCTTATCCATAGCTACATACTATCAGAAAATCCTCAATAATGGCATAACTCAGACAGTACCCGTAATGCCGAAGGGCCTCTTCCCAGCTCGGAAAGAAGCCCCCGCGATGTTCGTGAGACGACTATGAAGGGTGGACTGGAGAAGGTGTTTTCTCAGGTTCCGCCCGAGGCCCTCCTAAGTCGTTAGGGAATCTAGGCTGTTCGCCGGCAAGTAACTCTGGGTGCATCTCAACCTCTCTAGCGACAGACTCTCGAGAGTCCAGATACTGCGCCAGAGGTATGCGGCAGAGAATTTTGGGCGGTATCCCTTGCTGCTGCTCACTCACAGGAACAAAGAAGTTCACCGTCTTTCTATTTGCGTCCAGCTCGGCCAACAAGCCTTCCGGCTCTGTACCAGCTCCAAAAGGGAACGCAGCCATTCCAATCCCCGCCCCTCACTATTAGTGACGCATAATCGATCAGTAAACTGATTGATCCTCTGTATATAATTATACCATTTGGGGCAACTGGAGTAGAGCGAGCAGGGTGGTTGTAGGCAGGTTCGGCTGTGCGCGTTATGAGTCGTTTTTGCCTCCCCTGGTATAATTAGATAGAGACAAGGAGATGAAAATGAAAAATGATTTTTCCGATTTGAAAGCAGTGATTATAAACTGCACACTCAAAAAAACCCCAGAAGTGTCTAATACAGAGGGTCTTTTCGATATTGCCAAAAGGATTATGGAAAAGCAGGGAATCGAAGTGGAAGTGATCAGAGCTGTTGACTACGAGATTGCCCCAGGGGTCTATCCTGACATGACAGAGCATGGTTGGGAAACAGATGATTGGCCGAAAATACAAAAGCGGGTTATGGGTGCAAATATCCTTATAGTAGCTACCCCAATCTGGCTAGGGGACAAGTCTTCTGTCTGCACAAAGGTAATAGAGAGACTCTACGGCTTCTCGGGAAAACTGAATGAAAAAGGACAGTATGCATACTACGGACGCGTCGGCGGATGCGTAATTACGGGTAACGAAGATGGGGCAAAGCATTGCGCGATGAACATCCTTTATAGTCTGCAACATCTCGGCTACGTAATACCTCCCCAGGCAGACAGCGCCTGGCTAGGACCTATCGGTCCCGGTCCATCCTACATGGACAAGGAGGCGCACGCCTTTGAGAATGACTTCACGAACAGGAATACAACATTTATGACCTGGAACCTGATACATATGGCAAGAATGCTCAAAGATAACGGGGGAATGCCGGCTTATGGTAATCAGCGTTCAGAGTGGGACGCGGGGTGTCGCTTTGATTTCGAAAACCCAGAATATAGGTAAGATGCACTGTTTGGCGGGGTGAACCAGAGGAACTATTTTTTGCTATATGCGTAGTACTCGAACGGTGGAAGTTCGGGAAATCGTTTATTCTTCTCACTTAGTACAATTAATCGCTTTAGATTAAACGACCAAACTAACTCATAGACGATAGCTGACAGGGGGAGTTTGGTAAGTTTTATCTTCGAAAACCCTCTAGTTAAGGCCATTTTTACTACAACAGGGTTTCTAGTTGTGAGATATATTATCTTTTTAGTATTCTGGTAGCGCTCCAGTGCGGCAACAAATAGTTTCTCGCCCACGCCGAGACCGCGCCTAGTTTCCAGCACAATCAAGATCTTCAGGTCAATGAAATCTCCGCCCTCTGTCACGACAAAACACCCAGCAAGGCCCTCGGTATCCTCCGCAACAAAGCATTGTTTAAAGCGGGTTAGCTCTCTGGGGCTATAGTAAATAATATTGCCAGTGTTTCGTATCTCGTGCGAGATCAATCGGGCTTCATTTATATCTAGTTTTCGCCTAGTTATCAGCATGGTTATATATTAGCAGATAACATTAAGATTTAGCCATACAACGACCTATCATCATTGTTTTGGTCTCGCATAGTAAGAATATAGTTTTTTGTTGGGGTTGCATTATGCTTAAGGTAAATGGCATAATAGGGCTATTGATGACGAAGGAGCCATTATGCCAGAAGGAGTGCAGCCGTTTAATCCGGAATCCGATAGACCAGCTGAATATATGGGTAATTGGGTAGATTCGAATGTTGCCGAAGCAGAAGAAGCTGCTATTGATGGTGGGGGCAATAACGTAGAACGAACAGTCAAAGTCGACTATGAGGCCGAGAGACTAATCCACCAGTCAGTATTAGAAGCTATTAGCGATTCTTTATCCTCCAAATTTGAGAGTTTGAAAATCGTTCAAGAACCAGAAGGACAGTTTAGCTACTCGATGAAATTAAAGGACGGCAGGGAGGTACTTGCAACCTTTCTCCGTGGACGCGCTGGTGAGGGGACCCTTGACCTTAACCTTGAGGTCCGTCAGGACTTGGCTGATGAGGTTACTCCTGTGTTTCAAACAATTGCTCAAGAGATCGGAGCTAAATACAGTATACTCGTTAACATAAGTATTAAAGAGATACCTAGAGACTAATAAATGTAAATGGTAGAGTTATTCAAGCTACAATAAAAGAGACCCGCCTGGGTCTCTTTTATAATGAAGCTATTTTGTTGCGTTGTCGCAGGTGCCGTCACCGTTCGCATCTACGAAACCAGAACCATTTCCAGATCCGTTGTGCATTTTAGATCCCCCGTTACCACCACCATTTCCACCCCAAGCAGGCTTACCAGCTGCGGTTCTGATGGTAACCTGAGAACCATCAGCTTTAGTTAAGTTCCAGGCGCTGATTGTGCCTGCAGTTTTCTCTAAGCCTTCGACTTTGACATTATCACCAGCCTGAACTGTTGTGTCAACATAGCCGCGTTTACCTAGATTTACTGTGTATGATTTTCCATCGGAATCCTTTACTTGGATCTGATTTTTACCAGTCGTAGAGACGCTCTCTACACTCCCAGAAACTCCCACTTTAGCTACTTCTGTGCCACTTGGTGTCTTTACTGTTCCCAGTGAAGCCTTGGCAAAGACTACACCCGTAGAAAGTAAGGATATAGCCACTGCTGTTCCGACGATCAATGTTTTATTCATTATTTTCTCCTTTTCTAGAAGGGTGTTAATCATTCCTTCTGTAAGTAATACGGCGTTAGAGAAAAAATATTTCAAACCTTATCGTATATTACGATGATAGCCGTTACCTTGGCCTCTGCCGTTCATCTGGCCAAAGCCTTTTTCTAGAGTTTCATTGAAGTTAGAAACTGAAAGTAGAAAACCAGTAATGATGATTACTAAAGAAACTATTCCGATTATCCAGGCCAGTCGTTTTTTATAAGCGCCAGTATAGTGGTAGATTATCCATGTGAGTAAACCGATACCAGAGACACCGAGTATGACAATCCACCAAGGTATGACAGAAAAAACATGTTCCCAACGATTCGAACCTAGACCTAAGCCGAGACCTCTACGTGGTAAATAGAAACTAAGGTTTACTAGAAATATCACGAGCAGTGTTAGTGCAACAATTCCGATCTCTGAAAGAGCTTTCATTATTCTGAAGAAAGACTTCGGTCGCATCTTCACTTCGTTCTTGTCGATGCTTTGCATTACCTTGTTTTTTAGCTCACTCATAGTATCTCCTCAAGATGGATGTCTTTAAAATGCTTCTTTATCTCGTTCTTTCCTCTGCTCAGGTAAGTTCCCACGGTATTCACAGGCAGGTGCATGATCTCCGAAATTTCTTCATAGCTTTTATCTTCATAGAAGCGAAAGACAATCACTTCTCGATATTTGAGCGGGATAGTGAGCAGGGCCCTTTCTAATAACTCTTTCTGAGCACCAGTGTCAATTTTCTTCTGTATAATCTCTGCGTTATTTTCGCCACTGGCGATCTCTACTACTTCATCTAGTGCAACGTGTTTAGTATTTTTGCGGTAGTGAGTAATCGCTTCGTTGTGAGCTATACGGTATATCCAAGAGGAAAACTTCCTTTTGGGGTCATATGAGTTGATGTTCTTATAGGCTTTCAGGAACGTTTCTTGGAGAGCATCGGCACAGTTTTCTCTGTCACCAAGCATACGGTAAATAAAGGCGCAAAGTGGTTTTTCGAATCGGTCTATGACCTCTCCGAAAGCCTCTTTGTCACCATCCTGAACCATAACGGCTATTTCTTCATCTGTCAGTAGCATATGCCCTTATTATATCTTCTTTTTGAATACAGTTACAAAGTATCTCCAGTGCCAGATGATGTGAAAGACGGAAACTGCGGTCATGGCTACGCCGGCCTCAACGTGCCAATAAAGCATATTGAAGGGTAGGGGAATTACTAAGCCGTTACTAATTCTGAGGACAAGAAAACACCCAAGTACAGCCGATACAAGGAAGAAGCCGAGAAGGAACCAATTCCAAATCTTCTTGTGTAAAGCATAGCCCAGGATCTTAAATCTAGACAAAATGAAACTAACTATATAAATCAAAAGTAGGCCGATGGAGATAGGAAAGAAGTTGTACTGTTTCTCTGGTGTAGATACCTTGGGAACCTCTACGGTTTCAGTGGTTGTATCTTTTGCAGTGACAACTTCTCCCTCTTCAGCCTGCAGCTTTGCAGCAAGATCCTTTATAGTACTTGTTTCTGCACCATAGTTGTCTGCTAGTAACTGAAAGGTATCGCTAGTCTTTACGTTTACTCCTATCGATTTAGTAAGTTCTTTGGCGAAATTGTCGGCGTTGATGTTGTAAATAACTGCTACTTCGGTCACGGTTTTTGCTTTTAGGTCTTTGCCGGAAAGCTCAACCGTAGCAGCATTGACGGATCTGGCGCCGCCGAATGTTGTTACTAAAACGATTCCCAGTACTAGAATAATCCCTTGTAGTATTTTCATTATTTCTCCTATTTTACTAGTAGTACGCAAATATATAGAAAATATTTCAAAACAATTGAATAAGTAGTGTATTAAAAAATATAACTGGCTTCCGCAAACTAATGTTTGTAATGGTGGAGCATAGCCCGTGCAAATGAACGTGTTCATCCGTTTGGGCGGGTAGATGAAGCATGGAACTACTATATTAATACTGCCTCAGAGTTTGTATAATTATTCTAAGGAGAGTTATGAAAGAAACAATTTTAGTTACTGGTGCTACGGGGAATGTCGGCAGAGAAATTATTGCGAATATTGATAGGGCTGTTTTTAACATTAGGGGAACAATTATTACGGAAAAGGACGCCCCACGACTACCAAAGGGAGTTATTCCAGTAATCTTTGATTTTGAGAAGAAAGAAACATTCCTAAGCGCACTGGATGGTGTTACCAAAGTATTTCTCATGCGACCACCACAGATGGGTGACCCGAAACATATATACCCATTTATCGATGCCTTCAAAGATGCTGGAGTTAAGCAGATTGTCTTTTTGTCGCTTTTGGGGGTTCAACACAACCCACTTGCACCGCACGGATATTTAGAGAAATATATTGTTAAATCGGGTATTCCCTATACGTTACTTCGACCAAGCTTCTTTATGCAAAATCTTTCCACTACCCACTGTAAAGACATCAGGGAGTGCGATGAAATTGTTGTCCCTGCAGGTAGGGGCAAAACAAGCTTTATTGACGCCCGAGATATTGGAGCGTTTGGTGCCAAGGTGTTTGAGAATGAACAATATCTAAACAAAGCATACGACCTGACGGGTAGTGAAGCACTGGACTACTATCAGGTCGCCGAGATACTGTCCAAAGCGACCGGAAAGAAAATTACTTATACCAACCCTTCCTCTTCAGTATTCGGCAAACGAATGGAAGGCGAGGGGTCTGCCAAAGATTTTGTCACAGTGATGAAGGGTATTTATTTGGTAGCTAAACTTGGGTTAGCGGGCAAAGTGACAAATGAATTTGCAAATGTGATGGGCAGGCAACCGATCACATTTAAACAATTCGCCGAGGATAACAAAGATCTATTTATTTAGTAAGCGACCGATAAAGAATTTGGTAGCGTAATCTATCGGAATGAGAATAACAATTAGATAACTAAACCAAGTTTTGGGGTCCTTAAAGTAGTTTTGGCTTTCTATGGGGCCGATTATTCTTGTCGTGACCAGGACATCAAAGATAATCACAATAACCATCCAAACTATTCCATATCTCAGGGCTTCTAGGACTGTTTTTGGGTTGGCCATTTTAGAAATTAAATAGAGTGAGGCGATATTAAAAGTAATGACAAAAACCCATGGGAACCCCTGTGTGGCGTCCTGCTTGAAAAGCATCATTATCGCAACGGCAAGGAAAACAATTACGAAAACCAAGAGCGGTAGAGCTAGGTATGTTAAGGACTTTTTCATAAATTAATTCTAACATAAAACAGGTTCAAGCATTTAGTTAAAATGAAAATAATACCTTTTCCAAGGTATTATTTTGGTGGAGCTGGTGGGTACCGCCCCCACGTCCGAAAGCGAATTCGAAATAATTTGTAACAATCATACTCGTGACTGGTAGTTTTGGTGCTGATGGTCAAGTCTCGAGAAAATCCATCGGCCTTATCCTCTAGAGTTTCAGGCTAGCTTAGAGAAGTCACTAGCCCTACCCCTGACATATATGGCACTCAGTAGCGAACGATTCAGGTCTCACTCACAAGAGCGGTTACTGCGTATTAGGCAGCAACTGGTGCAAAGCTGTTTACGCTGAAAGCGCTAGCAACCTTACTAACAAAGTTTTTTGCAACTATGTTTGATCTGCTGAATAACGCGGACAGACCACCGCGGATTGCATCATTTCGATTTCAAGATACCTTCGTCGAAGCTAGTTCAGCCCCCCGAGCCGTCCACCTACCCTGTAGGAGGATGGCGCGGAGTGCAAAATGCCTCATAAATATAACACAAATGAGTGTAAAAGTCAAGATTAACTCAGGCACGAAGAAGGCCCGTATAGATGCGAGCCGGCGCTTTGTGGGCGCGAGCCAACTTCGATAACGGGCCCTTGTGAGGAAAGCTGATGTGTTAGCTTCCTCGGAGCTGAACGTGCGACACAAACCGGGTGGTGATGATTGGGAAGATCCCGAGCAGGTACCACTTGGTACGAATCTGGATTCCCCCGGGGACGTGATCGATGTGACGATACGTTGGTGTGGATACCGGGACCGCTTCCCAGTACTGCGTTTTCGTGGCTGCTGTCACACTCTTTGTCGTCAAGTTGCTCGACAAAGCCGCAACTTTGCTATCCGAAGTCCTTCGCTTCATGCGAATCATCTCCAAGGTTCGTGCTCATCGAGCAGATGCCGAACTATTTCGGCTAATGTGTATTATAGCACAAATATACAAAAAGTCAAGTTATTTCTTGCGTGGTTTGGCGAGAACTTGTTTGCCAATTTCCGATGCGAGAAAGTAGCCTGTCCGTAGCCAGCCCTTGCGTGGGTTGAATCGGACATTTTGCTTGCCGGGATACCCTGACTTTAGCTGTGACTTTGAACTTAGCACTGACTCCTGATCAATCTCCGATAAAATTTCGTATTGTAGCTTCTTTTGCCACATATATTTCGGTGCTTCGTTATCTTTCCGCTTGGCCATATTTCTCTTAATATCCAAAATGGCGGTTATGGTCCAACCCTGTTCATGCTCGGGAGCGAATTGGTCGACAATCTCGCCGTCGCTACCAGTCTTCTTACTTACGTAGTCCAGAATGGGGTGGCCCTCTTTGTTCACAAAGAAAAATTCGTAGTGTTTACCTGCCATATTGACTCCGTTTAGGAGGCGTGTTTCGAGCTGTTCCGCTAGTCTTGGTAACCCTTGGCGACGGAATCCCTTCGCAATCTTGTAGGTGTCGATAGGCCAGCTTACCAGGCTCCCGTGATAGTCTGCCACTGTGAAACCATCGGCATACTTGAGAGCTCGGGTTCTGATGCCGACGTCGGTAATAAACTCTTTGGAAAACAGCTGTTTGGTGATAGGCGTAATGTATTTTTGTTTTTCCTCTTCGGTGAGGTCGTCAAACAGCGAGGAGTCCAGTAGTCTGCCGCAGCTAGACTCAAGGGTGGTGACAGGTACCATCTCCCTATTTACGTCTTCTTCGAGACAGCTTATGAAAAAGTTGTTCTTAGCAGAATACATTTTTTCTCTGGTGTTTATCCTAATTCCCTGGGCTTTATTTCGAAGTTGCTCCGCTTTGTCTTTGTCTGCTTCAAGCGAAGCAGTAGAATCCAAGGCATCGATACAAAGAGATTGAATCTCGGGGTAAATTATCCGACCAGTGATATTTGCTAGGCTCCCATCGGGTTTCAGAATTGCGGTTAGAGAGTCCTTCCAGGTTTGTCCAAAATAGTTACCCTTTTTGTTTCGGCGCTCAACCTCTACTAGGCCCTCTGAACCAATATGGGAGGTAATCCATCCCGCTGCACCTTCTACGGTATCTCGTATGGTCGCTGTTTCCTGGTCGTTTCTAACGACTTGTTGGTCCAGAATCTCTTCACCGTACAAAGAACAATATTTACTAACGAGAAGAAGATAGAGGGGGGTAGAATCGGCAGCAAAGTAGGTAGTTTTCCACTCTGAATCAGAACTTCCTACCCAGGCTCTTTCGACTGCCTTGCCAATAGTTCTCTGTAGAAATCCACTGCCGTAAGCTTGATTTCTTGACTCGTGATGTATCTTTCCCGGTGACTCCTCTGTCTTTGCATTTTCTTTCGTGCCTTGTCTTTCTGCGAGTGAAACAATGATTTTAGTCGCTAGTTCCTGGTTGTGCTCTACTACTTCCAGACCAATCTCGGCCGAGTCACGCCCAAAGACGGCCTGATCATACTTGCCTTCGGCACTAGCGCTCACACCATTCTCAGTTTCCACCTGTTTTAGTCCCTTGAGGGCGCTTGGCGGCACACACTGAGAAGCAGGGACTTCTGTCTGGGCAGGCTGCTCTGAAATAGCACCATCATCGCAAATAGTGAGATCTGGCGCCGTCCAGGCAGGTAGGGATTCGCCGGTTTCTACCGAGGCATGTTCTACTACAGTGGACTCTGGAATAACCTCTCCGTGGGCCTTCATAGCTTCTGCAACTTTCTCTTTGGCGTCAAAATCTGGAGTATTTGCTTCAGGCAAAGCGGGGTGGTTCTCAGCTAGCATCACTCATACCCTCCTTGTCGTTAAATGACTTCAACCTCTGAAGGTAGATGAAACCAAGCCCAAGTGGGGCCCAGAAATTGAGCCCTCTGTAGGTGATAGAGATGGCAGTAGCACTGATGAGAGGTACACCAAAGGATGTGAATATTAGGACGAGTACGGCTTCTACGGCACCTACTCCTTCCGGGTGTGGTGAAACGACACGAACAACCTCTGCAAATACATATCCAGCGATGATAGCACCATAGTGGATATGGATATCGAAAGCTGCGAAAACCACAAAGAGGGAAGTCACGTTCACGACATGGGCGAGGAGAGCGAAAGCTAGCGTTTCGGCAATCTTTTTGCCATGTCCATAGAGAGCCTCGGACGCAATAGTGAGCTCACCTACGATATGGGTAGCCCAATCTGCCGGTAGTTTTTTCTGTATTTTTAACTTGTGACAAATGTAGTTGAAAGTTTTTGCTAGAAAATTCAAAAAGGAGGTAGTAGCTCGAGTCTTCTTGGTAGCAGTCAGAAGTAGTAAGGGAGGCAGAATAGTGGGAATGACGAAGATAGAGGCGCCAAACACTTCATAGCTATTTAGTAAACCGGACTTTTGTAGGAAGACGATGGCAAAGATCAGAAGAACAAAAAACGAAGAGTAGCTGGAGACAGTACTCACTAAATATCCCACCACAGCCTTGGTAGAGGATTCCCTCCTTCTTACAGCATCATCTGCAAAAAGGATAGTACCAGAGTTCCCGGCGGTCGGCGCCAGCGTGTTTACAAAAAGCGAACCGAGGACGAGAGGGAAGAGATCTTTGATATCCCTCTTTATGTCTACCGTCTCAAACGCCTTTTGGGTCATTAGGGAAAAAATGTAGTAGTAAAGTACTTGGGTTGCGGCGGCGAGAAGTAGCCAGCGCCAGCTACCCTGAGATAGGGCATTGATTACAGCGAGGAGTTCCTTCCAGTTTATGTAAGCGTAAACTAGAAAGGTGAGAAGCAAGGCTCCTAAAAATAATTTTCGTTTAGAAACTTTAAAGTGTAGTATCTTCAAGGCTAAACCTGTTTAGATGTCTCTTGTAGAGATAGCTCAGACTCACCATATTTAGGAACTGCAGGCCCACAAGGAATATTGGGAAAGCGCGAAAAATATTGAATACCATAAGGTAATCTGCAGCGACACCCTCCCAGTACGTCATTTTTTCACTTTTTGGTGTGGCGTAGAGGTTTGGTAGATGGACACTAATGAAGGTCTTGCCGCGCTTTAGAAAAGAGTCGTTCATCAGTACTTCTAGGCCGTAGCCTATTTCGGGTTTGCACCAAATTTCTCTATCTAGCAGCAGTTCCTTTCGAATAGCACGTTCTCCGCTTACAAAATCCATTCGGAATAGCTTGTATATGAGTGATGAGTTGCCACGATAGCTTATGGTCCAGTCGACCTTGTTTTCGATGACTGGCGAAGCCAAATCGGTAATATTCTGTTCGGTCAATCCTTTGAGATCGGCATCTAGAAGCACTACGACATCGTATCGGGCTTGTTTAATGCCGCTACGTATAGCCATCGTCTTGCCCTGAGAAACTTTCTTTTCGATAACTTTCGTATGAAAAGTCTTCGCAATGTCGATCGTCTTGTCCGTAGAACCATCAGAAACAACTATCACCTCGCCTACGAGCGGATGTTTGCAAACCGGTTTCAAGACGTTTGCCAATCTCGGTTCTTCATTTTTTGCGGCTATAATTACGCTTACTTTATTGTGATGCATTATGGGTAGTATTATAGCGGAAAACGGCAATAATTGTTACTAGTTTGCCAATATACTCAGAATATTGTCAGAATTATTGTATAATGATTATAAGATGAAAATAGCCTACCTGACAGATACATATCAGCCAGAAGTAAATGGAATTGTAACGAGTATTACAAATTTCACTACACGTCTTGCGGAGGCAGGCAATGAAGTACTGATTATAGCCCCCAAGTACAATCGCAAAAAGGACCAGCCGATACCGAACATCACTATCAAGCGCTACGCCTCGTTTTCCTTTGCGACCAACAAGAACACCCATATCGCATACCCAGCTCTTTTGGGCATCATCCGGGATCTCCGTGAATTTAAGGCGGATATTGTCCATGTCCAAACCCCGATGAGTATAGGCGTCTCCGGTGTAATCGCAGCCCGAATACTCGGGATCAAGCTGGTCCAGACCTATCATACCTACCTTCCCGACTTTATGGTTTATGTGAACCCCTATAACCTGCTTGGGGTGGGCAAGGCATCGGAGCTTGTTACAAGCTCTCGAGTGTGGAAGAAGATTATCGAGTCGAATGCAGTGGAGAAATTCGCTACCTTCGGAGGTGATACCCTAAAACGTTCGGAGGTGGTGCGGGCAATCAATAAGCAACTTCGTAGGACCCAGAAGTACCGTGATGGGAAAACAGTCTCGGACCGATTTGCTTGGGATTTTACTCGCATTCTCTATGGCAGGTCAGACATCGTATTTTCACCATCGATTGCCCTCGCAAAACTACTTACCAGACACAGGGTGGGCGTTCCTAGTATAGATATGAGCAACGGCATAGAATTTCACCAATTTGCCAAGAAGAAGGATTATCACATTCGCAATAAGATGATTTACGTGGGGCGACTGGGCTTAGAAAAGGGCGTAGATGTTGTCGTGAAAGCTTTCGCTATTGCCAGAGAGAAGAATCCTGCACTGCGCCTTGACATCTTTGGCGAAGGACCAGCAAAAAAGGAACTGGAAGTGCTCATCGCGAAGCTAGGGATCGGTGAGAGTGTTGGGTTTGTTGGTTTCGTGACCCGGCCTACCATCAAAAGGGCGCTCAAGCAGCACGATTTCTTTGTGACGGCTAGTACTATGGAAACCCAGGGGTTAGTAATCTTAGAGGCGATGGCCGCAGGCCTTCCTGTGCTCGGTGTCGATGCCCTCGCGGTGCCTGAGCTCGTGCACGATGAGCAGAATGGCTATCTGGTGAAGCCTAGGGATCCGAAAGAGATGGCCGAGGCTATGCTGAAGCTTACCGAGAGTGCCGCTAGAAACAAAAAATTCGGCCAAAAATCTCTGGAGTTTGCCGAAGTTCATGATATTTCGAATTGTGTTACAAAGCTGGAATCTGCCTACAAGAAACTATTGTCTTAGCGGACGCTGTCCTTTAGTTCTCGTCTTGTTTCTATATCTAGCTCTCTATTTTTGATCACGTTACGTTTGTCGTGCTGTTTCTTGCCTCTAGCGAGAGCAACCTCTACCTTGATGAGGCCGTGTGAGAAATAGATTTTTACCGGCACGATGGTATAGCCGGCAGTTTGAACTTTACTGATAAGCTCCGTGATTTCGCCCTTTTTTAGGAGCAAGCGACGGGCCCGAGTCGGCTCCGCGTTATTGGCAGCAGCTGGCTTGTAAGGTGAAACGTGAGCATTGTTTAGCCAGATTTGGTTATCCTTGACGCTAGCAAACGATTCCTTGAGTGATATGTGGCCATCACGAATACTCTTCACCTCTGGACCGATGAGCTCGATACCCGCTTCGAAGACTTCTAGAATCTCGTAGTCAAAGTGGGCTTTTTTATTCGTTGCGATGACTTTTATGTTCTGCATGGTAGGGCCATTATACTATGATTGACGCTTAATTTCGAGTATAATGGCCCTATGATAACCGATAAAATAACTGAATCAATTTTGTATTCACTTCAGCAAGTCTTTCAGCTTCATCTTAAGAGGGCTGACATCGAGGTCGTACAAACCTCCAGCAGAGAACACGGTGACTACGCGAGTAATGTTGCTTTCCGACTGGCAAAGGAGCTTCACAAGAGTCCAAAGGAGATTGCAGAGGAGTTAGCGGTTTCGCTAAACGCTACTGGTGGCTTCAAAAAGGTTGAGGCCGTGAATGGCTTTGTGAATTTTTACCTAGATCACGAATATTTTCAGGGCATTGCTTCACAGATTTTGAAGGAAAAGGCTCATTATGCCGACCTGGATATCCTTAAGGGGAAGAAAGTACAAGTAGAGTTTATATCCGCCAATCCTACCGGTCCGCTGACTTTAGCGAACGGAAGAGGTGGTTTTGGTGGTGATGTACTAGCAAACGTATTTAGCAAAGTGGGCGCCAAAGTCGAACGAGAGTATTATGTCAACGATGGTGGTAATCAGGTAAAACTGCTCGGTGACTCTATCCTGGCAGCAGCAGGGAAACTAGAACCTTCCGACGATTTTTATAAAGGGCCTTATATCGAGGAATGGGCAAAAGATAACGCGAGAGCGATAGCAGAGACAAAGGATAGTTTTGCACTTGGTTCTATTGCAGCAGCCGAGCTTCTCGAGAAGAAAATTAAACCATCGGTTTCTCGGATGGGGATCCTCTTTGATCAGTGGTTCTCTGAAAAGGAGATGATTGACAGAGGCGAGGTAGATGAGGGGATTGAGAATCTCAAAAAATATGGGCACACTTATGAAAAAGACGGCGCTCTATGGCTCAAGACCACTGAGAAGGCCGATGATAAAGATCGCGTAATCGTGAAGGCAGATGGCGAAAAGACATATTTCGCAAACGACATTGCTTATCATTTTGATAAGTTCTACAAACGCAAATTCGACTTGGTAGTTAATTTCTGGGGTGCCGACCATCACGGTTATGTGGGTAGAATGATGGCTGCGGTGGCGCTTACTGTGGGTAGTGTGGGTACTTTGAGGATTGCTATCATGCAGATGGTTCGCCTTGTAAAGGATGGCCAGGAATACAAAATGTCGAAACGCAAGGGTACTTATGTCACTATGGATGACCTGTTGGAGCTTATCGGGGGTACAGAGTCTGATGCTAGTGACGTTGCCAGATTCTTCTTTCTTTCACGTTCATTCAATACCCATATGGACTTCGACCTTGACCTTGCCAAGGAACGGTCCGATAAGAACCCGGTATTCTATGTGAAGTATGCCTATGCCAGACTTTCTGGGATTTTGCGTAACGCAGAAGCAATGAAATTGCCAAAGCCAGATTTATCACTCCTTGTAGAGCCGCAGGAGACGGAGCTTATCGAGCAGATGGCACAGTTACCTCAGGT
The DNA here is from genome assembly GCA_041738615.1 of Patescibacteria group bacterium. Taxonomy (GTDB): domain Bacteria; phylum Patescibacteriota; class CPR2; order UBA1875; family CAIMLA01; genus JBGSPL01. The sequence continues at coordinate 138,192 of JBGSPL010000004.1, forward strand.
AATTGCCAGTATCGTTACATTCGATGAGTACCCAGTTCACTTCCTAACCTTTTATGCGATTGATCTTGCGAAGAAGTTTCATGTTTTTTACGATAAATGCCGAGTAATAGACGAAGAAAACTTGAGTCTCACGGCCGCACGTATAGAGCTGGTACGAGCAACGCAAATAGTTCTCGGCATCGTAATGCGAGACCTTATTGGGATTGATGCACCAGAGAAGATGTAATTTTTAACCGATGGACTTCTCTGAGCTGAAAGCAATCATCAAAAAACAGTGGCTTTACTTTTTACCACTGTTTATTTTTATTGTCTTATCCCTAGTCTTTGAGATTGTCAGCTTGCTACTGATTAAATTTGTATAGAGCACCGTCGGCAAAGACGTAAACTGTTTTGTTGGCATCATCTACCGAAACGCCGCTAATATTCTTTAGTGTGGCGCCATTGTATTGACCGATGTACTTACCATTTGTGTCGGCACGGACTATAGATCCACTATTCGTCAGGTAAATCCCCGTAGTGTCTTCGTTCGCGAAGTTGCTACTGATGCCACTGAGGGTCAGAGGAAGGTCATTGATGCTGTAACTTTGCTTCTTACCGCCCAGATACTTTACGGTATCCCCGTTTTTCTTAGTGGCATAAACGTTGCTATCGATTGCTAGCGCAATGGTATCTTTTGCCGTGCTGCCATCGGTAATGTAGGCAGTGCGTGCCGAGTATCCTGTAGAAGTTTTGGTTCTTTTGTAAATCTGGCCTGCCGCATCAACAGTATAGATATTTGTTGAGAAAGAGGCCATGGCTGTAGGTACTTCCATGTCTCCAGCAATCGCTTGTTTGGTCAGAGTAACGTCTTTAACGTCAAATTCGTATAGGGCGCCTTTGTCGGTAAAGAGGACGATGGTGCTTCGGACCGTGACGGCTGTGACAGCGGCAACTTTGCCTTCTAGCTTTGGCTTATCGAGCACGTTTGAGGCTTCGCCGGCAAGGCTTACGGCTGCGATGCTCCCATTGTCTTTACTTATGATGTAGGCATTCTTCCCGATTACAAAAGGTCCAAAGGTATTTTTGCCTGTAATGTTTGTCGTGTCCGCTAGCTTACTAGTAGTCACTCTGGTGATTGCAAGGACTCCGTCTAGTGCGCTGTTGATATCTTTCTCTAGTGTAGAGACTCTGTCTTTTAGTGAAGGATTAGATTCTAGTCCTTTTGCGATACTAAGAGCACTATTTAGGGTATTTGCCGACTTGCCTCTATTGCCGCTTGCAGCTTCAGCCTTACCGATCGTGAGCTTGCTTTGAGCCTCTGTATAGCTCGCTTCTGCTAGTTTTTGGTGCTCTGCGTTTTCGCGCAATCTCCAGACGGCAAAGACACTGATGATAAGCACAAGCGCTAGCGCGGATGCGGCAATCAGTAGGTTTCTCTTATTCCCTTTGTTCTTTTTCAGTTTGTCGCCGAGTCTGTCCTTTAGTTTACCAGCATAGCTAAAGTCTATCTTCTCGAGCTTCAGCCACTTGGGTTTATTGTGGGATTCTTTAATGTGGATTACATTCCCGCTAGCCTTGGTAGTCTCTAAAAAGCTATTGGCGTGCTCGTTTACGGTAATATCAGAAAAATCAGCGGGAGCTTCACTAACCTCAATCACTTCTTTCGGCTTCTCAAGGGCCGCTGGCCTCTCCTTTTTCGATTTAATGTTTTGGCCGCCCTTGGTAATCAAACCCGAGAGAGCGTCATAGGCGTCTAGAGTAGTGTCGTGAATCCAGGGCCATGCGCTTGCGACAATAAAGCCAGTCATTGCCTTCCAGCCTCGTCGGGTATAGTAGATGGCTTTCTGGGCAAAGGGAGCCGAGCGCTCAATCACGGTTTCCATCGGTTTATTTGGTTCAGTAAGCCAGACTTCATCATTAATCTCAGTAACAGTCTCTTCACTCGCGGCCTCTGGGGTGATGGCCTCAATAATAAGGATCGAGTTTGGCTGCATCTCTGTATTGTTACCTTCAAGTAGGTCGGCCAGGTGGCTTATCGCAATCTTTGGCTGGAATTCCTCGACATACTTTTGGAGTTCGTCTTTGGAAATATGGAAGAAGACTCCTGGAGTTACGGCAACAATCTTGTCTCCTTCTAGTAGGTCACCAGAGGCAATATTGGTAAAAGTTCGCAGCGGATTGATGTTATCACCGGCCAGCTCACGAGTGATGTGGCTTGATTTACCCCCTCGGTAGAGATAGGCTTCGGCTTTTCCTGTCTGGGTAATATGGATAGTATCACCGGTATGAACGGCAAGAATCGCATTCAGATTGTTTAGCCAGTGGATGTTGCCATTGTGGGTAATGTCAGCAAGCTCCTCGTTGACTCTGGCGAGAGCGGCCTCGAAGCTAGTGAGCGGATCTTTCTCGAGGTCTTGGTAGTATTCACCAAAAAAAGCGTCAACAATCAGTTCGGCGACCTCTTCGGCGCTAGCCGCAGGTGCGTTTACATTTACTAACGCATATATAGAACCATGATTACGTTCGTCGACATCATTGGGATTGTGCTCATAGGCAATAGCTATGCCTTGATGCCGTCGGCTCCTCTTGGATTCACTCAAAAGTTTCGCTGTGCGCGCAATTAATTTTTTATGCATTCCTAAGGCCTTAATACGTAAGAAACTATAACACTTTTGTGCGGTTATGACAATTATTTGTAGGTTAAATTATTCTGTTGATTTATGGCCCAAAAAGAGTAGTATATGCTCATCGCAGCCGGAGAGGGAGGGGCTATGAACCAATGGGGGCCGATTGACTGGGCCAGTTTCTGGCTCATCGTTCTGACCGTCCTCGGAGTCGGGGGCATGATGCTCGCAGTTTGGCTTGGCGGTGCCGCTCAGAGATCACAGCGGCGCATGGAGAACATCGAGTAAGGAGGGGTCCCGATGTACGACATTCCAATGTGGGCGGTCTATACCATCGGAGCCGTAGCCGTCTTGGCGGCGAGCGCCTTCTTCAAGACAGTCTTGTGGGAGAAATCGATTGAGGAAGTAGAGGAGGAACAGGGCGCTGTAGACGCCACCTGACAGGTACTCGCTAAGTGCGAATCTCGATTGAAAGGAACTGTCCGATGGATTCCCCAGTGTTCATGCCCTCATCAGAGTGGCAGCTAGGCTTTGCAGCGGCATGCGGTTTCGGTGTCCTCGTATTCTTCGGAATCAGCAGGATGCTCAGCCGATCACAGATCAAGAGTGACGATGTCTCGGCAGACATCGACGGACTCTATCCGCGCGAGGTCAACGAGATCGACGACGACCCGGTCGGGAACTACGAGGCGAGCATTGCACGGGCTACCGGTCTCGACGGCGCGCCGTCCTAGCCACACAGGCGCCTGGCAGGCGCGAACACCTACCTCGAGTGGAGGGACCCGGATTACTGCTTTGGCGGTCTCCGGGTTTTTGTTTGTCTACTGGAATCATTATTTTGTATAAAGTAGTATACAGAAGATGTATACAAGAATTGATAAAAAGATAAAAACGATAGCCCTTTTTGAAAACGGGAAGGTAATTCCGAAGATTTTTCGCTATGCAAACCGTGACTACAAAGTAAGGGGAATCAGCCTAGCTTATCAGGAACGGGAGGGTCGGTCGGTAAATTACTATTTTGGTATTGAGACCGATGAGGGCGGTGTCTATAAGCTTCATTACAACGACGAGAAACTCACCTGGTGGTTGGACGAAGTATGGCAAGATTAATCCTTCATATCGATATGAACTCGTATTTTGCCACTGTGGAGCAGCAGGCGAACCCGAAACTTCGTGGCAAACCGATTGCCGTGATGGGCAGTACGGCAAAGCGGAGCATTATCGTTGCGGCAAGTATAGAGGCCAAGCGCTACGGGGTAAAGACCGCAACTAGGATAGATGAGGCGTTACGGCTCTGCCCTGAGCTGGTACTTGTAAACGGCGAACCGCGCAAATATAGCTGGGTGACGAAGAAGTTTATCGACATATTTGAGGGCTACACAGATAAGGTGGAGATCTTTTCTATAGACGAGGCGTTTCTAGACGTGACCAAGACGGCAAATATTTATGGTGGGGCAGAGCAAATCGCTCTATCCATCAAGCAGCGGATTCGCGATGAGATTGGTAGCTACATCTCCTGCTCAGTAGGGATTGCAAAGAACAAATTTCTAGCAAAGACAGGCAGTGACCTCAAGAAGCCTGACGGTCTCACTATTATTACAGATGAGAATGTTGATGACATTCTATTGTCGCTGCCCCTTTGTGAATTCTGCGGCATCGGCAAGCGGATCTTAGCGCGGCTAGGGGCCCTGGGAATCGGAACTACGCAACAGCTGCGAGATTACCCAAACGTGCTTCTAAACAGGGAATTCGGAATCGCTAGTGGCGAGAAACTAAAAAGAATGGCCTACGGCATGGACAGCTCGCCGGTAATCAGTCGTCACGACAGGGCTGATGCCAAGTCTTATGGACATTCCAGGACCCTGAACAAGAATGTTACGGACAGAAATGAAATACGAAAGCATATGTTGCTTCTCTCCGAGAAGGTGGCCACGAGGATGCGCAAAGATGGCTGTATGGCTAAGGAGGTGGGGCTTTGGATTCGTTTTGGTGACTTTACCGGAGTGGGGCAACGTCATCGTATCGGCAAGTGGACCCACGATGGAGTAGAAGTATACGATGCAGCGGTAAAAATACTGGAGTTACTAGATCTACGGGCGCCGGTACGGGCCATCGGGGTCTACGCGGCCCAGATTCAGAGGGATTCCCATACGACTGCTAGTTTGCTTCCGGAAGATACGATAAACGACAAGATTCTGGCTGCTATGGACGCCGTGAATAACCGTTTTGGTGAGACGGTAGTAACTCGTGCTAGACTGGCTGGAGTAAAAATCAAGGAGGTGGTTTCTGGTATGGGGAGGGATAAGTTCTAAAAATGTTGACGGCACATTCCCCGAGGTTTATATTAACGATACGCTGAAAGACCTGAATACTCGGAATTAGGGTTATCTAAGCGTGTTCCTAGACCCCTGCAACCGCAACTGCCTTTTGTTAGTAGCATGTGCCGACGCCGGGAGAACGTGTAGGAAAAACAAGATATTGCTGCGAGATCAACACCTCTCCGAGTGGGTGGGTTTCTCGCAAAGCGGGACTTTGCATTTTAGGCCGCTGGTAACTCGACTAACGAGTGGCCCACGCCGAAACGAGGGTGCACCCCTAGTCCATTGGGGCCTCGTGTTGCATTAAAGTCCAAGTCTATAACGTACCAGCATCTGTTCAGGTACCACTTGTAGGCGCATGTCCTGGTCGAAACGCTGCATTACTGCTGTCCTAGAGGCGGTAGGGGTGCAAGATCACTGATCAGGCAAGATAAGGTGCCATTAAGGCCCATATAGTACAGTCGCGTAATATCGCCACGAAGCAGAGAGCTCGGGCGCGGAGGCTGTCAGCGGGAACCGATTGGTACAAAGCTAGGCCGGCATGGTTGACCGTTACTGTGGTCACTTTGCCCTCGTTCGCGGATTTTGTACCGCGATCACGGGGGCCATGCCGGCCCCTTTCATGACTACAAACGCCTTGACAAAAAGGCTTTACGGGCGTATAATTCATTTTCGTGCATGACATCAAGTCTGCACATCCAAGGGGGGACGGCGCCAGCAGTAACGAGCAAGCGGTGAAGGGGGCGCCAGGATTGGCCCACGTGACGGACTCGTCCGTTATGAAAGGCTCTGCCGTCAACCAAGCAAGCGTGACGACAGGGTTCTGCCAATCTTTGAGGCATCGAGGCACGAAGCCCCACTTGGCGGATCTCACCGGTATGATACGGTGAGAGACGAATATTCTACGCCTATGGCGTATGCACCATATCGCAATTGCGATTGCCCCTCCTTGGAAGGGCTTAGAGGGAGAGAACCTCTAAGTGGGACGGTTCGAAACCGTAGGGGGCGCCAGAACCTCCGCGTGAGTTAGGCCGCAAGGCTGTTTCTCGCGCTCATAGGCGAGCTGGATATGGATAAGGGTCCACAAGCATTCTAGCAAACTAGACCTCATCCCACTGTTCAGCGCCCATCAGTCCCCAGACTGATGGTTCGGGAGTAATCCCAAAGCACGGCTCGGAGTCCTTCGTGGGTACCAGTACCACAACGAAGGCCTTCGGGCCTTTTCATTTACATTCTATTTGTCTGGCTTTATCGCTATGGCAATGAGGTTTGGGTCTTTTTTACCATCAACTCTTTTCTCAGCACTAGAGAGGATTTTTATTGCGGTAAAACCGGCCTTCTGTAATTCGTTTATGGTTTCTTTCTTAGTCCAGGCATGAAAATAACGTTTAGTCATAATATTTTTATGGACGCTCTTCCATGGCATCAGAAAGTCTCCATAATCGAGTCTGGATCTGCCGGCGGTAATTCGAACGCTTTCTTTTACTATTTCTTTTAGGTATTTTGGTTCGTTCCAAAAATACCAATTAGTAATTATTATTTTGCCACCTGGTTTTGTAATTCTAAACACTTCATTCAGGGCTTCCCTTCGACTTGCCTTCCCCGGTAGGTGGTGAAGAGTAGCCACTGAAAGAGTAAGATCGAAGGAGTCATTTTTGTAAGGAGTTTTTAAGATATTGCCAACCGCGAAATTACCAGTAGGATACTTGGTTTTTGCAATTTCGATTAGCTTGTCACTAAGATCAATCCCAAAGTAGTTTACCTTATTGTCTATGAGCTCGTAGATTCTGCCACTACCGCACCCCAGATCGGCGATTTTGAAATTATCTGCAGATTTGATTTCGGAGAGCAGTTTCTTAAGGCTTGGCCAGTTGTATTTCCGCGTGCTCGCAAAGTGATGCGCAATCAGGTTATAATCATCACGGGTTTTGTCTATTAAATTTTGAGCAGTTTGTTTATTCATGAATGTAAAAAAAGAAATTATTTATAATCTTATCGCAGGAAGGGCACGGACTCGGGCTGATTTTCGGCGTGTCGTGGCTTCAGTGTATAGAGATGATAACACGAGCGGGTATCATTCGAACATTGATTTGCGCGAAACTTATGACGAAATGATAGTGAGCGACGGGATCGATGTAGACGAGAATATCGAGAAGCTCCTAATGACCAAGAAAATGCGTTCGCTGTCCGGGGTTTCCGTAATTACCGTCCTTACGAAGCCCTATCCTTGCCCCGGGAAGTGTATTTATTGTCCCAGTATTGTCGATGTGCCAAAAAGTTACTTGCCCGATGAGCCAGCGGTAATGCGCGCCATACTAGCGGGTTATGACGCTAAAAAGCAGGTAGAAACCCGGCTAAAGTCACTAGTTCGCCAAGGTCATCCGGTAGATAAGGTCGAGCTGATTGTCATTGGCGGAACCTTTAGCCACCTACCCCGCAAATATCAGGAAGAGTTTATAAAGGATTGCCTTGATGCTCTAAATGGGGTAGTTTCGAAGACTCTAGCCGCGGCCAAAGCTCAGAATGAGACCGCAGATTCACGTTGCGTGGGCCTGACTCTAGAGACGAGACCAGATCATATAACCCCAGAGGAAGTAGTGTGGTTTCGCTACCTCGGTGCAACCAGGGTTGAGCTAGGAGTCCAGACGGTATTCGATGACATTCTAAAGCTAAATGGTAGGGGGGAAAACGTTGAGGCCACGGTTGAGGCAACTCGGCTACTTAAAGACGCTGGTTTCAAGATATGTTATCATCTGATGCCAAACCTCTATGGTTCTGACTTGGCTCGAGATAAAGAGATGTTCCAAATAGTCTTCACTGACCAACGTTTCAAACCAGACTACATCAAGATTTATCCCTGTATGGTGATGGAAAGTACACCGCTTTATGATCTTTGGAGGAAAGGAAAATACGTAAGCTACACCGACGATGAGCTGATAGAGCTAATCTGCGAGATAAAGAAAACTGTGCCATATTGGGTCCGAATCATGCGCACCATTCGTGATATCCCGGCACCAAATATCGAATCGGGGTCCAAGATGTCAAACATGCGTCAGATTATCTTACAGAAAGCAGAGCAAGAAGGTTGGGCATGTAACTGCATTCGTTGTCGGGAGATTGGCGCTAAGGCACAGGAGGAAGCAGCAGGAATCGCTCAATTTGTTGAGGAGTATCAGGCTAGTGAGGGCAAGGAATATTTTCTCAGCTTCGAGGATAAAGATAGAAGGAATCTCTACTCCTTGCTGCGGCTACGAATCCCCGGCACTAGCGAGATAGGGGAAGCTTTGCCTGAAATAGCAGGGTGCGCTTTGATTCGAGAAGTCCATACGTACGGACAACAGATTGAGATTGGCGAACAGGGAGATACGCAACACCGCGGCTACGGCAAGAAGTTGGTTGTCGAAGCTGAAAGAATAGCTAGGGGTAATGGATACGAAAGGGTAGCTGTTATTTCTGGGGTTGGTGTCCGTAGCTATTACCATAAGTTTGGCTACAAACTTAATGGCGAATACATGGTGAAAACACTCGACTAAACCTGGGAAATATGATATAATTTTGCGGTTACATTGAGTTATTCTTCTAGCCTGGCGAGAAGTTCTCAGCGAGCATAGAACAATAACTTTTTATTTTGGAGAGAAACTATGAATATTCGTAATATCGCAATTATTGCCCACGTTGACCATGGCAAGACTACGCTTGTGGATGGCTTCCTGAAGCAGACTAAGCTTTTCCGTGAAAACGAGGCTCTCATGAGTCAGTCACTGATCATGGACTCTGGAGATCAGGAACATGAACGTGGCATCACCATTACCGCCAAGAATACGGCAGTTGTATACAACGAGATCAAAATCAACATCGTCGATACCCCTGGTCATGCTGACTTTGGTGGTGAGGTAGAACGAACGCTAAACATGGCCGATGGCGCTATCTTAGTTGTTGATGCCCAGGAAGGCCCGATGCCTCAGACGAAGTTTGTTTTGCGTAAGGCACTAGAGCTTGGACTCAAGATGATTGTGGTCATAAACAAGATAGATAAACGCGATGCTCGTGTAGGCTACGTTATCGACAAGATTCATGACTTATTCCTAGACATGGCCACCGATATGGACCAGCTCGAGTTTCCTATCTACTATGCGATTGCCAAAGAGGGTAAATCCTGGGCCGAAATGCCAAAGGATTTCTCAGAAGATGCAGACCTCTCACCGATTTTTGAAGCAATCGTAAAGTACATTCCCGCACCAGACGCAGACAAGAATAAGCCTTTCCAGATGCTCGTGACCACACTAGAGCGCGACAGCTACCAGGGTAAGTACGCCATCGGGCGTATCACTCGTGGCTTCGCCAAGCCTGGGATGTCGCTAGTACTTATTGATCGTGACGGCAATCCCGAGACAGTTCGGGCCGAAAAGGTATTTGTAAGCCAGGGACTCAAAAAGGTCGAAGTTGCTACCGCAGAGCCGGGAGATATCGTAGCTCTTACTGGGATCAAGAACGCTCATATTGGTGACACGCTTGCTGATCCAGCGATGCCAGACGCTCTTCCAACTATCGAGATTGAGGAGCCTACGCTAAAGATGTCACTCGCAGTAAATACCTCTCCTTTTGCCGGCAAAGAAGGCAAATTTGTGACTTCACGTCAGATCTTAGATCGCATCAATCGTGAGCTCGAAACCAATGTTTCGCTCAAGATGGAGCTAGGACTTGATGCAGACTTTATCCTTTCTGGACGTGGCGAGCTGCACCTCTCGGTATTTATCGAGACACTGCGTCGTGAAGGCTTCGAGATTCAGGTTGGGAAACCACAGGTTATTATCAAAGAAGTGAACGGCGTCAAGATGGAGCCTGTAGAGGAACTTACCGTTGACGTTGGTACGGAATATGTTGGCGGTGTTACTGGTGAAGTTGGCCGACGTAAGGGTAACCTGATCCAGCAGATAGAGAATGCCGATGGCACCACTCGTTTGATGTTCGAAATTTCTACACGTGGTATTCTCGGCCTCCGCAATCAACTGCTTACACTTTCCCGTGGCACTGCCATTATGAACTCACTATTTAAAGAATTTATTCCATATACTGGCTCGATCCCTCGTCTGAGGAACGGTGTACTTATCGCCTCCGATACGGGTAAGGCTGTTACTTATGGCCTAAACATCGCCGAGGGTCGCGGTACGATCTTTGTAGCGCCACAAACCCAGGTTTACGCTGGTATGATCATCGGGCTTAACACCCGAGCCGAAGACATTGAGATCAATGTTTGCAAGGAAAAGAAGCTTACCAATACTCGTGCCAGTGGCTCTGATGATACAGTTTCGCTGACCCCAGCTACAATCTTTAGCCTAGAGCAGTCACTCGATTTCCTAGAGGATGATGAACTCCTGGAGGTTACGCCAGTAAGTCTAAGACTCCGTAAGAAGTTCCTAGATCCAAACGTGCGCAATCGAATGCGAAAACAAAAAGCCTAACAAAAGCCCCCGCTCGGGGGCTTTTTACATCGCAGAAAATGAAAATGATTGAAAACATTCTCGAACGGCGATATAATGACCGAGCCAAAAGGAAATCTGCAGCTTATGCTGCCTGACCCGAAGGAGTACAAATGGGAGTTCCGGTAGTAATGCCGGAAGGTGAATTGCAGCAGTGGATGATGACAACCGCTTGCATCGATCCTGTCACTGGTGGGATTCACCTTCGTAGGCTCGACCCGGTCTACGTCGAGGTTGACTTCGACAAGCAGGTCGGGTTCACCCAGTTCGGCGGGGAACTCAAGCTGTTCCCGTTAGACGATGGCGTGCCCAGGCCTCAGCTCGTTGTTACCGACCAGGTACTGGTCGATGGAGACGGGAATTGGGGTATCTATCCGAAGCATGAGTAAGGAGGTGGTCTCTTGGCTACCTTGATGGGTCGTTACCTCGGTAATGTAGAACTTACCGAGGGTGAGCGGCATAAGGTGGAAGAGGCAACAACGCAGAGTTGCCCTGGTCTTGCCGTCTCGGAGGCGGGCGCCACTGTGATACTGGAACACGAGGATCGTGTCGAGGTAGTTGCGACACCGGAGTGCTACATGCTCTTTGAGCCTCTCCCTGCGCAGGAGGTTTGCGTTCTTCCCGGAAACCATGTGCGAGTACTGACCAATGGTTCGTGGTTCTTGGACCACTAGCCCAACCAAGCCCCCTGTGGCCGACCGAAGCGTCGCCCCGCGCGGGGCTTTTGTCGTTCTATTAGAGCCCTGCAGGGTGTAAAATATAGCCATAATAAAGGAGAATATTATGTCAGAAACATCACATCCTATTATGCGCGACCTTATGACTCATGTATTACAAGTCCTATATATGCTCTTTCTTGGGATTGTGATAGCTGCCCTGTTTGGCCTTGGCGTGGATAATTTTTACCCAGCACCAAAGGCGCCAGAATATCCGACTATTTTGCAGAATCAGCAGTACAAAACAGTGCCGACCACCGCGCAGACAGAGGCAGAGCTCGCAGCACAGAAACAATATGACAGTGCCCAAAAACAGTACACGGAGGACATGAAACCCTACACCAGGAATGTTTCGATAATCGTAATGGTATTAGCGGTGCTAGCCCTCGCTGTATCTCTTACAGTCCTATCACGGTGGGAGATTCTCGCTAATGGTTTTCTGCTCGGCGGTGTCTTCTCGATGGCATATAGCATCATCCAGGGAATGATATCAGAGGACACGAAATTCCGATTTCTTGTCATCTGTCTCGCAGCCCTAGTGACGTTGGTCCTTGGGTACGTGAAATTTGTCCGTCCAGGTGAGAAACAAAGTAATTAGTAACAAGGATAGCTATGGATATCGAAGACGAAATCAGCCAAATTCATGTACGAAATGCACGGGTGGAGGCAGAGAAGGCCTGGGAAACCAGTGCCTTCCGCATAATCCTGGTTTGTTTTATGACTTACTCAGTCACAGCAATTGTTTTCGCGATTATCGGCGTGCGCGATTTTCTTCTGAATGCCCTTATTCCCACGTTAGGATTTTTTGTATCGACCCTGAGCCTCCCGTCTCTTCGAAAATGGTGGATAGATAGGAAACTTGGGAAATGAACGCAGAAAAAGTCATTGAAAAGCTGAAATCAGAATACCCGGGGAAAAACATTGTTCAGAATTCACCAGAGGAACCAACTGAAATCGTTTGTGAGATAGACCCAGAGAGAGGTGTAGCAGTAGCTGTTATCGACCGGTCCGAGCCGCATCATCATGATAAAATCGCGGAAAGTTATAAAATCCTTTCTGGATCACTTGCTTTATATATTGATGGCAGCGAGAAAGAACTGGAAGTGGGCGACGAATTTGAGGTTTATCCGGGTGAAGTGCACTTTGCGCTAGGTGATGAAACCTGGGTCGAAGTCACATCGACTCCGCCTTGGTCAGCTAATGACCATATATTGGAAGGAATTTCAGCATGAAAAAAGCTATCATTATACACGGCTGGGAAAGTAGTCCTGAAGAGCATTGGTATCAAGAAGAGAAGGCCTTACTGGAAGGTAGGGGATATGAAGTTTGCGTACCCTTGATGCCAGGAGGCTCATATCCTATTGAAGATGAGTGGGTCAGAGTAACAGCTGGCTATAATCCAGACAAGGAGACTGTTTTGATCGGCCACTCTTTGGGTGCACCTACGATACTCAGATACCTAGAAAAGGCGGAAAGTCCCGTCGGAAAGGTGTTTTTAGTGGCTGGTTTTGCCTCTCCATTACAACTAGATTACCCAAACGAGGAGTATCCTCGAAAATTTGTCGAAAGGCCATTCGATTGGGGTAAAATCCGTAACAATGCAGAAGAATTTTGGGTTATCAATCAGGATCATGACCAGTGGGTTCCGTTTGCGAAAGGCCGTGAAATTTCCGGAAATGTGGCTGGGAACCTTACCCAAGTGGAAGGAACCGACCATTTCGATAAGATGAACCTCAATTTGATAAACGAAAGGCTGAGATGAAACTACTACTAGCATCACAGGGTATCACGAATAAAAGTCTCGAGAAGGCCTTCTTTGGCCTGGTGGGTAAAAAGTCCGAGGAGTTAATAGTTGCTTATGTACCAACTGCGGTTTATGGTGCTTCGAGTGTCAATAAGTCTTGGATGGTGGATAATCTTATCTCTTTACGTACGATGGGCATCGGTAAAATCGACATTGTGGACCCTCTTGCCATGCCGAAGGAAATGTGGATGCCCAGATTTGAACGTGCAGACGTTATCTTTGTCGAGGGCGGTTCGCCTGCTTGGGCCTATGAATCGTTCGAACAAACGGGTTTTCTAGATGTTTTGCCAGATTTGCTAAAGTCGAAGGTTTATGTGGGTTGTAGTACTGGTTCTATGATTCTCGGTGAAAAAGTATTCTCCAGTAAAAAAACGGAATTTCCAAATAGTACAACCGGGCTCAACATTTTTTCCGGCCTTGGACTAGTAAACTTTAGCATTCGTCCTCATATATACAGACCTGATAAGGCCGACATTACCCTAGAGATGATTGCTGATATCGCGAAAAAGCACCAAACTAAATACTATGGGATAGATGATGATACGGCTATTTTAATCGATGGTGAAAAGTTTGAGATTATCTCAGAGGGTAAGTGGAAAGAGTTTGAAAAATGAAATTGCTCCTGACATCAGCAGGCATTAGCAATAAATCCATAGAGCAAGCGTTCTATGCCTTACTAGACAAACCCGTTAGTGAGACGAAGGTGGCCTACATCCCGACGGCGGCAAACGTAGAGATGGACGACAAGAGCTGGTTGATAAATGATTATGCCAATCTAAACGGACGTGGGTTCGCCCAGATTGATATCGTGGATATCTCCGCGATACCGCAGAAGCTTTGGCAGCCACGCCTGGAAAAGGCTCACGTGCTCTTTTTTGGGGGTGGGAACACCTTCCATTTGAAGTATTGGATTGAAAAGTCCGGGCTACAAAAACACCTGCCGGAATTATTGAAGACACGAGTTTGGGCAGGCATAAGCGCTGGGAGTATGGTGGCAGGCAGGAGCCTTGCGAGTAAGAACGATCAGATATTTGCCGAAGATATGGGAGAAGTTGCGAATACCAGGGGCTTGGGGTATGTGGATTTCAGCTTGAAGCCTCATTATCATTCAGCATACTTTCCTGGCGTAAATGATGAAAACTTGGCGAAGGCAGCCACAGACCTAGACACCAAGCTCTATGCCCTGGACGATCAGTCGGCAATAGTAGTAAATGGCGACAAGTTTGAAGTAGTGTCTGAAGGTCAGTGGAAGGAGTTTAACTAGGATGAAACGAGCGCTAATTATTCATGGTTGGACTGCGAATCCACAGATGCACTGGTTTCCCGATATGATTAACTACTTGGAAACACTGGGTTACCAAGTAGAAGCTCCACTCATGCCGATGCGGTTTACGCCAACAGAGAAGACCTGGGTAAGTGTCATAGAGGACTTTGCTCCTGATGAGCACTCGATACTTATAGGACATTCGCTAGGTAGTACAACAATTCTTGAGTATTTAGAGACTAGTGGCCAGAAAGTAAAAAAAGTTTTGCTTACGGGCGCCCCGATAAGGCATAGCGAGCAACTACATCTTACCGAACCCCGCACATTCAAACTTTACGCCCAGTCTGTCGGGATAGAGTGTCTTCTTGACGCTTGTGGTTATGACGAAATATATGATTGGGAACAAATAAGACAGAAAGCCGACAGCTTTTCTCTAATATATAAAAGAGACGATAGGCTCGTGCCGTTAGATGATGGTAAGGTCTTAGCAAAACATTTGAATGCCAACTTGCACGTTCTTTCCGGTTATGATCACTGTGATTATATTGATCCGGCGACTCTTAAGAGGGCTTTGCTGGAAGGCACAGCATGATTGTTGATTACTCAGATTTGTCTACTTTAGCTACGGGAAAAGTTACTTTTGTAATCGGTACCTTCGACATCCTTCATGTCGGTCATATCCATTTTCTGGAGGAAGCCAAAAAAGCTGGCAACGGAAACAAGCTCCTCGTGGGTATTGTTCCTGATAAAATAGTTCGCGAGCGCAAGGGTGTCGGGCGGCCGTTAAACTACGCTGTGGAGCGTGCCGAGCTGGTAAACGCGCTTAGCTTGGTAGATTATGTCTTCGTTGCCCCCGAGTTACCGATTGGAGAAATTGCAACGCAGGTGATCCAAACCGTACATCCCGAGTTTGCGGTGGCGAGCCGAGAAGACTGGGAACATCGTACCGAGGACTGGAACACAGAGGGGACCAAACTAATTTTGATTGGCAAAATTCCTGAACGTTCGACTACAATAATTGTTCAAAAGATAAGGGAATAGTATGGCATTGATGGATGTATTAGACGAGTCGGGGGCTGTCACAGGGGTCACGAAAACGAAGGCAGAAATACACGAACAAGGGCTATGGCATCGCTCGGCTCATGTTTGGGTTTATGACTCTGCCGGGAATATCCTACTGCAGCTTCGCGCAAAGGATAAGGATAGTAGCCCTGGACTATGGGATATCTCGGCTGCAGGGCATGTGGATGCAGGTGAGACGCCTGAATTCGCGGCATCAAGAGAGATTGCAGAGGAGATCGGGATTTCTGTCAAAGAGGATAACCTGACGAAAGTGTGGGAGAGAAGGGAATCGAGCTACGATCCAGCAAATGGCTGGACCAATAATCAAATTAGCTGTGAGTATGTTTTGCGCTACGACGGTGAACATTCCTCTTTGGTTTTCAACCAGAAGAAATTGACGAACTTAGATGGCTCAGCGTCGGGGAACTAAAAAATGAACTTGCCAACCATGAGACTAAAACAAAATACGTTGACCATGGGGACGGTTACTACGAGAGAATCATTTCAGAGATAGAGAAGGCACTTTGTTCATGAAGTATGCAGAGGTAATGCAGCAGCTCGAATCGCTAGCCAGCCATGATCCAAAGGACTTGGCCGGAATGGCACGGTTTGGAATAAACGTCGATAAAGCCTGGGTGATTAGTATCCCGAAGTTACGAATATTGGCAAAAGAAGTTGGGAAGGATCATCAACTCGCTCTTAAGGTCTGGGATTCCGGAATTCATGAAGCAAAGATCCTGGCGGGGTTCATTGACGATCCGAAGCTGGTTACGGCGGAACAGATGGAGAAATGGGCTCTAGATTTCGATTCCTGGGATGTGACGGACATGATTTGCGGTAACCTCTTTGACCGGACAGAGAATGCAGTGCAGAAGGCGATAGAGTGGTCCACGCGAGAGGAGACGTTTGTAAAGAGGGCAGGTTTTGTAATCATGGCCGGTCTCGCTGTTCATGACAAAAAGATGGCAGATAAGCAATTCGTCGAGTTTTTAGAGACTATAAAGTGTGAATCAGGAGATAATCGCAATTTTGTCCGTAAGGCAGTGAACTGGGCTCTTCGCGCCATTGGGAAGAGCAGGAATCGGTATCTCTATGAAAAGACCTTATCAACAGCCAGAGAAATACTGCAATCTAGCCAAGGCTGGAGCGATGAAGAAAAGAAGGCGGCTCGATTTATCGCCGGTGACGCCCTCCGAGAACTAGAAAAAGAATACATTCGTAAGCGTTTTCTCTAGAAAGAACTCTCTACATAAAAAGCAGAAAGGGAGACGCGCGGTCTCGCTTTCTGTAAAGCAATGACGCAAGTCTCCCTTACCAGGATCGTCTCTGGTGACTATCACGGGACATCCCGCGGGTAGCCTGGTTTGCGGCAGCGAAAGAGGTGTTAATGCGCCGGGTGTGATCGTGTGCCTCCTGTTCTCTTTCGGCGCGCCAAGTGGCTCGTACTTTAGCGAACCTGTTTTGGCTGACATAGGTCTGGAGCTCCTCTTGAATTTCCTCACTCATTCTCTTGCGCAGTTCTATATCGACCAAATAGCGGGTGCCGTTACGGCTGAGTGGTGCATCGGACCACTTGCTATGGTCACTCAGGGCGCGCAAGACTGGGTCTGGCAGACCAGCATTATTCTTCTGTACCAAGCCATGAGAGCCATGAAACAGAAGGCAGAGAGCCAGGGCCAAGCGAAGCTCGGGGTCTTCGGTGGAGCGAACAATCTTCGGTACCATCCCTGGGCTCCTCTCGATATTGTCGGGTTTTGGGACGTGCGAGGATTTTAACACAGAAATGTGTTTTCTTCAATCGAAAGATGGTTTTTGTTGCGATCTTGCAAAAAAGATTTGACGGCAATTTCCAGGGGGGCTAAAATAATTGTAGTAAATGAGGTGGTGGTCCCAATATTTGGGACCTTTTAAGAGATAGAAGGGAGTCGTGTTGGGTAAAGATACCAAATACATTTTTGTTACTGGTGGTGTAATCTCGGGTCTCGGCAAGGGGATATTTGGTGCCTCTATCGGCAACATCCTCAAAAGTCGGGGCTTTTCTGTAAACATGCAAAAGTGTGATCCGTATCTCAACGTCGATGCCGGTACCCTCAATCCTGGAGAACACGGCGAAGTTTTCGTCACTGACGATGGCGCCGAAACAGACCTAGACCTCGGACACTACGAGCGCTTCATCGATACACCGATGACCAAGCTCTCTTCCGTGATGACAGGAAAAATTTACACACAAGTTCTCGAAGACGAGCGTAAAGGAAAATATCTTGGCAAGACGGTACAGGTCATCCCTCATATCACAAACAAGATTCAAGACAACATCATAAACGCGGCAGGTGACTTTGACATCCATATCGTAGAGATCGGAGGCACGGTTGGCGATTATGAGGGTTTGCACTTTATCGAGGCTATCCGTCAAATGCGTCGTAGGATAGGCCGCGAGAATGTGCTCTACGCGCACCTGGTTTATTTGCCATTTATTGAGGCATCCAAGGAGCTCAAGACAAAACCAGCACAGAATAGTGTGCGAGACTTATTGCAGCTTGGGATTCATGCAAATATTGTCGCTTGTCGTGCTGATCATGCTATCGAACAGGAGCATCTGGCAAAAATTGCTCTCTATGCCGATGTCGACGAAAAAGCGGTGGTTCCACTGCCTACAATAAACAGTGTCTACAAAGTACCTCACAACCTTGAGAAAGTGGGACTGGGTGATTATATCTGCGAGAAACTGAACCTGCCTATCCGTAAACCAAAGGAGAACGGCTTGGCCAAGTATCTGGTGGACCTAGAAAAGTCGGACAAAGAGGTGAAGATTGGGCTCATAGCAAAGTATATGTCTAACGAGGATACCTACAAGAGTGTAAATGAGGCTATCCAGGCAGCAACGGTAAATAACGGTGCTTGCGCGAAGATTGTTTGGATAGATGCAGAGAAGATCGAGAAAGCAGGAACAGATGTTCTGAAGGACCTTGATGGGATTGTCGTTCCTGGTGGCTTTGGAAATCGCGGCACACTGGGCAAAGTGATGGCTGCGCAGTATGCTCGCGAGAATAATGTTCCTTATCTTGGGCTTTGCCTAGGGATGCAAATCGCTACTATCGAGTTTGCACGCAATGTTCTCGGTTGGAAGGATGCTGATAGCGAAGAATTCAGACCAGAGGGCAAGTGTAATGTAATCCATATCATGCCAGAGCAGAAGGCGATTATGGACAAGGACGAATACGGGGCTACCATGCGTCTCGGGGCTTACCCTTGCGTTTTGGACAAAAAATCTCGATCTTTCAAGCTCTATGGCGAAGAGAAAATTAGCGAGCGACATCGCCATCGCTTTGAATTCAATAATGATCACCGGGAAGAGTTCACGGCCGCCGGACTATTATTCGCCGGTCTTTCGCCGAACCACCACTTGGTAGAGATAGTTGAAATTCCAGAACACAAGTTCTATGTAGGAGTACAGTTCCACCCTGAGTTCAAGAGCCGTCCGGGCAATCCGCACCCCTTGTTTGATGGATTTGTGAAAGCTATACTCGGGAAATAATTGTTATAAAAAGGCCCCACTAGGGGTCTTTTTTATTGACACCATACGCATCCAGCGGGTGTATAATATAGACAGGTCGACAAGTAGTGAAAACTATAGGGGGATGACATGACAAAGAACTTTTTACTTGTTCTCGGAGTTGTAATCCTACTCATGGGCGTTTGGGGCCTGCTAGCTGCATATTCTACAGATCTAGCTTTTGGTCTACCTGTTGACCCATGGTGGCACGCACTCGTAAAGGTCGTTCTGGGTGGCGCTGCAACATATGTAGCCTATACAGAAAAATAATCTCTAGTTGATCTGTCTTGATAGGAAGGGCAATATAGCCCTTCCTTTTGTATAGTATGAATAGTATGTATTGACATACTTTCTTCCCTTTGAGAAAATATATCCAACGATAAAACATAAGTAGGGAGAATCATGACAACAATAAATCAGAAATCATGTGAAGAACCGAAAAAAGAAGGCTTCTTTCGCAAGTGGGGCCCAGTATTTGTCCTAAGTCTTGCCTTGGCGATTATTCTTATCGATGCAACACTGCTGAATGTTTCACTCGCTACTTTGGTAAAGGACCTAAATACTGATATCCAGAGCCTGCAATGGGTGATTACCGCCTATTCCCTCACGATTGCAGCACTTACTATCACGGGTGGCCGTCTCGGTGACCTCTTTGGGCGTAAGAAGATGTTCGTTGTCGGTGCAGTACTTTTTGCCATTGGTTCGTTCATTGCTAGTATTGCTGGAAACGTAAGCACAATGATTATCGGGGAATCCATCATTGAAGGTGTTGGTGCAGCGCTGATGATGCCTGCTACGGCATCTCTACTGGTTTCCAAATATAAAGGAAGAGATCGCGGCATAGCCTTTGGTATTTGGGGCGGCGTCGCAGCGGCATCTACAGCCATTGGACCACTACTTGGTGGCTGGCTCACAACGAACTACAGCTGGAGATACGGTTTCCGCATCAATGTTGCCGTAGCGGCACTGCTTATCCTTGGTTCATACATCATCACCGAGTGTCGTGACACCGAGGAGAAGCCAACCCTCGACTGGACCGGCGTAATCCTCTCTTCGCTCGGGATGTTTTCTCTTGTATTCGGAATTATCGAGTCTTCTACTTATGGTTGGTGGGGAGCAAAGAAAGCCTTTGAGTTTGCGAGTAAAACGTATACATTCGCTTGGGACCTCTCGATCGTACCATTTGCCCTCCTTTTTGGCGCCTTGTTACTTACGTTGTTTCTCATTTGGGAGCGCAGAATTGAGAGAGTGGGCAAGACACCGCTAGTTTCTCTACACATTTTCAGTAATCGCCAGTTTGTTTCTAGCGTGATTACGACAGCTATCCTTTCCTTGGGTCAATCTGGACTTATATTCTCCATCCCGGTTTTCTTGCAAGCAGTACGTGGCGAGGACGCTTTCCATACCGGTCTTGCCATGGTACCAATGTCGATAACGGCGCTAGTAGTGGCACCTATTGGGGGGTTTTTGGCGCATAAGTATTCCCCAAAACTCTTGGTTCAGCTTGGACTAGTTGCGACCACAGTTGCCTACATTGTGCTTTACAATACGCTCCAAGTAAGTAGTGTAGCATGGGACTTTGCTCCGGCCTTTGTACTTATGGGTCTAGGCATGGGGCTCACTATGGCATCCATCAGCAACATGGCGCTTTCCGCAGTCTCTGTGGAGCAATCTGGGGAGGCCTCCGGGGTGAATAATACATTTCGTCAGGTGGGGGCGACCCTGGGTACTGCCATAATTGGCGCGGTTATGCTTACAGCAATTTCCACCAATCTCTCAGCTGGAATCGCGAATAGTAAGGTTATCCCACAAAAACTAAAGGCCACAGCCGACGAGATGGTTTCCAAGCAGACATCAGCCGTAGAGTTTGGCGGTGGCGCTAAACTCCCAGGATTCATACCCAAAAACATATCAGAAGAAATCACCGTAATTAGTAAAAAGGCGATTACGGATGCGAATAAGGAAGCGCTGAGCTATGCAATTATCTTTGCCTTTGTCGGTCTGCTTTCTTCTTTCTGGTTGCCAAAGGGTAATAATGTCGAAACAGAACAAAACTTAGCATCGGCTAAGGTAAGCTAAGGAGAAAGACGATGTTTCACAAAAAACCTAAAATGTACGGCGTATCCTCCCTTGGTGAGCGAGGACAGATTGTAATCCCTGCAAAAATGAGGGACGAGATGAACCTTGAGAAAGGCGACAACTTCGTCTTTGTTTCCAAGGGTAATTTCATCGGCCTGATTCGGGAAGACGATATGACAGGATTCTTGAGGGAAATGCTGGGGCAGATCGAAGATTTCAAGAAGGATAAATAGCAAAAAGCCGGGATTATCCGGCTTTTTGCTATAATAGATCCATGCGAAGAGATGAAAAGTGGCTATTTCAGCAATTGGATGAGGTGTGGGACACCTATTTTTCCGATGTCGCGCAAGATAATGACGTACAGATAGTTTGGGGCCGCAGAGCTAGGCAGCGTATGGGTAGCATCAAGCAAGGAGAAAAAATCAGGGGGAAACATCCGGAAACTATCATCACCATCAATTCTCTTTTTAAAGATACATTTATTCCTGAATTCGTAGTCATTGCCACGATTGCTCACGAGCTGGCTCACTACGCGCATGGTTTCCACTCTCCATTGGAGCGGAAATATTCCAAGCCGCATGAGGGAGGTATAGTTCACAGGGAGCTTGCGGTGCGAGGCGTCGATAAACTCGAGAGGATGCAAAAAAAGTGGCTCAAAGATAATTGGCGTGAATACCTCGAGAAAAACTTGCCCAGAAAAACAGTTCCTAGCAAGGTTAAACGAAAAGTAATAATTCGCTGGATCTAGAGCCCCTAGAAGTGAGGCAGCGTAAAATCTTGCTTTGAGTACTCGATGGAACCTGCTAGGGCCTTTGCAAAAGTTATGTCTATATCACTGAGACGCCTGAGTTTGTCGCCCTGTAAAACCAGTGGGTCGACATAGCGTGCTTTTTTCTGAATTGTTCGAGTGTCTCGCAGCTTTGGTTCTACCAATGCTAGCTGTTCGAGGCAGAAAACTATCTCGTCGTCGTCGCTCCCTGAAAGTACTTCCAATATCCAGTCTTCATCCTTGTCCCAGAAATCTGTTTTCTTAAGGATTCCGAGATCCATCCCTCGCTTCAGTGCGTCGCCGAGTAGGGTGAAGCGAACCTTGGAAAGGTCGGATCCCCAGTTCGTACTTTGTAAGTGAAGGTACATATCGGCAAACATCTTAGCGGTTTTTTTATCATTAAAGACAATCCCCTCCTTCGAGGGTTGCATCGAGTTTACGATAAAGGCAATGTCTTTATCTGTACCGTCCGTGGCAATTTCCCTGAGGGTGTAGTCTATGCGGTCTGCACAAAGGTCTGGCAGCTCTAGCTCCAACAGGATGTGGCGTGGATTATGATCGATGTCCTCTAGGGTTTTGCCATATTTCTTGAGTATGGCGGGAATGGAGCTTTTCTCGAGATACTTCTTTTGGATGTTGTCTTGGTAGTCCTCATTACCCGATTTGCCTTCGCCAAAAACCCAGTCCGAGACGTGGGAGAAGGCAGAATGTGCGGCATCGTGAATAAGACCCGCGGCTTGTTCCGCAAGAGTAGCTCCGAGACGACGAAGTAGTAGCATCACGCCGATACTATGATCGTAGCGGCTAAAGTTTTTCTTGTGATGATACCTGTCGGGAATACCATACTGTGAGACTCGTTTTAGGCGCTCTAGTTCTGGTGAGCCGATGATATCGAGTAAGAGCGGCTCGGTAACTTCGAAGGAACCATATACAAGATCATCTATCTTCATGCTGATATTATAGCAGGATATCGGGAAAATATATTATCCACAGTTTTCCACACAACAAAAGTGTTGTGCTTTTATTTGATACCGATTATAATCCGTCGCACCGTTACTTTACTGGTATAATATCATTATGGTTATATATAATTCATTCAAGAATCCGAAACTCTCCGAGCTCATTAGGGCCGGTGGCATTGGCGTGATTCCAACTGACACGATCTATGGCATCGTCTGTTCAGCCTTTGACCAGGAGGCAGTAGATGCGCTTTTCGCGATCAAGGGGCGCAGCAAGGGCAAACCTCCGATAATTCTTATCTCGCAACTTAGCGACATCGGTAAGTTTGGCGTGAAACTAACGCCTGGAACCAGAGAAACGCTGGGAAACATTTGGCCAGGTAGGGTAAGTGTTGTCTTGCCATATACCGGTAAGAAACTAGGATACCTGTCCCGTGGTCAAGACTCGCTCACCTTTCGTCTACCAGAAGACACCAAGCTTCTTGCGCTACTTCGGCAGACGGGACCACTGGTGGCACCTAGTGCCAACCCTCAGGCCCAAGATCCGGCACGGGACATCGACGAGATTATGACTTACTTCGTAGGCCAGATTGATTTTGCGGTGGACGGTGGCTATATTGAAGGGAATTCTTCTACTCTAGTTCGGCTAACTGATGGCAAGATCGAAGTATTGAGACAGGGTGATGTCCAAGTCTGACCTTTGCGACCAGATCTATGAGCTCGTTTGCCAAATTCCTCTGGACCGAGTGGTTACTTATGGCGATTTAGCAAAAATAGTAGGCGTAAATCCTCGATATATCGGGTATGTTTTGCATAACAATCCGGCCCCAGGCAAAGTACCCTGCCATCGCGTTGTTAATTCCCAGGGCAGATTGGCTGCGAACTTTGCATTTGGTGGTGGACTCGCTCAACAGAAATTATTAGAGAGCGAAGGTATTGTCTTTTGTAATTCTAAGTTGGATCTAAATATTTACAGATATACTTTTTGAAAACGCAGATTATCCAAAGAGAGTATAATATAGGTAGGGCTTAGCTAACAGAAAGGGGATAAGATGAAGATTTCTAAAGGTCGGGGGATTCAGTTTTTTAGGCACCCTTTCTTCAATAGCCAAAAACTTAATTTTGGCAATATCTATACCGGGAGCAAACAACGGCTCGGAAAAGTTTTTGGTTTTGTGAACAAGAAAATCAACAAATGATAGAAAAGCATCTGACACTTTCAGTTATCGAACATGAGGGAAGGGTGCTCTTGGGGCTTAAAAAACGCGGCTACGCAGTTGGTGTTTGGAACGGCTATGGAGGCAAGGTAGAGCCAGGCGAAACCACGGAAGAGGCTATGATTCGTGAACTTCGTGAGGAGTCGTCGCTGGTAGCGGAGAACATGGAGAAGGTCGGGTATCTAGAATTTACCTCTGATATCGAGGAGGGCAAGTCGGTTTGCCACCTCTTTAAGATTAATGAATTTCAAGGTAAACCCAGAGAAACCGAAGAGATGCGACCGCAGTGGTTCGCTATGGACTCTTTGCCATATGATCAAATGTGGCCCGACGACCCATACTGGCTGCCTCTGGTTCTTGCTGGGAAAAAGGTTCGCGGCAGCTTTGTACTTCGGGATAATAAAACCGTAGTTGAATCTGAACTTGCCGAGGTGGATTCATTTTAGGCCCTGAAAATGCTATGATGTTTGGGCACAGGAGGATACTTTGGAATCTTTCAAGAAATTCCGTTTAGAATTACTCGTTACATTGCTGCTGACGGCTGCGCCTATAGTAATGTGGCTATTGATGAAGCCTATATCGGCTAGAGTTTCTAGTTCATTTATGGTCTGGACTTCGGCCGGTCAACTCACAGCACTTATTGGTATGACCATGGTGTCGCTTTCAATGTTATTTCAAGTTCGCCACAGGTGGGTGTGTGGGATTATGTCGCGTCCAACCACTCTTTCTAATTTGCATCATTACCTAGGTCTGTGGGGACTATTTTTCCTAATATCACACCCGCTACTTTTAGCGATAAAGTACATCCCGATATCGTTAAAACTATCAGCCGACTTTCTTTTTACCAGAGATATTGTTAATCTAGCGGGTTTGGTTGCCCTAATACTTATGATGGTGGCAGTCTATGTGACACTATTTGTTGAAAGAACCTTTAGATTCTGGAAACTTTTTCACCAGCTTCTCCTAGTTTCGTATCTTTTTATACTTTATCACCTACTATTTGTGTCTAGCGACATCACCTTGAACATGCCACTTCGAATTTATGTTCTGGGGTTAGCGGCAATTGGTGGTTTGTCTTTTGCGATTCAAAAAACAATTTTCTACATTGGAAAGATGCAACCAACGCAATGAAAAAAGTGATTATTTTGTCAATAATTATTGCGTTTGGGTCATTGACGGCTATAGCTGTCAGTTCTTGGCTTTTAGATAGGTATGGGAATACAAAAACGATAAAGGTCCAGACAATTACTGTAAAGAAACCTGTGGCAAAGCCCAAGGAGCCTACAAGTACCTCTTCCCAGGTCTCAGCAAACGACCAGGACGACACTGTTATTTTGACAGAACCGCCTTATCAGACGACCGTTACCAAAAGTCCCGTTGGACAGACGGTTACGCCCACACGTAACACTGGGAATGAAGATGAAGATGAAAAGGGAGAGACAGAAATTGATGATGACTAAGAACCTTCACAAGAATCTATATATTATATTTACCTTTGTTTTTGTATTTGGAATGGTTTCCATAGGCATAGCAGGATTTTTTGACAAAAGTATCCTTCAGAAAGTTGTAAAAACTATTGTTATCGAGGAGCCACATGAACAGATTGAAACAATACCTGCTAGCACTGGCACTTCTTCCGCGGTTTCTAGTACGGTTTCGAATGACTCTAATGGGAATGCGGTATCTGTCAATACGAGCCCTGGTACAAGCTCCAATGCGACTTCGTCTACACCAACACCAGTTGCTACCCCATCAGGCTACACAGCTGCGCAAGTGGCGGCACATAATTCTCAAGGGAACTGTTGGATCATAGTCTCGGGAGTGGTTTATGACCTGTCGAGCTATCGTCATAGTGGACCCCAGAGTCATATATCTTGCGGCGGAGATAATACTAGCGCTCTGACATCTGCTCACGGTAGCCTGTCATTTGTCAGCTTTTTTACCAAATTAGGTAATCTTATATAATAAAGGAGTAAAAATGAGTGATCACGGCAATTTTACATCGGACGAGGCAAAGAAAATCGGGGAGGTCCTAGGTGTGGATTGGAGCAAATGGGATGTAGAGCAATTCCGAATGGGTATGGACGTAGAGCTCGAACACGGTAATGTAGATCCACATACCAATGTCACAGACAATGATCCACTACTAACCGGGAAAATTGCACTAGCACATTTGAACGAGATCCCAGACTATTACACTCGCCTTGAAGCCATGGAAAAAGAAGGTGAAGCATACTGGGATTCAAAGAACGACGTAAGTGGGGAGGTAACCAAATGAAAGCATTTGTCCCAGAATTAGTGGAGTTACCAGACCGAAAAATGGTTACCGTAACTTCTCATGGAAATCCAAATAAAGTAATGGAGCCATACATGAAGGCACTTTATGGCGGTGTCTATTCGGCAAAAATGGGAGTCTACAAGCCTCAAGGAATAAAGATGGAACTCGGCAAGCTTACAGCAAAGTGGCCCGATGCCCATTTAAAACCCAAGGAAGAGTGGACGGGTATTTGGGCAGTGCCAGTACCTGAATATGTCACTTTGGGAGATATTACTCAGAAGGACGCAAGTATACCTGTCAATGTAGAGGTTTGGCCCGGCGGTACATATGCGCAGATACTTCACATAGGTACCTATGCCGAAGAGGCCCCCACTATTGCAACTTTGCATAAATTCATCGAAGAACAAGGGATAGAGATGAAGGACGTAATCGGTCTTCATGAGGAAGATTATCTGACAAAGCCGGATTCCAAGGTAGTGAAAACCATTATTCGTTACAGAATAAAGTGATATAATTAGCTCGCAAGGAGGACCAATGAAAAAAGCATTAATCATTTTAGGGACGACGGGGCTATTAGTTGCAAGCGTTGCGGCAGCAAAGGTTGATACCTCGGCACTAAAGGTGCAACGAGCGGCAAATGCACAGGTAAAATGTGATTTTATCGAAACAAATGTGGCGCGTAAGGTTACGAAA
Source organism: Patescibacteria group bacterium (assembly GCA_041738615.1). Taxonomy (GTDB): domain Bacteria; phylum Patescibacteriota; class CPR2; order UBA1875; family CAIMLA01; genus JBGSPL01. The sequence continues at coordinate 164,987 of JBGSPL010000004.1, forward strand.
TTTGAAACAAATAGAAACAAGCATGTAACTTCGTATATCAAGACCAAGGAGAGGGTGGCAGCGCTGGTTACAAAGCTAGAAGCTAAGGGCTACGATGTTACAAAGCTCAAGGCTGATCTTACTGAGTATGACGCAAAGATAAAGAAATTCTCCGACGATCACGTTGCTTATGTAGCAGCGCTTACTAGCACCCAAGAGTTTGCTTGTGGTAAAAGTGAAGGTGAGTTCAAAAGTCAGTTAGCCGCAGCAAGGGCAGTACTAAAGACGGTGCATGACGATTCTGTAGCGATTCGTACCTATTGGGCAGAGACAGTGAAGCCAGACATTTTGGCCCTAAAGGCACAGAAAATCACCGAGAAAACCAAGACAGTAGGAGGGACAGAGTAATGGTAGAAAATACCCCACTTCACAAACACGAACACCCACTCTATCAATGGATTGCGCTGTTCGCCTCTGTGGCAATTATTCTAGCTTTGGCTGGATGGTACGCGTTGACATATCAGTCTACAGTCGAAGATGATGCTCTGGCTACCGTTGAGTCCGCTTATAGTGCGACTTTGCACAAGGGTACCAAGACCACAACTGCAACAACTACAACAGCCAGTACAACTGGAGCAGAAATTGATGCGCAGGTGTCGGCGATCAATAATGAGACCAACTCGGTTTCTAGTGATGATTTCTCGGATAATAAACTGGATAACACCGCCCTCGGTTTATAGTAGAGTGAGTAGAAACAAAAAGGCGGCGGCAAGCCGCTTTTTTGATATATGAGTGTTGACAAAAGCGGATAAAGGTGTATAATATTACGATAACTCAGGAAACATGTTTCCTTTGTGTCGTACCGCGGCCACGTGTCGCATACAATCCACGTACAATAGCCTGGGAGGCTTCCATGGAATCAATCTTGGCTGATTACTTTCGTGAGCGCTTGAGGGTTTCCTTGAGGGCACTCTACTTCATAGGCGTGTTCCTTCTCTTTTTGGGGGAAGCGCTCGTGGAGGACGCCTTGCGTCCTTTCAAGTTGTAGTCCATCGGGGACAATACGCAACTAGGACCCCGTTAGACGACCGCAGCCGGACGGTTTCCGGAAGGTTCCCCTCCCTCGTTGGAGGGGTCGAGCAAGGAGGTATCTCCATGAAGGTCACTCGCAACGCAGTCGCCGTTCGCGGCACCCCGGTCGTCGGCAGCATCGGTCATACTTCAATTGATTCCGTCGCCAACGGCGCGCGCGCCGGCACGGGCCTGCTCTAGGGCCCGGTCGTCTAGCCTCGGATCGTAGCTCCCGTAGGACGGGAGATCTGAGGCGCCAGCACTGTCCCCAGGTTTCAGACCAGGAACTCTCTTGGGGCGAAGCACTTGTACGTGGGAAAATGGGGTCGGTATGACTCACGTCTCGGTTGCCAACGACGGGCAACAGGCGTGGGTCGTACCGGCCCTTTCCCTTTTGTTGGCGGATGTATACTTGTTTCTTTCTCTCTGGCGCTCTAGAATAACTGTATGGATACAAATACTTTAATTATTTCAGGAATTTTGATCGCTGGTTTTGCAGCCCTATTCTATTATCTCAAAACACAAGTTGTGGAGCGGCCCCAGCCGAAAGAAGATGACAAATCCTTGCTACTTTTACAGCAGCAGCTAGCGCAGGTTTCAGAGCAGCTGAGCAAGGGGATGGTGGAGTCCAACCGGTCTGTCCAGGAGCAGTTTCGTGCTAGCAGCAATATCATCAAGGACGTTACGGAGAAGCTTAGTAACCTCGAGAACACTAACAAGCAGGTCCTTGGCATCGCCGATCAGCTTCAGGGCTTGGAGAACGTGCTCAAGAACCCAAAGCAGCGTGGAATCCTAGGCGAATATTATCTAGAAACCCTACTGAAAAATATGTTTGGTCCCAAGGACTACCAGATGCAATACTCCTTTAAAAACGGCGACATCGTTGACGCTGTAGTATTTATTAAAGATAAGATTTTGCCCATTGATTCCAAGTTCTCTCTGGAGAACTACAACAAGATTGTTGCCGAGAAAGATATGACGAAGAAGGAGCAGCTGGAAAAACTTTTCAAACAAGACCTCAAGAATCGTATCGATGAAACTGCCAAGTATATTAAACCGAAGGAAGGTACCATGGACTTTGCTTTTATGTTTATCCCTTCTGAGGGGATATATTATGACCTACTAGTAAACCAGGTGGGGGCACTAAAGGTAAATACGCGGGACCTTATCGATTACGCTTTCCGTGAGAAACGAGTAATCATTGTTTCCCCAACATCTTTTGCGGCTTACCTTCAGACCGTGATGCAAGGCCTCCGAGCTCTCAAGATTGAAGAATCGATTCACGAGATAGTAGGCAATGTGAATAAGCTCTCCTCACATCTAAATGCGTATCAGACACATATGACAAAGCTGGGGAACTCACTAGGCACTACTGTGAATGCCTACAACACGGCAAGTAAAGAGTTTACCAAGATCGACAAGGATATTACCAAAATTTCTGGTAGTTCTATCGAGTCTGAACTCATTCAGTTGGACAAGCCGAGCACGGGCGAATAGTTTTATTTCCTCCTTTGCCGTAGATGTTCTATAATATAGACATGAACAAAGGAACTTTTTCTTACAAGGCTATTTTGGCCGCGGTACTCTCCGGGGGGATTTTTGTTTACGCGCTGTACAGACTAGATCCAAGGACCAGCGGGATGAACGTTACGTTATTCTTGGTATCACTCTTTATCGTGGCAATGAGCGTATTTGCTTTACTAAACTACTTAGTTATTCGTATGAGAAGTAACAACGAAAGTCATTTCTTGGCATCCAGGGGTTCACTCCGGAGAGGTTTTCTGGTTGGAATTTACGTGGTCGGAGTGCTTGGTCTCTCGGCACTCGAGCTGCTGACCTGGTGGGATGCCTTGCTTTTGGCTTTGAGTCTAGTGCTATTTGAGCTATACTTTATTTCAGGTAAGGAGAAAACTTCTTGAGCCACGTTTTTTATATTATTTTGGGACTCACACTTATAATTGCGATTAATTATGGCGCAACCGTAGCAGTTGTTTTTTTCTATTTCTATCTCGCCAAGATCAAGGAAACTGTAACTCATCGACTCAAGCTGGCGCTCTGGCTTTCACTCTCCAACGTAGTAGCTCAGTTTCTGGGGCTTGTCGTGTTTTCTTCACTTGGTGGCGTGGCGTTTTCGGTAATTACATTCTTGCTCTCACTTGCTGGCTACCTCGGGGTCATGAAGTTTGGTTATAAATATCACATCTTCGAAAACTTGATTATAGCCGGGGTACTTTCTATAATCCTAAACCCTGCTTGGTTGCAACTCTTTGGGCTGATGTAATGAACAAAGATATTGCACAAATAAAAGTAAATTTCGTGAGTGATCTAGCATCACTCGAGGTTTCAGAAGTTCGTACCAAGTACCTTGGTAGAAAGAGTGAGCTTTCAGCGTTGCTGAAGGGGATCAAGGACATCGAGGCTTCTCTGCGCAATCAATTCGGTGCAGATGCCAACGCTCTGCGCGTATATATAGAGTCCGAAATCGCCCAGAAAGAATCGGCATCGGATACGGCTCAGGAGAAGCCATTTGATGTCACCGCACCGGGGACTCTTTATCCTGTAGGACACATTCATCCCGTGCATCAGACACTAGAGAAACTTACTGATATATTTACCTCCATGGGTTACGAAGTTGCTTCCGGTCCAGAGGTAGACGATGATTGGCACAATTTTGAGGCACTCAACATGGGTCCAGAGCACCCAGCTAGGGACATGCAGGATACTTTTTACTTGCTCGACGGTTTTCTCCCGAGAACCCATACTTCTACCGTGCAGATTCGCTATATGGAGGAACACAAACCACCGATCAAGATTATTGCCCCTGGTAAGGTACACCGTAACGAAAATGAGGACGCCACTCACAGCTGGATATTTCACCAATTTGAAGGCCTGGTAATCGATGAGGGCATTACGTTTGCCGACCTCAAGGGAACCCTCGAGCACGTAGCACGAGAAATATTTGGCCCTGATACCAAGACTCGTTTCAGACCGAATTTCTTCCCCTATACTGAGCCCAGTGCCGAGATGGATGCAAGCTGTCCTCAGTGCGGCGGTAAGGGGTGTCGTTCCTGTGGGGGCACAGGATGGTTGGAGCTTCTTGGCTCCGGTATGGTACACCCCCAGGTTTTGCGCAATATGGGGATCGATCCGGAGAAATATAGCGGCTTTGCTTTTGGCCTAGGCGTCGATCGTATCGCCATGATTAAGCATCAAATTCCGGATGCTCGCCTACTTTGGCACCCTGACGTAAGATTTTTGGAGCAATTCTAATGAACGAGCAGACATATTTACTGATAGGAACAGTAGGTTCGATTATTTCGGTAGCTGGAAATGTTCCCATGCTGTTGCATCTTATAAAAACCAAAGATTCCACAGGACAGAGTGTGGTCGCTTGGACTATTTGGGAGCTAGCAAATCTGATGCTCCTTCTATACGCGGTTCACATCAATGACGTGGTTTTTACGGTACTGCAAATCGCATGGGTTATCTTTTGCGGAATCATCATTGCGCTCGTGTTTAAGTATAAGCAGAAAGACAAAGATAAGTGAAGCTCTCGTACAAGTGGCTAAAAGAATACGTAAATACCAAATTCCCAGCAGAAGTGATTGCCGAGAAGCTTACCATGTCTGGGCTCGAGGTAGATGAGATTGTTTCCGGTCACAATTTTAGCGGTGTCGTTGTCGGCAAGGTAGTCTCACTAGAGAAACATCCCAATGCCGACAAACTTCGAGTAGCACAGGTTGATGTCGGTAGCGAGATACTCCAGATTGTTTGTGGCGCGGCGAATCTCGAAAAGGAACAAACCGTTGCTGTTGCTATTGTCGGCGCCAAGCTCGGGGACTTCGAGATTGGTAAGGCCAGCCTTCGTGGCGTAGATTCATTTGGAATGATTTGTAGTGAGCAGGAGCTAGGCCTCGGCGCAGACCATAGCGGAATTATGATTCTCGATAAAGCCACCAAGATTGGTGAGGTATTTGTTTCCGAAAAAGGTGCGGACCAAGTATTGGACGTGAAAGTACTGGCCAACAGACCAGATTGCATGAGTGTGGTCGGTTTGGCACGAGAAGTTGCCGCTCTTACCGGAGAGAGACTAGTATTACCAAGGGTATCACTTGTAGAAAGTAAGCCTTCTACGAAGGTAAACATTACCTTAGAGGATGCTGCTCTTTGCCCTCGCTATATGGCGAGAGTCGTTACAGAAGTGAAGCGAACAGAAACTCCTCAGTGGATGAAGGAACGGCTTTTGGCGTCAGGGGTTCGCTCCATCGACCTTTTTGTCGATATTTCCAACTATGTCATGCTCGAATATGGTCAGCCGCTGCACTTCTTCGATTTAGATAAAGTCAGTAGCAAGGGGACAGTAAAGATTGGTGTGCGACTTGCAAAAAGCGGTGAACAGCTGACGACACTCGATGGTAATAAGCGTAAATTGACTACCGAGATGCTCGTGATTACCGACGGTAAGGACCCGATTGCTTTGGCAGGAGTGATGGGAGGAGCTACTACCGAGATTGATAAAAATACCCAGAACATCTTTATTGAGGCTGCAGTTTTCGACAAAGCCAGCATACGACGCACTTCGAGAGCTCTGGGTCTCCGATCGGAGGCGGTGGCCAGATACGAGAAGGGTATTGGCATTGCATCCCCCGAGGCTGCAATTGCTAGGGCAGCACAGCTGCTTGCTGATATTGCGGGTGGGCTTGTAGAGGGCAAGGCCACAGATACGTTAAAGACTACGGTAAAGAACCGGAAGATATCGCTAAATCCATCTAAGCTGAATGCCTTCCTGGGCTCGAGTTATACCGATAGGCAGATTCAATCGGTACTTACGAAACTCGGGTTCACTGTAACGGTACGTACGAAGTATTTGTACGAAATCGTAGTGCCAACCTGGAGAGTGGATATCGACGAGCCAGTAGACCTTTACGAAGAGGTGAGCCGTGTAATAGGCTTTGATAGTATCCCGAGCACTCTGCCATACAGCGTACGTAGCGTTTCTAAGAAGAATGAAGGATATGAATTTGCCAAGAAGGTTCGCCATGGCCTTGCTGGCATCGGAATTACAGAGATTATGACCTATTCATTCGCCGGAGAGACCGAGCTTCGGGCTGTGAGCGCAGATACCAAGGACGCCTTTGAGCTTGCGAACCCGCTGGTCAAAGAGCAGAAGTACATGAGGACAAGCTTGGTACCCAAGATGCTAGAGGCACTAGCTGCGAATCAATACCACAGGGAAAGCATTAGATTCTTCGAGATCGGTAAGTCCTTTCATCGTAAAGGTAGGGGTCTACCCCAGGAGAGAAACTGGCTTTCTGTCGGCGTAGTGGGTGGGAAGAGCTGGCCAATCACCTATGTTGAGGGAGCTGAATATTACGATACTAAGGGGATTGTAGAAAACTTCTTCTACACGCTTGGTATCTCGGATTTACTATTCCAAACAGCAGAGAATACGGTTTTTCAGACCGGTAGGGCCGCCGATGTCTTTGTCGGAAAAGCTAAGGTTGGCGAAATCGGAATTACCCGCTCTGAACTCGCCGCAACATTTGGCCTAAAGAGAGAGTCGGCCGTCGCAGAACTAGACCTGGATAGCATCATGAAGCTAGTAGCTAGTGACGTAAAAGTCAAAGAAATTAGTCGATACCAGCACTCACTGCGTGATATCTCATTTGTTGTTTCTGACAAGGTTCAGGTGTCGCAGGTCATGGCCAGTCTTTCGGCAGTAGACAAACTCGCGCAAAACGTAGAAATTATAGATATCTATCAAGGCAAAACATTGCCTGCAGATGAGAAAAGCATTACAATTCGACTTACGATTGTGAGTGACGAAAAAACACTCACCGAGGCAGAGGTAGATGAAGTAGTACAGAAGGCAGTCCAGAAACTCAGTGGACTTGGAGGGAAAGTGCGTGGTAGCAAAGCGTAAAAATGTCGATAGCATCGACTCTAAGCCGAAGAAGGGCGAGAAGCGATACCTAGAGGAGCTCGCCGCAAAAAGCGAGGAGCCTTTAGAGGATCTACTTCGGCCAAACTTGCCAGCAGATGATGGCAAGAACTTCGTGTTACCTTCGAAAAAATGGTACATCTGGTCGCGTGCTACAAAGACAGCCGCACCAACCGGAGAAGATTCATCCCCTAAGAAAAAGGGTGCAAAGAATGTTAAGACTAGGGTAACAGAATCTGATTCGGTACCAGAAATGATTGCAGTAGAGCGCAAGTTCTTTCGAAATCATCGTAGGATAGCGCTTGCCGTCACCTTGGTGACCGCAGTATCTATTGTACTCGCGGGTCTGATTGGCGGAGCGGCATATGCGCACCAAGCAATTTATCAGAACAAGGTTTTCCCGGGTGTTGTAGTCTGGGGCGAGGATGTCGGTGGGAAAAGTGTTACAGACGTACAGAAACTGATAACCGCGAAGGTAAAAGATTACAACATCGTTATCAAGGGACCAGACCAAGACTACAAAGCAAACGTGCAGGACCTGGGTATCATCTTCAATACGGATAGTATGGCCCTATCGGCTTATTCTAGAGGCAGGTCTGACGTTTGGTACGACGATTACCTGACCCGTGGACGCTTGCTATCTACTGAGATTAAGTGGGCTCCTTGGCAGCAGTTTATCCGTTCCAACGATCTGGCGATTTCGCCTAGTTACACCGTTAACAAGGAGAAACTAGACGCTTACCTTACAAAAATCGCGGAGAATATCAAAATTCAGGCCCAAGACTCGCAGGTTACCGTAGAGGGAGGCACCACACAGCTAAAGCCGGCTATCTTTGGACGCGAAGTAATTCTGGACGAGCTTAAGAGCAGTGTCCTCGGTAGTATAAATGGACTTCGCGCCGAAAAGATCGATGTAAAGACCACGGTTGTGAAGCCAGCGATTGTCGATAACGCTGCCCAGGAAGTGATGCTTCAGGCTCAGAATGTGATGGCGCGGCCAGTAACACTGACTTATCAGGGGGTCGAGTATCGACCAAATCAGGACACGGTAGGCTCTTGGATAACATTCACGAAAAACGAAGGCGACGCAAAGTATACCCTAGCGATAGACCAGTCAAAGATGAACAGCTACTTTTCCTTCCTAGGGAGTAAGATCAACATCTATTCTACGGAGAGGATAGTGCGGGTAGAAAATGGGGTAAAACAGACCGAAACACAGGCTGGGGTGAATGGGACACTCGTGAATAATGATGTTTTGGGTACACAGATCGCCTCTACGCTGCCGGTGCAGCCTAGCGTGAGGCTGGAGATACCTACCTATGTTGATAATTTCAAAACTCGGTACGAGAATGTAGTGATAGCTGACTGGGACAAGTATATAGACATCAATCTTTCTTCCCAGACGATGACTGCCTGTGAAAAGGGTGGTGTAAATTGCCATCAGTGGAGTGTGACGACAGGAGACGACAATCACTCGACCCCGGTCGGAACCCATCTTGTCCTTGGACGTAACGCAAGTTTCTACATGACAGGTGGCACGCCAGGTGTCGATTACTACAAGGTATGGGTGGATCACGCAGTTTGGTTCACGAGCGCGGGACATGCAATACATGATGCGCACTGGCGCAACGGCTCTTTTGGTGGTCAGGATTATCATTGGAATGGTTCTCATGGCTGTGTAAATAGCCCCGATGATGCCGCAATCTACATCTACAATTGGGCAGCGGTCGGAACTCCAGTAATAGTCCATTATTAGTCGCTAATATTTACTAAAACAAGCACATTATGTGCTTGTTTTAGATACAGAAAAAGCCCATAATATATACATAAACCTAAGAGGGAGGGACCTTGGCACAAAGGCCACGATTCCTGAAAGCTAGAAGCTATTGCAAGAAAGCAGTAAGTGCATGTTCTGCTATATTTGGATTGGCTATAGTTCGGGCTCTTACCTTCTTCATCGACAAGGCTCGGGTGTGGCGCTTTGAACTGACGTACAAGCTTCACCTCAAGGTTCGCTCAGTACATGACAACTTGGTAGTGAAGAACGTTATTTATCGTAAGGTTACGGAAAATAAGTATGCAGTGCCGGTGCGAAATGCTACAGCTTCTGCCTTTGTTGTATCTCTAATGCTGTTTACTACTATTCAATATATATTGCCACAGTTCAATCTATTAGCTCCAGGTCAAGTTTATGCCGGGTCAAATAATAAGACGTGGACAACCAAAGCAGACTTCGAAACCGCAGCAACAAATGCGGGAGTGACAATCGGGGGTGATAATGACGCGAATGATGCAAATAACAACGATAATACTAAGCTTCAGGCTACTTCAAACTGGTCCCAACCGTCTAACCCAACGGCTGGCACGGACACCACGTATTCTACTGCCGTGGATGGCGAATTTGTTTATATAGGTGGATTACAATATGTGGGCCAAGCTCCAGATTTAATTAATGGTGATTATCAGTGGAGAATTGAAAAGAGAAATATATCAGACGGTACTTTGGTGTGGGCCCAGACAGAGAATAACGGTGGTTACTATGACTATGTAAAGGATATATTCGTTTCAGGGAGTTCGCTCTACTTAGTGGGTATCGGTTCAGGGGCAAGTAATAATGATACAAAATGGGTAATAGAAAAAAGGAATATCTCAGATGGTGGATTAGCTTGGACACGGACTTACAATCCTTCAACTGGAAACGATGTCCCAATGTCAGGGGCTACTGATGGATCCTGGATATATGTGGGGGGTCTCGATAACTCTATGTCTAATAACCCCGCTTGGCGGCTAGAAAAAATCTCCTCAGTGGATGGTTCTTTATCAACAGCTGTTACGGTTGATATCAGTACTGGCGTGACTTCGTACGAGTCCATCACTGGTGTTGCTGTGTCCGGTGGGTACGTTTATATAGGTGGATACGGTGGTTCTGCGAGTAATTCCTTTGGGAGAATACAGAAAAGAAATTCGAGTAACCTGGCTTTGACAATTGGTACATGGACTGTTGACTCGGACCCAACCACCGGTAATGATGGCATACAGGATTTAATTATTGACGGTAGTTTTTTATACGTTGGCGGTTATTCAGGTGCCAATTATAGATACGAAAAACGTAACATGACTACCGGGGCCCTTGTTTACGGCCAGAATATCACACCAACAGGAACGAATCCTAATGTTAATATGATGACCTCGGACGGAACATATTTTTATACTTCCGCAAGTTCAATAGGGACATTCCCTACCTATTACTACATTATTGAGAAGAGGCTTCTCTCGGACGCCTCTCTTGTCTGGACGATTACTGGTAAGCCATGTCGCGGAATAACTTTTTCCAACTCAAGCCTTTTTACGGCTGTTACCAACACTGGTGGAGGAGGTGATTGGCTTACGGAGAGAATGTCAGATGCCAATGGCTCGGTAACAGCCTTTAATACCCCTGGTAACCTAGGTTCGAGTGTTACATCCGCGGTTGGTCTCCGTTATGATTCAGGAATTGGTAATACCGCTAAGGCGTCTACGATTTCGTTGACAGGCACAACGGCCTCGAACAACCAGAAGGTAAAGCTCAAGGTTCGTTCTGGTGATACTCAAGGAGAACTAGACACCTCTTTCTGCTATGGTCCAACCTCCACAGGTTCTGGCTGTAGCGATTGGAGTACGGCGGGATCATTCTTTTATCAACAGCGAGTAGCGGGCGTAGAGACCTCTTCGACGACCGGTATATTAAATACAATCCCAGCCAAAAGATTTATAGAAGTTCTAGTTCGTCTAGAATCAGACGGATCGAATACACCTGTCTTAGACAGAGTTGATCTGGGGTATAACTATCTCGACGCCCCAATTGCCCAGTTAGCGAAGAGACTTAGCGGCACAACCGACATACCTTATGACACTTACACTAATGAATCAGGATTTGTTGAAAAATATTTCGCCCAAGGCTTTAACAGCGGGGAAACACTTTATCCAGAAATTGAAGTAGTGTCTCAAGGTGCGTCATTTACTGGCACTGGCACAGTTGGCCCAGGAGTTTTGTTAACCCCAGGAAATTATGCTAATCCTGTGGAACTTGCTGTTACTAAGAACGGATTAGCTCCAGGCAATTATAAATTTAAGGTTCGGACCTCCGACTCCACGGGGCGCATAAGTGCATGGTCTACAAACGAAGTACTTTTCCGTATCGAACAAGAACTGCCTACCGGTTCAGTTACCATTGGCGGGTCAAATGTCACGGGCGGATATGCGAAGTCGAGAAATGTAGTTCTTAGCTCGACGGTTAACGACACAGGGGGCTCAGGTCTGGGACAGATGCAATTTGCAAATAAACCCGCAATTGATGGGGACCCCCTAGTTTGGTCAGGGTGGGAACCGTATAGTACTAGCAGGGTTTGGGCACTTTCAGCTGGAAATGGGGCAAAAACTGTCTACGCCCAATATCGGGATAATGCAGGAAATGTAACTAATACCTGGGCACAGACTAGCCAGGCTGATTTTCAAGGCGGACAAACCTCAGGGAACGCCAGTGTTACTAATACCCCCGGAACTATCAAGCTAGTAGGAGGAGTGCAGACCACTATAATAAGGCCAAACGGTCCTGGAAACTATAGCCAATGGTCGCAGAATCCGGCAACGGGGCAAAACTGGGACAAGGTTGATGAGGTTGTAAATAACCAGGGGGATTATGTACTTGGAGGCGGTAAGGACCTCTATAATTTGCAGGATCCCGCCCTAAGCAACGTAACAATTACAGGAGTTAACATCTACGCAGACGCTTTCGGCTCGGATGATTGCGGAGGTTGTTCGTCGTTGATTTCTTTCGGTATCTATGACGGTTCGGGTGAGTGGTTCTCTACAGGAGTGGAGAACTCGGGGAGTCCGCTCGGCAATTTTGGCTCGTTAACGAATCCTCGTACCGGACTGGCTTGGACTCTATCCCAAATCAATAGTTTACAGATTGGTTTGCTTAGCAGCGGGTCCTCAGCAATTCTTTATCAGATATATGCCGAAGTCTCATATATTCCTTCGTCTCTCTCTGGAAATTTCGCATCATTCGTAAAAGACAACGCTAGTGCTCAACATTTTGAAAATATCTCCTGGTCGGCGGATGTTCCAACACAGGCAGGTGCCGATGCCTTACGTTTCCAGGTAGCAGCCAACAATGATAACACCACCTGGAACTATGTAGGACCTGATGGGACGAGTGGGACATACTTCACAACCAGCGGTACCCAGATACCTACAAGTCTGAATGGTAATCAATATATCAGGTATAAGGCTTATCTCCAGTCGGCAGATTCCGCCTATACCCCCGTTATTTATGACGTATCTATAGGAGTAACTACTGGTATTTCGGCTGCTGTCACGCTAGACGCTACCGCTCCAACAGGCACCGCTACTATCAATGCCGGTAATCCGACCTATGCAACAAATCGCGCTGTAACGATGATTCTCGATGCCTCGGACGTGGGTACTGGTCTCAAGGACTTCCAGCTCTCGAACGACGGCGTCACCTGGGGCGCAGCTACCGACGCGAATGGGGCAATCACAAATAGTGGTTGGCAGACTTGGGACGAGGCATACAAAACTACTGGTTACAGCGGAAGCTGGTCGTTGCTAGCGGGATTGGATGGTCCTCGCAAGGTCTACGCGAGATTTAGGGATCTAGCGCTTAACATCGGAGGAGACTACTATCCAAACTGGATAGACGGCACAGGTACTATAAATAACATCCAGGTTTACAATGCAAATGAAGCGACTAAAAAACAGTGGGGACCAGTTTCGGCTTGTCCAGGCCCGCAGTGTACGACAGTCACAGACGCTTACTGGGGTGATGGTAATGGTCTCTCAGCTGATAATAGTCTAGATTATTCTGCTTACCCGGCACGAGCTGCATGTCAGATTGTTGGCGGAAGACTGCCAACATTTGGTGAACTTGAGGGGATGTATGCCAATCAATCTAGTTACGGGCAAGCCTTTAATCAGGATGATTTTTTCTGGACCTCTATGGAATATGACTTAAATTCTTCGAATGCGAGAGGATTTAAATTTTCCAACGAAGCGTCCTCGGCCACACCGAAAAACTACTCTTACTATGTTCGTTGTGTACGAGATTTAACACCTGCCGTTATAGCTATTTCGGACAATGTCACTCTCGATATGACACTACCTACTACGGCTCTCATCGCCGATCCCGTAACAAACGATGGCTCAAATGGCTGGTACAAGACAAATCCGACTATCACTCTGACGGCAACAAAGAACGGCTCGGGCGTAGGTATAGAGAACGTGTTGTATCGTTGGGATAACAGTGACCTAGGATCTGGGACCACTACTTATTCGACGCCGTTTGATATGGCCGGTTCCATCGGCCAGGGGACACACACCTTGTACTATAGGTCCAAGGACTTCGCTGGACACGTGGAAGGCACGCAACAGCAACTCTTCAAGCTCGACACTACTTTACCTACAACGGGATACTCTATAGGAACCCCAAATGGTGCAAATGGTTGGTTCGTTGATACTGCACCACAAATCACGCTTTCGCCTTCTGATGCCGGCGGCGGTAGTGCCTCTGGTATCGCAAGCACCAAGTACCAATGGGACAGCACAAGTGGCAATTGGACCACGGGTACAAGTGTCACGGCGATAACCGGCGACCATGTGCTCTACTACTATTCCACTGATACCGCCGGAAACGATGAGGTACAGATCGAACATCAACAGATTAAGTTTGATAATGGTAAGCCCCTAACCCCAACAGATTTTCGTGCACCGCTCAACGAATCGTCTACAAACATCATAGTTCTGCATTGGGATGCGGCGTTAGATGGCGGTGGCTCAGGAGCCGTAGATTATCAGATACGTCGAAAGAAAGATTCAATCCTTTCCTGGAATGATGCGAGCGTTTGGACTTCTGGGCAGCTAGGTAACGTACAGGTGTACTCCGACAACGCAGGTCTTGATGCTGGTTTCAAGTACAATTATCAGATTCGGGCCACGGACCTTGCAGGTAACTTAGCAGACTGGCCGGGTGACGGGGTAAAGACGGATGGTTATACTATAGACAACGTTCCACCTTCGACACCTAGTGCTGTGGTGGCAACAGTCTGTGATGGTACGGTGCAGAAATGTAGCGATGTTAACAATCGTGGCTCTGAGATCAGACTCACCTGGACGATATCTAACGATACTGGACTCGGTATGGGCCCCGACGCTGAGGGCAAGATAGGCCACTACAAAATCTGGCGTTCTGTGACCGGGAGCGGTGTTGAAAACGAGTGGGTTTTGGTCGGTGTGGTTGACGGAAGCAGTGGTCAGCAAACAATTTGGTATGACAACAATGACAATAATGCCGCTACCTACAACATTGGAGTTTATCCTGTAACGGATCAAAGAAGTGGACAGCCGGCTGGTAAGACCTCTATTTCAACGGGCCTAAACGACTACACGCAGTACTACTATAGAATTACAGCACTTGATCTTATTAACAATGAGAGTGATCTCTTTCCACCGTTCTTTCCAGACCCAGATATCAACAAAAACGGCAATACCGCTATCACTCCAGATATTACTCCGCCGACAAACCCAAGCGCAGTTACAGCGACCGCCCTGGGTCTTGATGGTAGTGATCTAAATAATCCAAACATTGGCCATCAACGAATTTCTGTAAACTGGGCAGCATCGGTAGATTGCAAGGCCTTGGTTACTAACTGTACCCAAGCGACGCCAAACATAGATCGGGGTAGTGGCAATGTGTCCTATAAAGTATATCGTTCCACAACGAATTATCTCGACGAAGCAGATTGGCTCACTAGTGGTACCCTAGTAACGACGACAGCCGCAGAAACCTATGAAGACAATGGCCTCGCCGACACGACGACCTACTATTACCGCGTTATAGCCATGGATGCCAGTACGAATACTTCTGGATTTTCAAGCGTCGATCCAAACTCGAGTGCTAGAACCTATAATTCCGATGTTCCATCGGCTCCGATTGAGGTTCAGGTATCCTCCCTAAAGGGAGATACTACGGCAGACGCTTCGGTCGGGCATAAAATCACGGTGAACTTCAAGGGAAGCAATAGTAAGGGTGACCAGATTGTTCGATATGAAGTTTATCGTTACAAAAATGATACAAACAACCTCACGGCTGCAGAGTGGCTAGATCCAACAAAGACTACTAAGTTGAAGCTGAGCAGTGCTGGAGGCTGCGGCTCTGGTTGTCTGGCATTTACGGCTGGTAGTACGGGAAGTGATATTTCCATCACGCCAAATCAGGCCGACAGAGATAATCAGTACCAGATAGTAGATACGGGCCTCGTTGACGGTGCTACTTACTTCTATCGAGTTCGAGCTCAGGATAATGCGAATGTACCAAATCAACCAGACCAGAGTAACCGCTTTGGGCCACTTTCTAGCATCACCTCACTGAATTCCGGTGGCGCAAATAAGTTCGGTTGGGACATCACTCCAGATGCAACAGCGCCTACCTGGAGCCTTACACCGACTGTCCAGTCCGGTCCGGCAAAATTGAGAATCAAGGACATCAATGGAGACGGAGTATTCTACCTGCGTAATATTGTTACTTGGGAACGTATCCCGACCTCTTATCGTGGTATCGCGAACGATTTCCGAGAATATAAGATATATCGCTCTATGGATGGCGTCGTCTGGGATCAGATAAAGGTCTCGGGGAATAATCCTCTCTATGATGCAGATCAAAACAAGGCGATGGCAAACAATTTTTATATCGATTACATCTCGGAGGTCGAGGCTCTTGCAACAAAAAATGCAGGCAGAACCTATCGATATGCTGTGACCGCCCTAGATGACGCTGCCGAGAATTTCCGATACGCCGACAACACTCCGGTAAACGGTGTAAACGGCACATTCTATTCGAATGAGACAAAAATCGATAAGTTGGCGAGTTCGGTTGACCTAAACCCAATCGTGGCAACACCTCACATCGAGACGGTTGTTGCTCAGAAGTTACCTCGTTTTGCAGATGTTGGAGTTTCCGAGGCTACGATTACTTGGTATACCGATCAGCGGACCGATTCTGTGGTAGAATACCGCAAGGCCACCCCCGACGCAGCAATCTCCGGCGATGATAAGTGGGTGACTGTAGGGGATAGAGCACAGAAGGATCCAACGGAGATGCACTCGGTCAAGCTGATAGCGCTCAAGCCGACAACGCAATACTATTACCGCATTATTTCCAGAAACTTCTTGGGGAACGAGGCGATGTTGGCCTCCGACCCAGGTAATGATAATTACTCCACGGTACTTCCAGGACTTACCACTTCTGGCTTTACTATTACACCGGGAAATACAGTCTCTACGACATCAACCACCGAAGTCACATGGAGCACTAATCTGGACGCTTCCTCCGCTTTTGTTGAGTATCAGTTGCAGAGACATGGTGGTGATGAACCACAGGGCGGAACTGCTGGTGTAGACCCAGAAGCCTTATCTGCAAGTCCTAGAAACCACCGGGTGATCATCAAGGGCCTCAGGTCTGATCGCACATATACTTATAAGGTTAAGTCCATCAGTAAAGATGGCTACCTTGCGGAGTACCCTGCCGGTGAATTTGCAAACTTCAAGACCAAAGCCTTCGACTCGGCCCAGTTTACTCTAGCTCCAGCCAGCTCGAATGTTGCTGAGCGTAACATTACGGCCACTACGGCTCAGATCGTTTGGCAGACCGGCAACGAAACTACGTCGTGGGTAGACTATAGTACAACCTCTGGCGTTTATGACGTCTCTGCAGGCAACAACAACATGGCCACGACCCATGTAGTCGTTATCGAGGGCCTGATACCTGGCACCAAGTACTATTATCGAGTACGTGTGAAAGACGCCAACGAAGTAGAGTATACTTCGCAGGAATACAGCTTCACCGCTGTCCTGAAGCCGAAGATTAGCAATATGACGGTAAAGAACATCACTCCATACTCGGTAACTATCGCTTGGGAAACTAATGTTGACACGGAAACCATTGTTAACTGGGGTACTAGCACTGCCTATGGCGAAAAGAGGGGCAAGAACGGTGTCTCTAAGGTTCATGAGCTTGTGATAGATAATCTGATCGACAACCAAGAGTATCACTACCAAATCCTTGCCAAGGATGAGGCTGGGAACGAAGTTGCCGATACCGACAAGCTAGTCCGTACCCCACTCGATACCGAAGGGCCCAAGATTACTAATGCCAAGACCGACATCCTCCCTATGGGTGAGAATGACACAACCGCATCAGTAATCATCTCCTGGAATACCAATAAACCAGCTAGTACGCTCGTCGAGTACGACGAAGGTATCATCGGCGGTAACTATGCTAACAGATCTGTAGAGGACACCTCACTAAATACCTCACATACTGTTATCGTAAAGAACCTAAAGCCAGCATCCTCATTCCATTACCGTATGGTCTCTGCAGATAAACGCAACAACATTACGCAGTCGCAGGACTACACCTTCGTAACTCCTACCAAGGAAAAATCGATCCTTCAGCTCATCCTGAAGTCACTCGAGGACACCTTTGCCTGGACCAAGAATCTGAACCAATTCTTCGGAAACGTCGGCAAGAGAATCACCGGTCAGAAGTAAATCAATAACCTTACTAAAGATTCCCTAAAACAAGCACTTTTGTGCTTGTTTTAGGGACGGAATGAGCTTAAAATTAATACATAACCATAAGAGGGAGGGAGCTTGGCACAAAGGCCACGATTCCTGAAAGCTAGAAACTACTTACGAAAGGCAGTAGGTGTCTGTTCTTCTTTTTTTGGTGTGGCTGCAATTAAAGCTCTCACGTTCATTATCGATAAATCTAGAATCTGGAGATATGAACTGACCTATAGGCTCCATTTGAGAGTTCGCAAGTTTCACGACGTTTTGGTTGTGAAGAGCCCAGTATACAAAAAAACCACTGAAAGTAAGTATGCCGTACCGGTAAAAAATGCCACTATTTCAGCATTTTTCGTGTCCTTGATGCTATTTACAACTATTCAATTTATTTTACCTTACTTAAATCCTTTCAAGTCAGGGTTGGTACAGGCTGGGGCAAATAGCGTTACTTGGTCTACTAACGGTGATTTTACATACAATAAGTCGGCGTTATGTGGGGCCACTACACAGTCCCAGATAGCGATTTCGGGGACTGCTTACACTGATGCATCCTGTACGGCGGCTGCTGCAGATGCGAGTTTGGAGCTTAATTCTTCATCCACACCGCAGGGAGCTCTCGCTGTTAGTGGAGGTGCTGATTTTGCACTTGCCTTGATGGCGGATGGGACCGTTAGGTCTTGGGGGAAAAATAACGTTGGGCAGCTCGGGAACGGAACAAATACAGAATCAAATGTACCGGTAACCGTATCCGGTATTACTGGCACCACCGCAGGTACCAGGGCTATAGCAGTTTCGGCTGGCTCGGATTGGGTTGGTGGAGGTCATGCCCTCGCCTTGATGGCTGACGGAACGATCAAATCTTGGGGCAGGAATGGGTATGGGGAACTAGGAAATGGGGCAACGGGTGGCTCATCTAATATTCCTGTAACCGTTATCGGTATTACGGGTGCCAACGCGGTCACCCGAGCAATTGCGATTTCAGCAGGTATAAATTATTCAACCGCAGTAATGGCGGATGGAACGATTAAGTCATGGGGTTTTAACAGTACTGCTGGTACTTTGGGGAACAATAGTACAACAGATTCAAATGCTCCGGTGAGTGTATCTAATATAAATGGAACTACAGCGGCAACAAGGGCGACTGCAATATCAGCTGGAAACGGACATACTGCCGCCTTGATGGCGGATGGGACGATTAAAACTTGGGGCGCGGGCACGATTGGTCAGTTGGGGAATAATGGAACGTCGAATTCCCTAGTGCCGGTGAATGTATCTAACATTAATGGTTCAACTGCGGCGCTCAGGGCAATGGCAGTCGCAACTGGTAATACTCAGACACTGGCCCTGATGGCGGACGGAACAGTGAAGTCTTGGGGTTACAACATGGCTGGCGAGCTCGGCAATGGGAGTGCATCTGGAACTCAGGCCAATGTGCCAGTAAATGTATCAGTAATTACGGGTGCTTCCGCAGCCCTGCGGGCCACTGCAATCTCAGCAGGTGCTAGGGTCTCCATGGCTCTAATGGCGGATGGCACGGTTAAGACCTGGGGTTATAATGGTACCTTGGGCAATAACACGAATGATGCCTCTACCATACCAGTTACAGTCACAGGCATTGATGGTTTGACGGCTGTTAATCGAGCCACGTACGTGTCTGAAGGGATGAACAACGGCGCTTCATATGTATTAATGGCTGATGGCAAAATCAAATCATGGGGAACGGGTACAAATGGCAGACTTGGAAATGGTTCATCCTCCACGCAGCTTGTTCCAGTAACTGTCTCTGGTATAGCTGGGGCAGTGGCTTCGAGTAGGGCAATTTCAGTATCGACAGGCACGTTTAATGGCGCTGCGGTGATGGCAGATGGATCTGCCAGAGTATGGGGTGGCAATACATGGGGTCAACTTGGCAATAATAGTCAAGGAGGGGCATCTAACATCCCTGTGGTGGTCTCAAATCTGGATGGTAGCTCAGCTGATAAGCGAGCAGTATCCATTTCTCTAGGTCATTATAACGCTTATGCACTAATGGCAGATGGCACAGTAAAGGCGTGGGGACAACCAGGGTTTCTTGGCAATGGAAGTGTTTATAGCGGTAGTGTTGTTCAGACAGTTCCTACTAATGTCTCGGGTATTGATGGTACGACACCTGCCAAAAGAGCTGTTTCTGTTTCGTCTTCTTCAAGCACTGTTATTGCCCTGATGGCAGATGGGACAGTTAAGACCTGGGGCTCAAATAATTATGGTCAGCTAGGCAACGGAAATACTGGGACGGATGCTCTTGCTCCGGTAGATGTTCAGGGGATAAATGGAAGCAGCGCCGCAACTAGAGCGGTAGGTATCTCTTCGGGAAGCAGTAACATGTACGCATTGATGTCAGATGGAACAATTAAATCATGGGGCTACAACCTAAATGGAGAGCTTGGAAACGGAAACACAGGAACGGACTCTAATCTACCAGTAAGTGTTTCAATTATAGATGGGCTGAGTGCTGCTAATAGAGCCGTCTCAATGGGTAGAGGTACTGGTGAAGTAAGAAATGCCCTAATGGCGGATGGCACAGTAAGTAGTTGGGGTAAAAGTGCTTATTCTGGAGGTTTTGGTGATGGTACTTATGGGGTAAGTAATACCCCAGTGAAGGCTACCGGAATAGACGGAGCGACTCCCGCTAACAGGGCTACTGCTGTTATAAGTGGAGGGTATTTTGGTGCTGGTATCATGGCTGATGGTTCAGTCAAATTCTGGGGATATAATCAGGAAGTGCCATTTTCAGCATCTACTCCGGTGTTGGTTCCTGGTTTTAGCGGTACTTCATCATTTAACCAGTCGACGGTTATAAGTAGTATCGGTAATACTTTTATCGCGCTGGAAGCAAATGGCTCGATCAAATCATGGGGTGATAATACTAATGGCCGACTAGGGAATGGTAATACTGGTACAGACTCTAGCGTACCCGTATCTGTTTTAAATATTGCGGGAGGTATGGTTGTAGCTCTGTATACCTCGCCCGGGACCATCTCTGGACTAAAAGTAGATGCTGGAGTTGGCCAGAAGTATAAATGGAATTCCGTAAACTGGAACACGGCTGCGCTACCCGCCAATACTTCGGTGACCTTTAAATATCGAACCTCTGAGGATGGTTCAACTTGGTCTGATACCACCTGGGCCGGCGCGGGTACAACTCAATCATCAGGAAGTACGGGCACGGCTGATTTAAGCGTTTTGAACGCCACTAGATATCTCGAAATTCAGCTTACTCTTACTACTTCAGATGGAGTCTCATCCCCAACACTCAATGATTTTACTGTTACCTACGACTCCCTCGAAGCCCCAGCAAACGGCAACATCACAATGTACAAAGCGGATGGTACCACTCAGCTGAAAAATTCTAGTGGTACTGCTGTAGCCGCTGGTGTGGGAGCTGGCTGGACCAACGAACAATCACTGGTGATTAAGGCCACAGGGCTGACTTGTGGATCCACTGGAGGAACTAACCGATGTGGTGGAGTGTCTAACGGTCGCAAACCAGAGGCAGAGATAAAGCCAGTCGGTACACCATTTGCCACTAATCCTGTATCTGGTACAGATACTATAGTAGGTACTAGTGACAACTCAGGAGTAGACCAAGAGCTAGAATCTGGCTATGTCACCATTCCAGCCTCGAAACTAACCACCATTGGTTCACCAGGATACCACTTCCGCGTCAGAACAACAGATGAGGCTGGTCGTGTTTCTGGCTGGACAAACTACGCGAGTGACGGTCTGGCCTTTACCATAGAGCAAACTACCCCGACTGGAACTATCTCTATAGGTGGAGCAAATGTCACAGGAAACTATGCCAAGTCTACTAGCGTTACTTTAGATACTAGCTCGGCTGCAGATACCGGCGGCTCTGGCCTGGCCGAGATGCAGTTTTCCAATAATGGTATCACCTGGTCTGGCTGGGAGGCGTACAGCCCCACCAAGGCTTGGACTCTTTCTTCTGGAGATGGTCCCAAAACGGTTTATGCCCAATGCCGCGATTGGGCTGGGAATATTTCTGGCGACACTTGGAGTACAAAAGCAGAATTTAGCTCGGGATCACTCGGCCCTAATCTAACTGTTTCTGGTGCCTCGCCGGCAGATTATTCAACCGTAAGCTTAAAATATGAGCTAGACAATACAGTGAGTATGATTTCGGGTGCATTCAACAACACAACTGCTCTGAGGAGTGATGGCACAGCGCTTGCAGTCGGTAATAACGCTTATGGGCAGTTAACGTCAATCGCTACATGGAACAACCTTAAGTCAGTTTCAGCCGGTGAAAATACCCACATTCTAGGGCTTAAAAATGACGGGACTGTATATGGCGCCGGTAATAACTCCTTAGGACAAGTCAACGTTGGCTCATGGTCAAATATTCGTTCAGTAGGCACGGGTTACGCAAGCTCTTTTGGGATAACCAACAACGGCACGGTGATTGCTATCGGCTATGATGCTTATGGGCAGCTAAATGTCTCAGGCTGGTCCGATATAAAGCAGGTCTCAGGCTATAATCATACCTTAGGGCTTAAAAATGACGGTACGGTACTTTGCATCGGTGATAATGGTAACGGCCAATGTAATAATGTAGGGTCCTGGTCAGATACCAAGAAGGTTCTTGCAGGTGCAAGTCATTCAGTGGGACTTAAAAATGATGGCACTCTTGTCGGCGTTGGAGATAATAACAATGGTCAACTTAATTTTGGAACTTGGACAGGTGTTAAGGACATCGCGGTGACTGGGAGGGGAACGTTGGGTCTTAAAGAAGACGGGACAGTTCTAGCAGTTGGCGACAACACCTATGGTCCGCTCGATGTCGGCACCTGGTCAAACATAACTTCTATTGAATGTGGTTACTATCATTGTGTGGGATTAAGAGGAGATGGTACCTTGGTGGCCACTGGCAGGGATTATGGCCAGTTGGCCGTGGGCTCCTTCACTGATGTTAAACAGCCACCGTTGATCTTTAATTCCCCAGGAGTTTTATCGGGGTTGGTTTATGATAGTGGCCCCGGAAAAACCCAAAAATGGATGGCGTCTCGGTGGCAGACATCATCACTACCGGCCAATAGCCGGGTTAAATTAAGGGCCAGAACTTCCGATAATGGTTCAAGTTGGAGCGGTTATAGCTCGTACATTACTCAATCTAGCGCTGGTACAACTTCAGGCGGTGGGGCCTTTTCTGGACTGGCAGATTCTAGGTACTTATCAATTGAGTTAACCTTGGAATCGGATGACGGTTTGGGCTCCCCAATACTATCGGACCTAGTGTTAGAGTCTGCCTTATTTAGTAGTGTCACCCTAGACACCACCCCGCCAGCCAATGTCACTGGCCTCGCTGGGTATGTTTCCGATGGCGGTGCTGCTCTTAGTCAGGCAAGCTGGTATGACAACAAAACCCCTTACTTTGATTGGGACGACAGCGCAGATGGTGATCTAAATCATTATGAATATTGTTTAGGGGCTAGCAACTGTACACCAAATTTAACTAGAAATACTATTAGCAATGTTGCTTTGGATCTAAACAACGCCACAAACTACCCAGATGGTACCTACTATATGAGAGTAGTGGCCCATGACAATGCGGGGCAACCATCTACCACTCCAGATTCTTGGACGTATAATTTTGACCGTACAACACCGGTGGCCGTAACGGGGTACTCGGCTACTCAGATACATGATGCTTATATCGGCATAGATTGGACTCCAGTCTCTGTGCAGAACGGCTCCCCAGTCACTTACACTATTGAGAGAATCAGGAATACAAAATTCCAAGAGGGCTTTACCGTAAATGACTTCGCGGGACACATCTGGTCGCAGCAAACTGCCCATGGTTACGCGGAATTTACAGGGGTAACGGGCAACTCATATCAAGACAATATAGCGCTAAAGGATAGGGGTATCAAATATGCGTATCGCATAAAGGCGGTAGATGAAACTGCTAAGGAAAGCCCTTACCAAAACGATGCATTCTTTGGTCTTACCAGAGATGGTATAACCCCCACCTCCCCATCAAACGTTGTGGTGGCACCTTGTAGCTATCAGTCACAGGCGGCCTGTTCGGACTTTGGTAGTCCTACGCCAGACGACTCCCTAAAAGGTCATGAGGTAAAGGTATCCTGGACCAGGGCTACCGATGATGGCACCGGTGTCCAGAAGTACTATGTAATCCGTGTTGACAATATATTTGATGGCTCCTATGTAGCGGAAGATATAGCAGCGACCCTGGTAGTGGATCCAGAAAATCCTGTCCAGGCGATGGTTGTGTATGTCGCTACAGGTATCAGTGATTATACAATCTATCATTTTAGGGTAGTTGCAGAGGACGGATCTACACCGCCAAACAAGTCACCCTACTTGCCATCTAGTGACGAGAACTACAATTTTGCCAGAACTCCAGATGTCACTCCACCATCGGCGCCTGTTGTATCTGCTACCCCGGGTGGCATGGATGATCCAATGGCAAACGAGCCAAAGCAGAAGATCATTATCTCCTGGTCCCAGTCTGTTGATGCCGGCTCAGGAGTAAATACCTATGTTCTATATAGGGCTGACAGGCCGGGAGAACTAACTGACCAGAGCGGTTCACTGACCGATAATGAATTTATAGATATTACCAGTTCACCAAACGTCACCTGCAATTTAACGCTCCGAGAATGTACCGAGGTTGGGTTAGAAGATGTGTCTCACTATTACTACAGGGTGAGGGCTAAAGACAACGTTGCAGACCCATATACAAATATTTCACCTTTCTCAAACAATGCCTACACAAAGACACTCTCTAGCGCGGTCCCTTCACCACCAAGAGGCCGGAAGATACCCGACTCTAGTCCACTTGCTTATGAACCATTTCCTTACGTCTATTCGATAAAGGGAGACCCCACTACTGTTGGTAGTAGGGTAGGCAAGGACATTCAGATACAATTTACCGGTAGTAGACTCAAGGACGACCAGCCATATCTAGTCCTCTATGAAGTGTACCGCTCTACGGATAATCTCGCCTGGTCCAAAGTAGGCGGAGATATCAACCCGATTCGAAATGAAAACGACACAGACAATACTTATACAGTCACAGATACTGGCGTCGCAGATGCCACCAAGTACTACTATAGAGTGAAGGCTATCGGCAACAACCCCAATGTTACAGGCGGTGGTGAATCATACTCCGGAGTTGGTAGTAATGTGAATCAAGGCTGGGATATCACGCCCGATGTTACTGCTCCTGCGCTACCTACGGGGCTGAAGGTTAAAGATATCCATGACGACGGGACTAACTACAAACGAAATATCATCACTTGGGAGCGTATCGCCGAACCGAAGAGAAACGGTGACAATGACTTCCGAGAATACCGTATATATAGATCCAATGATGGGCTAGTCTGGGGACAGATTTGTAAAGCTGCTGTCGATTCTGTAAATACAGTTTATTTGCCAGGCGGGTGTGACGATACACGCCCTAATCCGCTGTATGACATCAACAAGGAGATCGGTCTCGCTACAAACTATTATATGGACCTGATACCAATAGGTGATGCGGATCAAGACTATTATTACTACGTGGCAGCTGTAGATGATGCAAAAGACGCCTATAGATATGTCAACAATAATGTTATCAATGGTTACTCCAATGAGTCAGCACCAAATCGTACACCCGATAATAAAATAGTTGCGGTGAATATAAACCCAGCTATCGCTCAGCCAACTATTACTAGAACAGGAGACAATGCCCCTAAGGTAGTCAATGTAGGTGTCTCTACTGCCACTGTCGAGTGGTATGCAGACCAGCTGACGGACTCCGTAGTAGAGTTTCGGGCACAAGGTACTAGTAAGTGGGTTACTATCGGTGATCGGGTACCAAAATATTACAACGAGAAACACACCGTATCTTTATTTGGATTACTGCCGACCACTACATATGAATACAAACTTATCTCGAGAAATAGTCTAGGGAACGAGGATGTAGTCGGGGATGCCGACAATGAAAAGCAATATTTACCTATCCTCACCACTTCTGGATTTAGTATCTCTAACATAGATTATACCTCCACCACCACTTCGGCTACTGTCACCTGGAACACAAATATCTGGGCAAATGGTAACTATGTAGAATATCAAATGCAAGGAGTCACAAACGGCAGTGGCAGCGGCAATGGACCAGCAGGCCAAAATATGTCGCCAGTTCTTGACAGCAATCAGGTGCTTAGACAAAATCTAACCCCTGCAGAGATCCAGGAATATCTCCTCGGGCACAAGGTATACATCGGTGGACTCAAATCCAGCCAGACCTATAGCTTTAAGCTAAAGAGTATCTCTGTTGATGGTTATGTGACCTATTCTGACCTGGGCACCTTCACCACAAGATCCTTTGATACTGCCCAATTCTCACTAGCCCCAACTAGCTCCAATGTAGCTGATCGTAATATCACCTCTACTACTGCACAAATAGTCTGGCAGACAGCTGTACCTACGACTTCTTGGATAGAGTACGGTACGACTTCCGGCAGCTATGGAACCTCGGCAGGTGATAATACCCTCACCATGGTTCACGTCGTAACTCTAGAGGGTCTAACTCCTGGCACCAAATACTATTACAGAGCTCGCGTAAAGGATCTAAATGACGTAGAGTACACTTCACCTGAGTACTCCTTCACTGCCATCTTGAAACCCAAAATATCTAATATGACGGTGAAGAATATTACCCCATACTCAGTGACTATTGCTTGGGAGACTAATGTTGACACAGAAACCATAGTGAACTGGGGAACTACGACCGCCTATGGTGAGAAACGTGGTAAAAACGGAGTCTCCAAAGTGCACGAGCTAGTAATAGATAATCTGCTCGACAACCAAGAGTATCACTATCAAATCCTTGCCAAGGATGAGGCTGGGAACGAAGTTGCAGACACTGACAAACTAGTCCGTACCCCACTCGATACCGAAGGGCCCAAGATTACTAATGCCAAGACCGACATTCTCCCTATGGGTGAGAATGATACAACCGCATCAGTAATCATCTCCTGGAATACTAACAAGCCTGCCTCTACTCTGGTAGAGTACGACGAAGGTATCATCGGCGGTAACTATGCTAACAGATCTGTAGAGGACACCTCACTAAATACCTCACATACCGTTATCGTAAAGAACCTAAAGCCAGCCTCCTCATTCCACTACCGTATGGTCTCTGCAGATAAACGTAACAACATTACGCAGTCGCAGGACTACACCTTCGTAACTCCTACCAAGGAAAAATCGATCCTCCAGCTAATCCTCAAATCGCTGGAGGACACCTTTGCCTGGACGAAGAATCTAAACCAATTCTTCGGAAACGTCGGCAAGAGAATCACTGGCCAGAAGTAAAGCCCACCGATTACTAAATATTCGCTAAAAAAAGCACTTATGTGCTTGTTTTAGCTGTACAGAAGTACTACAATTTATATATAACTTGCGAGGGTAATGAAACCTAGAAAAGCTCAGCTAAATTCAGTGTGGAAACGAGCTACAAGGCTACTATCAAAGAGTAGTAATTTTAGGTTACTCAGTTTTTCGTCATTGCGAGGGGCGAAGCAATCTCCTCCCCCCCGCAACGTCATTCCGGACCCCGCCTCGACCGTATACGATTCGGGCAGGTTGTTCCGGAATCTCTCTGTGTCGCTCTTACGTTTATTGTCATTTGCCTGGTCATTATTCAAGGTAGCTCTCTCCTTTTTGGCAAAGAATATCATCCTGGGCATTATAAGAAGCATCGATTATCTAATTAAGCTGCTTCAGATTCTTCGATATGAACTCACCTACAAGTTCCATCTCAAGGTTCGCTCGGTACATGACACCTTGGTCATACGGGTCCCGGTCTATAAAAAAGCTACCGAACACAAGCTAGCTGTGCCAGTGAGGAACGCTACCGTGTCCGCATTCTTAGTCTCATTTCTGCTTTTTACATTTGTGCAGTATGTATTGCCGAACCTCAACCTTTTTACTCCGAATAAAGCCTACGCAGGGTCCAATAGTAAAACATGGACTACGAATGCAGACTTCAGAAATAATAAAGCCTCTTATTGTGTAGAAGGTAATCCAGGCACCAATATTCCGTCGAATGTAGTAGTGTCTGGAACGACCTACAGCTCTGTGAATAATTGTCAAAATCAGGATACAAATAATGCCGCAGATTTGAGCCTAAACACAGGTCCCTTTCCTGATCCGAATTCAATTACTTCGGCAGGGTCTATCTCGACCGGTAATTATGGGGGCATGACAGCAGATCCTACTTCAAATAAATTGTATGTTGCAAATTACATAACCAATAAACTAGACATAGTTAACACACTCACTAACACAGTAACAAATTCTATTTCTACGGGCAATCGGACCCGCGAAGTAGCTATCAATCAAGTTTCAAGAAAGGCCTATGTAACTGTTGCTGTGGATCCACCGTCATCTAGTAAGATAGTGGTAATAGATTTAAATACAGAGACAGTAATCAAATCCTTAGTAATTAGTAATATTGGTGGTACATTAGCCGTTAACCTGAGCACAAATAAAATATATGCGACGTCAGGGTCATCGCTTTATGTTATTGATGGTGTTACGGATACCATTATTAAGACCTTGTCGCTCGGTACTTCTAATTGTTATAATGCGGCAATAGGAACAAACACGGATAGGGTTTATTTGGGCTGTTCTAATTATACGGTAGTAATAAGAACAGATACTGATGAAAAGATTACATCTGTATATAATTCCAGTCTCAATATAATCCCGCATCTGGTTGTAAATTCGATTACAAATAAAGTATATCTTGCTAACGGCGCTTTAACTGTGCTTGACGGTAATACGAATCAGTATGAAAGTATTCCGGTTGTTGCGAAGAGGGTAGCTATACAGCCATCAAATAATCAAGTTTATGCTATAGGCGGCGGGGGTGTAAGCGATAACCAAGTCAATATAATAGATGGCAACACAAAAGCTGTTCTTGCTACAAAGCTTGTGACTTCATATGTCGGTACAATAGAGGTAAATAGAACTACTAACAAGATATATGTTACTAGTAGTATATATGGTGGCATAAGCGTATTGAATAACAGTGCTGGCTATTTGTCGCCGGGAGTAGTGTCGGGGTTTAAAGTTAGTGCTCAGTCTGTTTCAAGGTGGGGTAATATCTCTTGGCAAGAAACATCAGCCGCCCCTGCCCTAACGAACTCTTCATATTTACGTTATCGTACTAGGGGCGCTGACACTGATGCGGCGCTGTCAACGAGTACGTGGAGTAATTATACCGATTTTAAGTCTGGTGCGAGTGGTAGTGCCGGTATTTTGACAAGCCCCAGTTCTTATTTAGAAATTGAATTAACCTTAACTTCTACAGATGGTCAAGCTACTCCTTATATTGACTGGTTCAAAGTAGACTTTGATTCGCTGGATTCCCCAACGCCCACAAAGATATATTTGTCAAAAACGGACGGTTCGCCACTCAAAAACTCTTCTGGTGTTTCCCTTCCAATTGCTTCTGATGGTTTAGACGGAGACCTAGGCGGGGGTTATATCAGTGAGTCATCTATAGTGGTTACAGCTACTAGTCTAACATGCGGTTCTGCTGGGTTTTTCTGTTCTAATAATTCTACTAATCGATATATTTCGGTACAAGCCTCTTCGTTAGCAGATACTGCCTTTGAAACACCCTTAAATGCAGCCGGATCTTCTACTAGGACCTCGAATGGTTTAGATGGTAGTGCGGGTACTGTTGATGATATTTATTCTTCATCGGCTACGATAACTGGGCTTGTGGCAAATACTAAATACCATATCCGGGTAGCTACTAAAGATGCTGAAGGTCGTATATCTGGATGGAGAAGTTACTCAAGCGATGGGACAGCATTTACAGTAGAGCAGACAACACCCGGTGTTAGTATACTAGAGCTACAGGACAGTGCCGGTAACCCTATTGTCGCAAAAAACGGGGTAGTCTATGCTAAAAACCGCAATATCAAGGTAAAGGTTCAGGCGCAAGACACTGGTACGGCTGGATATATATCGAATCTGTCGAAGATTTTTCTTACAAACAAAACTGATAATACTGGTTGGTCGCCCGTAACAACTAGCGTGAGTGGAGGCAACTTTACGGGATCGGCTACATATACGGGTACCGTGGATTGGCAGCTTGACGACACCGAAGGTGCTCAGTCAGTATCTGTTCGGGTAACTGATAATGCAGGCAATGGCGAGGCCGCGGTCACCGGAGGTTCCTGGACTACGAATAACGACTTTAATGGCGTAACACAGGGGATTGGTACTACAAAGAGTGATAAGCTGACAGTCTCTTCCGATAGTGTAAAGGCCACCTTGCCTGTAGGCGGGGTCACGGAGCTTAGTTATGGGTTAGGTGGTACAACACAAGGTACGTCTGGTACATTCTCTTGGAATGCTCCAGCAGACCTTGGATCTGTCTCTGTGGAGCTTTATGGTTCTGGTGGTGGCGGCGATGATGGTGCGATAGTCGGTGGTATTGGTGCAGAGACATACATAAAGAGAACAGACAATGCTAATTTCAAAGCTACAGCTTTCGGCGGGGGCGGTACAGGAGCTACAGGCAATGGAAATATTGCAGTAGGTGGCTTTACGGGTCTCACTGTTCAGGCCAGTGGTACTGGTAATAACGGCGGAGCTGGCGGTACTACTGTGACAGAGGGAGGTCAGGGCAATCTGACATATGACAATGGTTCCTGGGAGTGCCCAGCTGGTTTTCCCAATTGGGATGGGGAAGTCTGCTGGGACGATGGTTGGTATGAACACGATAACGAAGAATTTATACTGTATACATACGCGGGTTGTGATTATGGTTCTGGCCCGTTTCAGGAGTATTGGGGTGACAGTGAAACCACTTGCTCGGAGGAATCAGGCTCGGCCATGTATTGGGACGGCACCGCTGGTGGGTCTACGACTACCACGGCGTCAGGAGGTGGAAGAGGCGGCTCGGTAACAGGCTCCATACCAGCCAACCAACTTGCTGGTAGGACTATTGAGATAAGTGTAGGTGCTGGTGGAGCGCTGAAGAGTGATGGAACGGGTACAAATTCTACGGTAGGAGCTATCGGTAAGGTAGTGATTAGATTTACTACGCAGGGAGCAGTCGTAGATGGTACCCTTGGCGCTACTGGTGTAGGTTTGCGCTATGGTTCTGATACTGGGCCTATTCAGACATGGGCTAGTTTGGGTTGGTCAGCCGCTGGGATTGATGGTAATAATTATATCGGCATCATGGTCCGACCGTCTGGTACTTTTGGTACTGGCACTTATGTAAACCCAGCCACCAACGTTGCAGGTAGTTTCTACGAGCTGCATTCAGGGACTACAGGGGACATCCCCATCAGCGCTAGTTTGCTAAAGTCAAAGACTATCGAAATACAGCTACTGATACATAGCGATGGCGTAGGCATACCAACCTTGAACGACCTCACATTGGGAGCGGATGTAGAAGTATTGGCCATGGATTCTGCCAACATTACCCTAGACCCAGTCAGCCCTGCTTCGTACACGCTTGTTTCTCCCGCAGACAATGCTTGGAGCGGCAACAATCTACCTACTCTGACCTGGCAAGCATCAGCTGATAATCCTGGTTCTGGCCTCTACAAGTATGAGCTCTATATGGATGGGGTACTGCAGAAGACAATAGACAATACTACCGTGGGGGCAACAGCAAACATTCTTAGTGCTACCCCGGGTAGCGATGTTTCGTATACTCTACAAACCGGCGAAGAGATATCCGAGAAGATGCACCCGTGGTATGTAAGGGCATATGACAAAGCCCTTAATACGACTGATTCCACTAGGGGGGTGAGCAATCCTCTGCGTGTCGGTTATGACAGCTCGTTACCAAACACGTTAGTTACAACAGATATATCTGCCCAAGCATCAGGTTGGTTCACGGCGAGCCCTCAGATTACCCTCACTGCTACCGACCCGGGAACGACAGACGGCTCTGGGGTCTCGGAAGTCAAGTACCGTTGGGACAATAGTGACTTGACGTCTGGGGCTACCACGTACTCAGCTGCTTTTAGTATGACGGCCACAGTAGGTGATGGCACTCACGTTTTATACTTCCGCTCAAAGGACACGGCCGGTAATTATGAATCTGTGAAGCAACAAACCTATAAGCTAGATACAGTAAAGCCAAATACAGATTACGCAATTAGTGATACCCCTCCTAATGGTAATAACCAGTGGTACGTAGGGACTTCACCTACTATTATCCTTACGCCACGCGATGAGGGTGACGCTAATGCTTCGGGCATAGCCTCTACAAAGTACCAATGGGTAAGTCATGACGCTCAGCCGGGTGCTACTTGGCAGACTGGAACTAGTTTCACAGCACCGCTAGGGGATAAGACCCTTTATTACTACAGCACAGACGTTGCGGGTAATGACGGAGCTCAGTATGAACAGCAACACGTGAAGTTTGATAACGTGAGCCCTATTTCACCGACTGGGTTTGACGCGCCAACCGACAAGGCATATACAGACTCGATATACCTCAAGTGGTTTGGAGTTTCGGACACCTCGGGAGTGCAAACATATCAACTGAGGAGAAAGAAAGATAGTGATACCTGGAGTAGTCTGTCGGTTGTTGATTTGGGAGCCGTCGGGAATATAACGAGCTATACCGACGCAAATGGCCTAGAGGCAGGATATAAATATACTTATCAGATAAAGACCCAGGATAATGCAGGCAACTGGAGCGATGGATGGTCGGGTGGGAATCCGGACCAGGTAGTTGGGTACACTATCGATACAGTTACCCCGACAGTCCCTGGTGGAGTTGTCGCGGCATCCTGCGATGGTTCCGGGGCCACGCTCGCAATCCCAGATACAGACCCAGCAGCGACCACGGCGATATGTTCCGCTAGCGGAAATAAGGGCTACGAGATTACCTTAGCTTGGAAACAAGCGAGCGATACGGGTGTAGGCCTTGGTGGATACAAAATCTATCGTTCGGCTGAGGGTGACACCGCAGACGAGACAAAATGGGTGATGGTAGGAGTGCTTCCTTGGACTGGAGCCGAAGTACTGAAGTGGAATGATAACGAAACAAATAATGCAGCGACTTGGGATATAGGTGATTACCCAAGTACTCACCCAAAAGCGGGCCAGGCAGCAGGAAAAACCGAGTTTGCGGATGCGCTTAGCGACTCCACCACCTATTATTATCGCGTTACCGCCTATGATGCAGTCAATAACGAAAGTGCGCTTTTCCCACCAATTTTCCCAGATCCAGATATGAACAGGACACTTGCCGTGACCCCTGACGTTACCGCGCCTGGATGGTTTGATGCACAAGGGAACAGGGTTAACGATGCCGGTGTTTCTGCTATGGCACTTGGCCTTGATGGTAGTGACCTGGACAACGAAAACATTGGCCATCAGCGAATAGTGGTTAGCTGGAATACGGCCATCGATAAGAAACACAACGGTGACGTTCTAGAAGGCTCGGTGCCTAGCTACGAGTTATATCGCTCTGCTACAAGCTATCAAACCGACGCAGAGTGGCTAGCTAGTGCGACAAAGATTACACTAAGTCCGACTACGGCTGTGACTTACGAAGACAACAGTCTTGACGATTCGACAGTCTACTATTACCGAGTGCTTACCTATGACGCTAGCGCGAATAAATCTGATCTTTCCAGTCGTGAGGAGAGTGATCATGCTACAACCTATGATTCCAATATCCCGTCTGCACCAAGCGAGGTTCGAGTCACTGCAGTTAAGGGGGATCCTAATGCCGCAGATACCCAGGTAGGAAACGCTATAAACATTAGCTTTAAGGGAAGTAATTCAAAATATCGCGAAATCGTGAGGTATGAGATTTATCGTTACGAAGCAGACGCCAATAATTTGAACAATACCCAATGGCTCGATAGTACAAAGACTACAAAGCTTAGGGTTTCTCATACTGACAGTTGTGGCAATAAATGCGATACGTATACTTCCGGATCTACGGGGGGCGATATTGAGATTACCGCGAATCAGGATGATCGTGATAACGAGTATCGTATTTTGGATACAGGACTTTCCGATGCTCATACCTACTTCTATAGAGTTAGGGCACAAGACAACGCCTATGTTCCAAACGAGCCAGAACAGAGTTATCGTTTTGGTCCACTTTCCAATATTTCACCGCTGGATTCGAACGAGGCAACTAGATTTGGTTGGGATACTACCCCGGACGCTACTGCTCCAGATATCACGGCCTCTGATCTCGCACTTTCCGTGAAAGACACCCATCCTAGTGCAACCTGGTTGCGTAATGTTGTCACCTGGAAGGTTGCCGACAAGACCAAGATTGTTCGCAGAAAGTACCAGGACGCAAACTGTACAACCGTACTAACCAAAGATAGCATCGATTATTGCACCGACTTTGCTAGATATGAAATCCATCGAGAGGTATATGATCAGACAGACGTCATAATTCCGGACCTGAGCCAAACATTCACTTTCACCGACATTAATACAAACATTCTTGTCGATTCTGCCCCTGTCGCCTACACCTCGGATAAATTCAAGTACTACATGGTAATCGTCGACAACGCTGACACGGAATACAAATATGCAAACGGCATGATAATTAACAAGAGCGGGTCAACGACCAGCGCTCCAAATAAGACCAATAAGATTTATTGGAACGGCTCCATTACACCAGAAAAATCACATGCAGTGATCGATAGCGTGGCGCTGAGTGATGTCGGTGTTTCTAGTGCTACAGTTACTTGGCATACGGATCAAAGTACTGATTCCTTGGTGGAATATAGGCCGATGAAAAAAGTTGCAGGCAATTGGAATGTAGACGATAGCTCTAATAACCAATTTGTTGCTGTGGGCCACAGAGAAACCGACGTAAACCACTCCGTTTATATCTTTGGGATGAAACCAGAAACAAAGTATGAATATAGAGTAATTTCAAAGAACTACCCATTCGCCAATGAAACGGTGGTTTCCGCCGATCTTCCAGAATTAGTAACAAGGGGTTTCATTATTACTTACGTTCCTTCACCAGAGAACATATCAACAGTTTCTGCAGATATTCGCTGGACTACGAACATGCCTTCGAATTCAAACATGGTTGAATATCGTGAAAGTAACGGTAGCCAAAACGGCGCCATGGCCGAGACCCCGCTCAAATCTGAGGAGATTAACAATGAGATGAAGGACTGTGTAGCAAATCCAGCCTCACCTCTTTGTACCCACTCTGTTACATTGTCCCCTTTGAAGAAAAATACGGAATACACCATAAACATCGTTTCGATTTCTCTCGATAATTACACATCTACCTCGGGACTACAGAGATTCACGACAGCAAATTCGGACTCAAAGCAGTTTACTATTGCGCCATCTGCATCGAACGTTGCAGAGCGAAACATCACCTCTACGTCGGCTCAGATTGTCTTCCAGACATCGGAAGCAACAACCGCTACCCTCTACTATGATACAAAGAGTGGTGCCCCTAGTTTCGACCCCAAGGAGTACAAGCAGACTGCTACGGACGCCCTCAAGGGGACTACTCACGCAATCTTGCTAGATGGCCTAGAACCAGGGAAGAAATATTTCTACATCGTAAAGGTGGACAACGGCCTCCTCTCATACACCTCACCAGAGGCCTCATTCACTGCGGTACTCAAACCAAAGATCTCGAATCTCAAAATATCTGACGTGAAACCATACTCCTTCAGTATTACTTGGGACACCAATATTGATACCGAGACTCTGATAAATCTGGGTACCAGTGCTAACTATAGTGAAAAGCGCGGTAAGTCTGGCCTTACCAAGGTGCACGAGCTTCTTGTCGATGGACTCCAGGATAATACTGAATATCATTATCAAATCCTGGCTAAGGATGAAACTGGAGAGGAGGTTGCCAGTGGCGATTCTGCCGTGAGAACACCTCTAGATACCGAAGGTCCTAAAATCACTGGAGTGAAGGTGGATATCCTTCCAATGGGCGAAAGCGACACGACGTCGTCGATCATTGTCTCATGGCAGACTAACAAACCGGCCTCAACACTGGTAGAATATGACCAGGGTATCATAGGAGGTACTTATAATAGTCGTTCGGTCGAGGATGTGACCCTCAACAATTCACACACCGTGATTGTAAAAGGGCTGGCACCTGCGTCTTCATATCGTTATCGCCTGATATCGAAGGACAAGAGGTCAAATATGACAGTTTCGCAAGACTACACCTTCGTAACTCCTACCAAGGAAAAATCGATCCTGCAACTGATTCTGAAATCACTCGAGGAAACCTTTGCTTGGACCAAAAACCTCAATCAATTCTTTGGAAATATTGGCAAAAGATTAACAGGTGGGAAATAATTATGCAGTTAGATCAAGGTCATGTACAGCCACAAAACGTCGAAACCCCAGTGGTAAGTGGGGAAAATAATGTAGATCGCCCCCTGGAGACAGAGGTCACTCCAGAAATTGTCGCAGATGCTATTCCTGCTGCCCCTGTGCAAGTAGACCCAGCCCCAACTCCAGTGCTCTCCAGCGATGCCGTTGCTACCCAAGATGACAGTACAGCAGCTACTGCAGACGCCGTGGTAGGGGATACTAGCCCTGTGCAGGTAGAGCTGGATGATACTAAGGAACTCAAGGGAGATGATCAGTACATCTCGGCCATCAAGAAAGTAATACAAGAAGATGCCGAAGAACCTTTTCGTGAGGAACAAGACTCGGAGAAGTTGCAAAAAAGCTATCTTAACGAGAGATTTGGTGTGGATGTTGATATAGAGGAGGGAGCAAAGTAGTTTGGGAGCCGCTATCCAATTTTTGACATTAATAATAGTTGGCGGTTTGGCCTTGTGGGGGGTATTTTTTATGGTAAAACATACCACCTACTGGAAGAAGCAGATGGAACGCTCGCTCAAGATGGTGCCGCTACTCCTTACTATCCCTCGGGACTCTGGGTCCAAGGATTACGAGGCGAAGAATCGTGATGACAGAGATATGATGCGAGAAGTTATCTCTGTAGCTGAAACCTTTTACTCCAATATGACGGTACTCTACAATAAGTATAAATACGTTAATAACTTTATTGTTGGTCCTCCCCATCTCGCAGCAGAGATTGTCGCAAAAGATAAAGAGATCTTTTTCTATCTAGCCGTTCCATATGCCTTTCTCGAGATGACAGAGAAGGCTCTCTCGTCACAATACCCAGAATGTAATCTGGAACGAGCCGAGGAGCATAACATTTTTAGCGAGAAGTGGGGAATCGAGAACATTGCGGGTGGGGAGATACGGGCCAGTAACTCTTACTTCTTTCCCTTCAAGTCCTACGTAGAGCTCGACTCGGAGCCACTAGAAAACATTACCAATGCCTTCGCCAAGATGCATCCGGAAGAAGGTGCTGCTTTGCAGATTCTCTTCCGCCCGGCGAAGCCTAGCAAGGCAAAGAAGGTTAATCATGTTGCTAAGGAGATGCACCATGGCAAGAGCCGAGACCTCTTTAGTGCACTTTGGAGGGTAATAGACGCTATGAATGCCAAGGGGGATCAGGCGGAGGCAAACCGTTTGACTCCAATGGAAGAAGAGGCAGTAAAAGCGGTCGAGAAGAAAGCCGCGAAACCGCTCTTTGATACCATGATTCGTATAGTGGCATCGACCGAAAGCAAGCAGCGCTCCGAAATGTTTGCCAAGGAAATTGCTAGTACTTTTGTCCAGTTCAACGACCATAACCTGAATTCATTCCAGTATGTTCCTGCTAGGGACACAGAGGAGCTTGTTACTGATTATATCTTTCGTTTTTTCGCCCACAAGATCTTTAGCATGAATCGACTATTTCGACTGCATCGTGGGCACGAAATTGTCCTAAATACCGAAGAGCTCGCCTCGGTCTTTCACTTGCCAAACTACTTGGTTAAGACCCCTGGGATCCGTTGGTTGCCATCGAAGAAAGCGGCGCCACCGACATTTATTTCTGAAAACGGAGTTGTTATCGGGCATAGTCAATACCGGGGTGATGATAACATTATCCGTATCGACGAGAACGATCGTCGGCGGCATCTGTATATCTTGGGCCAGACCGGTACTGGTAAGTCGACCAGTATGATTAACATGATTATCTCTGACATTCGTGAAGGTAAGGGCGTTTGTTATATCGACCCACACGGCCAGGACCTGGAAGAGCATGTCCTGCCCTATATTCCAAAGGAGCGCGCCGAAGATGTAATTATTTTCAACGCATCTGATACGGAGCGACCGATAGGGCTAAACCTATTTACTGCAAAGACTCAGGAAGAAAAGGACTTTGTGATTCAGGAGGCTATCGCCATGCTCTACCGTCTCTACGATCCTGGTCACACCGGAATTATGGGTCCTCGATTTGAACACTGGTTTCGCAATGCCGCGCTTACTTTGATGGCCGGTCCGGTACCAGGTACCTTTATCGAGGTGCCGCGAATCTTCACTGATGATAAATTCCTGGCCGAGAAACTCCAGTATGTCACCGATCCAGTAGTTCGCAACTTCTGGATTAACGAGATGGGACAGACGAGCGACTACCACAAGAGTGAGATGCTAGGCTGGTTTGTGGGTAAGTTTGGTGCCTTCATGACAAATATGACAATGCGCAATATCCTAGGACAGCCGGAATCGGCGATCGACATCCGTAAGATTATGGACGAGGGTAAAATCCTACTCGTGAATCTTGCCAAGGGCCAGACTGGTGAGATGAACATGCAGCTACTTGGAATGATGCTCGTTGCGAAGATTCAGATGGCAGCAATGAGCCGCGTGGACATGCCCGAGAACGAGCGTCGTGACTTTTACCTCTATGTGGATGAGTTTCAGAATTTTGCCACAGATTCATTTGCCTCCATCCTCTCCGAGGCCCGTAAATTTCGTCTGAACCTCATAGTGGCAAATCAGTTCATCGGCCAGCTCAAAGAAGAGATTCGTGACGCGGTATTTGGTAACGTTGGAAGTCTGATGTGTTTCCGTGTTGGTAACGATGATGCCGAGTATATGGCGAAGCAATTCGTCCCACTTTTCAATCAGCAAGATCTGATAAACATCGAGAACTATAACAGTATTTCCAAGATTCTCGTGGACGCCAAACCATCTCGACCTTTTAGTCTGCAGGGATACAACTACCCACCAAACAAAAGTGTCGAAATTGGGGAAGCCATAGAGCAATTATCGCGTTTGAAGTACGGCAGGCCGCGTGATATAGTAGATGCAGAAATACAAGAAAGAATGAGTATAAAACTTTGAAAAAGATAGATGACACAAGAGAAAAAGCAAAAGTAAAGAAAGCTCGCGAGTGTTACTTAGAATTGGCAAAGGTTTATGCAAAAAATCTTTCTGATGCCTCCAAGCTCGACCCAAAAGTACTAACAATTGCCCACGAGATTGCAAATATAGGGAATAATCTAGCGGCTCTGGACTCCAAGGCGGTTACTGATTTTTATACCAAACTTTTGGCGACATCGAGAATCGATCGTAGGTATCATGGGTTGGTGATTGAAACCAAGAAAGCAAAGAGCGCTCTGGATATCGCCGCTCACAAACTTTTCAACGCCCAGGTGGATCTCGCACTCGCAAGTGCTGGACTCCCGAGCAAGAAGCACAACTTAGGGATAGCAAAAACAGCAGACTATATAAACGACAAGAAGACCACTCTCATAGAGAAGATTGCATATGCATCATCGTATATAAAGGAAGAAATTCTGGAACTTTCCGCATTGGCTGCTCGGGGAGATGTGGTAATAGAGAATG
Source organism: Patescibacteria group bacterium (assembly GCA_041738615.1). Classification (GTDB taxonomy): domain Bacteria; phylum Patescibacteriota; class CPR2; order UBA1875; family CAIMLA01; genus JBGSPL01. The sequence continues at coordinate 204,378 of JBGSPL010000004.1, forward strand.
GCAATATAGAGGGCACCACCAAATCGGCAAAGTCCTACCTACGAACCTTAAGCAAGCTAATCGTAGAGCGTGTCAATGACCACTACTTTGGACCAAAGTCGCTCGATATCAAACGGATTTATGTAGACTCGAATAACTCCGGAATGGGACCTTTGCAGTTGATTGCTCAGCTTGGTGATGCAGAACATCGAAGAGAGCTCGAGAGACGAGTTGCGGACGGCGACGTAGTGATGCGTCTCGGAGAAATTGAAGCACTCACTGTAAAGGGCGAGAAATACTTGGTATTGCTCAGTGAGGAGCTCACCGCGATTTTGGATAAAAATCTAGGAGAGCAGCTCGTAGCATCTAACCGGGAAGCACTAAAGAAGGACGATCTGATAAACAGCATCTTTGAGGTTGTCGATGAGTTCGAGGGTAGGTTAGCGAAGCACACTCAGATTACCTCAAGATATGATTTTGGCGGCGATTATGCTGGTGCAGTCGAGAATTATAAAGAAAATATTTCTGACTTTGTGAGCGACAGGCAACAGATACAGCAGGATATAGACCGGATATCAGAAGCGGCACTTGCCATTCGAAAGAAGCTGATAATCCTTGCTGGTCACAACGAAGTCCTAGTGGAGGATTCCTTACCAGTACTTACCGCACTGAACCTACTGTCGAAGTATGAGCAGCAGCTAGACCAGCGCATCGCCAAACTAGCCGCAAGGGCAAACCTGCGCTTACCAAACACGCATTCCGCTGCGGCTAGTCTGTCGGATATCTTGGAGAATCACGGTAACGCCGACGATACTGGAGCGTTGGCGGTGCTGGAGTACGAAATCTCGGGTATTTTGTCGTCTCGCACTGGCACTAGCGACGACCTAGAGGCCACCATACGTTGGGTTCTCGGGCATTCTGGCAACGTCCAGGCATATTTAGTCGTGACGAATGAGCTAGACGCTCTTCGGGCTTATCTCTCAAGTTATGTGAATAATGAAAACAGACTCTACCGGGGGAACGAAATAGTAGAGACGGTCCTCTCGGAAATAGTCGAGAAGGAAATAGAGCGTCGTGAACTACTTTCGGAGATTGTACACGAAGTGCAACTTAGCCACAAGCAGCTCTGGCTTGCCAATATCCGTAGTGGCAACAATGATTACCTAGATCGGAATTACTCGGGCGAGAAACTGCCCCTACAACAAGCGAGGGCAATAAATACCCAGATAATCAAGGAGATCGAATCCGAGATTGCCGATATGGTTGCCACCTTTCGTAGTCGCCACGAAGCACATGCCAAGAAGTTCCTGCATACTTTAAGTCAGCTTTCGGCCAAAGTTGCTGCGGGACAGGATGTTTCGACCATTGGCGCCGAACTTCGCCGTGAATACCGTGAAATGGAGAAGGCACATCGCGAGGATTTGTCTCGTCTGGAGCTAGAAATGAAGCGCCTGGATAGACAGCTTGTAATGCTGCCCGAAAAGTCACGTAAGGCCATAGAAAAAAGCCTTATTTCCGACATCAAGAAAAGGGTAATTTCATAGCGCTTTTTGCTTGTATTTGTGCTCAAAGTAAACTAAAATATTAGTATAGAAACTCACTGTTTCTGGTCTTTAAATAAATCAGTTTTTGGGTAGCTGGTGCTGGAACCATTTCCGGTACAATTTATTGAGTATTTCAAAGAAAAGGGAGCATATGGTTGATAAATCCAAAGGCACTTATGACGCCTCCTCGATCCAGGTCCTAGAGGGTCTTCAAGCCGTCCGCAAACGCCCGGGTATGTACATCGGTGGTACTGGTAAAGAGGGTCTCCACCACCTTATTTGGGAAATTGTCGACAATGCAATCGACGAAGCCATGGCAGGCTTTGCAGACACTATAGGGGTGATTATCCACACCGATGGTAGTGTATCGGTCGCTGACAACGGTCGCGGCATCCCTATCGACAAGCAGAAACAGACTGGTAAAAGCGCTCTGGAAACTGTAATGACCATCCTTCATGCTGGTGGTAAATTTGGCGGTGGTGGATACAAGGTTTCGGGTGGACTTCATGGAGTAGGTGTCTCGGTTGTGAATGCCCTCTCTACCCACGTTCGAGCTGAGGTTCGCAAGGACGGCAAGATTTGGGTACAGGAATATAGAGATGGCGGAGTGCCGGTAGCGCCGCTAAAGAGCGTTGGTGAGACCACAGAGGGAGGTACTACGATTACCTTCACTCCCGATGCAAGCGTCTTTGAAACCACGGATTTTGATTACAATATAGTTCTCGACCGCATTCGGCAGCAGGCTTATCTCACCAAAGGGGTCAAGATCAAACTTACAGATGAGCGCACCGATAAAAGCTATGGCTTTTACTTTGAGGGTGGCATCAAGTCATATGTAGATCACCTGAATCGCAGCAAGAATTCCGTAAATGAGCCAATATTCTACGTCGATAAATCTTCGGATAGCGTAAATGTAGAGCTCGCTGTCCAATATACGGATGGCTACACCGATAACGTACAGACTTTTGCCAATAATATTCACACCCCGGAGGGTGGTACACACCTTACTGGCTTCCGTACTTCTCTTACTCGTACGCTAAATGACTATGCTCGTAAAAATAGCTTACTCAAGGATAACGAGGGCAACCTTACCGGTGATGATGTTCGTGAGGGGCTCACAGCCGTAATCTCGGTAAAACTTGCCGATCCACAGTTCGAGGGGCAAACGAAGGCGAAGCTGGGTAATCCAGAGATTGCAAACATTGTGCAGACTATTTTTACCGAGTACTTTTCCTATTACTTAGACGAGAATCCCGCAGAAGCAAAGAAGATTATCACCAAGTGTTCACTCTCTGCTCGTGCTCGTATGGCAGCTCGCGCGGCTCGTGACACCGTAATCCGCAAGGGTATCCTGGAAGGGATGACGCTTCCTGGGAAGCTCGCCGACTGTTCTAGTAAAAATGCAGAAATTTCTGAGATTTACATTGTAGAGGGAGATTCGGCTGGAGGCTCCGCAAAGCAGGGGCGCGACCGTCGATTTCAGGCTATCTTGCCACTTCGCGGCAAGATTCTAAACGTTGAGCGTGCCCGCATGGATCGCATGCTTAGCTCGGACGAGGTAAAAAACCTCATTATCGCTCTGGGTACCGGTATAGGGGAACAGTACGACCCCAGCAAACTACGCTACCATCGTATAATCATCATGACTGACGCGGACGTCGATGGTGCGCACATCCGGGCGTTGCTTTTGACTTTATTCTACCGTCATTTCCCAGAGCTCATCATGAACGGCAATGTATACATCGCTCAGCCACCACTTTACAAGATTCAGAAGGGCAAAACTAAGCTCTACGCCCACGATGACGCCGAGAAGGAAGAGATTCTTGCAGAGATGGCGCAAAATTTGAAGGGCAAGTCTCAGAAAACCGAGGATGGCCTATTTGCGATTACTGAGGTTGGTGCCGAGGGCGAAACGGTGGATACAGAGAACGAGGAAGCTGAGGAAAATAACGACCTCTCTGAGTCACATAGTGACGACGGGGTAGACCCAGACTTGAAGATTCCAGGAGTTTCAATCCAGCGTTACAAGGGTCTCGGTGAAATGAACCCAGAACAGCTCTGGGAGACTACCATGGATCCAGAAAACCGAGTTCTTTTGCAGGTTACAGCAGAAGACGCCGAAAAAGTTGATGAAATATTTACCATCCTTATGGGTGACGAAGTAGAACCTCGTAAAAGATTTATTCAGACTCACGCCGCAAACGTGAAGAATCTGGATATCTAGGAAGGCAAAACATGGCAGGAGAATCCCCTTTCAGATTTGTTCCACCGGAAGAATTGGGTTTTGTAAAACCTCCAATGAAGGCGAAGAAGGGTAAGATTCCGCAGTACGGAACCCCTGCTGGTGGTGGAGCGGGGAGAACCTATTCGGGTTCAGAATCCGGAAGTGATTCTAGTGATTACGATTTTGACACGGAGGCGACTTCCCCAGAAAATAAAGGAGCCAATCTGAATGGCTTAAGCAATGTCGAAATTGCTATGCGTCTATATTCTTTGAGCGAAGAAAAAGCAAAAAAATATATTAACAAAGTAAGTAATGGCGTTCACCAGATTGATGTTGTAGGGATGCGAAAGGTGGCCATGACAAGACCCGACTTGTTTCCACCAGACGGCGGCGAGGCTAAACCAAAAGCGAGAACCAAGAAAACTGCCAGTGGTGCAGGCGAACGTGAGGAACAGACGAGTGAATCCATGCAAGAGGACATTACCTATATTTCGCGCCAGCTGAATCTGGACGCAGAGGCAGCAAAGCAGCTTATTCGTAGCGGGGCGGTAAATGTTGACCGACTACGCTCTACGGGGGAAGAGCCCGTGGTTGAGCCCGCGCAACTTGATGACAAGGAAACTGTAGCCGCTGGGTTCGACCCAGAAACAGTCTTAACTGTTGAAGAAGCGCAGAAAGAGGTAGACACTCGGGAGGCTACGAGGGCAGGTTTTGATCCTGACGAGGTCCTCAACAAAGCTGAGGCGGAACGTGAGGCAGAGGATCTTCGGGCAGTGGCTAGGCGAGGTTTTACAAAGACAGAAGAATCAGAAGATGGAACCGAAACCGAGAGTATTGACTATGAAAATGCTAACCGAGCGATGGAGTCAGGTCTTGTCGACCGCAAATATTCGAGCGAAAACTTTGGAGAGCCTCTGGTAAAAAAAGTTTCAAAACGACTAGGTATGTCAGAGGAAGATGCTTTTGGATTTCTCGTGCAGAGCTCCAAGGAAGCGGATTTTGATGTCTCCAAGCTAGATAAAATACCCGAAATATTACCAGCAGCAGAGGTAAAGCCCGCCGAGGAAACAGAGCCAGATCCCGCAGAGGTTATCGCCCAAGCCGTAGAGAGAGCAAATAGGGTTACTACCGCCGAAGATAGATCTCTCGAAGATTCCGATTTTATTCATGATGCTGAAGGTAAGATTGTAGGAACAGACCTCGGTAAGAAGCTAGATCTGTTTATTTCTGATAAGGAAAATGACGCCGACTTACGCAGCAAGGCAATTGCGGAGCGTGAAATCTGGATTGCCGGAGAACAGCACGTCCTACGCGGTGTATATGAATTACGCGTTGTCTATGCCAAGTTATCAGCAGAAAACCTTTCCGAGAAAGAAGTGGCAGAGATTGAGGATGAACTCTTCAAAGCGACAGAAAAGCTTGCAATCGCACGGGCAGCTCTAGAAGAAAATACATATACAAATATAGCTAAACTCATAGGCTATTCAGGCGAATCAGGAGGAATGCCCATTGATAAGGGCGGTGATGGTATCGATCCGGAGACGAGATCCAAAGTCGAAAACGACCCAGACAACCTGATGGCCTTTAATTCTATTCGTGAAATGCTTGAGACTGGGAAACTTCCTGAGACGGTCGTAGGGACAGAAATCGGGCCTATCTTGGAAGCGTATCTAAAGAAGGTAGGAGTGTACGATTCTATTCTGGAAGTCTTCTCACAGGCTAGTAGGAAAAACCTACTTGCCAAAACTGGTGAAACCATTCAAACGTTGGGCTTTGTAAGGGGTGAGGGTAATCAAGATGTCGAAAGGTCGCAGCTAGTTCAAGATGAAAAAGCCTTTAACGAATTTATTCGAAGCCCCAAGGGCATAGAAGCCATACGTGGATTAGTAGGCTCAATTACGGAATCCAAAGTAGTTAACGGTAGCTTCGAAAAAGCTTTAACGAGAGCTGCCGGGGATGTTGACGTTAAGGAGCTGTTGAATCTTGCAAAGGCGAGGAAGCAGAAGAAAGCCGACATCTTGTCTAGCGCTCAGGCAGTAACAGTAACAACACGAGGCTACGCGGGTATATATGCCCTCAGGAAGGCTGGACAAGAAGTTTGGCGACAGATCAAGACAGGCATTGCTGGTGCACTGGAATCTGACATCGAGGAGGTCCAAGAAGACGGCAGTCTCAAGGTAGGCACAGAGCAGGGTGTGAGAGTCGCCTACGAAACAAAGGTTACAGAAATAATTGAGAAGAGTAGTAACCGTCTGGGTGCTACGCTACAAGGTGGCGTTGTGACGCTAGAGGCCGCCGCGACACTCAATCCCGCGGTAAACAGAGTGAAAAACTGGCTAGAGCACGTCGCTTTAGACGTGAGGGGTGCCGGGGGTAAACGAGTAGACAATGTTGATGAGGAGCATTTCTTCAAGAAGAATGAACATGGTGAGGCTAGGCAGAAGCATCAAGAATCATTAGCCAAGTTGCGCGAGTCGTGGCAGGAACTCGGTTTGGTCTTTATGAAGTTGAATGCTCGGACAGAGTCTGTACAGCCGAGACGTGAAAGAGACGAGGAGCAGGCGCGAATTGATAGGCTGGACTCAGACCATGACTGGACTTCAGAACCAGTTGAGCGTCCAGAAGAGGGTGAGGTCGTCCGATGATTAGCGCAGTGGATAAGGCAAAAATTGAGAAATATATAGAGGGTCTAAACTTTCTCGAGGGTAGCAAGCAGGAACTTATGGATCTTCTAGAAAAGGAAGAATATCGTGAACTTTGGCAAAAACTAGACTTTTACACTCAGCTAGAGATTAAGAAATTGCAGGAACTTGCTCGTGTAGAAGATCAACGGGACAGACTGGAAGAGGAAGAATACCTAGCGGCCAAAGCAAATGAGGAGCAGCTCGCGATATCTAGGCTCAGCAAAGTAGACCAGCTTACGAAGGCTGTGGACGAAGCTGCCGCAGAGGAATACATGGAGAAGCTGCAATCACAGTCAGACGAAGTGCTGGCAGAGGCCGCCGAGGAAATAATGGCATTGAAGAATGAGTTTCAGGCCCAGGCCGAAAGTGAAGAAATAGAAAAAATTAAAAATAAACTGAAATAGGTGAGTTATGGCAAAAGAGAAGAAACTGTTAGACGAAAAAATGTTTGGTGAAGAAATCGGTTACGTACGTGAGCGAGATCTTCGGACTGAAATGCAAGAGAGCTTTCTCGACTACGCAATGTCGGTTATCGTATCCCGCGCGCTTCCAGATGTACGCGACGGACTGAAGCCGGTTCACCGACGTATATTATATGCGATGAACGCCCTAGGGATTCGTTCCAATACCAAGTACCGAAAGTCGGCGATGGTCGTCGGTGAAGTGCTTGGTAAGTATCATCCTCATGGTGATACCGCGGTTTATGATTCTATGGTTCGCATGGCTCAGTATTGGTCGATGCGATACCCGATGATTGATGGTCAAGGTAACTTTGGTTCGATGGACGGAGATGGCGCCGCCGCCATGCGTTATACAGAGGCACGCATGGCAAAGATGGCCGACGAGATGCTTGCCGACATCGACAAAGATACTGTAGACTTTATGCCAAACTACGATGGTAGCCAAAAGGAGCCGGCGGTTTTGCCAGCAAAGCTTCCACTACTGCTTTTGAATGGCCAGCTAGGCATCGCTGTGGGTATGGCAACAAACATTCCGCCGCACAACCTCGGAGAGCTTGTTGACGGTATTACAACCCTTATAGACAAGCCAGACTCTACCGTCGAGGACCTGATGGAATTTATAAAGGGGCCAGACTTTCCTACCGGGGCGCAAATTTATGATCCAGAAGTGATTAAGCAGGCCTACGCGACAGGACGTGGTTCTATCATCATGCGCGCAGTTGCCGAAATCGAGGAAGATAAACGTGGATTGCAACGGATTATCGTTTCGGAGATTCCCTATCAAGTAAACAAGGCAACACTGATCACTAGAATTGCCGACCTGGTAAAGGAAAAAACGATTGTGGGAATCAGCGACATTCGAGACGAATCGGACCGCAAAAATCAGGTTCGTATCGTTGTGGAGCTCAAAAAAGAGGCTTTCGCGAGTAAAATTCTAAATCAGTTGTATAAACTCACTCAGATGCAAAGCAACTTTGGCGTCAACATGATCGCCCTTGTCGATGGGATTCAGCCACGGATAATGACCCTCAAGTCCATCCTCGAGGAGTTTATCAAGCATCGCCAGGTTGTCGTTACTCGTCGCACGCAGTTTGAGCTCAGAAAAGCAAAGGATAGAGCCCATATCCTCGAGGGACTACTAAAGGCACTGGACAACATCGACGAGGTTATCGCCACTATCAAGAAATCTGCTACTCAGGATGAGGCACGACAGAACCTTATCAAGAAATTTGGTCTTTCTGAGATTCAGGCCAATGCCATCCTATCGATGCAGCTTCGCACACTTGCAGGGCTAGAGCGCAAGAAGATAGAGGACGAATTTGCTGAGCTCATGAAGCTCATCATGTTCCTCGAGGACTTACTGGCTCATCCAGAGAAGGTGCTAGGGGTGATCAAAGACGAGCTCCTAGAGATCAAAGAGAAATATGCCGATGAACGCAGAACTAAACTCGTTGGCCATGCACTCGGGAAGTTCAACGAGATTGACCTCATTCCGAACGAAGACGTGATAGTTACCATGACCGAGGGTGGATATATCAAACGCATCCTTAGCTCTACCTACCGCGCTCAGGGACGTGGCGGCAAGGGTATTTCTGGCACGAGCCTCAAGGAAGAAGACGTAGTTGAGCATTTGCTTCATGCAAGCAATCACGACACAATTCTCTTCTTTACCAACCAGGGACGAGTATTTGCGAACAAGGTTTACGAGCTTCCAATGGCTTCTCGTATTGCCAAAGGATCGCCGGTGGTAAATGTGGTCCAGCTGGCTCCAGAGGAGAAGGTAACAGCGATTCTAACTCTGGAGAAATTTGAGGGAGAAGGTAATCTCTTTATGGCGACTAAGCTCGGTACTGTAAAGAAAACTCCACTTTCCAACTTCGCCAACATCCGCAAGACTGGTATCATTTCCATCGGACTTGATAAGGGCGATGAGCTCAAGTGGGTCGAGGCTACTAGCGGTAGTGATGATGTGATCATGTCCACCAAGCAGTCTATGGTTATGAGATTCAACGAAAAGGACGTTCGCCCTATGGGACGTAATGCCCGTGGTGTACGTGGAATCCGCCTCAAGAAGGGCGATGAGGTTGTTGGTATGGATATCGTTGTAGAGAAGAGCGAACTGATGGTGATTATGGAAAATGGTTATGGTAAACGTACTGCCATTGAACAATTTACCCCACATCATCGCGGTGGAGTCGGCATCAAGGGCGGCGTTGTCACCGCGAAGACCGGTAGTTGTGTCGATGTTCGGGTTATTACCTCTACCGAGGATGATCTGATGATTATCAGTAATGGAGGACAGATTATCCGTGTGCCATTGACTAGTGTTTCCAAGATTGGTCGCGCCACCCAGGGAGTTCGCATCATGAAGCTTCCAGAAGGTGAAACAGTCTGCTCGGTAGCCCTGGTTCACGAGCCAGAAGACGAGAACGAGCAACTAACAATTGCAACAGTATAAGTAATAAATAGAGACCCCTCGGGGTCTCTTTTGTTATGTCTAAAGATGATTATTATTAGGCTGTCCAGTGCCGCGCAATTTCTGCGCGGCACTGGAGTTTGGACAGCGGCTACTCGAGCCAAAGGACGGCATTGCCGATGATCGGCCTCAGCTGGGTAAGTTGCCCTACTTTGCCAAGGAGTGATGCCACGTAGCGCCAGTTGTGGGTCTGAACGACCATGCTCTTTACGGCGTTCTTTTCCGTAAGGTCGGCCTTTGCTAGGCCAATGCTCACGTAGTGGTTTTGGAGCAAGTCCCGAAAGGAAATCGGGTAATGCGAGGTCAGAAGCTCGATGATGATCCAGGGCTGGTTCTTGTCGAGTGCGTGCCCCAGAATCTCACCAAACATCTCCGATGCCTCGTTGCGGAGCTTTGTGTCCGCGCTTGCCGACGCCGGCCACTTCTTTACCTTACGTGCGTCGCGGTTCTCGGGTTCTTCCAGCGTGCAGTACTTGCTGAAGACAGGAACTAGAGCGTTGTACGCGCTAACAAGCTGACTCGGGTCTGCCGACGGTTCACCTCTGCGTGCCATTGTTTTCCCCTCTCACAAAAGCCGTTTGGCTTATCTCCACTGTCCAAAGCCTTCTCGATTTACGTAGCAAATCAAAAAGGCTTTCCAGTGGAAAGCCTTGGTGTAGTTGTGAAGTTTCAGCAAATACTAGCTAGACTTTCCTGAGGAAAAGCGGCGGCGTGGACGGCGGGTTGTGGTAGTTGTATTTTGCATGTGATATATCATAACAAAATTGCCGGTTTTTGACAACGATAATATTTCTTGTGTCATTCCTGGTCGCAAGCCAGGAACCCATCTTTTTGCTTGCTAAAGCAGACGCTTATCTGGTACTTTTGTCTTTCGTCACAAAAGTACCGCAAAAAGACTCTTTCTATGCGGCGTTCTGCGGACCTTCGCAACGGCTAGTCATTATTGTTGCTATATTTGTAATATCCGGCTTGGTGTCAACTATCTTATTAAGAAATTTTGCTAACGATAATACAAGATATTAGAACTCGCGACACGTAGCTCGAACTGGAACATTACTGTTGACATGCCCTGCCTCTTTGCTATAATTTCACTACGCCTTTTGCGCAAGTAAGGGGTACAGAATCCGAAATCCTGACATTGCCAAATTCAGCAAACAGGTAACAAAATAAACATACTATACAGATACGGACAAAGTAAGGGAGTGAATGCTTTGACCTATGGGTGCGCACACAGTACTGCTAAACGGTTGACACAAGTGCCTATGGGAAACAGCAAATGGTGAAACCGGTCACATTTCCTCGAAGTTTTTTATGGTAACAAGTATCAAACTTGGAGGGAGGGTGATCGGTTTTTGTTTTGTCCAAATACGACTCATACCGATCTGCACTTCCAAAAACAACGATAGAAAATCAGCAATTAATCTTAATTTCCGCAAGGAGGAATAATGTATCAAAAGCTAAAGAAATCATTTGCCAAGATAGCCCTCACCGCATTGGCCATCCAAATGGCTGTAATGCTAGCACCTACAGGTGCTCACGCAGCGGTGTTCGCTGGCGTTGTCCAGAGTTTCACTCTCTACAATGCGACTACCAACACACCGATAATGGATATTGCGAATGGTGCCAAGATTAATATGGCGCTACCAGGAGTCGGTACTAATCTAAACATTGTGGCCAATACTCTGCCTTCATCGGTAGGTAGCGTAAAGTTCGTGTTGACTGGAGCAGAAGCATCTACACGTACCGAAAACACTGCCCCCTACGCCTTAAAGGGAGACAACCCAACAGGTGAGTTCCTGGACTGGACTCCTACGCTCGGTCTCTATAATGTAGTAGCTACGCCTTATGAGCTCGGCGGGGGTGTTAACCCCGGTACACCTGCTCAGGTAAACTTCACAATTTATAACGATCCCACAGCTCCAGTGGCTACTTCGGTAGCATCGGGTAGCTACTTGCTCAACGAGGACGAAGTAGCGACCAATAACCCTCTAAATGTAAATATCGCCTATAGCGAGATTATGGATATAGGGTCTACTCCAACTTTGACTTTCTCATCTGACATTTCGAGCTCTGTAGACTGTATCGGTACTTGGACAGATGGACAAAACTACGACTATACCTGTACCCTTACCGACGCAGACGTAGAAATATCTGGGGTAACAGCGACTGTTACTGGCGCAAAAGACCTCGCCGGGAACTTGCAAGTTCCTTATCTGCTCCCTGCAACATTAGACATAGACACCAAGGCACCCATGGTTACAACTTCTTTTAAGCCAACGACAGTTACTAGCCTGGGCAAGGTGGTTGATGTCTACTTTTCAGCGAACGAAAAAATGATAGTAGGTAACTTTACTTTTCAGGTTGATGGATCCACCTATCCTGTGGACCCTACTCCAGTTAAGGCCGACAACACAGACTTAGCACTTTTCCACTCGGTACAAATTCCTGCAAATTTCTTTGCAGGTGCCACAACCAGTCTGACTCTAGGCTACACAGCTACGGACAAATTTGGTAATTCCAACCCTGGTAGCGTAATCATTCCAGTAGATACGGAAGCTCCAGATAAAGTCGAGAATCTGGTTGCCACCGTGAATGCAGACGGCTCGGTAGTACTATCTTGGACAAATCCATTGAATGACTATACTAGGCTTCAGGTCACACGTGACGGGGTAGCGCTAGCTAATCTTCCAGTAGGGACAACTACCTACACCGACTCATCAGTTACTCGCGGGACAACCTATAGCTATACAGTGATTGCATTTGATGCTGCCGGTCATGAGACTATGGCCGCACCAGTTCAGATTACAGTGCCAGGGATAAAAGTAGCAGCCGTAGTTTCGGATAGCACAAACTACACTGACACTACAGCTAAAGACTCTGGTACTATTACGTCGGCGACGAACTCTGCCGATACAAAGGGTGACAAGGACGAAGACAAAGAAGACGGCCTACCTTTCTGGGCAATTGTGCTTCTAGTAGTACTAGCAGCCGTGGGTGGATACCTGATCTATAATCAGAAACCCGTGGCCACTCCAGTGGTCCCAGTTGTCAAAAAGACAACTCCAGCTCCAAAAAAGACTACTCCAAAGAAGAAACCAACTACTAAAACAAAAAAATAAATTCTCAATATAGAAACAAATATAAAGGATGGCCAAAACAGCCATCCTTTTCGTATGCCTATATCTCACAATGAAAGAACTTCTTACTTTGTCCGTTTTCCGATATACTGTAGTTATGGAAACAGTAGATTTCACAGACGTGAAACCAAAATTTATCTCTCCGGCAAAAGTTCTCGATGATCTCGGTTTGGTTGCAGGAGAATCAGTAATCGACTTTGCAAGCGGAGCTGGACACTGGTCTCTAGCTGCTGCAGAGATCGTGGGACACGGGGGTTCCGTATTGGCGTTAGAGGACGACATAGAAATGCTGAGAATGCTTCAGGGTAAGGCAGAGGTTCAAAAATTTTCGAACATCGAAGTCGAAGAAATTAATCTTGTCAAAGGTCCCAAGAAGGATACAAAACCAGCAGACTTGGTAATCGTTGCCAATGTGATTCATCTTGTCCAGGACAAAGCAGCATTTACCGCAACAGCAGCTAGTTTAGTAGCCCCAGATGGAAAGCTGTTGTTTATCGACTGGTTGCCAAAAAGTACACTCATCGGGCCACCACTTCGACTTAGGGTAACTGAGGAGCAGGTGATTAAGGCTTTCGAGGACGCAGGACTCAAGCTGGCCTGTACGGTAGATACGGGATGGCAGCATTTTGGGCTGGTCTTTGATAGAACAGGAGAAGGTTGTGGCTGGCGAAAATGACTTAGAGTTGGTGGAACCAGAGGATCTATGCCCGAAATGTGGCAATAAGATGATGGTTGAGGATGACGTATTTGTCTGTCCGCACTGTGATGCAGAAATTGATTATTTTGGAGAAGAAGATGAATCTTAAACCTGTTACAGACTTTTTTGGGGCTATTATGGATCGCTTTGGCATTGGATATTTTTTTGGGCAGCCTGCAGATACTATTACTTTTTGGTTCCTGCTAGCCGGCTTTGCAATGGTTCTGGCTTTCACTATAGGCTTTTACCTGTCACTAAAGATGAAGTCACGGAAGCTAAAACCATACAGGTCCTATGCCAAGACATTCTTTTGGCCGAACGTGACGCTCGTCGCGCTCGCTCTCGTGAACCTCTTTGGTCGCTACGAAAATCTGACTTTGATCTCGTGGCGCTTTTGGATGTACCTAATTTTGGCAATTCTAATCGCATACAACGGTTGGTTCTTTGTGAAACGTAAAGAACAGCTCGACGAAGAGCTTGCTGCGCTAGCAGATGCTCAGCGTAAGGCGAAGTGGCTAAAACCTAGGAGATAAGATGAACGTATGCCCTGCGGTTTGTACTACAACTTACGAAATCGTATTGAACCCAACGGTTATGGTATCTGTTATCATTTTTGTCGTCACCGTTGTCCTAATTACTCTTAAGAAAATAAAGCTTTGGCAGGGGCTTCTAGTTACAGCTATTGTGCTTTTATTTACCTTTCTTGTAGCTGTGAAAATCAATACATGTGACTCTGGATGTGCCAAGAATGGCAGTATAAAATTTGAAAACGTACTTTTCGGTGATAAAGACTAAAAACTTGTTGACAGCGACCGCGAAAATTGTTAAGATATTGAGGCTTTTTACAAAGCGGAATCATGCGTGAAAATTAAGCGCCCACCGGGAGCTTAGAGATTTTCTTTGCGCAAAGTTCAAAGTTCTTTGACAGCAGAATAATAGCAGAAACAAAACCAAACCCTTAAATTTCTTTAGTAGAACATAACTACTCAAAAAAAATGAAAACAGAGCATTAAAACTCTACTTTTGGAGAGTTTGATCCTGGCTCAGGATTAACGCTGGCGGTATGCCTAACACATGCAAGTCGAACGGACCTTCGGGTCAGTGGCGAACGGGTGAGTAATACATTGGTACTTGCCTCAGAGTAGGACATAGCCTGTCGAAAGATGGGGTAATTTCCTATAGTCTAAGCAATTAGTAAAGCAGCAATGCGCTCTGAGAGAGACCTCTGTCCTATCAGCTTGTTGGTGAGGTAAAGGCTCACCAAGGCTATGACGGGTAGCTGGTCTGAGAGGACGACCAGCCACACTGGATCTGAGACACTGTCCAGACACCTACGGGTGGCAGCAGTCGAGAATTTTTCAC
>JBGSPL010000001.1:0-293425 GCA_041738615.1 Patescibacteria group bacterium
TTTGGGATAGGTCCGCGTAAGCAAGTTGACGACACCCCATATGGCGGCGGAGCGGGGATGGTGTTGCGAGTTGATGTAATGGCCGCAGCTTTGCAGGCAGCAAAAAACAAATTACAAAACACAAAATACAAAGTAATTTTGATGACACCACAAGGAGAACGATTGCAGCAGCCAAAATTACGCGAGATGACAACAACTGGTAGCAATTACATCATTCTCTGCGGACACTACGAAGGATTTGACGAGAGAATCCGCAGCTTAGTTGATGAGGAAATTTCTATTGGCGATTTTGTCCTAACTGGAGGGGAATTACCGGCAATGATGCTTATCGATGGCATTTCTCGACTATTGCCTGGAGTCCTAGGCAGCGAGGCTTCTCATCAGGATGAAACCCATGCAACAGAAGGCCGGATTGAATATCCCCATTACACTCGTCCGGAGGAATGGAAGGGCAAAGCCGTACCGACTGTGTTAAAGTCTGGTAACCATGCAGAGATAGAGCGTTGGAGATGCGAACAGTCTAGGCACAAAAGTGGCAAATAAGCTTGGTATTGCCTAGATATATTTGCTATAATCAATAAGTAAGAACGAATAAATGTGGAGGACTCAGTGTCTAAAGTAAGTGTAGATGATGATTTATGTATAGGCTGCGGAGCTTGCGTTAGTGCTTGCCCCGAATGCTTTGAACTCAACGAAGATGGCAAATCAATTGTAATCGAGGGCGTTAGCTGCGATTGCGATTTAGAAGAAGTGGCCTTAAACTGCCCAACGCAAGCCATAACTGTTACCGACAAGGAGTAATAGTGAGCCAGCGAACGATCTCAATCATTGCCATAGTCTTAGGGGGGTTGCTTTTGGTATCTCTTGGGCTTTTGGTGTTGTTTGGGGTCCGTCTCTCCGATGCTGGTAAGGTGAAGCTCTCGGAGATCAAATCGAATCTTGCCAAGCAAGAGAAGCAGCTCAAAGCTGACTTCCAAGCGGAGAGAGAAACGGTATTGTCCACTTACACAGCAGATGTTGTATTTGGCTCCTTTAGTTTCAGTTATCCAAAGGTGTGGTCTACGAACGTAAAGCAAGAAAAGGGCTCTACCCAGGAATTGATATTCTTAGCGGATCCTAATCTGATTGTTGAGAACAGGGACCTTGGCGGACCTTTCACAGCTATGAGGGTCCAGGTTTATGGCTCGAGCGCAGATTCCGTAATCAAAGACATGCATTCGAAGTACACTCTTCGCTCGACAGATCCCTTTAAGGAAGAAGACACCACTGTTAGTGGTCTAAAAGGTCGCAAGTTTACTGGGACGGAGACAGATAGTAAGAAAAACATATCGTTTGTCATTCTTCCGCTTAGAGACAAGGCTCTATATATCGGAACAGACGATAATGATAAATATCAAAAGAACCTCTCCACTATTATTAAGTCATTCAAGATAAGTAAGTAACCTATGGCTAAAATATTCACAAAAGAAAATTTTGATATTGGAAAAGTAATGACGCTTAGTTTACTGCTTGTCGTCACGACGCTGGTGGTTTCTGGCTCGACCTGGGTTTTTGTTAACTTGGGACAAAGCAGTGTGGCCAAAACAGCAGATGCCCACATTACTTCTCTCGAGGAGCAGGTAATCCAGCTGAAAACAGCCGTGAAAACTCAAGAAACATTGAGCAAGAATAACGTTGCGATCGGCAGCTCTACCACCGCAAAACAATAACGAGGCGCCAAACGTGTTAAAATAGGAGGGTAACACCTCTTTTTTTAATCAGGATATTATGGAAAGCAAAGAATTCGTATTAAAATCAAAATACTCTCCTCAGGGAGATCAGCCAACAGCCATAGCGAAGCTATCGGCTGGACTTGATGCTGGGATAAAACATCAGACCTTGTTGGGAGTTACTGGTTCGGGTAAAACCTTTACCATGGCAAAAATCATTGAACACGTTCAGAAGCCAACCCTCATAATCTCGCATAACAAGACACTGGCCGCGCAGCTTTACGCTGAGTTCAAAGAGTTTTTTCCAGAGAATGCAGTCCATTACTTTGTCTCTTATTATGATTATTATCAGCCAGAGGCGTATATACCACGTACCGATACCTACATAGAGAAGGACGCGGACATAAATGAGGAGATCGACCGTCTTCGCAATGCTGCAACGAGTGCGTTGCTTTCGCGGACCGACACTTTGATTATTGCGTCGGTTTCTTGTATTTATGGTCTGGGTAACCCAGAGGAATATCAAAACCTGGCTGTTGACATCAAGGTCGGAGAAGAACGCAGTCGAGACCGGCTACTGCGCTTACTTAGCGACGTGCAATACGAACGAAACGACAAAAGTCTTGAGCGCGGTAACTTTCGGGTACGTGGTGATATTCTAGATATACTGCCTTCATATGAGGAATTTGCATATCGCGTGGAGTTTTTTGGCAACACGGTAGACAAAATACGTCTGATAAATCCTCTTACGGGTGAAATTTTGAACTCATTTGACCACATTACAATTTATCCTGCAAAGCATTTCGTAACCACAAAAGATAGGATCAACGAAGCGACTAAGAAAATTCAAAACGAACTAGAGCACAGAGTGAAAGAGTTTGAGTCACAGGGTAAGTTGTTGGAAGCAGAGAGGATAGCCCAGCGGACAAATTATGACTTGGAGATGCTAAACGAGCTTGGTTATTGTTCTGGGATTGAGAACTACTCTCGATTTCTATCTAATCGTGAGGAGGGGAGTGAACCAGCAACTCTTATCGACTACTTCCCTGAGGATTTTCTGTTACTCATTGACGAATCCCATATGACAGTCCCACAGATAAGAGGAATGTATAACGGAGACCGGGCCCGCAAGGAAAACCTGGTGGAGTTTGGTTTTCGATTGCCTAGCGCTCTTGATAATCGACCGATGAAATTTCCTGAGTTCGAAAAGCATATCAAACAGGCTATTTATGTTTCTGCAACCCCTGCAGAGTACGAGTTGCGTTCTAGTACGGCAGGGAAGGTTGCGAGCAGCGCGGAGTTCTACGAAAACAGACGTAAGGGTCACGAATACGAAGCAATCGCAGAGCAGGTAATCCGACCTACCGGGCTAATAGACCCCACCGTTGAAGTTCGCCCGATTGAAGGACAGATTGATGATCTAATCTCGGAAATTCGCAAGGCAACAGAGAAGAAACAACGTGTGATTATCACCACATTGACAAAGAGAATGTCCGAAGAACTATCTCAATACTTGGCCGAAATGGGGATCAAAGTTAAATATCTCCACAGTGATATTCACACCCTAGAGAGGCCAGAGATACTAAGAGACCTTCGTCTAGGTGTTTACGATGTCATAGTAGGGATCAATTTGCTTCGTGAGGGAATCGACCTGCCAGAGGTTTCGCTTGTCGCTATCCTCGATGCCGATAAAGAAGGGTTTCTCCGTGGAGAACAAGCCCTCATCCAGACTATCGGACGGGCTGCAAGACACCAAGATGGCCGAGTAATTATGTATGCAGACAAGGTTACTGGCTCGATGGAAAGAGCGATTGCGGAAACGGAGCGACGCCGTAAGATACAAATAGAGTACAACAAAGTTCATCATATTACGCCGCAAAGCATTCAGAAGGCGATTAATGACATAGTCCACGCGAAACACGAAGAAAAAGTTGAGCCAGAATTTGATATTACTAAGATTCCTGCCGAAGACTTGGGCAGGCTAGTAAAAGATCTCGAACGGAAGATGGATCTCGCTGCTAAGAATCTTGAATTTGAGCGAGCCGCAGAGCTTCGCGATCAGATTGCCTCTATACAGCAGAGAAAAGATCAAAATAAGGTAAATAAACGAATCAAAAGCCTCTAGGTGTTCCCGTGAAAACCCTTGAAAAATCTTGACATTAGCGGTAGAATTGGGAAGATTTCAGCGCTAATTTTGGGATGAGGGGTGATTATGCACGATAATATCGTAATTCGCGGTGCCAGAGAGCACAATTTAAAGAATATTGATGTCACGATACCGAGAGATAAACTGGTAGTAATTACAGGGCTTTCAGGTTCGGGAAAATCATCTCTCGCTTTTGATACTATTTATGCCGAAGGCCAGCGTCGCTATGTGGAGAGCCTTTCTAGCTATGCCAGGCAATTCCTTGGCCTGATGGAAAAGCCAGACGTGGACCAGATAGAGGGATTGTCTCCTGCAATCTCGATAGACCAAAAGTCGACCACGCGTAATCCTCGCTCGACAGTCGGTACCGTTACCGAGGTTTATGATTACCTCCGCCTTCTTTTTGCGCGGGTTGGGGTGCCGCACTGTCCTGTGTGTGGTCAAACTATCGCTAAGCAAACGATTCCACAGATAGTGGAGCAAATCCTCGAGATGCCGAAAGATACTCGTTTTATGATACTAGCGCCGATTATTAATGATAAAAAGGGCGTGCATAAGTATGTTTTTGAAG
Organism: Patescibacteria group bacterium; assembly: GCA_041738615.1. Classification (GTDB taxonomy): domain Bacteria; phylum Patescibacteriota; class CPR2; order UBA1875; family CAIMLA01; genus JBGSPL01. The sequence continues at coordinate 4,427 of JBGSPL010000001.1, forward strand.
GTCTAAAAAAGGCTGGTTATGCCAGGGTTAGAGTTGACGGTAAAATTTACGATATTGACGAAGAACATTCTTTGGACAAAAACAAAAAGCATACCCTGGAAGCGGTGGTTGACAGGCTTATAGTAGACCCAGAGATTCAGAAGAGACTTACGGAATCAGTAGAGAACGCACTAAACCTCGGTGAAGGAGTGATGGTTTTTCTAAATAGCGAAACCGGCGATGAGCAAGTATATTCGCAGAACTTTGCCTGTCCAAACTGCCATATCAGTTTGCCCGAGATTTCCCCACGAAGTTTTTCCTTTAACAGCCCACACGGCGCTTGCCCTGTTTGCACGGGACTCGGGACAAAATTAGAGATAGATCCGTTGTTGGTGATGCCGAATCAGAAATTCACCTTGGCAGAGGGAGCAATCCGACCATGGAGCCGTACCACGGCGCGTATGAGCTGGTATACAAAGCTTTTGGAAGCAGTAGGTACAAAGTATGGTTTCGACGTGAATCAGCCAGTGGAGACGCTCTCGCAGAAAGCAATTGACATTGTGATGTATGGCACTGGAGACGAATCCTTCACAGTACGCATGGGTACGCGTACTTACGAAGCGACTTATGAGGGTGTTATCGCAAATCTGGAGCGTCGTTACCATGAAACAGATTCGGATTATGTTCGTAAAGAAATAGAAAAGTACATGGCGCTCACAGTTTGCCCTAAATGTGGTGGTAAGCGCCTAAAGCCAGAGGTACTGGCGGTTACAGTCGACAATAAATCAATTTTTGATGTCACAACAATGCCAATCAACGAAACCTTGGAATTTTTCCAGGCAATTCATCTGAACGATCGGGATAAAATAGTAGCGAAACAGATTCGCAAGGAGATAGAAGAACGGCTTGGCTTCCTGTTGAACGTTGGGCTTAGCTATCTTACGCTAGATCGCTCGGCGAATACTTTATCTGGTGGTGAGGCACAGCGTATTCGATTAGCGACCCAGATCGGTTCCTCTCTCATGGGAGTAATCTACATCTTAGATGAGCCGTCGATTGGTTTGCATCAGAGAGATAACTATAGACTAATCGAGACGCTAAAGAAGCTTCGCGAGCTAGGGAATTCGGTAATTGTTGTTGAACATGACGAAGATACCATGAATGAGGCAGACTGGATTATCGACGTCGGCCCAGGAGCTGGTGAGCACGGCGGCAATATAATCGCCGAAGGTACACCGGAACAGATAAAGAAGGACAAGAATTCTATCACGGGACAGTATCTGTCTGGCGCAAAGATTATTGCGGTCCCGCAGAAACGTCGTAAGGGAAATGGTAAAGAAATTACTGTGGTCGGGGGCAGCGAGAATAACCTAAAGAATGTCACTGTTTCGTTTCCTCTGGGCAAGTTGGTTTTGGTGACAGGCGTATCTGGTTCTGGAAAATCTAGTCTTATCAATGACATTCTGGCAAGAAAGCTTTCTCAGGTCTTCCACCACGCTCAGCAGCCGGCAGGAAAACACATGGAGATTATGGGACTCAAGTATCTGGACAAAGTGATCGATATCGACCAATCACCAATTGGGCGAACTCCACGTTCTAACCCAGCTACTTACACGGGCGTATTTACCGATATTCGCGATCTGTTCGCAGGCACCCCTGAGGCGCGCATTCGTGGCTATAAACAAGGGCGGTTTAGCTTCAACGTAAAGGGTGGGCGCTGTGAGGCTTGTCGCGGCGAAGGAATACTAAAGATTGAGATGCATTTCCTCCCAGATGTTTATGTTACATGCGAAGAATGTGGTGGCAAGAGGTACAACAAAGAAGCTCTAGAAATACACTATAAGGGCAAGAATATCTCGGATGTTCTCGATATGACAGTAGCCGAAGCCTTTGAATTCTTTCAGAATATTCCTCAAATCAAGCGTAAGCTAGAGACACTGGTAGAGGTCGGTCTAGGGTACATCCGTTTAGGGCAGCCAGCGACTACTTTGTCTGGCGGAGAAGCACAGCGCGTGAAGCTTGCCTCTGAGCTTGCTAGACGCGCCACGGGGAAAACGCTATATATTCTAGATGAGCCTACTACAGGATTGCACTTTGATGATGTCAGCAGGTTGATGGTAGTGCTTAATAAACTTGTAGATACAGGTAACACGGTCTTGGTGATAGAACACAACCTAGAAGTCATAAAGTGCGCAGATTGGATTGTCGACCTTGGTCCAGAGGGAGGTAACGCTGGCGGCGAGATTGTTGCTGTTGGTACACCAGAGCAGGTTGCAAAGAACTCTCGTTCTTTCACCGGCCAATACCTCGCCAAGGTCCTTACATAGATAATCGTACCAACACTCGGGAGAGGAGAAGTAAAAGTCGAAGCATGTCACCCAGGTAATCCGGGAGGCAGTCGTGGCAACATTTGCAGAACCGTCCGAGTATCCACAGATGAATATCGGCCAACTGAAGGCAGAAGCCTCTCTCCTCGAGACCGTCATTCACATTGAGGAGTTCTTCTACCTAGACAACCTCGCCGACCTAGTAAATGAGCTAGGCCCAGAGGTGGTCAGGGTCCTGCCCTCGGCTTACATGGCCAGAGCGGTTATCGCCGCAAAAGCCGTCGCAGTCGCCCGTAGGAGGATTGAGCTACTCGAGATGGAAATTTCGCTGAAGTTGGTGTAATTCGTCCACTAGCTGGCGGCGCCGAAAGGCGCCGCCAGAGAAAGAATTTATGAACACAAATAATGTTCAAGAAAAGCTAAAGAGTCTACCAAAGGACCCTGGTGTCTATATTTATCGTAATGATAAGGGGCGCATAATTTACGTTGGTAAGGCCATAAACTTAAAGAACAGAGTTTCTTCATATTTTCGTGGTGACCACGATCCTAAAACAGTGGAATTAGTTAAAAACATCGCCAATTTAGAATGGATTGTGGTAGGTTCAGAGATAGAAGCTCTTCTTTTGGAAGCAGAACTGATAAAGCGCTACAAGCCGCATTACAACATCGACTGGAAAGATGATAAGAACTATTGCTACATTAAGATAACTAAGGAAGATTACCCTCGTATTTACGTTGTCAGACAAGTGGTTGACGACCAGGCTGATTATTTGGGTCCGTATATTGATGCGAATGCCGTTCGTACGAGCCTAAAGGTGCTTCGTAGGGCGTTTCCTTTCTGTACATGCACCCTAAACCCAGACGCAACTTGCCTTTATTTTCATTTGAATCTATGCCACGGGCACGGCAGTAAATACATCTCAAAGTCCGATTACCAAGCGAATATTAGGGGGCTAACTGAATTTCTCAAAGGGAAACGCGAGGCGGTACTGCGGGATTTAAAACGCAAGATGAAGCTAAACTCCGTGAACAAAAATTTTGAACAAGCTGCAGATTATCGTGACCGTATAGGTGCTCTAGAACGAATGCGCTTTCAACATGTAATCGAAGACAAGAGGGAAGTACGGCTAGACAAGGCACTAACTACATTGCGTGATGTGCTTGGCATGGCCGACGTTCCTCATCGCATCGAATGCTACGATATTTCGAACATATTTGGAAAAGCGGCAGTCGGATCGATGGTTGTCTTTAAGGACGGAGTTCCAGACAAGGGCGATTATCGTCGTTTCGAGATCAAAACCGTGAAGAGGATAGATGACTTCGCGATGCATCAGGAAGTACAGAAGCGTCGTTTCAAGCAGCTTGGTCAGGAAAGCAAAGGTTCTTTTGCCGAGGAGCCAGATTTGGTGATAATAGATGGGGGCAAGGGGCAACTTTCCTCGGTCCAGGAGATAGTAAAGCCTCTTGGTCTCGGGACTAAGTTTGTGGGTCTTGCGAAGCGACTTGAAGAACTCGTAATCATGAATCCGGACGGGAGTTTCCAGATTGTGAATCTAGAGATCAACTCCGAGGCATATTTCCTGGTTCAGCGTATCAGGGACGAGGCCCATCGTTTTGCCATTACATACCATCGTAATTTGAGATCAAAGGACCTGACTAGTTCCCGACTGGATAATGTGCCCGGTGTAGGACCGAAGACAAAGAAAAAACTAATAACCGCATTTGGCTCAATAGAGAAGATTAAGGGTGCGGAGGACCACGATTTATTGCAATTCGTAAACAAAAAGACACTCCAAAACATCAGAGAATACTTATAGCCAAGCGTCATAATGATTGATTCTTGGCATCTTTTATGATATATTAGCAACGAAAGTGGTCAGGCCAAAGGGAGGGTCTGACTATTATTGTACGCAAAATCTGCTCCCTAATAGATAGGACAGGAGGTCCTCAAGTGTTAGTGACGGAAGCTCGGATCAAGAGTGCCATCGGTAACGTGATCGTTCCGCTCGACACTACGAATGCGGAAGAGGCTGTGGCGCTCGTCACTGCTATGTCGGCCATTGGGGTAGAGTGCTTCAAGGTGGGAATCACCATGGAATGCGCACTCGGACTCCCCCAGGCGGTTGCACTTGTGCTCGCGGCAGGCGGGAAGAAGGTGTTCGTGGACAAGAAGCTTCACGACATTCCCTTCCAGGTCGAAGGGGCAGCGGCGGCTATCGCCGCGCTTGACGGCGTCTACCTGCTCAACGTGCACGGTTGTGGCGGCAAGTCCATGATGGAAGCTGCCATGGTGGGTGCTATACGGGCAGCGAAGGAGTCTGGGAAAGACCGGCCCCTCGTGATTGCGGTTACGGTCTTGACCAGCATGGATGCTGACGAGGCTTGGAACGCAGGTTTCCGCGGTACGCCCCGTGAGCAGACGCTTCGTATCGCCCAGCTCGCGGACATTTGCGGTCTCGATGGAGTCGTCTGCTCGCCAGAGGACACCGAAGCTGTTCGGGCGGTATGTCGTCCGGGATTTGTGATCGTGAATCCGGGGATTCGCCCGGAGGACAGCGAGCTCGGTGATCAGCGGCGAACCGGAACTCCAGGCGGCGCTATGGCTGCAGGGGCGACCCAGCTGGTAATTGGAAGGCCGATCACTGGTGCCAAGGACCAGCAGGGTGCCCTTCTCGCGATCGCAACCGAGATGGTCGAGAACGGGTCTTAGGACTCACGAAAGAACGAGGAGGTTGACGGTATGAGAGTTCCCCTTACAGAGGGCGACGTAATCTCAATGTTCGAGAATCACGGTGCCATCCAGCACGATCTCCATGTGCGCTACAAGTCGGGCCGATTCGGGTCTGACTACGTCGACAAGAAGCAGGTCCTGCCGCACACCCTTGATTTCGTGCGGCTGGCCGAAGATCTTGCCGCTCGACTGGTGCTTCTCGATCTCGACGTCACCGTGGTCGTCGGCCCCGAGAAGGGGGCAGTCGTCCTGGCTCACGACGTTGCCAGGTATCTGAGTCTGTGCTCGGAGACCGAGGTTATCGGGTTGCCGATTGCGAAGGAAGGCAAAGACAGCCACGAGTTCGTCTTCGAGTCTGGCTACGAACGTTTCATTACCGGTCAGCGAGTGGTCATTACCGAAGACCTCCTGACCACCGGCGGCAGCGTTCGTGGCGTCATCTCGGCAATTCACGCAAATGGCGGCACAGTGATGGCAGTCGGCGATCTCTGGAACCGAGGCGGAGTGACCGCCGAGGCGCTCGGTGTTCCTCACCTGGTCAGTCTGGCCAACAAGCTCTACCCGTCGTATTCGGAGGAGGAAAACCCCATGCTGCGCGCGCGCGTGCCGCTGAAGCTGAGCTTGGGTCATCCCCAGCCGTATCTCGACGAACACCCCGACTATCCCACGGTACCGTAGGTGGCGGGACTGACTACACTCACCATGGCGGCGGATCCCTTCGGGGTCCGCCGCCCAGTGCGTTATTAGACAAATGAAGTTATTTTTGGTAGAATCCTTGTATGAAAAACACATTAAACATTATAGTTCTTATCTTCGCAGTGCTTACTGTTATTTCCGTTGTTCTTCAGCAGAAGGGGTCAGGATTATCTGGGGTTTTTGGCGGTTCCGACGTTTCCTATATGTCAAAGAGGGGAGCCGAAAAATTCTTGGTATTCTTTACCGTTTTCTCAGCCGTCGTGATGTGTATTGCGGCAACCTTAATCCTTTTTGTCTAGATGAAAGTAAGAAGTCTCATCATAAGGCTACGCCTTCTGATGAAAAAAATTCTGATAGATATACGACACACGCACTTAAAAGATGTGCGTAATTCCTTTTTGTATTCACTGAAGAAGCTACCAGATATTATCCATCTGAGAAATCTGGTGTTTTTTGGTTCTATTTTGTCCTTTATCATTTTAGCGCTTTTCGTGCAAAGATTCTCCGCACTCACGGAGTATTATGTTATAGAGAAGCCAGACTTTGGCGGCATTTACACCGTAGGCGTAGTCGGCACGGTGAATAAAATCAATCCACTGTTTATTCAGAACGACTCTGAAAGAGCGGCGAGCGCCTTGATCTTCTCCGGTCTTACAAGGGTAGAAAATGGTAATCAGGTAATTCCAGATGTCGCTAAGTCCTGGGAGGTGAAGGACGATGGGAAAACTTATCTTTTTAAACTCAAGGATAATGTAAGGTGGCATGACGGGACTAAACTTACAGTAGAAGATATTATTTACACCGTAGAGTTGTTGCAGAATCCAGATACAAAGACCGGACTCGAAAGTGTTTGGAAGGGCGTGAAGGCAGATAGGGTTGCAGAAAATGAGGTGAAATTTACCCTTCCGGCATCCTATCCAGGTTTCCTTTCGGTGGCAAGCCAAGCTATACTTCCAAAACACCTACTCGGGGCGATTGATCCGAAAAATATAAAGATTGCGGAGTTCAACAATAACCCTGTTGGTACCGGGCCTTACGAGTTTGTCCGTTTTGACCAGCTAGGGAGTCAGCAGGAAGTGATACTCAGAAAGAACGAACATTTTGCTATAGCAAAACCGTACCTCGATCAAGTAAAGATAGTGATGTACGAGAATGAGACCAAAGCCTACCAGGGCTTATCGCGTAAACAGATAGATGGTGTTTTTACCATTTCGGCAAATGACTTCAAAAACCTCGCTCAGATTAGTGGGTCGAGTGTAGTGGAAAAGAAGCTCCTACCAGAGTATCAAATGGTTTACTTTAACCTGAAAAATACGATTTTGTCAGATAAGGATCTGCGCCTCGCTTTAACGGGAGCCGTTGATAGGCAAGAAATTATCGACAAAGTTTTGCTCGGAAACGGGGAGAAGCAGGTAGGGATGTTGCTTCCTGGTCAGCCTGGATATAACCCTAAGATCAAGGGCACCGAATATAATCCGGAAGCCAGCAAGGCGGCCCTGGACAAGCTGGGATGGGTAGCGGGGGCAGACGGCATCAGGACAAAGGAAGGAAAGAAACTGAGCCTTAGGTTAGTTTATTCGGACATGTATGAAGAGCGAGAAGACGCAAAACTTCTTAAGTCGGAGCTTATGAAGGTGGGAGTGAGTTTGCAGCTCGAGGCTGTCAGTGAAGAGAAGATCGGCTCAAATTATATAAAACCACGCAACTTTGATCTGCTTCTAGTAACACAAAACGTAGGCTACACCAATGATTGGTATAGTCTATGGGACTCGAGTCAGATTGCCACCCCAGGAATAAATATTAGCGGTTTTAGTGACAAGTCACTCGATAGGTTTGTGCAGCAAGTCCGTAAAAGCACAGATAAGAAGTATATTGCCGATAGGCTAAAGCAAGCTGAGCAGATCGTTATCGATCAGGCACCAGTGTTCTACATCTATCGACCAACGCACCTGTCTGCCCAGTCCCCACAGCTAAAGGGCTATGCCCAAACCAAGCTTGCGCTACCAACAGACGCACTGAGCAATGTTTATCGGTGGTATCTGAACGTAAAAAGCTAAAAGTCGCGTTTGATAAACAATTGACTATTGGGCGCCATTCGAGTATAATTTTCCATGCGAATCAGGGGTCTGCGGACGTGGCGGAATTGGTATACGCGCTAGCATGAGGGGCTAGTGGCCGCAAGGCCTTGGAGGTTCAAGTCCTCTCGTCCGCACCAAATTTTACTTTGTGGGTGATTAGCTCAGCTGGTTAGAGCATCTCGTTTACACCGAGAGGGTCGGGGGTTCGAATCCCTCATCACCCACCATATTATTACCACGCGGCTCGGTAGCTCAGTTGGTAGAGCAGAGGACTGAAAATCCTTGTGTCGCCGGTTCGATCCCGGCCTGAGCCACCAAAAACATTTACAATCTGGTTAATCCCACTCGTAGGGAATGCATTACGAGCGAGAGTAGCTTAGCGGTAGAGCGCAACCTTGCCAAGGTTGAGGTCGCGGGTTCGATCCCCGTCTCTCGCTCCATTATTGTTTATACGGCCTGATGGCGGAGTGGTTACGCAGCGGTCTGCAAAACCGCGTACCCCGGTTCAATTCCGGGTCAGGCCTCCAATTTAGAACAATAATTATCACTATTCGCCCGGGTGGTGGAATGGTATACACGAAGGACTTAAAATCCTTTGATCTCACGATCTTGCGGGTTCGAGTCCCGCCCCGGGCACCAGAAAAGGCACTTTCAAGGTGTCTTTTCTTTATTGATATTGGTTAATCTTGTACTACAAAAGTAAATCTTTCGGTGTATAATGTTCTCATGAGTGAAAAAAGTGAAAGTCAGCTATCTGACGAATTCAAAAAAGACATTAACGAAAAACGAAAAAGTAATAATTTTCTAGGTACAGTGATAGCCTTTCTGGCAATCGCCCTGGTTTTTGGCACAGTGGGTGTCGCCGGATATCAGATGCTGGTTCGACCAGAATCGATAGAGAGCAAGAGTGCATCCGAGAAAATAGAGTCTAGACCAGCAGAGAAAAAAGAAGTTAAGACAGAGACACCATCCACACCTGCGGCCACAACGCCTGCCCCGACTACACCCGCACCCGCTGCTACTACTTCGGAAACCACCTATACTGTAAAATCTGGAGACACCTGGAGCACGATCGCAAACGCCAACGGTATCTCTTCTGCTAAACTGATGGAGTATAATGGTACTACCAGCGAAGATCTGCAGATAGGTCAAACTGTAAAATTACCAAAGAGTTAAGCAATAAATAAGCCTCTGCCGCAGTAGGACAGAGTATAGGAGAAGAATATGATTACTTGGGTCGTACTTGGAATCGTCGTTTTGGTAGCTGTAGTGGCTGTCGGGACTTACAATGGACTTATTACTCTTAAAAATCGTGTGCAGGAAGCGGCAAGCGACATAGACGTACAGTTGAAGCGTCGTTACGAGCTTATTCCAAATTTAGTTAGCACAGTCAAGGGTTATGCAACTCACGAAAAAGAATTGCTTACCAAGGTTACTGCGGAACGCGCGGGTCTAATGAAGGGTTCAGCTAGTGATAAGATAGCGGCTAGCAATCAGATGACGGAAACTTTGAAATCTCTATTTGCGGTAGCAGAGAATTACCCAGACTTAAAAGCAAATACTAACTTTCTGCAGCTACAAGCCGATCTTACTGATACTCAGGACAAAATCATGGCCGCACAGCGTTTCTATAACGGTAATGTCCGTGATTTCAACACCAAGCTCCAGGTTTTCCCAACGAATCTTTATGGCCAGAGCCTAGGCTTTAAACCATACGAATTTATAGAGGCAGCTGAAGGCGAAAAGGCAAACGTCGAAGTAAACTTTTAGTAGGGACAAGTGGCGACAACTTACACAAATATTACCGACAATAAGGTAAAAACGATTTTTTGGATTACCTTTTTTGTGGCTTTCATTATTGCTTTTGGTTACATCCTCTCAAAAGCCCTAGATATCGTCTGGCTTTTTCCTCTGGCGATAGGAATTGCCAGTTTTCAGGCAATATCCTCTTACTGGTGGAGCGACAAGATAGCACTCGCAGTGAGTGGGGCCCAAGAAGTCGACAAGGCGGCTGATCCAGTCCTTTATCGTACGGTTGAAAATCTCTCCATAGCGGCGGGGTTACCAATGCCGAGAGTCTACATTATAGAAGACGCGGCACCGAATGCCTTCGCCACAGGGAGAAACCCCGCGCATGCTGCCATCGCGGTAACTAGGGGATTACTAGAGAAGCTGACGAAGCCCGAGCTAGAGGCAGTGTTGGCGCATGAATTTTCACATATCGGGAATGATGACATCTTATTGTCTACAGCAATTGTGGTACTTGTAGGGGTTGTCGTAATGGTCTCGGACTGGTTTTTGCGAATTAGTTTCTGGGGAGGAGATGACGATAACAGGAATCCCTACATGATGCTTGTCGGGGTTTTGCTTGCATTACTGTCACCTCTATTCGCAACTTTGGTTCAGCTCGCTATCTCGCGAAAAAGAGAATTCCTCGCAGACGCAAGCGGGGCGTTACTTACCAGAAACCCGGGTGCACTTGCCGACGCATTGGGGAAGATATCGGCAGATCAGGTGCCACTAAAACGCGCCGGTAAAGCTACTGCTCATCTCTATATTTCAAATCCCATGAAGGAACATAAGGGGTCCACAAGAGGCTTGTTTGCTGGACTCTTTAGTACGCATCCCGACACAGAGGAGAGAGTACAGCGCTTACGCGAAATGGCAATGTAAATAACAAAAAGGAGGATATATGGACGAGAACGAGCAAAAACCAGAAAAGGTACATTTTAGCCTGAAGCGGTTGGCTATGACCACACTCATTGTGGTTGTTACCGCTGGCGTGGTGTTTGGTATTACTTGGTTTATCCTGGACAAAATGACCAATGAAAACGAGGAAGCCAGTGATAAGCTTCGAATCGAGTTGCAAAAGCAAATCGATGAGCTCAGAGTGAAACTCAAGAAGGATGTGTCTTCGGCGGCCGCTACTGACCCGCTCGTATATGTTAATGACAAGTATAGTTTCCAGGTGACCTTCCCTACAGATTGGACAGGGTATAAACTACTGGAGAAGAATATTGAGGGATCTATGCAAACTTGGTATGTGGAGCTTCCCACAAAAGATTCAGCATGGGCAAAGGCGTCTTCCACAAATGATGCAGGACATGTAAGTCTGTTTGCTATTAGTGCATATACCGAACAGCAATGGAGCGACGTAAATTCCAATGAGAATAATACGAACACATTTATCAAGAAGATTGGTAGTTACACCTTTGCTTACTCTCACGCGCAGGCAGCGGCTTCAGACATAACTCAGTCCCAATCCGGCGAGGTCAAATCGATCATCTCTACATTTAAGGAAATCTAGTAAAAGGCCCCAGAAGGGGCCTTTTTTGATATAATGTATCTATGGAAAAAGAAAATGTTCAGAATATAGCAGAGCGAGCGGTGAAGCTACGCGAGACGATAAACGATTATCGCTATCGTTACCATGTACTCGATGACCCAACGGCCTCAGAGCAGGTTTACGAGTCACTCACAGTAGAGCTTAAGCAAATTGAATCCAAACACCCGGAGCTAATTACCTCCGATTCCCCAACGCAACGTGTCGGCGGTGTGGCACAGGAGAGGTTCGCGAAGGTTACCCACGTTTCTCGTATGCTTTCCCTAAATGACGTTTTCGATAAGCAGGAGATACTCGAATGGGAAGCCAGGGTGCAGAAACTGTTGGGACGCACCGATCTGGACTATTTTTGTGAGCTGAAGATTGATGGTCTCTCGGTAATGCTTACCTACGAAGATGGAGTACTGGTTCGTGCGGCAACCCGTGGTGACGGCACCGTAGGTGAGGATGTTACCGCAAATGTTCGCACTATCAAGTCCGTTCCACTGCGTCTCAGGGGTGATTACCCAAAACGCTTAGACGTACGCGGTGAAATATATATGTCAAAGGCAGTGTTTGAGCAGGTGAACAAGAAGGCAGCCGCAAGGGGGGAACAGACATACGCAAACCCGAGGAATCTGGCCGCGGGGAGCATACGGCAGCTCGATCCTAGTATCACGGCGAGCAGAGCTCTGGAAACGTATATATACGAAATTTATTCCGAAACTAAAGCAGTTACTCACGAGCAGAAGCACGAAATACTTGCAGAGATGGGCTTCAAGACCAGTAAATATGTACAGCATTGTGCTACCATCGCCGAAGTAATAGAGTATTGCCAGTACTGGGATGACAAGCGTAACGGCCTTGATTTTCAGGTAGATGGTATCGTAGTAATGGTAAATGAGAATCAGCTTTTTGATAAGCTAGGCTATGTTGGTAAGGCGCCTCGCGCAGCGGTAGCTTATAAGTTTCCGGCAGAGCAGGTCACTACGGTTATAGAGGAAATTCGGGTAAACGTTGGTCGTACAGGCGCGCTGACGCCTTTTGCAGTGATGAGGCCAGTGAGTGTGGCTGGATCGACGGTTTCTAGGGCCACACTACATAACGAGGACGAAATTGCACGAAAGGATATCCGTATCGGTGACACAGTAGTGCTGCAGAAAGCTGGGGACATAATTCCAGAGGTACTCTATCCTCTCGTCGAGCTTCGGACGGGGAGAGAGAAGAAATTTGTAATGCCAAAAATTTGCCCAATGTGTGGTGGCAGGGTATCCAAGCCTGTCGGCGAAGCGGTGGCAAGGTGTGTAAATCGGTTCTGCTACGCAATAGAAAGGGAACAGCTCATACATTTTGCTTCGAAGGATGCCTTTGACATAGACGGACTAGGGGAGAAGATTGTGGACCAGCTCCTAACCGAGGGGATCATCTCGGACGCAGCTGATTTTTTTGCCCTTAAAGAGGGTGACCTGTCTGGTCTGGAGAGATTCGCGGAGAAAAGCGCCACTAACCTCATCGAGGCTATCCAAGAGAAAAAGAAAGTTACATTCTCGCGATTCTTGTTTGGGCTCGGGATAAGACACGTTGGCGCTATTACTGCGAGTGACCTGGCTTCGCATTTCGAGAACATTGCCAAGCTTCGGGCAGCGACTCTGGACGAACTCTCTGAAATAGATGGCGTTGGTGGGGTAGTTGCAAAGAGTATTTATGAGTGGTTTAGAGAGCCTCGAAACATCAAACTACTTGAGAAGCTCGAAGAGTACGGAGTTGGTTACAGCGCCGTAGAGCGCGGGGATAAACTTGCAGGTCTCACGTTTGTGATTACAGGCTCGCTTGAGAACATGACTCGCGAAGAGGCCGAAGAGAGGATTCGGCTCGAGGGCGGGAAGGCCTCCGGCTCGGTCTCACGCGCCACTAGCTATTTAGTTGCAGGTAGTGGCGGCGGTTCCAAACTAGCCAAGGCCGAAGGTCTTGGCGTAAGGATAATTACCGAGAATCAACTAACAGAATTACTGACCAGCGAATAGTCTAATGCAAATTTCTAACTAGGTGACAATTCTTTTTCAGTTCGTCTTGTATGCCGTCATAGGTCTTTTGAGTCACTTCAAGGACTGGCCTTCCGGCGTACGGACCACTTGTTTCTGGTATTGGGTTTAAATTTCCAATCTCTCCATCGGGAATGATTCTGATTAGAGTAACTGATGATTCTTCCAGATATCTTTCTGCTGTCTCGTTCCCGTGTGCTCCTCGAATCACATCTGCAAAATCATGGCGGTCTCCCGCAGAATTTTCTGGTCCCATATTCTTCCTTAAATTACGCTTAAATGTTATACTGATTTGGTAATTTAGGCAAACAGATGAGCAAAATCACAGTAGAAGAAGTAGAAGCGCTTGCAAAACTTGCTCGAGTAGGACTTACGGACGAGGAAAAACGCTCTCTGGCGGCACAAATGTCAGAGATTCTTGATTATGCAAGAGCGCTCGATGAAGTCGACGTTCAGGATATAGCTCCTACGAGTCAGGTCACAGGACTTACTAATGTTTATCGTCAGGACATAATAGTCAGATCAGAGCTTTCTCGAGAAGAACTTCTTGCCAACGCCCCAGAATCCGAGGGTGGCTCCATCAAAGTAAAGGCGGTTCTGTAATGAAGAATCTGCACGACATCCATAGTGAATTTGTAAAAGATAGTAAGTCCGTAGTTGCTCATACACAGGAATATTTGTTGCGCATGGACGAAGTAGAAGATACGTTGAATGCACTCGTTAGTGTAGTTGGTAAAGGGGCCCTGTCTTCTGCTCAAGAATCGGCCGAGAGATATAGTAACGGAAAGTCACTTTCTTTAGCAGACGGTTCCGTAGCGACCATCAAGGATGTTTTCTGTACCAAGGGTGTCCGAACAACAGCGTCTTCCAAGATGCTCGAGGATTTTGTTCCACCTTATGATGCAACCGTGGTCTCCAAGCTGAAAGCCGCTGGCGTCGTCATAGCAGGTAAAAACAACTGCGACGCCTGGGCTCACGGTGCGAGTACCGAGAATTCTGATTTTGGTGTTACGGCAAATCCATATGATTTATCCAGAGTTTCGGGCGGATCATCTGGTGGCTCTGCCGCCGCGGTGGCCGCAGGGGAGTGCGATTTTTCCATTGGCTCTGACACGGGTGGCTCCATTCGGCAGCCGGCTAGTTTCTGCGGTGTTGTAGGACTCAAGCCCACCTATGGACGAGTATCCAGGTACGGCCTTATTGCCATGTCATCCTCGCTCGATTGTGTAGGCCCCATCGCCCGGTCTACTGCTGACATCGCGGCAATAATGGAGATTATTTCAGGACCAGATGAGAGAGATTCGACCACGGTAGAGGTCGCAGTCCCAAACTACACGGAAGAGCTCGATAAACCCCTCAAGGGCAAGAAAATTGGCTGGGCAAAAGAGTTCTTTGAACTTGGACTAAACGAGGAAATCAAGGCAGCAATTACCGCGGCTAGAGATGAATTTGTAAAGTTGGGGGCCAAGTTCGTTGAAATTAGCTTACCGAATCTCAAGTACGGCGTCCCTGTTTACTACCTTATCCAGCCGGCAGAGGTGAGCTCCAATCTGGGTCGTTTCGACGGGGTAAAGTATGGTTATAGCGCTACCGAAAGCGACAATCTGATTGATAACTACTTCCGCTCGAGAAGCGAGGGCTTTGGTGCCGAGGCAAAGAGACGTATCATGCTTGGAACATTTGTACTCTCAGCCGGATATTATGACGCGTATTATCTAAAAGCAATGAAGGTCCGCACCCTTATCAAGCAGGACTTCGAGGAGGCACTAAGCAAGGTAGACGTGATTCTGTCACCGGTTTCACCTGGCACCGCCTTTAAGATTGGTGAGAAGACCGAGGACCCTCTGGAGATGTATCTGGCGGATGTTTATACAGCCGCTGTGAATCTTGCAGGGAATCCAGCGATTGCGCTACCTTGCGGTTTTGATAGCAACAAGTTGCCTATAGGGATGCAGCTCATCGGTCGCTATTTTGAGGAAGGTACGATAATGAATTTCTCGCACCAATATGAACAAACAACAAAGGGAGCCGGCTGGCGAAAGAATAAGGTGGTTATCTAATGGGTAAAAACCAGAGGTTAAAAGAACAGCGTAAAGTAGAGGGATTGCAAAAGGAGTTAAAGAAAGAAGCTAGATGGAAGCTTACGCGTTCGATCGTAAGTGGCATCTCGGTAGGAATAATCCTTGGCTCTGCAGCATTCCTTGGAGTGAAAACCATGAATATAAAATTATTTCCTGCAAAGAAAACCGAAACGACCGCGAAAAGCTATAAGACCGGTGACCACAAATATTCCAAGGCGCCAGATATGCAGATTGACACGGATAAAAGCTATCTTGCGAAATTCGAGACTGGACAGGGCACCTTTGAGGTGACCCTAGCCGCGAAGGATGCCCCAAAGACGGTAAACAACTTCGTGACGCTGGCTCGCGATAAATATTATGACGGTCTAACATTCCATAGAATTGTGAAGGACTTCATGATCCAGGGCGGCGACCCTGACGGCACAGGTTCCGGAGGGCCAGGGTACAAGTTTGATGATGAAAAAGTAGTCGGTGACTATGCTCAAGGAACTATTGCGATGGCCAACAGCGGTAAGAACACCAATGGTTCACAATTCTTTATCATGACAGGGGATTACTCTGGAGGAAAACTGCCAAAGGATTATGTGATTTTTGGCAAGGTAACTTCGGGCATGGACGTGGTGTCTAAGCTCAACCAGACTGCGACCGAGGACAACGGTTCTGGCGAAAGCTCTAAGCCCCTAGAGAAAGTTATGATAAGTAAGGTAACCATAGAGACAAAATGAGCGCACTTGTAGTAATTTTAGCCCTTGCAGTGCTCGTAGCCCTAATTGTTGCGATCCCGATACTTGGCGGCAGTTTTGGCAAAAAGGGTAAAGTAGTAAAGCACGGTAGCGGCGTATCTTTGGATAAAAAATTTGTTCAAAGTAAATGGGCAGAAATTGAAACCACTTTTTCTCTTGGTGGCGCGTCTCATTTAAAAAGCGCCATTATGGAAGCGGACAAGCTCGTGGATCACGTACTGAAATCCAAGGGTTTACCAGGGCAAAGCATGGGGGAGAGGCTCAAGGGGGCCAAGAAGTATTTCGCCCATTACGCTGACTATGATAATTTATGGTTCGCCCATAAAGTCCGGAATAATATCGCCCATGAAGCTGGGCATGACCTCAATGGCGGAGAAGCAAAGAGGGCAATGGACTATTTCAAAAAAGCATTGAAGCACCTAGGAGCACTGTAATGAATAAATACGAAGTTGTAATCGGATTAGAGGTTCATGTTCAACTAAAGACTGTGAGCAAGATGTTTTGTGGCTGCGACAACAAGTCAGTTAATGCCGAACCAAATATGAACGTTTGCCCAGTCTGCCTAGGGATGCCTGGGATGTTACCAGTAGCAAACAAGAAAGCTATAGAATGGACGTATCTCTTGGGTATGGCTCTCGGAGGCGAGATCTCGGATTACTGGAACTTCGAACGCAAAAATTATTTTTACCCAGACCTCCCAAAAGCGTATCAGATTACCTCAGCTACAAATCCTCCTGTCATAGGTGGTGGTCTCACGGTTGTTGCCGACGGTACGGAGAGACAAGTACGAATCCATCACATTCACCTAGAGGAGGATGCGGGTAAACTGGTACATCCTAGTGGTAAGCAGTACAGCTTGGTTGATCTAAACAGGGCCGGTACCCCACTGATGGAAATTGTTACAGAGCCTGATCTACGTAGTGCTAGTGAGGCACGGATATTTATGCAGGACTTACAGTCGATTTTGCGTTACCTCGGCATCTCAGATGCAAATCTAGAACAGGGAAATATGCGCTGCGATGCCAACATTAGCCTACGACCCGTAGGCCAAAAAGAATATGGCACTAGAGCTGAAATCAAGAATATCAATTCCTTCAAGATGGTGGAGAGGGCAATCAATTACGAAGTAGAACGTCAGACAGAGATTCTAGATGCTGGAGAAAAAGTGAAGCAGGAAACTCGAGGCTGGGATGACAACAAGGGGAAGACCCTCCCTCAACGTAGCAAGGAAGAGGCAAACGATTACCGATACTTTCCAGAACCCGACTTGCCTCCAGTCAAACAGGGCGGGGGGAGTATAATTGACATAGAAGCTATTGGGTCCATGCTGCCCGAGCTGCCCAAGGAAAAGGCTAGTAGGTTCCTTTCTGATTACGGTTTGTCTACTATCGACGCCGAGACCATAACCAGCGACCTTGAAACAGCGCGTTACTTTGAACAAGTATTAGAGGAAATGCCGGAAATCGCAGGCAATTCGGAACTCGCCAAAACAAAGGCGAAAAAGGTTTCCAATTGGCTTCTTTCGGAGCTCATTGCAAAGCTAAACGAAGCCTCTACCGGTATAAGTGACACTAAGATTAACCACAAGGATTTTGCAGCGCTCATTACACTGATTGACTCAGGGGATATTAGCGGTAAGATAGCCAAAGAAGTCTTTGCGGAAATGTTTGAGAGCGGCCAGAGTCCTGAGGCTATTGTGAAGGAGAAGGGACTGGTTCAAATCAGTGACACGGGTGCAATCGCAAAGATTGTCGAAGAGGTTGTGGCCGTTAATGAAAAATCAGTCTCTGATTTTCGCGAAGGGAAACAACAGGCGTTCGGTTACCTAATAGGTCAGGTTATGGCAAAAACACGGGGCCAGGCAAACCCTAAGCTTGTAAACGAAATATTACGTGAGAAACTAAAATAGGAGTCTATATGGATATTATTGCAGAGTACATTGCCGCCTTGGTAAAATTTTCAAAGATACTCCCATGGGCGATTATTGGCCTAGTCCTCGGCTGGATTATAATCAGAATAATCATTCATTTTTTGAAACGTGCACTCAAAATTACTCGAGTTCACGCCGATCTAAGAGGTGTTATCATTACGGTCGCAAGGTTCGTGCTATGGATAGTACTTGTTATAACGATAGCGCAGGGACTTGGATTTGGAGGGCTCGCAGTCGCTTTGTCTGGTTCGGCGGCAGTTGTTGCCTTCTTTCTTTCCGCTAGTGTGGGGCCATTGCTCTCCAATCTATTCGCAGGGTTGTTTCTCGTGAGTGACCCAGATATCAAAGTAGGGATGAGAGTTACCACCAACGATGGCAAAACCACGGGCACCATCCGAGGTATAGATATGCGGAAAGTTCGAATTGAAGACGACAAAGGACTTCTGCACGTAGTCCCAAACTCATTAGTTGAAGGTACTGAGTGGATTATCTTGGATAGAAAAGACCAGAAATAGATGAGAGCGATAAGCCAAAAACCAACCGACCTTTGGAAAGAGGTCGAGCGAGCACTCGCTGAGCACACAGCCAGTGGGTATAAGATGGCGTGTATCGAAGCAGAAAAAGCTTTTTACTATAAACTGCGTGAAAGAGGGTATCCAACCAAGAACATAAAACAGGTACTGACTCTTTTTGGGTGGAAACTTTCGAATAAGGAGTCTCTTGCAAAAGCGCTGGAAAAGACCGAGCAGATAAAGAACACTTTTGAGTACACTCTCTCTAGCTTTGAGGCAGAAGATATCGTGGCGGCATTCAAGGGTGCGGTTGATGACTTCAGTCACGCAAAAGCACTTTCCTGGCAGCGCAAACTCACGGTTTTTTGGGATAACTATGTCTCTTACAAGTCATCTTTTGCCAAAATGGCTTCGGTATCTCTTCTCCTATTTTTTCTGTCAGTGAAGTTTCTATCGTCAACCGGGATAGGCCGTCAGCTTGTCGGCGGTGTTGTGGGGATCGCAGACTTTATCTTTTCTTGGTTTCTTTTGCTACTTGCCGCTGGAGGAATAGTGGCACTACTTGCCGCCAGTGGTGTAACTTGGTTTGAGAAGCGACAGATTAAGCTAAAAGATTTAAACAATGAATAAATTTAATTACAAACAGCCATTTATTGTGGTGGGCGTATTGGCGGAACGAGACGGAAAGTTCCTATTTGTGCAGGAGGCTGACGGCCCCGACGCAGGTAAATGGAATATTCCAGGCGGAACCCTTGACCCAGGGGAGACTCTAGCAGAAGGGGCTGTACGTGAGTTTTGTGAAGAAACAGGGCACGAGGTATCAATAGACGGGATATTGGGACTATACTACATCACTAAAGAGTATCCAGAGTGGGAAAGTAATGCCCTTCGGGTAGTATTTCGCGGCGTCGTGGGCGAGAAAACTTCTCAACCGTCTGAGGATATCATTCAGACAAGGTGGGTGGATAGCAAGGAAGTCCAGGGGGCGCTAAGAGACGAGATTAGAAGCAAAGACATAACGGTAATGGTTAAGGATTTTCAGGAAGATAAGATACTTCCTCTGGATATCATCAATTACCACAAGGAGAAGGCATGATCCATTTTATTACAGGGAATCCAGGAAAACTAAAAGAAGTAAGGGAAATACTTGGTAATATCCAGATAGAACAGTTGGACATTGACCTACCAGAGATTCAGGAGCTTGATCCGCACAAAGTAATTGCCGCCAAGCTTGCAGAGGCTCGTAAACATCACAAGGGTGAGATGATAGTAGAGGACACTTCGCTATATCTCGACGCTTTGGGTGGGAAATTACCTGGTCCATTTATCAAGTGGTTTCTGGAAAGTTTGGGAGCCGAGGGTATTGCAGAGATTGCTACCAGGTACGGAATTCACGGGGCTAAGGCAACCAATCTACTTGGCTACATGGATGCCAATGGAAACGTAAAGTTTTTTGAGGGTAGCATCAAAGGGAACGTGGTTTATTCTCGCGGAGCCAATGGTTTTGGTTGGGATCCTATATTTCAGCCAGATAAATATATCAAGACTATGGCCCAGCTCACAGGCGAAGAGAAGAATAAGATTAGTCATAGACGAATTGCGCTAGAAAAACTTAGGGAGTACCTCGGTGGCAGACGCTAGGTATTTAGTTGTTGAGACGACAGTCGATTCGGCCGCAGAAGCAGATAAATTAGCTTTATTGGTGCTGGATTTTCGTTTGGGTGCATGCGTGCAGGTAATTCCTGGGGTCAGTAGTAAGTACTTCTGGAAAGATAAAATTGAGGAAGCGGGTGAGTTTATTCTACGAATAAAGAGTCGGGAAGATAAATATGACGCCTTAGAGACGTTGATTCTCGCTAATCATCCATATGAAATACCAGAAATAATTGCCGCAAAGGTAAAGAAAATTTCAAAAGGCTACGCCAACTGGCTAGACACCGAACTAGACCGCTAAAACAACACAAAAACCGCACTTAATCAAGACTTGTTAGCCCCTAAATAAGGGGCTAAAATAGGTATAGATTTGAGGTGTTCACACTACTTTGTAGGGGAACCTTTTATCATAATGGTTCTATTTTTTGTATAAGGGGGAATATTGTCCGCAGCTAAGCCAAAATTTGTTCATTTGCACGTTCATACTCATTACTCTCTCCTCGACGGGATGGGCAAAATTCCCGACTACTTGGATCGGGCGAAGGCGCTTGGTATGCCGGCGATGTCTATTACCGACCACGGTGTTATGTACGGTGCAATCGAGTTCTACAAAGAGGCCAAGAAGCGCGATATCAAACCAATCATTGGATGCGAGTGCTACGTTGCTCCACGGACACTTCACGATAAAGAAGCCAGAATCGATAATAGGCCACACCATTTGGTACTACTTGCCAAGAATAACACCGGCTACAAGAATTTGATGAAGCTGGTTACCATCGCCCATATCGATGGCTACTATTACAAACCGAGGATCGATAAGGATACTCTGCGGCAGCACTCGGAGGGCCTAATCGGGATGTCTGCATGTCTCAACGGGGAACCTGCGCGAAATGTTATGAATGGGGATTACGAAAAGGCAAAGGCAGCAGCTCTAGAATACGAAGAAATCTTCGGTAAAGACCACTATTATTTGGAGCTTCAGGATCAGCCAGGTGCAGAAGAGCAAACGAGAGCCAACGAGGGCCTCAAGAAGATTGCCAAAGAAACAGGGATTGGACTTGTCGTTACAAATGATGTTCACTACGTGAACAAAGATGACGCAGAGGCTCAAGACATCCTGCTCTGCGTACAAATGGGCAAGACAGTAAACGACGAAGATCGCATGAAAATGACGATGGACAACAGTATGCGTACTTACGAGGACCTGTTGGAAGCATTTCCAGACGTTCCCGAGGCTTTCGAAAATACGGTGAAGATAGCTGAAATGTGTGATGTCAGTATAGAGCTTGGGGGCATCCTGATTCCTGACTACCCAGTCCCAGCAGGTTTCACGGTTAGTGCCTATCTGGAAAAACTTGTAAACGAGGGGGTTTCAAAACGCTACAAGGAGCGCACACCGGAGCTTGAGGAGCGTTTGAAGTACGAGCTTGGCGTGATAGAACGTATGGAATACCAGGGCTATTTCTTGATAGTTCAGGATTATGTGAACTGGGCCAAAGACCAAGGAATCATTGTAGGCCCAGGCCGCGGATCAGCGGCTGGATCAGTAGTGGCATACGCGCTAGGGATTGTAGATCTCGAACCGATGCAGTATGACCTCCTTTTCGAGAGATTCCTAAATCCAGACCGTATATCCATGCCTGACGTAGATATGGACTTTGCGGATGACAGACGCCATGAGGTAATCTCTTATGTAACGGAGAAGTATGGCCAGGATAAGGTGGCACAAATCATAACCTTTGGAACGATGAAGGCTCGCAATGCAATTCGCGATGTAGGACGAGCACTCGGTATGGTTTATGGTGATGTGGACCGAGTGGCAAAGATGGTTCCTGAGGTCCTCAACATTCGTCTCAAGGAAGCCCTAGAGACAGGACCAGAGCTGAGGAAGGCATATAACGAAGAGCCGGAGATCAAGCACCTTATTGATCTAGCGATGAGACTCGAGGGTGTAGCGCGTCATAGTTCTACCCACGCTTGTGCTGTTGTGATTTCTCGTGACCCCCTGGTCGAGTATGCTCCTCTGCAAAAGGCAACCAAAGGTGATATCGCCATCAATACACAATACGAGATGCACGCGATTGAAGATCTTGGTCTGCTCAAAATGGACTTCCTGGGTCTTTCCAACCTGACTGTCCTAAACAATGCGATGCGCATAGTCCGCAAGGTATATGGCGATGAGATAGACCTTTATACCTTACCGACCGACGATAAGAAGACGTATCAACTGCTTTCAAAAGGAGAAACTACTGGTGTTTTCCAATTGGAATCTGCAGGGATGAAGCGATATATCAAAGAACTAAAGCCTACGGTTTTTGAAGATATCATAGCGATGGTTGCTCTGTATCGCCCAGGTCCTATGGAGAACATCCCTGAGTTTATTGCTCGTAAGCATGGTAAAAAAGCGATTAAGTATCAGCATCCATTGATGGAGACGGCGCTCAAGAATACTTATGGAATTACCGTATATCAGGAACAGGTCATGCAGATTTCGAAGGATCTGGGCGGGTTTACTGGGGGACAGGCAGATACTTTGCGTAAGGCTATTGGGAAAAAGATCTCAAAACTGCTCAAGCAGATGCGCACAGAATTCGTAGACGGTGCAAAACGTGAACACGATGTACCGCCAAAACTAGGCAACGAGATCTTTGACGGTTGGGAAGCCTTTGCTTCTTACGCTTTCAATAAATCTCACGCTGCTTGTTATGCCCTGATTTCATATTGGACAGCGTATCTGAAGGCACACTATCCGGCAGGCTTTATGGCTGCACTGATGACCTCTGATTATGGAAATATGGATCGCATTACCATAGAGATCGACGAGTGTCAAAGAATGGGGATCGAGGTTCTTCCCCCCGATGTGAATGAATCATTTGCCGAGTTTGGCGTCGTTAAAGATACGGGTAAGATTCGTTTTGGTCTCATGGCTGTAAAGAACGTGGGTAAAGGCCCTATAGAAGCTATCCTTGCAGCTCGCGAGGAGGGTGGCAAATTTGTCTCGATTGAGGATTTTGCCCGACGTGTTCATACGTCAGAGGTCAACAAAAAGATGTTGGAGTCACTCATCAAGTGCGGTGCCATGGATTGCCTGGGAGATCGAGGTACATTACTTTCCAATATGGAACGTATCCTAATGTTTAGTACTAAATCGCAAGGCAGCGCCGCAAGCGGGCAGATAGACCTTTTTGGTGGTCAGGGGATAGAGATGCCACCGCTCAAGCTAGAGCCAGCGCCACGGAAGCTGACAACTCGGGAGCTTCTAGGCTGGGAAAAGGAACTCCTCGGCATCTATATATCGGCGCACCCCATAAACGAGTACAAAGAGATTTTAATAAAAAATAACATTACCCCGATAGTAGAGCTCACAGAAGAAATGAATAATCAGACCGTTCGGATAGGTGGAATTCTCGTTACCTTGCAGAAGATACAGACCAGAAATAAGCAAACTATGTTTTTTGCGGGATTCGAAGACCACACTGGAAAGACAGAGCTGATTGTGTTCCCGAAAATTATCGAAGAAGACGGGATGGACAACTGGGTGATTGGAAAGGCGCTGCTTGTCAGAGGTAAGGTAAGCACCAAAGATGCGATGGTAAAGGTAATTGTAGACAAGGCATTAACACTGGAGGGGAGCAATATGATAGGAGAAGACGTTCAGGTGGTGGACCCGCTAATCAATCAATCAGTTCAGATGGATTCAGATGGGACTGTAAGTATCTATATTCCACGGGGAACGGTGAACGAGGCTTTAAATGACATCAAATATAAGCTAGCAGCTAACAAGGGAGAAACCCCGGTCGTTGTTTATGTACCAAATGGCGCCACTGGACCCAAGAAGGTGAAGCTACCATTCGGAATCGCCTATAGTGAGAAGCTAGCTGAATCGATAAGAAAACGATTAAACGCGAACTAAAATCAATCTATATTTTTGGGAGCCCGCGAGGGCTCTTTTTGGATAAAAGTCTTGTGCAAAGAGGGGATTTGTGTTATAATCTTTTTTGTCAATCTGTACCCAAACCAATCGATTGGAGGATGAGGCCGATGCCTCACGATGCAAGTCCGTAGGATGGTCCTGCCCAAAGAGGGGACCAGAAACTACGGAAGTAATAGGGGAACCATGTTCCAGACGGAAGATGAGCGGCGTATGTCGCTCGAACAGGCGCTTCGTGAAGTCGAGTACTTCATCGCCAAGGGCGAAGCCTATATTAGGGAGCACGTTGATCACCTGGTGAAGGTTCTTACCCCGCATCACGAGGAGCCGGCTATCCAGGAGTTCGTCTCCAACTACCAGATCGAGCTTGCAACCGAGACCGTCGAGTCGTAGCCGAAAGGAACTGTAGTCATGACGGGGTCCACTTGCACTGAAAGCACGCATGTCCCGCTTGCAGAGGCTGATCCGCTCACCCTCGCGCGTCGCATGATGCGACACTACGTGGAGGGTGAACACAACCGTCCGATGTCGGACATCTGCAAGCGAGTCTACGCAGGCTGGATGCGTGATCACGTCAGTGATCCCGACATCGCCGCCTTCGTGGAACTTCACGGTCTTCAGGCTGCCTAGCGGTCTGATCGATTAGGTTTACTGACTTCCAGGCAACCCGTGATGGGTCCCTGAGGAAGATAGAGGTTGGTAAGGTGGAATACACTGTCCCGTAGGTGATTGTTCCGAGCTTTCGGAGCATGATATGGCGCAGTCCCACCCGACCCATTATGAGCACAAATGCGAAAGAGCGTTTGTGCTCTTTTCGTTATAGACAAAATGATTGACTATCGGCCAATATTTAGCTATAATAGTTCTCGCGTATTTAGTCCGCGAACAACCATAAATTTCGAACGGACAGGGAGTAGTTATGAAAGCAATCGAAGCTATGAATCAGAAAATGTTGAAGAACGTACCAGAGCTAAAGCCTGGTGATACTGTTCGCGTACACACCAAGATCATCGAGGGTAGCAAGGAACGTATCCAGGTATTTGAGGGAGTTGTACTTAGGGTAAAGGGTGGTGGAATCAATCAGACTTTCACTGTTCGTAAGCTTTCGTATGGTATTGGCGTAGAGCGTACTTTCCTTATTCAGTCACCAAAGGTAGCAAAGATCGAAATAAAGAAGAGAGCCAACGTTCGTCGTGCATATCTTACTTATCTACGCGCACTTCGTGGTAAGGCAGCCAAGCTTAAGGACCTCAAGTTTGACGCCCTGGCAGCAAACTATGTAGAACCAGAGCTTACAGCAGAGGATCTCGCGCCAGCAGCTGAGGAAATTACCGACGAGGCAATCACAGAGATTATTGCGGAGGAGGCAGCAGAGGAAGCTGTTATTTCAGAAGAGGTTTCTACTGAAGACATCGCAGAAGCTGAGAATAGCGAAGAGGCCAAGGATGAGCCCACTGACGCCGCTGAGACAGATCACCAGGTTGCCCAGGAAGAGGAAGTAGAGGCTGGAATTGAAAAAGCCGAAGCAGACCTTGAAAAGGGTAAGGATGGTGAAGGAGCCACAGCCGAGAAAACAGTCGAAGACGTACAATAATTATTACTTTAAAAAGAGCCCAGACGGGCTCTTTTTTGATGGTATAATCAATCTATGAAAAGACCCAACCTCAAAAGAGAAAAACAGCTTTGGTCGGAAGGCATACTAAATATTGGGGGTATTGACGAAGCGGGGCGTGGTGCCTGGGCAGGACCAGTAGTCGCGGCCGTGGTCGTGCTACCAGAAGGCCACAAGCAGCACCGTAAGGTCGCTGATTCTAAGTTGCTCTCTGCCGCACAAAGAGCCGAGCTTTATGAATTTATTACAGACAACGCGCTAGACTTTGGAATTGGTATTGTCTCGCACCAAGTTATTGACGAGATAGGGATCCTAGCTGCCACGAAACTTGCAGCAAAACAGGCAGTCGAAATGCTAAGAGACCCGCCAGAATACTTGCTTTGTGACGCATTAGATCTAAATCAACAGATATCAGTGAGCCAGGAAGCTATCATAAAGGGTGATCAAAAGATTTATTCAATTTCTTGTGCTTCTATTCTAGCTAAGGTTACCAGAGATAATCTTATGTCTTCCTTAGGCGGAGAGTATGATTGTTATGAATTCTCCAGGCATAAAGGCTATGGGACCAAGTTGCATCGGGAGAATCTACGCAAATACGGGGTTTCAGACATACATAGACTTAGCTATAAGCCAGTGAAGGCGCTTCTCGGTGAGTAGAGAGGCGGGAAACATAGGCGAAGACGAGGCAGTGATTGTCCTTCAGAATGCTGGCTATCAGATACTAGAGAGAAATTTCTTTGCCCGGGTAGGTGAGATTGACGTAGTTGCACTGGACGGGAAGACAGTTTGTTTTGTTGAGGTTAAGAAACGTGCCTATGATAGTTTTGGTGGCGGTGCAGCGGCCATTAGTAAAACAAAAATTCAGAAGATTCTGAAATCGGCAAAAAGATATCTGTACAACAATAACTTGCTAGATAGGGATTATCGCCTGGACGCAGTAATTATTAGTGGTAGCACGGAGCCGGAGATTATCAAGAATATCTATACCGAGGGGATGTCCTAACTTGACAAGACCAAGTCTTTCACGTAGAATATTTAGGTACAGAGATTTGTCGGGTTCCGTAGCGGAATGCGACTTTTTTGTTCAAAAGAGGAAAATTAAATAATATGGCCCAATAAAGGGCTAAGAAGGAGAGACCCATGAATGCAGGTTTTGCAGATGCAATAAAACAAATATGTGAAGAAAAGAATATTTCGCAAGAAGTTGTGATGGAAACTATAGAGGCAGCTCTTGCGGCAGCTTATAAAAAAGATTTTGGTAGTAAGGAGCAAGAGGTTCGAGTAGAGCTAAATGCCGATACTGGCGAAGTCGTAGTATTTATCCAGAAAGAAGTTGTTGACGAGGTAGAGAACGAAGCCACTCAGATTGAGGTGACGAAGGCTAACATGTTCAAAAAAGGTGCCGTAGTCGGAGATACGATTGAGATAAAGGATCTTCCATCGGATTTTGGACGAATTGCTGCGCAGACTGCGAAGCAAGTTATTATTCAGCGTATTCGCGAGGCAGAGCGTGATATGGTCTTTGGCGAATACAAAGACAAAGAAGGCGAAGTTGTAAACGGTTCTGTTCAGAGGGTAGAGGGCAATAACGTCATTGTCGATATGGGTAAAGCCGCTGGGATTCTTTTTCCAAACGAGCAGATTCAAGGCGAGCGTTACTATGCCGGCCAAAGGCTCAAGTTCTTTGTAGTCCGTGTCGAGCAAACAAACAAGGGGCCTCAGATTGTAATATCACGTTCTCACCCTGGTTTGGTAAAGCGCCTTTTTGAGTTAGAAGTGCCAGAAATCCTTTCAGGAATTGTTGAGATCAAAGCGATTGCACGTGAGGCCGGGCAGAGGACCAAGATGGCTGTAGTCAGCAACCAAGAGGGCGTAGACCCCGTTGGTTCTTGTGTTGGTCAGCGTGGGGTTCGTGTACAGGCCGTTATGAATGAGATCGGTGATGAGAAAATCGATATCATTCTCTGGGATGAAGACGAAAAAACCTTTATTTCAAACGCGCTTTCACCAGCCAAGGTAAACAAGATCGAGCTCAATGAAGATGACAAAAAAGCCGAAGTTACAGTACCAGAGGATCAACTTTCTCTTGCTATCGGTAAGAGCGGTCAAAATGTCCGTCTTGCAGCTAAGCTTACGGGTTGGAATGTTGACATCAAGGGAGCTGATGATTCTGGTGTAGAGGCTGCAGCAAATGTACTTCGTCCAGTTGAAGATAAACGCGATCTAGAGGCAGAGCTACTAAAAGCCGTAGAAGGAGTTGAGGCACCCACATCTGACGTCGTTACAGAAGCTTCCGAAGAGGTAATTGAAACACCCGAGATAGCTGAAAGCAGCGAGCCTACAGCCGGGTCAGAGATGATTACCGAGGATTCTATGGAAGACAACGCTGAGAATCCAGAAGTTTCTGCAGTTACCGAAGAACCTGCTATCGAAGATGTGGCGAGCGAACCCGTAGCAGAAGATATAACTCCACCTGTGGTAGAACCCGAAAATGGTGT
The DNA here is from genome assembly GCA_041738615.1 of Patescibacteria group bacterium. GTDB lineage: Bacteria > Patescibacteriota > CPR2 > UBA1875 > CAIMLA01 > JBGSPL01. The sequence continues at coordinate 32,562 of JBGSPL010000001.1, forward strand.
GGATGAAATAGCTGAGCTGCTAGAAGAAGAAAAAGTCGAAGAGGCAGCGAAGCCAGAATAAATAGTATTCCTCGGAGTTGAAGTTTGGGTATCCAAACCGCAGTACAGTGATTTGCGAAAACAGGGAGGAAAAATGAACAACCAATTTGATAGATTCTCGGAAGATGCCAGACAGGCGATGATTCTCGCTCAAGAGTATGCGCAGTCTAGCGGTATTCGAGTAATCGATACTGCGTATATGTTGCTTGGATTTTCTAAAATCAAGGAGTCGGTAGCGGGCGAGATACTTGCAGAATTTGGGCTCAGTCCAGAAGTAGTTGAGAGTATAATCGTTCCAGGCAACAAGGTTGTCACGGGAGCAGAGGTGCAGACCGGCCTTTCCTATAGTGCACAGAAAACTTTAGAACTGGCCTTTACAATTGCCATGAAGTACGGGGACAACTTTATCGGTACCGAACATATCCTGATGGCCATGCTGGGCCAGGACAACTCGGAGGCCTACCTTCTAATGCGCAGAATCGGGCTGGAACCAGAAGCGATTCTGGCTCGAGTAAAAGAATATTTTGCCAGCGACAATACGGATTACTCGGACGAAATGGCAGATCTTATGGGCTACTCTCAGCCAAAGTCCAAAGAAGCTAACAAGAAAGAGTCAATCCTCGAGCAGTACAGCGTAAATCTGACACAGAAGGCAAAGAACGGGGAGCTAGATCCAGTGATCGGCCGCGAAAAAGAAATTTCTCGTCTGACCTCAATCCTGAATCGAAGAACGAAGAACAACCCGGTGCTTATTGGGGAGCCAGGAGTAGGGAAGACTGCGATAGTCGAAGGTCTAGCCCAAAGGATTGCCGATGAAAGTGTCCCTGATTTACTCTCTGGCAAGCAAGTCCTGATTTTGGACCTACCGGGTGTGGTCGCGGGTACAAAGTTTCGCGGTGAGTTCGAGGATAGACTGATCAAGATTGTTGCAGAAGCAAAGAAGAACAAGGAAGCAATTCTCTTTATTGACGAGATCCACAATCTCGTTGGTGCTGGAGCCGCAGAGGGCGCAATAGATGCCGCGAATATTCTGAAACCAGCTCTTTCTAGAGGTGAGGTCCAGGTTATTGGTGCTACCACCCTGAATGAGTACAGGAAGTATATCGAGAAGGATTCGGCACTGGAGCGACGCTTCCAGCCCATTATCGTGCCCGAGACTACCGAGGAGGAAACATATCAAGTTCTCATGGGGCTACGTCCAAAGTATGAGGATTTTCATCATGTGAAGATTACCGATGGAGCTATCGGTGCTGCGACGAAGCTCGCGAAAAGATATATTAGCGATAGATTTCTACCAGACAAGGCGATCGACCTCATTGATGAGGCGGCTTCTCTTATGAAGATCCAAAAGGGGAAGCTTCCCAGTACGATTGCAAAGCTAGAACGGGAAATTAAGTCGATTACTCAGAAAAAGGAAGAGGCAGCCATAGCGGAGGATTTCGCCAGGGCCGCAGAGCTCAAACAAAAAGAGGCGATTTTGGAAACTAAGCTGCGGAACACCAAGGAGAGAGAGGGGGTTTCCGAAGATAAGCGCCCAGTGATCACTGAAGATAATATTGCCGAGGTAATATCCATTTCTACGGGCATTCCGCTCACAAGGCTCGTCCAAAAAGAGTCAGAAAGTTTGTTGCGCCTAGAAGAGAGATTGCAAAAGCAGGTCATAGGGCAGGACGAGGCAGTAAAGATCATCGCCAGTGCTATCAGGAGAGCCCGTACTGGGGTTTCAGATGCAGGTAGACCCATCGGGTCATTTGTTTTCTTGGGTCCCACTGGTGTCGGTAAAACAGAGCTCGCTAGAGTTCTCGCCAAGGAAATGTTTGGTGATGTAGAAGCCTTGGTAAAAATTGATATGTCTGAGTTTATGGAGAAGCATAATGTTTCACGCCTGGTCGGAGCACCAGCGGGATACGTAGGCTACGAGGAGAGCGGGCAACTGACCGAAAAGATCAGACGTAGACCATATTCTGTGATTTTGCTCGATGAGATAGAAAAGGCGCATCCAGATGTTTTCAACCTTTTACTACAGATATTTGAGGACGGATACCTTACAGATGCCAAGGGTACTCGCGTTGATTTCCGCAATACCGTCATCATCATGACGAGTAACATCGGTGCCCACTGGCTTGGTAAGGAGGCTAAGCTTGGCTTTACTGCTACTTCTGCTTCCGCCGCGAGACAATTAGAGGAAACCCATGAGAAGAATGTGGGGCTGATATTTGACGATATGAAAAAACACTTTAAACCGGAGTTTCTGAATAGGCTGGACAAGGTAGTGGTCTTTAGAACGCTTACCACGAAGAGCATTAAAAAAATTGTTAATCTTCAACTTGCGGAGCTTGCTGGGCGGCTGAAGCAAAAGAACATTACGGTTAATGTCGCCGAGAATGCCAAGAAATTTCTAGTGGAGAAGGGCTATGACGCAGAGAATGGGGCGCGACCTTTGGCTCGAGTGATTCAGAATCTGATAGAGGACCCGCTAGCAAACGGCTTACTTTCCGGCGAGTTTAGAGACGGAGACACAATCTCCATCCTGCGAGAAGGCAAGGAAATCAGGTTGTACGTGCTAGAAACGGTCCGTTAACTCTTGATTAATCCTATCTTTGGCCACAAAATGAAATAATAGGAGACCAGATGGATTCAGTAATATTTATAATATTTGTTCTTGTCGCGATGGTCGCCAGTATTTTCTTGTTGCTTGAAGTTTTTTCGCGGCCACCGCTCAAGCATATCTTTTTTGGTCTAGTCTCTGTCATCCTCGGTCTGATTGTCGGCACGCTTCTAGCAGACCCACTTTCGAAATTGCCGTCTTTTTGGGGAGAATATTTGCCACTAGCAGTCAGTCTTGCTTTTGCGATTGCAGGACTTTTGCTCTACCGAAAGCTTGTCCCGACCATTGACCACTGGATTGATTCTATTGTGGAGATGTTTGGTATTGGTGGTCTGGCCGCAGCTCTGGGTGTCGGACAGCACCGTTCACTAGCAAATGATGTGGTTGTTGATACATCCGCGATCATAGACGGCCGAGTCCTTTGCATCGCTAGACTTGGCTATTTGCCGCAAAAAGTCGTTGTGCCGCGATTCGTGCTTTCAGAAATACAGAATATCGCGGATTCGAAAGATTCCGATCGAAGAAACAAGGGCAAACGAGCACTCTTGGTAGTGGAGGAGCTCAAGGGGATCAAGGGCGTTCTCTTCAGAGTTGCAGATGATGATTTTACTCAGATCCAAGAGGTAGATACAAAATTAGTTTTACTTACCAAAAAACTTCATGCGCAGCTTATGACAACTGATTACAATCTAAATAAGGTCGCAGCGGCCGAGAACATCAAAGTGTTAAACGTGAACGAACTCGCCCAACAATTACGAGCCCAGTTACTTCCTGGGGACGAGATTACGATACGTTTGGTTCATTTGGGTAAGGATAAATCCCAGGCCGTTGGGTATTTGCCCGACGGTACAATGGTAATTGTTGAGAACGCGGGTAATATGCTCGACAAGGAAGTTACCGTGAAGATTGTTAGGGCAATCCAGACAGCTGCAGGAAAGATGTATTTCTCTAAACTAAGGAATAAAAAATGATTCAGATACAAGAAAATGTAGCTCTAGCAAAATATACAACTCTGGGTGTCGGCGGCGATGCGGACTATCTTGCCGTTGTAGAGTCCCGCGACGAGGTTTTGGAAGCTCTGGATTACGGGTATCGACAGAAAATCAAATCTGTTGTCTTGGGGGGTGGTAGTAACGTTTTGGTTTCCGATAAAGGTTTTGCAGGACTAGTGATAATTAATAAGGCTACACAGCATGCACAGAAGGGCGAAATACTGTACGCAGAAAGTGGGGCTAGTCTTACCAAGGTTGCTAGTCAGACTCTCGATAATGGTTACTTAGGGTTTGAGTTTGGAATAGGGATCCCGGGTACCATTGGCGGTGCAGTGGCGGGGAATGTTGGCACAAAAATAGGGAATGTTTCGGATATTTTAGTTTCCGCGGAGGTGTGGCACGACGGCAAGATTGAGAACTTACCCGGGGATAGTTTTGATTTCGATTATCGGTATTCAAGCATCAAAGGCAAACCCGAATACGTTGTCTTGTCGGCAAAATTTCGGCTGCAAGAAGGCGATACCCATGCCGCCAAAGAGCAAGTGCGAACGGAAATCACGAGGAGAGCAGGCTCCTACAAGGGCAAAACTGCAGGTAGCTACTTTAAGAATCCAGAAGGAGACAAGAGCGCTGCCGAGCTCATTGACTCACTTGGTCTTAAGGGTTATAGAATCGGTGGAGCAGAAGTTAGTACCAATCATGCAAACGTATTTCGCAATATAGAGAATGCAACGGCAAAGGATTTTTTCGAGCTTGAACATTATGTTGTTCGAAAGGTTCAAGATAAATTCGGCGTTCTATTGGTTCCGGAAGTTATAAAAATAGGGGACTTTAAATAAAACAAGGAGTCACCTTGGGCATGTGTTCGCGAAAACACATGGTTCCTCACTGACTCCGACACAGCTAGAGCCTATTTAGGGCAACTAGCGAAACGCATCTCTCCTTTGTTTGACCATCCGTACTCACTTGGGGTCCGTAACTCTCAATGTTTCTAACATTGGCTTTTTGTATTCACCAATGTTTTCCGCATCAAGTCGAGCTCGTGGCTCCAGCCTTGGCAAATAAGACCTCCAGTCAAACCGGGAGAAGTTTACCAACCATTTGATTGGCAAGCCACTCACGGCAACTGAAAGTATTTTAACATAAAAAACAAAGTGGCGTCATGCATATTTGCGCCACTTTGTTTCGCTTGCCTTGATCAAGGGCCTAGCTGACCGTTATCGTAATTGTAGCTGTGGTGGATTTACCATTACTGTCTGTGACCACTGCCTTCACCTTTTTACTGCCTGCGGTTACAGCTGTGAATTTAGCCGTATAGGTAGATCCAGAAGGGGCAGCGTCTACAGTGGTGCCGTCAATTGTAACCTGGGCAGTCTTCACTGTTGCTTGCGTATCTATAGTGAGGACTACATCTACCTTTGGACCCACTACTACCTGTCCTTCGGTCGGCGATTTGATTACAACAGTCGGCGCCACTGATACAACCTCACAGGTGTCTGTTGCAATGGTACCAGGGTCGGTAGAGAAGCCGCTGGCAGCGGCCCAAGCTGCTATAGGAGCAAACCAACGGGAGTATGCCCCATCTGTTGATGGAATCTCCGCAGTCACAGCTCCGACAGTCCTAGTCTCGATATCGCCAGCAGCTGGTGGACAAGTATCGTTAATTCTCTTCCCAGTAAGTTTATTGATTTTAATCTCGGATGAGCCTCCAGAATATTCTGGAATTTTATACCAGGAAGGGAAGATGTCAGTAGCTGTTTTGCCGCCAGTACCAGACTTGCGTCCAGTGATAGCATCAATCGTAACTGTCTTTATGCCACTTGGTCTACTGAATTGTTCTACTGTCGATCCGGCAAGAGCTTTGGTCATAAAGTCGTGCCAGATAGGAGCCGCTGCAAAGGCACCACCACCAGAAGTCATCGGGGTGCCATCGTTATTACCGGACCAGACACCAGCCACAAGGCTTGGGGTATACCCCATAGTCCAGGCGTCTTTGTAGCTGTTTGTTGTACCGGTTTTGGCTGCTGCTGGCCTACCACTGAGGGATAGGGCACTTCCAGCCCCAAAAGTTCTGGCACGAGTGGCGTCGTCAGAAAGTACATTGTTCATGAGGTACGCGACTTGTGGGTCTAGCACTGTCTTCCCGGATTTTTGTTTGTACTCGTCAAGCACTTTCCCTCTGCTGTCCTCGATGCGGACAAACCACGAAGGATCTTGTTTTACTCCGTTGTTTGCAAATACACCATAAGCATTTGTCATATCGAGGAGCTTTACCTCACCAGCCCCAAGCACTAGTGAAAGGCCGTACTGGCTAGGGTCGTTGAGAGTGGTGATGCCCATGGCGTGCGCTGTATCGATCGTCTCTTTCATGCCGCCGACATAAAGTGTCTTTACCGCCGGGATATTCAATGAGTTTTGTAGTGCAGTCCTCATCGTTACCGGGCCCCAGAAACCACCGCTGTAATTCTGCGGGATGTAACCGCCTCCAAAGTCCGTCTGGACGTCGTATAGGATGCTTCCAGGTCCCCAATTTGCTCCCTTCCAAGCGGTGGCATAAGCAAATGGTTTGAATGAAGAGCCTGGTTGTCTATCGGATGTGGCGATGTTTACTTGCCCGTCAATCTCTTGGTTGAAGTAGTCTCTGCTCCCGACCATGGCCAGAATCTGTCCAGTCTTTGGGTCCATAGCAACGAGCCCTGCATTGGTAGCCCCGTAATTGCGTTTGTTTTTGTCGACGTTGATAGCTATCGCTTCCTCGGCTGCTTTCTGTTTCTCTATGTCGAGACTGGTGTAGACCTTGAGCCCGCCGGTATTGACGACGTTTTCACCGTATTTTGCAACGAGCTGTTCTTTTACATACATTACAAAGTGAGGTGCCTCGATCGAGCCGTATGGGTTATTCGAGAAGTTTAGTTTCTCAGCCTTGGCGGCTTTACCTTCATCTTTGGTAATGTATTTTTGCTCAACCATCAGGTCGATAATTAGATCTTTCCTAGCCATCAATGCATCTAGGTGTGTGCCAAAAGGAGAGTAGTAGGTAGGCGCATTTGGGAGCGCAGCAAGGGTCGCACTTTCTGCGATAGTTAGATCCTTCATGTCCTTGTTGAAGAAAGTTTTGGAAGCCACCTTGATACCGTATGCATTGGAGCCATAAGGAATTTCATTAAGATACATTTTGAGGATGTCGTCTTTCTTGTACATCTGCTCGATTTCCATCGAGAGAATTAGCTCCTTGATCTTACGGGTAAAGGAGTACTCGTTGGTGAGAATCGCGTTCTTTACGAACTGTTGTGTGATGGTAGACCCACCACCACTGCCAGACTTGTGAGTAAGCACACCGGTAAAGGCACGACCGATTCCAAAGATGTCGAAGCCGCCGTGTTTGTAAAAATTCTTATCCTCTATGGAGAGGGTAGCGTTCTTTACGGACTTTGGAATCTCATCCCAGCTGGCAAGAATTCTGTTCTGGTCACCATGAATTTCGAAAAGTAGCTTGCCGTTGCGGTCAAATATCTGGGTCGATTGAGCCGACATTTTGGCATTTATTTTGTCAGGACTTGGTAGGTCCTTGGAGAACCAGAGGAACATTGCACAGAGAAGCGCAAAACCGATAAGGGCTGCAAAGCCAACCTTCTTCAGCCCTTCACGGGTAGTAAAAAGGTATTTTATATAGTTTTTTACTTTTTTAAAATCAAAATTCTTAAAAACCCCAGCTAGGCTCATATGTTTCGGAGTAGACCCACCTCTCGTTGGTCTGTTCTTTGTCCCTTGAGGCTTCGAGAAAGTATTTGCTACTGCCTTTCTTGCGCTGCGCGCTTTCTTGGGCATAATGTTGTACTTTTGGCTTGAGAATCTAGAACTTCGTTTGCCGAATGGCATATTATGGCTCCTTGCCGAGTCGGTATTCGCCGACTGATCGGCTTAATCTTTGATTTTATCTATAAAAAGTGTGTATAATTACTGCGTGAAGCTACCTAAGTAGGCTGAACAAATTATACTTAATTTACGAACAAACTGTCAAGGAAGGTATAGGATGAAAGAATTCGAAGAACTACTTACCCGTGGGGTTGGGGAAGTCTTTGTAAAAGCCGAGCTCGAAAAGGCTCTCAAGCTTGGGAAGCCGTTACGCATTTATTATGGAGTAGATCCTTCTGGTCCGATGATCCATCTCGGGCACGCAGTACATCTACGCAAGCTTGCACTCTTACAGAAGCTTGGGCACAAAATCATTTTTCTTATCGGCGATTTTACGGGGATGATTGGGGACCCAACCGACAGGAATGCAGTTCGGCAGCCACTCACGCGCGAACAGGTACTCGAGAATGCCGCTACCTACCAAAGACAAGTGGAGAAGTTTCTTGATTTCGGTGGCAAGAATCCAGTGGAGGTCCGATTCAATAGCGAGTGGAATGACGCCCTGGGATTCAAGGACCTTATCCAGCTTTCTAGCGGCTTTACAGTGCAGCAGCTTTTAGAGCGCGACATGTTTCAAAATAGACTTAAGGAGCAGAAACCCATCGGCCTTCATGAGTTTCTCTACCCTGTAGTTCAGGGCTATGACGCCGTGATGCTCGATGCGGATGTTCAGATAGGCGGAACCGATCAGACTTTCAACATGCTTCAGGGGAGGCAGCTGATGCGTTCGATGAGAAACAAGCTCCAGATGGTGATGACTCTTACTTTGCTCGAAGGAACCGATGGACGCAAAATGAGTAAAAGCTTCAATAATGTCATCGCCGTAGAGGATGCACCAAACGAGATGTTCGGTAAGGTAATGTCTCTTAAAGACGAGCTAATCATCCAGTACTTCACGCTTACAACCGACGTTGTACTCTCAGAGGTGAAGAAAATCGAGAAGCAGCTTGCCGAGGGAATGAACCCAAGAGATGCCAAGGTAAAGCTTGGGAAAGAGATTGTGAAGCTATACCACAGTGAAAAGGAGGCCGAGGAGGCTTACCTAGCTTTTCAACAGGTTTTTGTAAAAAATGAGCTCCCTGACGAGATGGAAGAAGTAGAGGTTCTGGATAAGAATTGGCCACTTGCTGAGCTCCTTCATCACGCGGATCTCGTGTCCTCGAAGACCGAGGGACGCAGAATGATAGAGCAGGGCGGTGTACGTGTCGACGGCGCCGTCATTGGTGATCGTGAAGCAACGGTACGACCAAAGTCGGGTACGGTATTTCAGGTTGGTAAGCGAAAGTTCATAAAGATAAAATAAATGGATCTAAAGACGCCAATAGTTGAAGTAGCTGGTATCGGCGAGGGTCATGCGAAGCTCCTCGCTGCTCTTGGCATAGAAACTATCGAGGATTTGCTTTGGCATTTGCCTCGTCGTTGGGATGACTACTCCAACGTACTGCCGATAAACCAAATCAAGCCAGGTGTAGCGGTGAGTGTTCGTGGTAAGGTAGCGCAAATAGAGAATCGACGAATTCGGGGTGGCAAATACCTTACCCAAGCCTTGATTTCTGACGGCACTGGTCTGCTAAAAGCGGTTTGGTTCAATCAGCCGTTCTTGACGAAAAATATTCACGTGGACGACGACATCTTTCTTGCAGGAGTCGTAGAGTTTAGTTTTGGCAGTATCCAGATGCAAAGCCCAAGCTACGAGAAGATGAGCGCTGAAGATGGCGAGACAATCCACGTGGGCCGCATCGTACCCGTATATCCAGAGACCGCAGGAGTTACTAGTAAGTGGCTGCGCAATAAGATTCAGCCACTGATGAAATATATGTATAGCATCAAGGATTATCTCCCCGAAAGCGTAAAGACCGAGGAGAAGCTTATTGACCTGCCAGCAGCAGTACGACAAATGCATTTTCCGGAAAACGAGGAGCAGCTTGCAAAAGCCCGGGAACGCATCGATTTTGATGAGATGTTTCTTTTACAGGCGGCAGTACTCGGCAGCAAAAAGAACCTCAAAAAAGAGCGCGCAATTGCAGTACCTTTTGATGAAGAATTGATCAAAAAATTTGTTCAAAATTTGGGATTCGAGCTCACGGTGGCACAAAAGAAATCGGCTTGGGATATCCTTCGCGATGTTGCTAAGGGGGAGCCCATGAATAGGCTGCTCCAGGGAGATGTCGGGAGTGGTAAGACAGTGGTGGCGGCCATGGCGATGCTCGATGTCGCAGCGTCTGGTTCTCAGGCAGCTTTACTTTGCCCCACTGAGATACTAGCGAAACAGCACTATGCCAAGATCTCCGAAATGTTAAAGCCCTTCGAGATGGAATGTGTGCTCCTTACTGGTAGTACTCCCAAAGAGGAGCGAATCGAGATTCTTACCAAGATTCGAGATGGGGAAGTGAAGGTCATCATCGGTACCCATGCGATATTGGAAAAGAAAGTCGAATTTTGGCGACTTGCACTGGCTATAGTGGACGAACAGCATCGATTTGGTGTGGCACAACGGGCTGCCCTCAAGAAGGAGAACGCGAATAGTAGCACCATTCCTCACTTTCTAGCAATGACAGCAACACCAATTCCTCGCACACTTTCACTTACTGTTTATGGAGACCTAGACGTTTCTATTATTTACGAATTACCCCCTGGGAGACAGAGGGTGCTCACTAGACTGGTCCCAGAGGCGAAGCGAAATGATAGCTACGAGTTTATTCGCAAAGAAGTAGAGTCTGGTAGGCAAGTTTATGTTGTGTGCCCGCTAGTGCAGGAGAAGGAAACCCTAGAGGTTAACAATTTGCCTTCAGATGAGGCAGAGGTTGAGAAAGAAGGTGGCCTCATGCTTTTTGGGAAAGACGAAGCCCCGGCCGTTTCTGGAGCAGAATTATCAGAAAAAGAACGCAAATCAGTGATGAATGAGTATGAGAAGCTCTCTCGAAATGTTTTTCCACAAATGAAAGTTGATTACATTCATGGTCAGCTGAAAACAGCAGAGAAAGAGTTGGCAATGAGCCGTTTTATATCGGGCGAAACGAAAATCCTTGTCTCTTCTTCGGTTATTGAGGTGGGAGTTGACGTTCCAAATGCCACTATTATTGTTATTGAGGATGCCGAACGCTTCGGTCTTTCCCAGCTACATCAGTTTCGGGGACGGGTAGGTCGCGGTGCGCATCAGTCGTACTGCCTCCTTTTCACGAAGTCCAAGAGTGACATAGCTCAGCGAAGATTGGAGGCACTAGTGCACACCGATAATGGTTTCAAGCTAGCAGATACTGATCTTGAGATGCGCGGTCCCGGGGATTTCATTGGCGGTAGACAACATGGGTTACCCGACATTAGTATGAGAAACCTGATGAATACGGAGCTGATTAGTCGATGTCGCGAAGCGGCAAAGAGATTTTATACTCATGCAGATCTATCCGAATACCCATTACTTGCGGCAAGATCAGCTAAGTATACCAGTGTATTAACCCTGGAGTAGTATGGAAACAAATCTAGAGGAAGCAAAGAAGTCTAAGATTCGCGAACAGGTCGGGATTTTGTTGGTTTGTTTGGTACTTGCTGGAAGTGGGGTGCTCCTGCTCAAGGAAAAACCAGAATCTGGGACTATGAGCTTTTCTTCTGGCAATGGCAAGGTTTTGGAAGCCAATTCGAACGCATCTACGAAATCATCAGCCAATTCCTCAGCAGCTGAGCCAGCAATTTCGACGAAGATAAATATAAACACGGCTTCGCTCGAAGATTTAGATAAACTCCCCGGGGTTGGTCCAGCAACGGCACAGAAAATAATCGATTATCGAAACCAGAACGGACTGTTTCCGAGCATTGAGGCTATTGATGGCGTCTCTGGTATTGGCCCCTCGAAGTACTCACAAATGAAAGACATGATAAGTATTTAGCTAGATATTACTTGAAATAATTCCATTTTTGGCTTAGAATGCCCTCACGCTGTCAGCTGGAGGGAGGGTTGTTAATGGAAAAGCGACATGCGTTGCTCTCTGTCTTTGACAAGACGGGGATTGTTGAGTTCGCAACTGGACTCGTGAGTTTCGGTTTCGTGTTGATTGCCTCAGGGGGTACTGCGGCGGTTTTGCGCGAGGCTGGGCTCGAAGTGATTGATACGGCCGACCTTGTTGGTGGCCCGATTCTCGGGCATCGTGTCGTCACGCTGTCTCGCGAGATTCACGCCGGTATCCTGGCCAAGGACAACGAGGAGGACCGAGCGGAGCTTGCACGGCTCGGCATCAACTTCATCGATCTCGTGGGGGTAGACCTTTACCCGCTCGAAGGTATGGTCGAGAAGGAAGGGGTCACAGAGGCGGAGGTCATCGAGATGACTGATGTCGGTGGTCCGACGATGCTACATGCGGCCGCAAAGGGTCGCCGCATTGTGGTCACACCTCAGGACTACGATGAGGTCCTCGACTGGCTCGGTCAGGACGAGCCTGACCCTGTCGAGTTCCGGCGGAATCTGGCCTTCGTGGCAGAACTCACGGCACTGGAGCACCTCGAAGCCTCGGCTGCGTACATCGCCAAGGTTGCGGGGATCGAATTCGTCGACGACGAGGAGGACTAGTCCGCGTCAGAACGTGCAACTGCACGACCGGGTCCGCTATACCCCTAGCGGACCCTCTTCATTTTGATACTGTTGAAAAGAGCAGAGAATTATAGTAAAATAGTCCAAGTCTCACGTACCGTGCCTCGGTGGTGAAACTGGTATACACGCTAGTTTTAGGAACTAGTGCCGCAAGGCGTGGAGGTTCGATTCCTCTCCGAGGCACCACTTTTACGACAAATATCTTCGATTTTTGTGGGGACGAGGGAAACAGAGAGAAGATAATGGGGCCGTTTGGGCCTTTTTTCATTACTTCCTAGATATGGTATTATTTATAGCAGAATAACCAAAGGAGAACTGAAGTGGGTGAATTTGACCAACCAGATGGAAGTGATTTTGTAGCAGCGCCAGTGGAGTTAGCAGAAGTTAGTGACTCATCAGAGACAGTTAGACCAGAGCCCTTGTTTGGCAAGCAAAACGTTGTTGACTTTGCGCTTGATGGTAATCCAACGGAAGATTTTCAAAAAGTTGGAGCTATAGATACGTATCATTTTGATGAAACAACCAGCTCCTGGAAATATAATATCAAGGAGGAGGGCACAGGGACTTTACACTTAGATGTAGATGAATCGCTGATATATATTGAGGATCTGGGAATTGAGAGGAGCAAATAATGCTTACACTAACAGATGAGAATTTTGAAGCAGAAGTTTTGCAGAGCAAAACGCCAGTAATAGTTGACTTTTTTGCAGAATGGTGCGGACCTTGCAAGATGATGGGGCCTATCTTCGAAGAGGTTGGCGCAAAATATGAAGGCAAAGTGAAATTTGTGAAGGTTAACGTAGACGAAGCACGTGAGACTGCCATGAAATATGGTGTGATGAGCATCCCCACGGTAATTACATATAGGGGCGGGGAAGTCGCTGAGACCATGGTAGGGCTTCAGGACGAAACCGCACTAGCTGCTAAGGCAGAGGAACTGCTAAGGTAAATTAAATTCTAGGAATGCAGGAACCCCTTCCTGTCATTCCGACCGGAGTGGAGGAATCTCGGTAAAAGAGATCTTTCGACTACGCTCGAGATGACATAAGGGGTTTTGTGAAGGAGAAAGATGAACGTAACACGAGAAAATCTAAAAGACGGTAAAGTAAAACTAACCATCGAGGTTGAGGCAGGGAAGATTGTTCTGGCGTCCGACCAGGTGTATGCAAAGCTAGCACCTACAGTAAAAGTAGCGGGTTTCCGTCCTGGTAAAGCCCCAAAGAACATCGTCGAGAAAGAAATTGGTACAGAGCGATTTGAAGCTGAAATTTTGGATATCCTCCTTCCTCAGACTTATTACGAAGCAGTGATGCAGGAGAAGCTAGAGGTTGTTGGCGCTCCCGAGGTAAAACTTGTGAAGTTTGTACCTACAGACGGCCTTACCTATGAGGCAGTGGTTGAGATTATGCCAGAAATCGTGATTCCAGAACTCAAGAAAGTTTCTGTCAAAAAGCAAAAAGTAGAAGTGAAAAAAGAGGAAGTTCAGGAAGTTCTTGCCGACCTTGCAAAGCAGCTTCAGAAATTTCAAGTGGTCGAGCGCGTTGCCAAGAAGGGCGACCGCGTAGAAATCGACTTTGATGGCTACCTCAAAGGGCTACCTTTTGACGGTGGTAAGAGCCAGAATCATCCTCTAGTACTAGGTTCAGGTTCTTTTATCTATGGATTTGAGGAGCAGCTCGAGGGGGTTAAGGCCAATGACGAAAAAGATGTCGAGGTCACATTCCCCAAGGATTATCACGCCGAAAATCTAAAGGGTGAGAAAGTCACCTTTAAGGTCAAGGTTCATACAGTAGAAGAAATTATCCTTCCAGAAATCAATGATGCTTTTGCCAAGGAGGTTGGAACATTCAAGGACCTGGATACCTTAAAGGCAGATATCGAGAAGCAACTTCTCTTTACTAAAGAAACTCAGGAGAGGCATCGTCTCGAGGACGAAATCCTGACTGCAATTGCCGAAAAGGCGAAGTTTGCAGTACCTCAGGGGCTAGTTACTCAGGAACAGCATCGTTTGATGCACGATGCCGAAAACAACTTGGCGCAGCAGGGGATGCAGATGGCGCAGTACCTCGAAATGATCAAGAAAACTCCAGAAGAGGTCGAAGCCGAGATGAAGCCAGAGGCAGAGAAACGGGTGAAGGTCGGAATGATTCTGACTCAAGTGGCCAAAGATGGTGGATACAAGGCTACCGAGGTAGAGATTGCAAAAGCTGTAGAGGATCGTATCAAGTCACATCCAGAAGCCCAGGCCGAGGAAGCACGTAAATACTATGAGTCTCATGACGGTCAGCACGCTCTAGAGAATGCGATTATAGGGACGAAAGTTCTGGATTACCTATTAGAAACCTGCAGTAAATAAACATAACTATCCAAAGAAGCCGTATATAAGTGCGGCTTCTTTTTGCTTGTGGTAAAATATTACTACTCGAATACGAAAGGGGAACACCATGAACGAAAGAAACCAAATCCTGATACCGACTGTGATTCAGAAAACCTCGCTAGGGGAGAGGGCTTACGATATTTATAGCAAGCTTCTCGAGGATCGCATCATTTTTCTCGGGACGGGGATAGACGACACTGTCGCAAATATAGTAATAGCTCAGCTTCTTTATCTTGAGAGCGTCGACACCAAGAAGGACATCACGATGTATATCAATAGCCCCGGTGGAAGCGTCAGCTCTGCTATGGCCATCCTGGATACTATGAATTTTGTTGGCCCAGATGTTTCTACCGTCTGTATCGGTATGGCAGCTAGTGCAGCAGCGGTACTTCTCTCGGCTGGTAAGAAGGGGAAGCGCTTTACCTTGCCAAACTCCAGGGTTCTTATACACCAACCTCTTGTAGAAGGTATGGGCGGACAAGCAACTGATATAGAGATACATACCAAGGAGCTGCTTCGTATCAAGAAAGAGCTTGCAACTATTCTGTCCAATAATACCGGGCAGTCTATGACGAAGATTAATAACGATGTGGAGCGCGACTATATTCTCTCAGCTGAGGAAGCGAAGAAGTATGGCCTAGTAGACGAAATAATTAGAAAGAGGAAATAGATGAAACTTCGAGAGATTTACGAGCTTTTTGTCGAAAAGGGTATACAGAACGACCCCCGTGAAGAGACACGGATAGAGAAGCTACTCGCAAGCGAGAAGAAGAAATACGACAAGTTGGAGAAGGACGAGGAACAGTATTATGACAAAGAACGTCTGGTAAATCCATTTGCGGATACGCGCATTCTTACAGGTGACGAAAACACCGACGTAAAGCGCATTTTGGTTGGCGTCGATATGGAAGTAGGGGAAGTCCTGCTTGCCGACCGACTTACCGAGAAAGGGCAACAGATTGACCTAATTTTGGCACACCATCCAGAGGGTACCGCCCTGGCTGCGCTTAGCGATGTTATGAATATCCAGTCGGATGTCTTGAATCTTTATGGCGTCCCTATCAATGTGGCAGAGGGGACCATCGCAGGTAGGATCTCCGAGGTATCCCGTGGTATTGCTCCAGTGAATCACCAACGAGCCGTGGACGCAGCTAGACTGCTCGGTTTCCCTATGATGTGCTCGCATACTGTGGCTGACAACATGGTGTACACCTTTGTTAAAGACATTATGGAAAAGAAAAAACCCGATACGGTGGGTGAGGTGTTAGATCTACTTATGGAAATACCGGAGTATCGGGAAGGCAAGAAGCTAGGCGCAGGTCCACGGCTATTTACGGGAAACAAGGAGAATAGAGCGGGTAAGATCGCAGTTACCGAGATGACAGGCGGTACTAGTGGTGCTAAGGAAATGTTTGAGAAGATGTCACACGCCGGAATCGGAACCATCATCGGGATGCACATGGGCGAGGAACACCGCAAAGAGGCCGAGAAGAATCACCTGAACGTAGTTATCGCTGGACACATGGCCTCTGATTCTCTCGGCATGAACCTACTTCTCGACGAAATCGAGAAAAAGGGAGTGGAAATTGTCCCAGTTTCTGGGCTGCTTAGAGTAAGTCGAAATAGTTGACATCGCGCCCCTTTTAGTGTAAATTTTGTAGTACAGCTTAACGGAATAAAAGAAAAACGGGAGTCGAAAATACCGATTCCTTGCTCTTTTCTTTTATGGGCACTACAACGAGAATAACGAATTACCCTTATATATAAGTAAAATCATTAATTAAGGAGCGAGCTTTTATGGCCAAAAAATCGCTAGAATTCGCGTCATCGTCAAAGACGGG
This sequence comes from Patescibacteria group bacterium, assembly GCA_041738615.1. GTDB lineage: Bacteria > Patescibacteriota > CPR2 > UBA1875 > CAIMLA01 > JBGSPL01. The sequence continues at coordinate 48,916 of JBGSPL010000001.1, forward strand.
TCGCAAATATCTCAACCCATCCCCGGACGTTCTGCAGCTACCAAACTTGACAGAAGTCCAAACAGACAGCTTCAACTGGTTCATTCGAGAGGGACTAGCAGAGCTGTTCGAAGAGGTTTCACCTCTAGACGACTACACCGGCAAGCTAATGTCCATCTCTTTCAAGGACTACTGGCTTGGCGACCCCAAGTACTCAGAGCTAGTCTCTAAGGAGAAGAAAGTTACCTACGAAGCACCTCTAAAGGCAAACGTAGAGCTTACGATCAAAGAGACCGGCAAAAAGAAAATCCAAGAAGTTTTTCTTGGTGATATGCCCGTGATGACAGGTCGCGGTACTTTTATTATTAATGGTGTAGAGCGCGTTGTCGTTTCACAGCTAGTACGTTCCCCAGGAGTTTACTTCACCTCAGAAGAGCTCACAGCGGGAACTTTTTTTGGCGCCAAGGTTATTCCTGGACGCGGTGCATGGCTCGAAATCGAGACAGCGCCTCAGGATGGCATCTACGCCAAGATCGATCGCAAGCGTAAGATTCCTATTACCACATTACTTCGTGCTTTCGGTTACTCTACTGACGAGGAAATTAAAGCTCTGTTCCATGATGTAAACACCAACAAAGAGCGTGACTACATCGCAAACACTCTCGAAAAGGATCCTTCACGCAATCAGGGTGAGGCATTCGTAGAAGTTTACAAACGTATTCGTCCAGGGGATTTGGCCACCGTGGAGAATGCTCGCAGCTTTATCGAAGGTATGTTCTTCGACGTGAAGAAATATGACCTCTCTCGTGTTGGTCGTTACAAGACCAACAAACGTCTTGGCGTTGACATCAAGAATGTTCGTGCCAACCGTGCCTTCCGCAAGGAAGACTTAGTCGCTATCGTTAAGGAAATTATTCGTTTGAACAATGAAGGTGGCGTCGCTGACGACATCGACCATATGGGTAACCGTCGTGTTCGTACTGTTGGAGAACTTATCCAGCAGAAGTTCCGCATCGGTCTGACTCGTACCGAACGTAACATAAAAGATCGTATGTCTATCTATGACACCGAGACAGTTACGGCGTCTCAACTTATCAATGTGCGTCCAATCGTCGCATCGGTTCGCGAGTTCTTTGCTAGTTCACAGCTTTCACAGTTTATGGACCAAACAAATCCTCTTACAGAGCTCGCTCACAAGCGTCGTCTGTCCTCTCTGGGGCCAGGCGGACTCTCACGTGAACGTGCTGGTTTTGAGGTTCGTGACGTTCACAAGACTCACTACGGTCGCATCTGTCCTATTGAGACTCCAGAAGGACCGAACATTGGTCTTGTAAACTCACTCGCATCATTTGCAAAGATCAACAGCTATGGCTTCATCGAGACTCCATATCGAGTGGTTGAGAAGGACAAAAATGGCAAGCCTTGCGCTACTGGCAAGATTGTTTACCTTGCTGCCGATGATGAGGAAAACAGCATTATCGCTCAGGCTACTACACTAGTAGATGAAAAAGGTCATTTTGTTAGCGCTACTGCTATTGCTCGTCGACACGGGGAAGCGGACGAAGTCCCTGTCGCCGAAGTTGACTATATCGACGTCGCTACAGAGCAACCAGTAAGCATCTCGACCTCATTGATTCCTTTTGTAGAACACGATGATGCACGTCGCGCGCTGATGGGTGCCAACATGCAACGTCAGGCTGTTTCGGTTGTGAAGCCACAGGCTCCAATCGTTGGTACTGGTAACGAAGCTAAGGTAGCGGAAGACTCTGGACAGATTGTTCAGGCAAAAGCTGCAGGTGAAATCGTTGCTGTATCTGCGGACACAATCAAGATTAAATATACAGACGGCAAGGAAGAAATTATCCTTCTGAACAAGTTTGCCCAGACCAATTCCGATACTTGTATCAATCAACATCCACGCGTTGCGACAGGCCAGAAAGTAAAGAAGGGTGACCTTCTTGCTGACGGCGCTGCTACCGAAGGTGGTGAGCTAGCACTGGGACAGAATGTGCTGGTTGGTTACATGACTTGGCAGGGTAACAACTTCGAGGATGCTATCGTCCTTTCACAGAGACTAGTGGAAGATGATCGTTATACATCTATCCATCTAGAAGAGTTCCACATCGACGTGCGCGACACTAAGCTCGGGCCAGAGGTTATCACTCGTGATATCCCAAATGTTGGTGATGAGGCACTTCGCGACCTAGACGAAGAGGGTATTATCCGTGAAGGCGCCGAAGTCGTTGCTGGTGACATTCTAGTTGGAAAGATTACACCAAAGGGAGAGACCGAGCTTACAGCAGAGGAGCGCCTATTGCGTGCTATCTTCGGTGAGAAGGCTCGTGACGTAAAAGATAGCTCACTTCGTGTTCCACCTGGAGTACACGGCAAGATCATAAGCATTGGCACCAAGTCTCGCGACAAGGGTGACGAGCTTCCAGCCGGTGTTATCACTCAGGTTTATGTCATGATTGCTCAGATGCGCAAGATTGCGGTCGGAGACAAGATGGCAGGACGTCATGGTAACAAGGGCGTTATCGCGCGTATTCTTCCTATCGAAGATATGCCATACCTAGAGGACGGCACTCCACTAGATGTGCTTCTAAATCCACAAGGTATTTCATCTCGTTTGAACTTTGGCCAGGTGCTCGAAACTCATCTTGGTTGGGCTGCAGCTGCGCTTGGTATCACCATCGCGTCTCCAGTATTCAACGGAGTAAAAGTAGATCAGATCAAGCAGCTTCTAGGCGAGGCCGGACTAGCAGAGGACGGTCGTTCACAGCTTTACGACGGACGTACTGGCGAACCATTTGCAGAACGTACTGTTGTTGGTTACAAATACTTCTTGAAGCTTCTTCACCTAGTCGAAGACAAGATTCACGCTCGTTCTATCGGGCCGTACGCTATGGTTACTCAGCAGCCACTTGGTGGTAAAGCTCAGTTTGGTGGCCAGAGATTCGGTGAGATGGAAGTATGGGCACTTGAGGCATATGGTGCCGCTCATACCCTACAAGAAATTCTGACTATCAAATCCGACGATGTTATCGGCCGTTCCAAGGCTTACGAGTCTACGATCAAGGGTGAGGACATCAAGGAGCCACGAGTTCCAGAGTCCTTCAACGTTCTTGTAAAAGAGCTTCAGGGCTTGGGTCTAGAAGTAGACCTCATCCAAGAGGACAAGACAGGCGACGTTGCCATAGAAGCAGAGAAGCTTATCGAAGAGAGCTACGAAGAGAATATCAGGGAGCTCAAAGGACAGCCCCTAATGGTAGGGGACCGTGCCGAGGACGAGTTACCTGCAGTTGATGTCGATGCCGACAAAGCGATAGACGACTTTGAAGTACTAGAAGAAATGCCTCAGGGCGAGAAATAGGCGAGGAGAGAAAAGTGATATTACAAGAAACAAGAAACGAGAACTTCAAGGCGATTAAGCTTTCGATAGCTTCTCCAAAACACATTCTCGATTGGTCACACGGCGAAATTACGAAGCCTGAGACTATTAACTACCGCACACTAAAGCCAGAAAAGGACGGCCTTTTCTGCGAAAAGATTTTCGGCCCTGCAAAGGACTGGGAATGTTACTGTGGTAAGTACAAAAGAATCCGCTACAAAGGCGTAATCTGCGATCGTTGTGGAGTCGAGGTTACTCGCTCTATCGTTCGACGTGAGCGCATGGGCCACATCAAGCTTGCAGTGCCAGTAACCCATATCTGGTTCCTCCGTGGTGTACCTTCATCAATCGGTCTTACTCTCAATCTCTCAGCCCGCGACCTCGAGAAGGTGGCTTACTTTGCAAATTACATTATTCTCACAGTGGATGATGATGCAAAACAGGCAGCGAAAAAGAAGATCGACGAAGAGTTCAAGGCTCGTAAGGCCGAGATCGAAGCAACCGAAAAGGATGCCGAAGCTCGTCAGCAGCAGATTGATGATCTAGAACAGTTCCGTACTACAGCACGCGATGATCTAAACCAGATTAGTCCGCTCGAGATTATCTCCGAATCTAAATATCGTGATTTCTCACTGAAATTTGGCGAAGTATTTACTGCAAGTATCGGTGCCGAAGCTATCAAGACTCTACTGGAGAAGGTTGATTTAGATAAACTTGTAGAAACACTACGTATAGAAGTCGATGCCTCACAGGGTGTAAAACGCAAGAAAGCGATCAAGCGCCTCAAGCTTATCGAGGGATTTGTAAGCGCCGGGATTAGGCCTGAGTGGATGATTATGACTGTAATGCCAGTAATTCCACCAGATCTTCGCCCTATGGTTCAGCTCGACGGTGGTCGTTTTGCGACATCTGACCTAAACGACCTTTATCGTCGTGTTATCAACAGAAATACTCGTCTCAAGAAACTACTCGACATGGATGCCCCTGAGGTTATCTGCCGCAACGAGAAGCGCATGCTTCAAGAGGCAGTAGATGCCCTTATCGACAACTCTGCACGTCGCGACAAGAACGTTTCTATGGCTACAAACCGCAAGAAACTACGTTCACTCGCAGACATGCTCAAGGGTAAACAGGGTCATTTCCGCCAGAACCTACTAGGGAAACGTGTGGACTACTCTGGCCGTTCGGTTATCGTAGTTGGTCCTCATCTAAAGCTAGACCAGTGTGGTCTACCAAAGATGATGGCCCTCGAGCTCTTCAAGCCATTTGTTATCAGTAAGCTTATCCTTGACGGGATTGCACACAATGTAAAGAGTGCAAGTCGTATGATAGAGCGTAGTCGCACCGAAGTTTGGGATGCCCTAGACTCAGTGATTACTGGCAAGTACGTGCTCCTAAATCGTGCTCCTACCTTGCACCGTCTCGGTATTCAGGCTTTCAAGCCAGTACTGATCGAAGGTAAGGCTATCCAGATTCATCCGCTAGTTTGTTCGGCTTTCAACGCCGACTTCGACGGAGACCAAATGGCGGTTCACGTTCCTTTGTCTGCAAAAGCACAAAAGGAAGCCGCTGAAATCATGCTTTCTACGAAGAACCTACTGAAGCCAGCCGCTGGTGAGCCAGTCGTAAAGCCTTCTCAGGATATCGTACTCGGTATCTACTGGATGACAGTAGATGTAGCTGAGGACCGTGCAGTAAAGGCCTACTCTTCAAAAGAAGAGGTTATCTCGGCATTTGACCTTGGCGAGCTAAGGGTTCGCAGCAAGGTGAAGCTAATGATCGACGGCGTTCTCACTGAGACAACTGTCGGCCGTATCTTCTTCAACGAAATTCTCCCAGTAGGTTTTGGCTTCATGAATGAAGAAATGACCTCCAAGAAACTAACAGCCGTTATCGAGCGTATCTTCGTAGATTACGGTTCAGACGAGACTGTAAAGTTCGTAGACAAGATGAAGGACCTCGGATTTGAGTTTTCGACGCTGTCTGGTATCTCTATGTCGATGGACGATTTCCAAATTCCAGAGTCCAAGGGCGCAATTCTTGCTAAGTTTGAAGAGAAGGAAAAGCAAGTCTTTGCTCAGTACAGTCAAGGTATGATTACTGGCGATGAGCGCTATGCCAAGATTCTAGAAATCTGGATGGAAGCTCGTGACGAAGTCATGAAAGCCATGGCTAAAGACATGGATCAGGCCAGCTCTGCTGCCGTCATGATGAATTCTGGTGCTCGTGGTAACCTCTCTCAGATGGCTCAGATGGCCGGCATGAAGGGTCTCGTGGTGAACGCTTCCGGTCGTACAATCGAGTTCCCAATCAAGTCCAACTACAAGGAAGGTCTTTCTTCTCTAGAATACTTCTCATCAACACATGGCGCACGTAAAGGTCTTTCCGATACGGCCCTTAAGACTTCTGACTCTGGATACCTCACTCGTCGTCTGGTAGACGTTTCTCAGGAAGTCGTTGTTACCGAGAAGGACTGTGGTACTAAGAATGGTACTGTAATCACCAAGACAGAATCTAAGAAAATTGGTGAAGATTTCTCCGCTCGCGTTATCAGCCGCGTACTTGCAAAAGAAGCCGTGGATGAGAAAACTGGTGAGATTATCCTGAAGAAGGGGACTCTTATCGGTACCGACGAGTTCGCCAAGCTAGATAACGCTCAGATTACAGAAGTTACTATCCGTTCTGCGCTCACTTGTGAGTCAGAGTGGGGCATCTGCCAACACTGCTACGGTTCCGACCTGGCACGTGGTGGTCTTATCGCTCTCGGTGAAGCGGTCGGCATTATCGCTGCGCAATCTATCGGCGAGCCTGGAACTCAGCTAACGATGAGAACGTTCCATGCAGGTGGTATCGCTGGCGTTGATATTACCCAGGGTCTACCTCGTGTAGAGGAGCTTTTCGAGGCTCGTCAGCCAAAGGGACAGGCAATCCTTGCCGAGATCTCTGGCAAGATTGTGATCACAAACGCCAATGGTAAACACAAGATTGACATCGTCTCAGACGTACTTTCAGAGGATGTTTATGACATGACTGGTCTGACACCAGAGGTCAAGAACAATCAAACTGTTGCCATCAAGGACGTTCTTGCTACCAAGGACGGTAAGAAGCCTGTAAAGGCCAAGAACGCTGGTATCGTCAAAATCAAAGATGGCGCACTACGCGTAGTCCGCGACGCTGAGATCAAGAGCTACGAAGTCCCTCAGCAAGTTGGCGTTTACGTCAAGGATGGCGACTCTGTAGAGGTTGGTCACCAGATTACCGAAGGTTCTTGGAATCTACAAGACGCTCTGAAGCTGATGGGTGAAAACGCTGTCGAGCGCTACATCATGACCGAAGTTCAGCAGACCTATGCTTCACAAGGTCAGACGATCAACGACAAGCACATCGAAATTATCATCCGTCAGATGTTCTCACGTTGCCGCATCGACGAGGCAAACGACACTAGCTTCATTGCTGGCGAAATCGTTTCTCGTTCTGCTATGCAGCGTACGAACAACAAGACAAAGAAAGAGAAGAAGAAGATCGCCGAGTTTACTAACCTTCTGCTCTCAATCACCAAAGTATCCATTACTACCGATAGCTTCCTCTCCGCTGCTTCCTTCCAGGAAACTAGCAGGGTACTTATTAGCGCCGCTGTAGCCGGCAAGGTCGACGAACTCAAGGGTCTTAAAGAGAATGTGATTATTGGTAAGCTGATTCCAGCCGGAACGGGCTTTGCTCAATCATTGCAAAAGAACAAATAATCTGTTAAAATCTATAAGATTTTCAAAGGAAAAGGGAAAATATGCCAACAATTAATCAATTAATTCGAAAACCTCGCAAGAGTCCAAAGACCAAGAGCAAGTCACCTGCACTAGCACGAGGCCTCAATGTGCTCAAGAATCGTACAACTGCCGTAAACAGTCCTCAGAAGAGGGGAGTTTGCGTCAAGGTTACGACTACGACACCAAAGAAGCCAAACTCTGCTTTGCGTAAGATTGCTCGTGTTCGTCTAACCAATGGTATGGAAGTTACTGCTTACATTCCAGGAATCGGCCATAACCTACAAGAGCATAGCGTAGTTATGATCCGCGGCGGACGCGTAAAGGACCTTCCAGGTGTTCGTTACCACATTGTACGCGGTACTCTGGACGCCGCTGGGGTTGCCAATCGCAAGCAAGGTCGTAGTAAATACGGCGCCAAAAAAGCCTAATTAAACTATAAATAAATGCAGTGCTATTAGCTGCTCCGCCACGTAGAGAGCAGCTAAAGTATTCATCGAGAGCAGGGCAAATCCTGACTCTTACGAAGGAGAAGTATGCCAAGAGATCCTAGAAAAGTAGAAAAAAGAATCCTGTTACCAGACGCAAAGTATGGTAGCGTTATCGTGTCTAAATTCATCAATAAGGTAATGCTCGACGGCAAGAAAAGCCTAGCCCAGAATCTAGTGTATGGCGCTATGGAAGAAGCCGAGAAGAAAGTTGGTAAGCCAGCTCTAGAAATCTTCGAGACTGCAGTCAAGAATGTTTCGCCAGTGGTTCAAGTAAAGTCTCGCCGTATTGGGGGCGCAACTTATCAGGTGCCTATGGAAGTGAAGGGTGATCGTCGTATGCACTACGGCTTTAGCTGGATTCGTGACGCTGCCCGCAACCGAAAGGGGATGGACTTCTCAAAGGCACTCGCCCTTGAACTTGTTGATGCCTACAACAGCATCGGTATCGCCATGAAGAAAAAGGAAGATACTCACCGTATGGCAGAAGCCAACAAGGCCTTTGCTCACTTTGCACGTTACTAAGTAACCTATTTGTCATTCCCGTGGAAGCGGGAATCTATAAAACAAACTAAATGAAATTGGAGGCGTATGCCTAGAGAATATTCACTCGAAAACACAAGAAACATCGGAATTGCCGCTCATATCGATGCTGGTAAAACCACTGTAACCGAGCGTATCCTATACTATACTGGTCGTACTCATAAGATCGGTGAAGTGCACGAGGGTGCAGCTACTATGGACTGGATGGAGCAGGAGCAGGAGCGTGGTATTACTATCACATCCGCAGCGACTACTTGTTTTTGGGCTGGTCATCGTATCAACATTATTGACACACCAGGTCACGTAGACTTTACCGTAGAGGTAGAGCGTTCTTTGCGCGTATTAGACGGTGCGGTCGTAGTATTTGACGGTAAAAATGGTGTAGAGCCTCAGTCCGAGACTGTATGGCGCCAGGCCGATAAATATCATGTTCCACGTATCGCTTTTGTAAACAAACTTGACGCTATCGGCGGCGATTTCTATATGTCGCTGGAATCTATCAAGGAACGTCTCGGTGCCAATGCAGTTGCTATGCAGCTGCCTATCGGTATGGAGTCTGGCTTCTCTGGTGTTGTAGACCTCATGGAGATGCGTTCGATCAACTACGGTAACGAGGATATGGGCAAAGAGCAGCATATCGCCGAGATTCCTGCTGACATGCTCGACAAGGCCAATGAATATCGCGCTATTATGGTAGAGAAAATTGCCGAAACCGACGACGCTCTTCTCGAGAAGTTCTTCGACGGCAAGGAAATCACTGTACCAGAACTCAAGGCTGCGCTTCGCAAGGCTACTATCGCCAACGAAATCGTGGGTGTTTTTGCCGGTACTGCGCTTAAAAACAAGGGTGTTCAGCCAATGCTTGACGCCGTTATCGATTATTTGCCAAACCCGCTCGAGGTTCCTGCCGCTCATGGTGAGGACCCAAAGACTGGCGAGGAAGTAGCAGTAGAGAGTACCGATGATGGTCCTTTCTGTGGTCTTGTTTTCAAGATTGCTGCCGACCCATTCGTCGGTAAGCTTGCTTTCTTGCGTGTTTATCGTGGTCGCCTTGCTTCTGGAAGTTACGTTCTAAACGTAGCCACTGGGGAGAAAGAGCGTATCGGACGTATCGTTCGCATGCACGCCAACACCCGCGAAGAAGTGAGTGAAGTTTTCTCAGGCGAGATCGCTGCTGCAGTAGGTCTCAAGAATACTCTTACCGGTAACACTATTTGTGATCCTACCCACCCAGTATTGCTCGAGAATATTACTTTCCCAGAGCCTGTGATTCAGGTTGCCATCGAGCCAAAGACCAAGGCCGACCAAGAGAAGATGGGCATCGCCCTCTCTCGTCTCGCCGAGGAAGATCCTACTTTCCGCGTCCATACCGATGAAGAAACAGGCCAGACTATCATAGCTGGTATGGGTGAGCTTCACCTCGACATTCTTGTCGACCGTATGAAACGCGAGTTCAAGGTAGAAGCAAACGTAGGTAAACCTCAGGTTGCTTACCGTGAGTCTATCAAGGGCAAGGTTAAACAGGAAGGTAAGTTCGTACGTCAATCTGGTGGACGTGGTCAATATGGTCATGTTTGGATCGAGATTGAGCCTAACGAAGAAGGTCTAGGATTCGAGTTCATCAATAAGATTGTTGGTGGCGCGATTCCAAAGGAATACATCAATCCAGTACAGAACGGTATCCGTGAAGCACTAGACAACGGTGTTATTGCTGGTTATCCAGTAGTAGACGTCAAGGTTACTCTCTATGACGGTTCATTCCACGAGGTAGACTCGAACGAAATGGCCTTCAAGATTGCTGGTTCCATGGCGCTTCAGGAGGGTGTCCGCAAGGCGACTCCTATTATTCTAGAACCAATTATGAAGGTAGAAGTTACCGTACCGGAAGAGTATATGGGTGATATTATGGGAGACCTCAACTCGAAGCGTGGACGCATTCAGCAGATGTCGGACCGCGGCAATGCCAAGATCGTAGACGCTTTCGTCCCACTAGCTGAGATGTTTGGCTACGCTACAAACTTGCGTTCTATGACTCAGGGTCGTGGCACTAGTACAATGGAATTTGACCACTACGAAGAAGTTCCAGGAAACGTGGCTGCTGAGATTATCGCGAAGCGTGGTAAGAAACAGGCAGAATAACCCCCATCACGTCATTCCGGACCTGATCCGGAATCTATACAAAAAGACCTCAGAAATGAGGTCTTTTTGATATCTAGTATATTTGTCGTTCCTGGTCGTAAGCCAGGGATCCTCCCCTTGGCTTGCCTTGCTAAAGCAAGGCATTCACGATACTTTTGTCCATAGTCACAAAAGTATCCAAAAAGACATTATAAATGCGGCGGTCTGAGGACCTTCGCAGCGGACAGTCATGCCTGAGCGGCTTGGGTTTAGTCAAATTGCGATCTCTCACAAATCTATAGGATTGGCCGTTGTAGTACACGCATTTTATTAATCTCACGTCCTAGGCCCTCCAGACACGTTACAGGGCAAGTTAACGTCAAAATCATTGATTATTGCTCTATTTTGGCATATAATCGCGGTCAGTAGTTTACAGAGCATGGGTTGACTTGCCCAGAGAGGGGAATCGTATGCCGCAAGAAACTGCTGCTCCGGCTTGGATCGGATGGGTGCTCCTTCTAATCCCCACCGCCATGATCTTCATTGGACCCATGGCGTACAAGAGGCGCGATGACGTAAGAGCTTCGTGGCAAAGGCCGTCAGAGGATGAGATTAACCGATCGATTGGGTATCGCGGTTAGCCCCGTCTGATAGGTAGTCAAAGGCGAGCGCGCCCCCCGGTGCGCACCTGACGAGAAGAGGGGACATGAAGAGGATACTGAGTGATTTGTGGTGGACCTTGGTGGTCTACCTGGTCTGCTCCATTGTCTGGGCCGTTTGTGGCCTGGCTTCGGTCGGGATCGTTCCTGACCAGATTGGCGCCGACGAAGGCGCCTAGCGCCAGAATGGAGTAGACCGTGAGTAAGGTCATAGTCTCCCTGCCGGGAGGTAAGGCGATATTCACAGAGGAGCTTCCTCGGGAAGCAACGACGGTTTCCGTCGAGTATGCCCAGAGGCTCGTGGATCAGCTCGGGAAGACCGACGGGAGGAACTACCAGCTGTGCACTAAGCCTCAAGTCGCGAGCGACGAGGACGAGGAGCGCAATCTGCTTCCTGGAGATGTTCTCATCAGCATCGCCGATTTTGGTCCTCGTACAAACTGAGGCCGTCCACGGCACATCCAAACGCATGTTGGGATGTCGCCGGTGGCGGCCTCTCAACATATATATTGTCAAGAATGCTTATCCATAGTAAGATATCGCCATCGACGTTAGTGTCACTTGTGTGCGCCTAGCGGCGTGCACCTACCAAGGGGGGGCGGGGATGATGAAACGCTGGTTACTCGACGGCTTGCAAGTGCTTGTGTTGTCAGCCGTACTGACAGCGGCTTGTTACGCGCCGGTTTTTGCCGGCATCTGGCTCTACGGGGTCATCGGGGGCTTGAACCTGTTCGTACTGTTCCTGGCTGTGGCTGTTGTGGCCATTCGCATCGCACTCTCACCACATGGTTTCGTTGAGCGTTCAGCGGACCTGTGGCTTGCAGCTGTGGGCATGTCGCTCGCGGCGCTTGAGATGTGGAAGCCGCTTCTCACTACAGTCGTCTGCTGCGAGTACTTCATGTTCATGGCAGTGCTCGGCTACGGTGCTCCAGTCTGGTTGCTCGGACTTCCGGTCGCGATTTGGCCGGTACTGCCACTGCTGGTTTTGGCCAGCACGTTGCTTCTCGGGATGTTCATCATGCTGGAGGCAGAGGGCGACGAATTCTCCGACACCAGCGAGCTGGCGCGGTCGTTCGGCCACTAGGGACACCAGTGTCTCAGGTTCCGGAGGTCCTGCAACGTAGGTTGTGGGGCCTCCGGAAGAGAGAAAAATACTTGCACAAAGTAGTGATATATAGTAATATTTGTAAGCCAAATGAATACATATCCACCACGTCACGAAGGACGGGGGGATTTAAAGTGTATTACAAGAATATTAAACAAAATTAACAAAGTAAAACTTACAAGGAGACCAAATGGCTGAAGTTTATAAGAGAGACAAGCCCCATGTAAACGTTGGTACTATCGGACACGTTGACCATGGTAAGACAACCCTGACCGCTGCAATTACATCGGTACTTGCAAAGAAAGGCCTAGCTACCGCTAGAAAGTTTGCCGACATCGACAACGCTCCAGAAGAGCGAGAACGTGGTATTACTATTGCTACTTCTCACCAAGAGTACGAGACAGAGAAGCGTCATTATGCGCACGTTGACTGTCCTGGACATGCCGACTACGTAAAGAACATGATCACTGGTGCTGCACAGATGGACGGCGCTATCTTGGTTGTGGCAGCTACTGACGGTCCTATGCCTCAGACTCGTGAGCACATCCTACTTGCTTACCAAGTTGGTGTTCCACAGATTGTAGTTTACATGAACAAATGTGACATGGTTGATGATGCAGAGATGCTTGACCTCGTCGAGATGGAAATTCGTGAGCTTCTTACTAAGTACAAATATGATGGTGACAACACACCTATCATTCGTGGTTCAGCCCTCAAGGCGCTTGAAGGCGATGCTAAGTACGAAGAGTCAATCATGGAGCTTATGAACGCTCTTGATACATACATCCCAGAGCCTACTCGTGATACCGACAAACCTTTCATGATGGCTGTAGAGGACGTTTTCTCTATCAAGGGTCGTGGTACAGTTGCTACTGGTCGTATCGACCGTGGTGTTGTTAAGATCAACGACGAAGTAGAAATCATTGGTATTAAGCCTACTCGCAAGACTGTTGTTACTGGTATCGAGATGTTCAAGAAACAGCTCGAGCAGGGACAAGCTGGTGACAATGCTGGTTTGCTACTACGCGGTATTGAAAAGAACGACATTGAGCGTGGTATGGTTCTAGCAAAGTCTGGTTCTATCACACCTCATACAGAGTTTGACGCTGAAGTATACGTTCTTACCAAAGAAGAAGGCGGACGACATACTCCTTTCTTCAAGGGTTACAAACCTCAGTTCTACATCCGTACAACTGACGTAACTGGTGAGATCGAATTCGAAGGCGAAATGGTTATGCCTGGCGATAACGTCAAGATGGCCGTTAAGCTTATCCAGCCAATCGCTATCGAAGAGGGTCTTCGCTTCGCAATCCGCGAAGGTGGCCGTACAGTTGGCGCTGGTGTAGTTACCAAGATCAAGAAATAGATTCACACAGATCCCCGCGCAAGCGGGGATCTTATAATAACTAAAACTTATAGATAGCAGGGCACTTTGACCCTGGGAACTAGAAGGAGACACATGGCTGAGAAAAACGAAAAACAGAGGATCCGAATCAAACTAAAGGCGTACGACAACAAGATTATCGACCAGTCGACAACACAGATAATCGAGACAGCAGTGCGCAGTGGTGCTAAGGTGGCGGGACCTATCCCACTACCAACAGATAGGACTCCTATCACTGTAAACCGCGCGAGCAACGTCAACAAGAACGCACGAGAACAGTTTGAGATGCGGGTGCACAAGCGCCTCATAGATATCACTGACTTCACAGCGAAGACAGTGGACAGTCTGATGAGTCTCTCACTTCCAGCCGGAGTAGACATCGAAATCAAAATGTAATAGTAAAAAAGCCCCTTCGGGGGCTTTTTTGATTACCGGTATATTGTCATTCCTGGTAGTAAGTCAGGGACCCAGCCTTTCCAACGTCATTGCGAGCGAAGCGCGGCAATCTCCCTGTCCGTCATTCCATCGTAGACTGGAATCCATTACTAGCGGATTAATCTTAGCGTTATTCCTTCGATACCTTTCTCTTGAAAGAAAGGTATCCCAAAGTTCAAGAAAAATCGAACTCCCTCGTCTCTGTACGAAATTTTACTGAGCAAGCTCGCAATAATTTCTAGCATTCGACGATAGCCGGGCGCGCGGCACCGAGCGATTTTTCGGGGGAGTTGGAAGCGAATATTATTGACAAAACGGCAATTTAGTATTAAATTATAGTGTCGTCATAGCCCCGATGGCTATTTCGACGCACGTTGACGTTAATTCACGACACCAGGAGGTGTTTGCGGTGCCAAACGCTGGTCCTCGCACCGAAAAGACGGCCGGCGTGAAGCGGCCGAACTGTTTTTGGGTGGCTGTCTTCGAGGTGCTTACCGGTGGGAAGAAGTACCGCGTTGATTTCGCGGTGAGTCGTTCACAGAAGGACGCCTATCTGGCGGATGGTCACGATTCCTCTGTCGATCGCAACTACTCTCATCTGATATGCGCAAAGCTCAGGGATGAGCACGGAGTTATCGTTGAGATTCTTGCACCGAGCCAGTTTCGCTTGATTGAGTTCCATTCACGCGATGCCGGTTCGATGTCCACCGAGGAGTTGGCCCGAATCATGCGACGGACCGAGAAGAACACCGCCGAGACTGCTGCAATCGTGGCTGCTCACAACGATAAGAAGGCGGCCAAAGAGAAGGCTAAACGCCAGAGGATAACCCGTACTGGAGATGGGCAAGCCGAGCTCTTCTAGCCTTTGGCTCGCGCTCACAAGGATTTGCGTTTAGGGATGTGCCCAAACGTGAAACAGCACAGAGAGGGGAGTCGCGTGAACGAGCTGGAGCAGTTCTACGCGCATTTGCGGTTCTTCATCCGTGAAGGGCCGAAGTACGTCGTTCCTGGCAAGGAGAGTTGCCCCGAGGTTACCCTCGACACTCTCGTAAGGCAGGGCATGGAGCTCGAGCCTGAGCTTTGGGGCAATGAGACACAGACTCGCGAGATCATCTTTGGACTTCGCGGCATGGACCTCGCAGCCTGGGAGGTTTTTGCTCGCAAGAATCCCGAGGGTTTCAAGCGGCTCAAGTCGGCCTACGACTACGAGGAGGCGTTCCATATCGCGATGTCTCGCGAAGAGGCCGCCAAGAAACGCTAGTGACGTCAACGTCGACGACCGTGGGCGGTGGGGGAAACCCCGCTGCCCACGTCGACCAATTTAATACTCTATATGGTACGAACAGTGCCACCAACGACGTCAAACCCCAGGAAGGGGTGTGGCTTTATGACTGCAGGAATCGAGGAACTCATCCGAATCATCAACGATTCGCGTGAGGGCAAGCATTTCGAGCTGACGTCACTGACTGTGATGTTGCTTACCGAAGGTAAACCGGACGGGGTCTTCTCTAGCTCGGTTCCCTTCCGCTACATCATCGAGTGCCTTCTCGACGGGTTTGAAGGCGCTTGGGTCAACGTACTCAGCGAGCGTCACCTCGACGAGGGGTACCAGGAGCTGTTGGCCCTGACACCGTTTGGTGGTAAGCAGCTGCTCTTTGCCACTCACACTTCAGTGGGCCTTTCTTTGGAAGGGTTCGAGTTCCTGATGTGGGACGACGAGGGACACCTGCGGACACCCGAACGGGTAAAGGCTCAGTTCGGCAACGATGCCCTGGGTTGGCTTGAAGCCTGGGTTTACGAAGCTTCCTAGCTTGACGTCGACGACCGTGGGCGGTGGGGGAAACCCCGCTGCCCACGTCGACCAAAATAGTTGACATTTGTGAGTATTTTATATACAATTGTTCTTGCGTAAAAAGATATATTCGCAAAAAACCATCGGGGGATGGGCAAGTCTACACAAGGTTGTAGAAACTGTCTGTCTGTCGAATAGTATTATATTGATTAAAAAGGATGAACAATGAAGGCATTGATCGGTAAGAAAATCGGAATGACTCACATCTTTGACGAGAAGGGTACTGTTGTACCCGTGACCGTTGTAGAGGCGGGTCCATGTACTGTTGTTCAGGTGAAAACACCAGAAGTTGACGGCTATAGCGCTGTTCAGCTCGGTTTTGGCTTGGACAAACGTATCAACAAGCCACTGGCCGGGCACGTCAAGAGCTCTGGCGCAGTGCCAAAAGTGCTTCGCGAGTTTGACCTCGTAGAGGTAGCTCCCGAGGGGGAAGAAGCGGTAACCATCAAGGTTGGCGACGTTATTGGCGTCGATACCTTCGAAGTTGGCCAGCTTCTAGCTGCTACAGGGACTTCTAAAGGCAAAGGTTTCGCAGGTACTGTAAAGCGTCACAACTTTACGACCGGACCAAAGACTCATGGCTCACACAACTATCGTGCGCCAGGATCAATCGGTGCTGGTTACCCACAACACGTCATGAAGGGCATGCGTATGGCAGGCCACATGGGTGCCGAGAAGGTAACTGTGAAGAACCTAGAAATTATTAGTATCGATAAAGAAAACAATACACTTGCGATTAAGGGAGCTATTCCTGGTCCACGCAAGGGGATTGTGGTGCTGAGAGGTTAATGATGAAGATTGCAGTATACGATACAAAAGGCACAAAACAGGCAGACAAGGACGTAAAAGTCACTTTATTTGATGCTCCAGTAAATCCAGCTCTTATTCACGAAGTTGTTACCGCACAGCTTGCAGCACGTCGTGCCGCTAGCGCCAAGGTAAAGACTCGCGCCGAAGTTTCCGGTGGTGGTAAGAAGCCTTATGCCCAGAAGGGTACAGGCCGCGCTCGTACTGGTTCTATCCGCAACCCGCTATGGCGTGGTGGTGGTACAACCTTCGGACCTACAGGGATTCAGAATTTCACTCTCAAGGTTCTCAAGAAGAAGCGCTCTGGCGCCGTACTTTCCTCACTTGCAACACGCAAGGACAATTCTGTAGTCCTAGATAAGTTTGAGTTTACAAAGACCAAGGATTTCGCCCTAGCAATCGAGAAAATCGCTACTGGCAAGAAGCTCGTCGTCATGACTGGCCTTACCGAGCAGGCAATCTTGGTGTCACGTAATCTTTCAAACGTTCGCGTATGTGATTACCGTAACCTAAATGTTTATGACATTCTCTGGTCCGACACAATTGTTTTTGTGGCTGATGCACTAGAGAAGACAAACGAAGTATTGGGGGCCAAATAATGAAACAGTTAAGCGTCCTAAAGCGACCAGTAATCTCAGAAAAAAGCTTTGCCTCGGCAGACCTCGGCAAGTACGTATTTGTAGTTGATATTGACGCTACAAAGACCGAAATCGCTCAAGCCGTTGAGAAGGCTTTCTCGGTTCATGTTATTGCCGTAAATACCGTTATTATCGCTGGTAAGATCAAGAAGTTTGGTAAGTCTTTCGGTAAGAGAAGTGATTTTAAAAAAGCTATCGTCACCATCAAAAAGGGTGAAACGATAGAGGACTTTAAGGGAATTTAGAGATGGGTATCAGATTAGTAAAACCAACTAGCAACGCAAGACGCGGCATGTCCGTCGACGATTTTGCCGATATTACAAAAAAGAGCCCCGAGAAGTCACTGACATTCGGCCTCAAAAGCCAAGCTGGCCGTAACTCTCAGGGCAAGATTACCGTTCGTCACCGTGGTGGTGGTGTAAAGCGCCTTTATCGCTTTATCGACCTAAAGATGCTGGGCAACACTACTGTTACTGTAGAGTCTATCGAGTACGATCCAAATCGTTCCGCTCGTATTGCTCTTGTGACCCGCGAAGATGGCAAGAAAGCCTACATCGTTGCACCTATCGGAGTGACTGTGGGTGCCAAGCTTGCATTCGGTGAAGACGCAGAAATCCGCACAGGAAACCGCAAGGTACTTCGCGACATCCCAGTCGGTACCATCGTTTATGCAGTAGAGATGCAGCCTGGCAAAGGCGCACAGCTCGCTCGCTCCGCAGGTACCAAAGCTCAAATTATGGCGAAAGAAGCAGGAATGGTTCAGATCAAGTTGCCTTCTGGCGAAATCCGTCTTGTTTCTGAGAATTGTGGTGCTTCTATCGGTACTGTATCAAATTCAGATCATAGTAACATCAAGGTTGGTAAGGCTGGACGTACTCGTCACATGGGTTTCCGTCCTTCCGTCCGTGGTAAGGCTATGAACCCTGTAGACCACCCACATGGTGGTGGTGAGGGTGGTACTTCGATCGCGCTTATGGGCGGACCAAAGACACCTTGGGGTGCTAAGGCTCTGGGTCTAAAGACTAGAAATAAGAAGAAATTATCAAGTAAGTATATTGTTAAAGGCCGCAAAAAGGGCCGAAGGTAAGGGGTAAAGATGTCTAGATCACTGAAAAAAGGTCCATATATAGACGAACGCCTCGTGCGTAAGGTTGATGCTCTCGGGAACGACAAAAAGGTTATCAAGACCTGGTCTCGTGCCGCTGTCATCATTCCTGAGTTTGTAGGCCACACTTTTGCGGTTCACAACGGCAAAGAGCACACACCGGTTTTCGTTTCTGAAAACATGGTAGGTCATCGTCTCGGTGAATTTTCACCAACACGTAAGTTCCGTGGTCACGGTGGTAAGCTCGCGAAGGGGAAGAAGTAATGGAAGTACGCGCAGTAGAGAAATATATTCGTATCTCCCCAAAGAAAGCTCGTTTGGTTGCTGATATTGTTCGTGGGCAGAATGCAGTTTCTGCGATGACCACACTGAAGTTCACACCAAAGAAAGCCGCTGGGATTATCAGCAAAGCTATCAATTCTGCAGTTGCAAACGCAGTCAACAACTTTGGTCTAGTTCGTGAAGAGCTAGTAATCACCAAGCTTACAGTTGACCAAGGCCCAAGCCTAAAGCGTTTCCGACCACGTTCAAAGGGTATGGCTTCACCGCTTCTAAAGCGCACTAGCCACATCATCGTCGTGGTTTCTGGAGCTGAGGCAAAAGAAGTGAAAAAGGCAGCCAAGGCTGAAGCTAAAGAAGTGAAGAAAGCTGTCAAAGCTACTCCAGAGGAGGTCAAGTAATGGGACATAAAGTAAATCCAATCAGTTTCCGTCTACAAGTTAGTAAGAATTGGTCTTCTCGTTGGTTTTCCAAACGTGACTATGCAAAACTTCTACTCGAAGACATCATGATTCGTCGTTTTATCCTCAAAGAGCTTGGAATGCGTGCCGGTATTGCAAATGTTGAGATTGAGCGTAATGCCAATCAGGTTAGCATTAGCATTCACACTGCAAAGCCAGGGGTTGTTATCGGTCGTGGTGGCGCAGGGGCTACAGAGCTTAAAGCAAAGCTTGCCAAGCTTACAACTGGCAAAATCAAAGACATCAATGTTTTTGAAGTCAAGAACCCAGATACCAACGCTCAGATTATTGCAGACAATATTGCACAGCAGCTAGAGCGTCGTATCGCCTTCAAGCGCGCAATGCGTCAGGCAGTAGAGAAGGCACAACGTGCCGGAGTAAAGGGTGTCAAGATCATGGTTGGCGGACGTTTGAACGGTGCTGAGATTGCTCGCTCTGAGTTTGTTATCAAGGGTAAGATCCCACTAGCTACTATTGACGCTGATATCAAATACGCTACCAGTCGCGCCAAGACCACTTACGGTATCATCGGTGTCAAAGTTTGGGTTTTCACTGGAATGATCGAAAAGAAGAAGAAATCGGAGGCTACTGATGTTACAGCCTAAGAAAACCAAGTATCGCAAGATGCAGAAAAATCCTCAAACCGGAAAAGCCGGGAGAGGGACCAACATCGACTTTGGTAAGTACGCAATCAAGGCTCTAGAGCCAGCCTGGATTACCTCACGTCAGATAGAAGCCGCTCGTCGCGCAATGACTCGTTATATCAAACGTGGTGGCAAGATCTGGATCCGAATTTTCCCAGACAAGCCTATCACCAAGAAACCAAACGAAGTCCGCATGGGAAGTGGTAAGGGTAATATCGACCACTATGCAGCCGTCGTGAAGCCAGGAAGAATCCTCTTCGAGATGGATGGTGTATCACCAGAAATCGCTCGCGAAGCACTACGCCTCGCAAAACATAAGTTACCAATCAAAACCAAGATTATTGTGAAAGATTCTGGGGGAGATAGCGATGAAAGCTAAAGAACTAGTAGAAAAGGACGTAAAAAGCCTACAAAAATTGCTAGCCGATACTGAGGCTAAGCTCCTAAAGGATCGTTTCGCTATCGCTGGTCGGGAGCTCACAAACGTGAGCGAGGTTGCAAAAAGCCGAAAGCTTATCGCTCAGATCAAAACCGTTCTACGTGAGCGCGAGATCTTTGAAGTAGAGAAAGCTAATCAGCCTTCGCATGAAGCTACGGCTGACAAGGGGGAGAAGTAAGATGAAAAGAACACTAACAGGTAAAGTTGTTTCAGACAAGATGGAGAAGACTATTGTTGTTCTCGTTGATCGCGTCAAAGAACACCCGCTTTACAAGAAAAAATATAGCGTTTCTACTAAGTTCGCTGCTCATGACGAGGCTGGTAAGGCCAAAACAGGGGACATGGTCGTGATTGAAGAATCCCGTCCATTATCCGCGACCAAACGTTGGTCACTTGTGAAAGTCCTGACGGAGAAGGATTTGGAGAAATAAGATGATTCAGCATATGACAAGATTAAAGGTTGCTGACAACACTGGCGCGAAAGAAGTTCTTTGCATCAAGGTTCTCGGTGGCTCCAAGAGACGTTACGCAAGACTTGGGGACATTATCACATGTTCCGTCAAGTCCGCACTTCCTGGTGGAAACGCCAAGAAAAAGGAAGTTTGCAAGGCGGTAGTAGTTCGGATCAGTAAAGATTTTATCCGCAAAGACGGAAGTACCATCAAGTTTGATGACAATGCAGTAGTCCTGATTGATAAGAATAACCAGCCTAGAGGTACTCGTATCTTCGGCCCAGTTGCTCGCGAGCTTCGCGAGAAGGGCTACATGAAGATCGTTTCTCTAGCGCCAGAAGTATTGTAGGAACGAATATGAAGATTCAAAAAAACGACAAAGTATACATTACTGCCGGTAAGGACAAGGGTAAGACCGGTGAAGTTAGCAAGGTCCTCGTTCGTGATAACAAGGTAATAGTTGCTGGTATCAATCTAGTCAAGAAGGCTGTTAAGCCAAGCAAGAAAAACGCTGCTGGTGGAATCCTGGAGATTGCCAAGCCTCTCTCACTTTCCAATGTAGCACTTGTTTGTCCGAAGTGCGGCAAGCCTGCACGCATCGGCTATAGTATCGCTAAAGACGGCAAAAAGGCACGTTTGTGCAAGAAATGCCAAGCGATTGTGAAGGAGTAACAGATGGCACGAATGAAAGATTTATATAAAGACAAGGTTGCCGCTCTTCTTCAGACCGAATTCGGCTACAAGAATGTCAACATGATCCCCAAGGTCACTAAGGTAGTTATCAATGCCGGCGTTGGCCGTGCATCCGCTGACACCAAGGCCCTAGACCCAGTAATCGCTGGCCTTACCAAGATTGCAGGGCAAGCACCTGTTATCAACAAGGCACGCAAGTCTATCGCTGGATTCAAGATTCGTGAAGGTATGAATATTGGTGCCAGCGTCACCCTACGTGGAGAGCGTATGTACGAGTTCCTAGATCGCCTAGTAAACGTTACGTTGCCTCGTGTTCGCGACTTCCGCGGTATCAAAGGTAACGCTTTCGACGGACATGGTAATTACTCACTAGGTATCAAAGAGTATGGTGTATTCCCAGAAATTAGCTTCGAAGAAGCCGTAAACACCTTTGGACTACAGGTAAATGTAGCCACTAGCGCAAAAACAGACGCTGAAGGCAAGGCCCTACTGACTAAACTTGGTTTTCCATTTAAGGATTAGAGGATAGAGATGGCAAAGAAATCGTTAATCGCAAAAGCAAAGAAAACGCCAAAGTTTTCAAGCAGATCTTATACCCGTTGTGCACTATGTGGTCGTCCACACGGATATCTGCGCAAATTCGACATGTGTCGTATTTGTTTTAGAGAGCTAGCAAGCAAGGGAGAAATCCCTGGTGTAACCAAATCAAGCTGGTAAGGAGTAACATTATGGCAACAACAGATCCAATTGCAGATATGCTGACACGTATCCGAAATGCACGAATGGTGCACAAGGAAAGCGTTGTTATTCCTGCATCAAAGCTAAAAATCGAGATCCTAAAGGTCTTAAAAACTGAAGGTTATATCGGTGAATTTTCACTTGAGAACAGCGGCGCAACTATCCTCGCGAATATCATGGGCACAGATACCAAGAAATTGGTGCGTGTTTCCAAGCCAGGTCGTCGTGTATACGTCGGCAAGGAAGAGATTCCAAGAGTACTTCAGGGTCATGGTTTGGTCATCATCTCTACCTCAAAGGGAGTTATGAGCGGCAAATCGGCCAAAAAGCTCGGTCTCGGTGGCGAATTAATCTGTAAAGTTTGGTAGGAGAGTAATATGTCAAGAATAGGAAGATTACCAATTACGTTACCAAGCGGTGTTTCAGTCGAGATTAGTGGACAGAGCATCAAAGTTACTGGCCCTCGCGGCGAGCTTTCATATGAGTACAGCGACAAGATTGCGGTTACTCAGAATGAAAACACACTCTTAGTTACCAGAACCGTTGAGGACCCTACAAGCGCTGAGCTTTATGGTTTAGTTCGAACACTTATCAACAACATGGTTGTTGGTGTTTCTGAGGGCTTCAAGAAGGAACTTGAGATTAATGGTATCGGTTATCGTGCCGCAGTTTCTGGTTCCAAGCTTACCCTGAACCTTGGCTACTCACATCCAATCGAGTTTATTGCTCCAGCCGGCATTACAATTGCCGTGGAGAAGAACATTGTTACTGTATCTGGCGTTGACAAGCAACTTGTCGGCCAGACTTCAGCTGAAATCAGGGCATTTCGTAAACCAGAGCCTTACAAAGGTAAGGGCGTTAAATATGTAACCGAGACTATCAGGCGCAAGGCTGGTAAGACGGGTGCGAAGTAAGGAGCTATGATGCTAGAGAGATTTATAAAGAAAGATCGTCGCAAAAATCGTATTCGTAGCAAGATATTCGGTACGGCTCTTCGCCCACGTTTATCCGTAAGCGTTAGTAACCTGCACATCATTGCTCAGGTTATAAATGATGAAGCCGGAAACACCATAGCTTATACAAGCGATTTACTGCTAGCCGCTAAGGGTACAAAAACCGAGAAAGCTGCGGCTGTTGGTGCTGCTATCGCAGAGCTAGCAAAGAAAGCCAAGATCAAGTCAGTGGTTTTTGATCGCGGTGGTAAGCTATATCACGGTAGGGTAAAGGCTCTTGCCGAAGCAGCGCGTACTAACGGGCTAGAATTTTAGGAGTTATGATGAGAGATACAAACCCAAGAGACAGAAAAAATCAGGAATTTGGTGAAGCACCAGAGTTCGAAGAAAAGGTAGTTTCTATCGACCGTGTTACTCGCGTAGTAAAGGGCGGACGTAGACTACGTTTCCGCGCGACTGTAGTTGTTGGAAACAAAAAGGGCAAAGTCGGAGTTGGTGTAGACAAGGGTAACGAAGTTATGACAGCAGTCCAAAAGGCTGTAGCACGTGCAAAACGTGACATGATCGAGGTAAACCTAACAGGTACTACTATCGCTCATGAGCTTTCCGCTCGTAAGGGTGGGGCGTATGTTTTCCTAAAGCCAGCTTCTGAAGGTACCGGAGTTATCGCCGGTGGGGCCGTTCGTGCCGTACTGGAAGCCGCTGGAGTCCGTGATATCCTATCCAAAATGATTGGCTCAAATTCCAAAATCAACAATGCATATGCCACAATTTTGGCACTTAAAGACCTAAAGGCTACACCGGTTTCTTCGAAGACAAAAGTCGAGAAGGTTGTAGTAGAAGACGAGGCCAAATAATGAAATTAGAATCACTTTTTGGAAATATCAAGCAAGATAATAAGCGCGTAGGTCGCGGTATTGGTTCCGGTAAGGGTAAGACCGCTGGTCGTGGTACCAAGGGTCAGCTTTCCCGAACTGGTAAAAAGATTCGTCCCGGTTTCGAGGGTGGACAGCTTCCACTTGCACAGCGCGTGCCAAAGAAGCCTGGTTTCAAGGCTCTTACAGCCAAGGCTACTACCTTGCCTCTTGATAAGTTCAATCACCTAAAGAAGGGGAGCAAAGTTACTGTTGAGACCCTGGTTGCCGAAGGCATGATTGCAAATATTCGCGCAAGGTACAAGGTTGTCCTTAGCACTAAATACACTAATGAACTTGTTTTCGATCTAGAAAAAATGAGTGAAGCCGCAAGACTTGTTGCTACACCAGTGAAGAAGACCGAAAAGGTTGCCGAAAAAGCCACTACTGATAAAAACTAAACCTCATATTTGAGGAAGGGGGATATCTGATGGGCTACTTAAAGAAAATATTTGCGAGTCGTGATCTACTCAAGAAGATTGCCTATGTTATGGGTCTTCTGCTCGTATATCGCGTTATTTCGCATATTCCAATTCCTGGTCCAGATCCAGCTCTGGTACGTCAGTTTCTCTCGACGACTTTCTCTAGTAACGCAGTGCTCTCTTTTCTCGACATCTTTTCCGGAGGGAGTATAAGCCGTTTTTCTATTGCCATGCTGGCCGTAGGCCCATACATCACGGCTTCTATTATTATGCAGCTTCTCACTATTATCGTCCCTAGCTTTGAAAGCCTTTCGAAAGAGGGGGAGCAGGGACGCAACAAGATCAATCAATACTCACGACTTATTGCGATTCCGATCGCTCTAGTAGAGGGCTTTGGTATGATTAGGCTCCTTCAGAGTGCGAGTAGCGGTGCAAACCTTACATTCTTAAACAACCTTAGTATTTGGCAGTGGTCGATAATGCTTACTAGTATCACCGCTGGTACCATGCTTCTTATGTGGCTCGGCGAGCTCATTACAGAGAAGGGGATTGGTAATGGAATCAGTATGATTATCTTTGCCGGTATCATCGCTAGGCTACCACAGACTATCGGTCAACAGATTCAAAAGCTTTTTATCGGCGAATTCCAAAGCACCGAACTAGTGAAAATTTTGGCTGTTGCAGTACTGGCAGTGGTAGTTATCGGTCTCATCGTACTAATTACCGAGGCGCTGCGCAAAATTCCGATTTCCTATGCCAAAAAGATGCGTGGCGATAAGCTCTACGGTGGTATCGACACTTTTTTGCCACTCCGGCTCAATATGTCAGGAGTTATCCCAATCATTTTCGCGAGCGCTTTTATGAATGTGCCTTCTATGATTGGCTTCCTGTCTAGTGCTAAGACCGCGTGGCTTGCCAGCAGTGCCAAATGGATTCAGACGACATTTGCACCAAGTACAAACCCCTACGCAGTGGCGCTATTTCTCCTGGTATTTACCTTTACGTTCTTTTCTACCTTTATCTACTTTAAGCCCAACGAGGTAGCAGAGAATCTACAAAAACAAGGAGGATTTATCCCAGGCATTCGTCCAGGGACTCAGACCGAGAAGTACCTAAACTTTATGATCAACCGTATTACACTATGGGGCGCAATGTTCCTATCGCTCATCGCGGTACTCCCATTTGCCCTAAAACCACTCACAGGTGACGCCAATCTGACAGTAGGCGGCACAGGGGTCCTGATTGTAGTGGGTGTTGCTATCGAGATCAAGAATCAACTTGATGCGCAGCTAATCACTAGAAGCTACGATGAGTTCTAGAAAACTCTTGTCAAAAGGCCCCAAGATGTGTATAATTTATAACTGTCACGAGAAGGACATAGTAAACAGTAATGAGTGAAACAAAGGAAGTAATTGAACTGACAGGAACCGTCCTTGAGACCCTTCCGAACGCAATGTTTCGGGTAGAGCTAGAGAACGGGCATGTTATTTTAGCGCATATTTCAGGAAAAATGAGAATGCACTATATAAAGATCCTGCCAGGAGACAAGGTCACGATCGAGATGACACCATATGATCTCTCGAAGGGTAGAGTAGTTTATAGACACAAGGAAAAATAGTATGAAAGTACGTCCATCTGTAAAGAAAATTTGTATGAAATGTAAAGTCATTAAGCGCGAAGGCGTTGTACGTGTGATTTGTGAAAATCCTAAACACAAGCAGCGTCAGGGTAATTAGGAGTTAGTCTTGGCTAGAATCTCAGGTGTAAATATTCCAACCGACAAAAGAGTAGAGATTGCTCTTACTTATATTTATGGTATCGGGCTCACCCGTAGTCAGAAAATTCTGGTTCAGGCAAATGTTAGTCCAGACGTTCGTGTAAAGGACCTTACCGAAACAGAGCTCAATCGTATCCGTGAAATCCTAGAAAAGAACTACAAGGTAGAGGGTGACCTTCGCCGAGAAGTTACACAGAACATTAGCCGTCTCAAGGAAATTCTTTCATACCGTGGTATCCGTCACAAACTTGGCCTGCCAGTAAATGGTCAGCGTACCAAGACAAATTCCCGCACCAAACGTGGCAAGAGAGTCACCATGGGTAGTGGCAAGAAGAAAGTCTCGAAGACTTAAGTACAACATTTAGTAGTTTTATAAACTTATAACAACAAAGAGAATTATGGCAAAAGTAGTCAAGAAAAAGAAAATCAAGAAGGTAGTAGCACAAGGACAGGTTCACATCCAGGCTACTTTTAACAATACTATCATCACTATTTCCGACAAGGATGGTGGAGTAATCTCTTGGGCAACCGCTGGCGCCTCTGGTTTCAAGGGTTCACGAAAGTCCACTCCTTATGCAGCTCAGATTGCAGCAGAGACTGCTATCGAAAAGGCAAAAGCTTATGGCCTCGAGAAAGTAGAAGTTTTTGTTAAGGGTATCGGCTCTGGTCGCGACTCAGCAGTTCGTGCTTTCAATGCCTCTGGTATTTATGTTTCATCAATCAAGGACGTTACCCCGATTCCACATAACGGATGTCGCCCTCCAAAGGCTCGTAGAGTTTAATAATTATTTTATAAGAAGAGTAGAGTTATATGGCAAGAATTTTAACAGCAAAATGTAGACAATGTCGTCGCGAAGGCGTAAAGCTTATGCTTAAGGGCGAAAAATGTGAAGGTCCAAAGTGTACCATGATCAAGCGTAACTACGCTCCTGGTCAGCATGGTCTTAGCCGCAGACGTGGTAAGCCAAGCGATTACTTGTTCCAGCTTCGCGAGAAACAAAAGGTAAAACGAATTTACGGTATTCTTGAAACTCAGTTCCGTAACTATTTCGAAAAAGCAGACCGCAAGCAGGGAGTTACTGGCGAAATCCTTCTCCAGCTCCTAGAGACCAGACTCGACAACGTAGTCTATCGCCTTGGTTTTGCACCATCAAGAAATATGTCTAGACAGCTTGTAAACCACGATCACTTCACTGTGAATGGCAAGAAAGTGAACATCCCTTCTTATCAGGTACGAGTCGGAGACAAGATTGAGTTTATCAAAGAGAGCACAAACAGCAAATTCTACAAGGAAGTCCTACCTGCGCTTGTTGCGAAGGCATCCGCACCTAGCTGGCTCAAACTAGACGGCAAGAAGATATCCGGTGAAGTATTATCCATCCCAGCACGAAGCGAACTTGATCCAGAGATCAATGAGCAGCTGATTGTTGAATTGTATTCGAAATAAAGTAATCCTAAGTACTTAAGGAGCACTAACATGTTGTATGAAATCCACTTACCAGAATTAAAGACTATCCACGAAGAAGGCAATGTTGCTACATTTAGTATCGAGCCACTTTTCCCTGGATATGGTATGACTCTAGGAAACTCGCTTCGCCGCGTTATCCTTTCGAGCCTACCAGGCGCTGCAGTCACTGGCGTTAAGATTGAGGGTGCAAACCACGAGTTCAGCACACTGAAGAACGTCAAGGAAGATGTCGTAGAGATTATCCTTAATCTCAAGAAGCTTAGCGTCAAATCTTTTTCTGACGAAATTGTTGCTCTTAAGCTAGTTGCTTCTGGTGACGGCGTAGTTACAGCAAAGGTATTCGAGAAGAACGCCGACATTGAAATTACAAATCCAGACCAGGTTATCGCTACTCTAGACGGCAAGTCTGCCAAGCTCGAGCTCGAAGTTTATATCGAGAAGGGCCGTGGATATGTACCAGTAGAGAAACGTGATGGCGGCAAGCTCGGCATCGGCGTTATCGCTGTAGACGCACTTTATAGCCCAATCCGTCGTGTTCGTTATAACGTAGAGAGCACTCGCGTTGGACAGATGACCGACCTAGACAAGCTTATTATCGAAGTAGAGACCAATGGAGTCATCACGCCTAGCGAAGCTGTTGCACAGGCCTCTGAGATTCTAGTAGATCACTTCATGGTTCTTGCTGGCAAAGATGTTACCGCACGCGGTAACTGCGAAGAAGTAGTAAGCAACGAAGAGGGCGCAGATATCCTTATCGAGGAAGTAAATCTTTCACCTCGCACTACCAATGCGCTTTTGAATAATGATATTAAGACCGTAGCCGACATCTTGAAGCTTACCGACGGTGAGCTAAAGACCCTCAAGGGTTTTGGAAGCAAGGCTTACGATGAAGTAAAAGACAAGCTTGTTGAGCTTGGGTTCGAGGGACTTAGCGAGTAATTATGCATAGACACAGTTATAGCACAAGAAAATTAGGCCGAAAATCCGCACAGCGCAAAGCACTGATGCGCGGTCTTGCAACATCAGTAATTCTCTTCGAGAAGGTAAAGACTACCACGCCAAAGGCAAAGGAAGTCCAACCAATCGTTGAGAGATTGATTACAGTAGCCAAGAAGGGCGACCTCGCTGCAGTTCGTAAGCTTAGTGCTTATCTCTACGGTGAAAACGCTGTTCAGAAGTTAGTGAAAGAGATATCCCTTATCTACAAAGATCGTAATGGCGGATATACTCGTATCGTAAAGACAGGCTTCCGTGCCGGTGACGCCGCTCCTATGGCTATCATTGAGCTCGTTGATGCCGACAAGCTTACAAAGAAGGTAGTTGATAGCAAGCCGAAGGCAGAAAAGGCAGAGAAATCTGCCCCAGTGAAAAAGGTAGCTGCCAAGCAGCCAGCTGCAAAAAAAGTAGCAGCCAAGAAAGAGGACAAGTAGTATGAAAACTCATGTAACAAAACCAGCAGACATTACGAAGAAGTGGTTTATTGTCGACGCCTCTGGTGCTACCCTTGGACGACTGGCTGTTGTCATTGCCGATGTACTTCGTGGTAAGAACAAAGCAAACTTTTCGCCAAGCGTAGATTGTGGTGACTACGTTGTCGTCATCAATACCGATAAGGTTGCCGTGACCGGAAACAAGCTTCTTGCGAAGAAATATTACAATTACAGCGGTTTCCCAGGAGGTATGCGTGAGCTCAGCCTCGAGGAGCTACTAGCCAAGGATTCTCGCAAGGTAATCTATGAAGCAGTCAAAGGCATGCTACCAAAGAACCGCCTTTCATCAGAAATTATTGCAAAAATGAAATTATTCCCAGGCGCAGAGCACGATCATACAGCTCAAAAGCCTGAGGTATTAAAGATTCAGGGTTAGGGGACACATATGGCAGAAAAAGCAGCAGAAAAATACTTTTTTGGACTAGGCCGACGTAAGGAAGCTACAGTTCGTGTTCGTCTTATCCAGAAGAAAAGCTCATCTACCGTAAACGGTAAGAGCGTAGAAGATTACTTTGGCGATAAGAACCTTGTAGACGCCGTCTATGCGCCGCTTACACTTACCGGTAACATCGAGAAGCTTTCTATCTCTGCTATCGCTACAGGCGGTGGTAAGGCAGCGCAGTCCGAGGCAGTTCGCCTTGGTGTTGCCCGTGCCCTAGTGGAACTAGACGAAGAAAACAAAGCTACTCTACGCAAAGTTGGTTATCTTACTCGCGATCCTCGTGAGAAAGAGCGTAAAAAGCCAGGTCTCAAGAGAGCCCGTAAAGCTCCTCAGTTCTCAAAACGTTAAGTTTATCAAAAAAGTCCCCTTACGGGGACTTTTTTGATATGTATTCTTGCTTTTTAAATCCTTAGAATTTAATGGTTTTAACCATGTCGCTTAGGGTCGTAGAATAACTTGGATTTGGTGCCGAAACAGCGACTGAATATTTACTACCAACTAGAGTGTACATTATATCACTTGACTCATAACCCTGACCGTATTGTGTGGCAATATAACCGCTGAAAGCTCCATATTTTGCCACTGTTTTATTTGGACTTGTTCCTCCCATTGAGTTTAAAACCTTGTCCATGTCTGTAGACTCAACAATTTTTACTTGGATGTCATTATTTCCTTCGCCATCAAGCATAAAAACAGCTTTTGCGAAATCTGATCTTGAGTGCCAAGGAAATTGGTTAGCATCTGAACCAATCCATGATGAAGTTTTATCTGTCAGGGTATAGTTTGAAGGATATTTAAAACTAATCCCAGTCTCGCTATTCGTATACGTTTTCCAATCACTAGTCGTATCGGTTTCTTTTGTTTCCGGGGCTGTCTTACTTGGTTTTGAGGCCTTAAGTTCGTCTACTTGCTTTTGTAAAGACACGATTGACTTCGTATTTGAATCATCTATACTCTTAGCATTCTGATCCATGAGATACCAGACAGTTCCACCAACTGCGGCAGCTGTTACTAGTACGATTCCTACTGTGATAGCAAGTCGTTGCCAGTCAATTTTTTGTTTTGTTTCGTCCATATTTCCCCCTTACATCAAGATTATACTTCGATAGTATTTATTGTTCAATTACAATATGTTAATATTGACAAGTAAACGGGGACCCCAAAATCCGTAAGGATTTTAGGGGAAAGGAGGGATAGCGAAAAGGGGCAGTTCGAAACGCGAACGAAACCTGGCAGCAAATCCCGACGCGGAGGGAACCACTGAACGAGAATAATGCTTTAAGGAAGATGCTTTTGGTGTTGGGCGGGATGCTCACTTTCGGCATGCTCGGTTTCATGGTAGTGGGGGGCGAGACCCCCTGGCGCGCCTTTTATTCAACCGCCATCATCTTGCTTAGTCATTTCCTCCATGGTGTTGATGATCCAGTCTGGGAACAAGTTTTATCTATAATATTAATTATTGGCAGTTACATCGTCGTAGCTTACTTGCTCCGACTTGCTGCCGACTACTTTATGGGCGGGCAATTTAAGGAGAGCAGGAGGAAGAATAAAATCATGAAAAGCATAAAAAAGATGGAAGGCCATTATATAGTTTGCGGATATGGAAGAGTAGGTACGCAGGTAGCAGACGAGCTCTCTCATGACAAGGCCAACTTTGTTATTATCGACAGAGACCAGCGAGAGGTAAAAAAGGCGACAGACAAGGGCTACAATGCCATCTGTGCCGACCCTACGATGGAGGAGAGTCTGTGCAAGGTGGGTATAGAGAAGGCAAAGGCACTCATTACTTGTCTCGGTGAAGACACTGACAATCTTTTCGTCACCCTCACAGCACGATCTCTAAATGCTGAGCTCTATATTGTGGCTAGGGCAAACTATGAAGAGAACATTCCGAAGTTCGAAAAAGGCGGTGCCAACAGAGTAGCGACTCCTTACCAGATAGGTGGCTATCATATGGCTACTATGGCACTCCGTCCTGGAGTTCTGGATTTCTTGGATGTTATCGTGGATTCACGCCATGACGAGCTGGAGGTAGAGGAGATTGAGATTCCAAAGACCTCATTCCTTATCGGTAAGACTATTGCCGGTGCCATATCTCGCGATCGAACCGGAGTCACTATCCTGGCGATTAATCAGAAAGATGGAAAAACAAAAATAAATCCACTGGGAACTGAAATCTTACGTCAAGGTGATAAACTAATTGTGATGGGCAACCGAACACAGCTAGAAGGCGTTGCCGACTTGGTCGGGTAATTGAATAAAATAATTATACAAGACATCTTAGTTGGTGCGACATACTCTGGCAAGCGGCTTGATATTTTTATAGCCGAAAAATGTGGAGTCACCCGCAGTGCTGCTCAGAAGCTAGCATCTGCAGGACTCATAACCGTAAATGGAGATGTAGCCAAGAGCAATCGCAAG
Organism: Patescibacteria group bacterium; assembly: GCA_041738615.1. GTDB lineage: Bacteria > Patescibacteriota > CPR2 > UBA1875 > CAIMLA01 > JBGSPL01. Next base: position 80,774 of record JBGSPL010000001.1, read on the forward strand.
CTGGTAGTGGGGGACAAGGTTCTCTGTCTTAAGTCATCTAGAAACGAGATACTCACAGAAATCCCTGTTCTGTATCAGGATGACGACATCATAGTCATCGACAAGCCGTCTGGTGTTACCACACACCCAGCACCAGGTGAGAAGGACCTCACAGTGTCGGAGCTCCTACAGCAGCCTATATATGTGGTTCATCGTCTGGACAAAGGGACATCCGGGGTTATGGTTCTTGCACGCAACGAGAAGGCTGCGATGAACCTCAAGAAGCAGTTTCACGATCGGAAGGTGAAGAAAGTGTACAAAGCCCTTGCTAGCGGTAATATCGCCGACAATCAGGGCTCTATTGATATCAGCCTAGGGCGAAGCCTGAACGCGCGTGGCAAGATAATCCCCGTCCATGATGGACGTGGCGCTGTGACGGATTTCAAGGTAACCCACAGATATCAGGATTGGACCCTACTCGAAGCTATGCCGAAGACGGGTAGAACACATCAGATTAGAACCCATTTTTCCTCTATCGGTCACCCGTTGTATGGGGACTTACGTTACGGTAGCAAGGAACAATCGCGTGTGTTTCTGCATGCTTATAGCCTCGCTTTTATGAGTCCTAGGACAAGTAAACTTCAGGAGTTCATATCGCCACTGCCTAACGAGCTTGCCATGATTCTGAGCATGCTTCCAGATTGAGAAACGACCTCATTCCGTGTATAATGACGGAACATGAAAGCGATTATTGGAAACGAAAAAGCACAGAAAATTCTCTCGGACTCAGTGAAGAACGAGACCTTTAGTCACGCCTACCTGTTTTCAGGGCCCGTGTCTGTCGGTAAGACCACTTTTGCAATCGAAATGGCGCGTACTCTACTCTGCAAGGATGACGCTGGCGAGGATTGTGCCTGCCCAAGCTGCCACTTGGTAGCTTCTATGTCGCACCCCGACCTTCACTATCTTTCCAGCACAGGTGCTGGAATAGAGGAAGTTCGTGAGATTACGAGGCAGCTCGCGATGATGCCTTACCAGTCAAGTTACAGAGTGGCCGTGATCACTCATGTCCAGGACCTCACAATTCAGGCGCTCAATTCGTTTCTGAAAACACTAGAGGAGCCAAAGGACAATACGGTGATTATCATGACTACAGAGAACAAAGCCACTTTACTTTCGACGATAGTTTCACGTACTAGACAGGTGAGCTTTGGTCCCGTGGCAGATAAAGTAGTTTTTGAGTACCTAAATCAGGAGCTTGGGGTAAAGAAGGAGAGAGCAAAAGACCTCTCTATTGTCGCTGCTGGTCGCCTTGGTATGGCAGTGAGTCTCAGCGAGACCGAAGTCGATGCCAATGCTCAGATTCGTGACGGCGAAAACTTTTTGCGCGTATTCCGTTCTGATAGCATTGTCGACAAGCTATTTCTGGCAGCCAAACTAGCTTCAGTAAAGGAGGGGCTACGGGAGCAAATCCCAGCGATTTCAGCGACTGTTCGTAGAATCCTACTGGCGACACAGCTACAAAAGAAGGAAAGTGAGCTTGGCGACATTGTTTCTGCGCTGGATGCGCTAGCGGCAGGGGACGAGTTGCTTAGAAAAAATATTAATCCAAAGCTAGTTTTCGAATCAGTTTTATTGAGGAGTATCTAAATGTTAAAAGTAGTTGGCGTGCAGTTCAATTCTGCGGTAAGAATATATGATTTCAAGCCAGGTGTAGCCAAGCCCGAGCTCAATAATTGGGTTCTTGTTGAGACGGCACAGGGCAAGGAAATCGGGCGTGTGGTTTATCTAAACAAAGAGATTAGGCCGGATAACGAAGAGGATGTGAAGGAGATTATCCGAGTCGCGGACGAGAAAGATATCGACCGCTACAATCGTATGATCGAGGGAGGAGCTGAGTATTTCGATCGTTTTAGAGACGCAGTATTAGCCGGTTCACTCACGATGAAGCCAGTGCGCACAGAGCTCTCCTTTGATGGCGAGAAGGTAGTTTGCTACTTTACCGCTGATGCCAGAGTAGACTTTCGCGACCTGATTCGCGAACTATCGAGAGAGTGGAAGAAGGGCGTGATGATGCGGCAAATAGGTCCTAGGGATGAGGCGAAGCTTCTCGATGGCTATGGTATCTGCGGCCAGCCAGTTTGCTGCAAACGATTCCTTACCCGTACCGAAAGTGTCACTATGGATATGGCTCGAGATCAGTATGAAAATAACGTAAATGCAAGCAAGGTAACGGGCATGTGTGGCAGACTGATGTGTTGTCTCGCCTTCGAAGCGGGGAACAAACCTGCTGCAAGGAGGGTAAAATGATCTCATATATTTTATTGTTCCTAATCGGTGGGGCTGTACTTTACTTTGCCATCAAGGGCACGGGGAATGACACTGAAATCATTTTGGGGCAGAGACACGAAGTAAAGAAGATTGGGGAGCGTATCCAAGAGGTGCTCGATACTGAAAAGATAGAGAAGAAAGCAGAACGAGAACACAAGGGAATCATCAAGGAGGCGAACAAGCTAGTTCGTGGTAATCGTTTCAAACAAGCAGAGAAGAAGTTCTTGGCAATTCTAGTGCGGGATCACAAGAATGTGAATGCATATCTAGGGCTCGGGAATCTGTACCTAGAACAAAACGAATTCGAAGGCGCTGCAGAAGCCCTCAAGAAGGTTATTGAGTTTGAGCCGACGAACGACACGGCTCTCACAAGTTTGGGCATGGCACTCATGCAACTCACAAATTACGACGAGGCAGTGACGGCTTATGAGCACGCGGTGGCTCTGGATACTAAGGTACCTCATCGCTATATCAATCTAGCATTGGCAGCAGAGAAGGCGGGAAATCCTAAGCGCCAGGTAAGTGCTCTTGCAAGTGCAGTGGGCTTGGAACCCGAGAACATGGGCTACCTGAATGCATTAGTTACAGCAGCACTTGCGGCTGATGATAAATCAGAAGCAAAGAAGGCCCTCGAAAAGATTGTAGAGCTGGAGCCGGCAAATCTAGAAGCGCATCGCAAACTGGCTAGACTTGATCAAAGCTAACGCTTTCATTGACTTTGAGGCTAAAATTTACTATAATATTCAGGTTAAAAACACGATTAATCGGGGATTAGTCACTCTGCCCACCTAGCTCAGTCGGTAGAGCGCATCCATGGTAAGGATGAGGTCACCAGTTCAATCCTGGTGGTGGGCTCCATTAATTAGGGCATCCATTAATGGCAATGCGGGGAGTTACCGAAGCGGTCAAACGGAGCAGACTGTAAATCTGTTGGCATACGCCTTCGGGGGTTCGAATCCCTCACTCCCCACCATATGCCGCCTTAGCTCAGTGGTAGAGCAACTGTTTTGTAAACAGTCGGTCGTCGGTTCAAGTCCGACAGGCGGCTCCATAGCGAGTAATTAATTAGAAATCGGGAGATAAAATGGCAACTAAGAAAAAAGACATTCGTCCAGTGATTACACTTGAGTGTACTGAGTGTAAAGAGCGTAATTACGCTACTACCAAAAACACTCGAAACACTACAGCTCGCCTGGAAATCAAGAAGTTTTGTAAGCGCGAACACGTTCACACTCTACACAAAGAAACTAAATAACATGTAAGGCCCAGGTGGGCTTTGAAGGGGCGTAGTTAAACGGTATAACGAAGGTCTCCAAAACCTTTATTGAGGGTTCGATTCCTTCCGCCCCTGCCAAAATAACCGTGAGTAATCAGGGTTATTTTATTTATGTTAAAATATATACATGGAATCTACTAAACCAATTATCGTTGCTTCTGGCCCGGTAATCATCGAGGACGGGAAGGTGCTGCTCAACAAACACGGCGACGATTCTTTTTGGAAATTTGTTGGCGGTAGGGCGGAGCAGACCGATATCTCATTGGAGGAGGTTGCTAAGCGCGAGGTAATGGAAGAAATGGGGCTCGCCGTGGACATCATCCGGCCCCTAAAGCCAATGATGATAGATATGCCGGACAAGGTGGTTATCCTAATTCACTACTTAGCCACGAGAAAAGGGGAGATTACCCCAGGGGCCGACATTCGTGAGTGGGAGTGGTTTGACGTGCATAATCTTCCAGCAGATTGCGCCCCGAACATAGCCCCTGTCATCGAAGAGTATTTGTCCAGCCAAAGTGATTGACATAACAGTATATTTTAGGTAGAATATTACTGTATTTAGAAGCCGGAAGGCTTTTTTAAAATCCAAGGAAATTTGGAGAGAACATGAAGAAATTTTTCGGTAAAATCACTGGATATTTCAAAGAGTCGTGGATCGAGCTTTCGAAGGTCGTTTGGCCCAGCAGAAAGCAGGTTCTCGAGATGACCCTGGCAGTATTGTTACTGTCGCTCGTTATCGGGGTTTTCCTCGGTCTCACAGACTTCGGCCTACAAAAGGGCCTCGCACAGCTACTAACGATGAAGAAATAGGAGCCACATATGTCAAAGCAGGTTAGTGAAGGTAGAAACTGGTATGTTATCCATACTTACTCTGGTTACGAAGAGAAAGTTTCGGATAACCTAAAGCAGAGAATCAAGTCTCTCGACATGGCAGACAAGATTTTCGACGTAATCGTGCCAAAAGAGAAGACTATCGAGATCAAGAATGGCCGACGTCGTACAGTAGAGAAGCGAATTTTTCCAGGTTATGTGATGGTAGAAATGATTGTCACAGACGACAGCTGGTACGTAGTACGCAACACGCCTCAGGTTACTGGTTTTATCGGTTCTGGTACCGCTCCAATCCCGATGAGCGACGCCGAGGTTTCACTGATTCAGAGACGTATGGGCATCGAAGAACCTAAGTTCCAGATAGATCTACGCAAAGGCGATCTAGTAAGCATTATCGACGGGCCTTTTAAGAGCTTCGACGGTGCCGTAGACGACGTGGATCAGGACAAGGGGAAGATCAAGGTTATGGTCAACATGTTTGGTCGCGAGACCCCAGTAGAGCTGGATAGCTTACAAGTAAAGAAGATTTAAAGACATAAATAGTGGGAGGGCTTGCGCTCGCTAAAACCACGAAGGAGACAAAATGGCAAAGAAAATTACAAAGAAGGTAAAACTTCAGGTCAAGGGCGGACAGGCAAATCCTGCTCCTCCAGTCGGTACGGCTCTCGGGCCTACAGGTGTAAATATCATGGACTTCTGTTCTCAGTTCAACGACAAGACGAAGGACAAGATGGGCGTCACTATCCCATGTGTTATCAACATTTATGAGGATCGCACATTCGACTTTATCATGAAGCAGCCACCAGCCTCAGTTCTAATAAAGAGCGAGATTGGTCTGGCCAAAGGTTCTGCAAACTCAAAGAAGGACAAGGTTGCCACCATGACCAAAGATCAGCTTCGCTCAGTTGCTGAGAAGAAGATGGAAGACCTAAACGCACACAGTATAGAGCAGGCCGAGAAGGTTATTGCCGGAACAGCACGTTCTATGGGAATCGAAGTAGAAAAATAAACCAACAGTGGGACTCTTACCCAGAGTAAGAGGTTTGTACCACAAAGGAGAACACCATGGCAGAAAAGAAAGCCACCAAGAATACCGAAGAAGTACCAGTAGAAGCTATAGAGGTACAACCAGAAGTTGCCACAGAGGGGGTAGAGGAAAAGGTTGCGAAGAAGGCAGCTCCGAAGAAAACCGCCAAGACCGCTGTAAAGTCCGATAAGAAAAAGCTGAAACATTCAGAGAAGCGCTTTGGCAAGAAGTACCGCGCCGTTATTGGCATAGTCGATAAGACCAAAGAGTATGCTATCGAGGAAGCAGTCGATGTTATGAAGAAGACTGCAGTCACCAAGTTTGATTCATCGGTAGAGGTTCATATCCGTTTGAATATAGATCCTCAGAACTCCGAACAGCAGGTTCGCGGCTCTTTAGTCCTTCCTCACGGCACTGGTAAGACTAAGAAGGTCCTGGCTATTGTCGGTAACGAGAAGGAAAAAGAAGCCAAGGATGCTGGCGCTGATTTTGTTGGCGGCGAAGATATGATTGCCAAGATCGAAAAGGGTTGGCTCGATTTCGAAATCGTAGTTGCCACTCCAGATATGATGCCAAAGCTCGGCAAGATCGGTAAAATCCTTGGTACCAAGGGACTAATGCCAAATCCAAAGGTGGGTACTGTAACTCCAAATGTGGGTAAGGTCGTTTCCGATATCAAGAAGGGCATGATCGAGTACAAAGTCGACAAGACAGGTACTATGCACCTCATTATCGGTAAGGTATCTTTTGACGAGAAGAAGCTTGTAGAGAATTACAACACACTTCTCGACACCATCGTTCGCGTTAAGCCTAGTGGGGTCAAGGGGACTTACATTAAGGGTATCTCCCTGGCCACTACCATGGGCCCTGGCGTCAAGCTAGCTACTAAATAATTATAATCCAACAAAATACGTCATTCTGGACTAGTTTCAGAATCCCAAAAGAGGCTCTAAGGAGTCTCTTTTGTATTGCATAAAATATTTGTTCGGTTTAGAATATTCCTGTAAATGGAGGGGAAATGGCTACTAAAAAGAAAAAGAATAGCAAGGGTCTTTGGGATAAGCTAGCGGCTGTCGTTTTTGCAGAGCCGGGATCTACAGGGTACCGGAACAGTCGAATTACAATGTTGAAATACACAGTCGTTATTATCGCGGTCATGGCAGTTGTGGGACCGATAATCTCGGTTGTCTACGCCTACGGCACGATGTTCGAGCGCACAGTAACTATCAAGGAGAGACCATACACCGGGATACAAGATGAAAAGAGGGTAAAGTCAACTGCAGGGGACTGGTATATGGTAGGGGACGCTTTCTACATGCTCAAGTTCAATTCTATGGACACCTGGGGCAACTTAGAGGAAGGCAAGACCTATAAAGTGAAAGGCTTTGGCTGGAGAATGGGTTTCTTCTCGATGTTTCCAAATATTACTGAAATACAAAGTGAGGTTAAATAATGGAAGAGACTAAGAAAGTAGACTGGCAACGTCTTGCCATCACCATAGGGATTGTGCTGGTTACAGCGGCCGCAGTGGGCGGTACAGTTTGGTACCTTATGGATCAAAATGCGAAGAGTATCGCTGACTCCGAGAAAAAGTCAGTAGCTAGCCTACAAGCACAGATTGACGAACTCAAGAGTGCCGCAGTTAAAACTACAACTTCTGAAACTACCACGCAAGTTAATGCCGATATTAAGAGCACCGATTTTTCAAAACTTATAAGTGTAAACAATTCTACAGGCACGTGGCAAACTACGCTTTATGCGGATCTTACTGGGGACGGCCAATCAGAAGCGATTCCTTCATTTAAGGTCGATGGAACCGGCGGAATGTTATTTGTTTACATCTATGGCTATAATGAAGGAAAGCTGGTACAACTCTACAAAAACGAGGATCTATATATGGGCAAACTAACACTGGCGAAGCAGGGTGGCAAGGAATATCCAAAACTAGACTGGGTAGACTTAAACTCAACCGTCAATAAAGGTAAGCCAAATTCTGACCTCACGGTTGACATGCATCAGTATATTGTTTGGAATGCCGTAAAAGCTACATTTATGGAGCAGGAATCGATTTAGTCAGTAAACTAGCCTGTTCATAACTAGAGCCGCAACAGCGGCTCTTTTTTATTATGAAATATTTTTGCTATGTGGATAAGTATACAAAGTGCACCGTTAGTGGGGGATTTTCCTTAGTTAATTTTGCCCATGGTAAGCACAAAAATCATTAAAAACACATGCAGTGGGGGAAAATAGGTAAAAGTGTAGACAAGTGGTTCACAGGTGGTGTAAAATGGTGACACGTGGGGAATAGTGGGGAAACGGAGGGTTTTCCCCCTACTCTCCGCAAAGAAAAAGTCCGTTACATTTCAACCGTAAATGACAAATGACGCGACTGCAAGGAGTAGGATGTTTATCGGGGAATATCAACACAACATAGACGACAAAGGAAGGCTAGCTATCCCGGCCAAGTTTCGTGGTCAGCTCTCAGAAGGCGCTGTGGTCACGAAAGGCTTAGATAATTGTCTTTCTTTATTTACGAAGGAAGGTTGGGAGTTCGAGGCAGAGAGGCTAATGAGCCTACCTCTGACTCAAGCAAAAGCTCGTGCTTATGCACGTTTCATGCTTGCCAGCGCCTTTCCAGTAGAGATTGATAAACAGGGAAGAGTCAACGTGCCGGCTGCCCTTCGTGGTTATGCAGGTATCGAGGGCGCAACTGTAGTTACTGGTCTTGGGGACCATGTAGAGATCTGGGCACCTTCTGCTTGGGAAGTTTATAAATCCCAGGTCGAGAAGGATAGTGTCGAGATTGCCGAAGAACTCGGTATTTAATAGGACCTTCACAAAAGAATACGAATTCTCCTGGACAGATAGCTAGCAGCCAGCACGCACCTTTCTATCTAATAACATCCACCTCAAATTTAGCCCAACTAAATTTCTACGTAAGTCATGAGCACTACTTGCTCAACTGACTGCTAGCTACTTGCCAAGGAGAAAGAAGATGAAAAGCCCGCACATTCCAGTTCTTTTACAAGAAGTGATACACGGTCTAGCGCCTACAAGCGGCAAGAATTATATCGATGCGACTCTCGGTTTCGGGGGACACAGCGAGAAAATCCTAGAGCTTACAGGCCCAGACGGACGGTTAATCGGAATTGATCAGGATACAACCGCCCTAGACTACGCTGCACAGCGTTTACAGCCCTTTGGGGAGCGTTTTATGCCATATCTCGGCAACTATACTGAGATCGTAGAAGCGGCCCAGGGAATGCCTGTAGACGGGGGAATACTTGCCGATATTGGGGTATCAAGCTTCCAGCTTGACGAAGCCGAAAGAGGCTTCTCATTCAAAGAAGACGGACCACTCGATATGAGAATGAGCAAGGACAACCCACTTACCGCAGCCAGCATCGTGAACGAATGGGATACAGACGAGATGGCAAGAGTCATCAGTGAATACGGTGAAGAGAAATTTGCCTACCGTATCGCGCAGAGAATCACAGAGGCAAGAGACACAAAGTACATTGAAACCACCAAAGAGCTCGCGGAAATTGTTGCCGCAGCCATACCGCGAAGATTTTGGCCAGAGCGGGTAAATCCTGCCACCAAGACTTTCCAGGCTCTCCGTATCGTCGTAAACGACGAACTTGGGGTACTTCGACAGTTTCTGCCTAAGGCGATGGAGCTTCTACGGCCGGGTGCAAGGCTCGCAGTAATCAGTTTTCACTCGCTAGAGGACAGAATAGTGAAGGACTTCATGCGAGAGCGGGCCAATCCATGCACTTGTCCACCAGATTTTCCCAAGTGCATATGTGGCAGAGTAGCGGATGGGGTGATCATCACTAAGAAGCCGGTAACGGCAAGCGAGGTAGAGCTGGCCGCAAATCCAAGGAGCCGAAGTGCCAAGCTCAGAGTAATCGAGAAAATAACCATTTAAAGAATAAATATAAACAAAAATTCAAAACGGGGAGGGGAACAAAATATGAGAGATCGCGCAAAAAGACGTAAGTTTAGGAAGGAATTCAAACCGACCTTCAAGCTATCACGTATGGGCGTTGTGGTCTCCGTAGTTGCTCTGACCTTCGTATTGGGCCTTTTGTATCTGTCGCAGTCCAATAAGATGGCCACAAGTGGCTATGACATTGCCAAACTAGAACGTGCCCAGCAAGAGCTGAGGCTCGACAACGAGAGGCTTCAGATAGAGGCGTCCCGACTTCAGTCTATTCAGAATTTAGACGCTGGCATCGCGAAATCGGGAATGGTACCGGTATCGAAGATCAATTATGTCCCTGCAAATACAAACGTGGCGGTAAATATCAAATAAATCGACTTACAAGCAGCCGCTCCTGTATAATACGAGTTACGGTTAGTGAAAATGAGAAAATACAAGAGTCGCCAAACAACAAATATCGATAGAATACCATTCGTGGTTTCTATTTTTGTTATCCTAACGACAGTGATTCTGGTGCGCCTTTTCTATGTGCAGGTAGTGGACCGAGATCAATACGTGGCTCTTGCGACCTCTCAACATTCGATGAAAGACACAATCTTCGCCAAGAGAGGTAGTGTCTATGCTACCGATACGCTGTCGGGGTCTCCGTTTTTACTGGCTAGTAGCCAGACCCTCGACCTTGTGTACTTAAGCCCCAAGGAGGTGGAGGACAAAGAGAAGGTGCTCAGCTCACTGGTTTCCATTCTTGGAGTCAAACGTGAGGAAATAGAAGCAAAGTGGGATCCCAAATCGATGTATCTGGTAGTGAAACACAAGCTTACCAAAGCTGAGGGCGATGCGCTGAAGGCACTGGAACTCAAGGGAGTTGGTTTCCAGGCCGAGAATTGGCAAATCTTCCCCGAAAACACGCTTGCAGCCTCGATTCTTGGCTTTGTGAACAATGAAGGCGATGGCAACTACGGCATCGAGGGCCGCTATAACGATATATTGAAGGGCCAGAACGGCTATCTGAACGAAGAGACTGATTCCAACGGGATCAAGATTGCATTTGCCGACAAGGGTTCGAAGCCAGCGGTAGACGGCAGTAGTATTTACCTTACAATTGACCGTTATATTCAGGGTACGGCTGAGAGGTATTTGGCAGATACGGTGAAGAAATTCTCTGCCGAAGGCGGGTCCGTAATCGTCATGGACAAAACGAACGGCAAAATCTTGGCCATGGCCAATGCGCCCACGTTTGACCCCAATAAATACACCGAAGTAAAAGATTATACTGCGTTCAAGAACCGAGCCGTCACCGATGTCTATGAGTCCGGTTCTGTCTTTAAGGCAGTTACACTTGCCGCTGGTGAGGACGCCGGCAAGATTAAGCCCACCGATACCTATACCGATACTGGCTCTGTAGTCCTAAACGGCAATTCGATCAAGAATTCCGACCTCAAGTCACATGGTCTGCAAACAATGAGCTATGTGCTCGAGCAGTCACTCAATACCGGAACCACCTATGTGGAGCAGAAGCTAGGCAAAAATCTGTTCTACGACTATATAAAGAAGTTTGGGTTCGGCGAGAAAACGGGCATTGAGTTCGATGGTGAGGCCAAGGGGCGTGTGTATGAACCAGAGGAGCTCAACGAACATGGCTATGCGACTATGAGTTTTGGCCAGAGTATCTCCATGACGCCATTGCAGATGCTTGTAAGCTACGCCGTGATTGCCAACGATGGCAAGATGATGAAGCCGTATATTGTAGACAAGACAGTCACTCCTGCTGGCAAGGAGAGTAAAACTTCGCCAAAGGAGGTCCGTCAGGTAATTTCCAAGTCTGCCTCTGCCGATATGAAGGAAATGCTTGCCAGTGTGGTAGTCAAGGGTCACGGAAAGCAAGCTGCTGTGAAGGGATATAGGATTGCTGGAAAAACAGGGACTGCTCAGGTAATCAAGGCAGACGGCACTGGATACGAGGACGGTAAGAATATTGGTACTTTCATCGGCTTTCCAGTCGCACCTGATGCAAATTTTGTGGTTCTCGCCAAGATCGATAATCCAAAAGGAGTCGATTGGGCGGAAAGTACGGCGGCACCTGTCGTGGGACAGATGTTGGATTTCTTGCTAAAGTACTACCAAATCCCGCCGACTGAGCCGGTAAACTAATAGTAAATTGTGCTCATTTGTGGGAAAATACTAATGAAAATGGAGATAAACAGATGATTAATTCCGCAATATCTTTCAACGAACAGGCGATTATCCCGCAACTAGTTCGCATCCTTACTTTTACTTCGTTGAGCTTTATCTTTGCGCTTCTCGTTACGCCGATATTTACCTATTTTGCCTATAAGTTCAAATGGTGGAAGCAACCCCGTGAAACAACGATGGGGAAGCACAACGAGATGGCAACTGTGTATAGTAGTCTACACGCCGAGAAGCACCTACGTAACATCCCGACGATGGCGGGGATGATTATCTGGGGAGTGGTGGGAATTATTACTTTATTTTTCAACTTCGACAAGTCGCAAACCCTCCTCCCTGTATTTACCCTGATTTCAGTGGGGCTTCTGGGTCTCATAGATGACTACATTAATATCAATTCGCTAGGTGGCATCGCCGGGCTTCGGGCCAAGGTAAAGTTCTCCTGGCTTACGGCGTTTGCCGCTCTAGGGTCCTGGTGGTTCTTCGTAAAGCTTGGTTGGAATGTAGTACATATTCCGATGGTGGGAGACTTGAGCATTGGTTGGCTCTATATACCGCTATTTATCTTGGTAGTGGTCTCTACGGCTAGTGCCGTAAATATCACTGACGGACTCGATGGCCTCTCTGGAGGACTTCTCTCGGCATCATTCGGTGCCTATGCAATCATTGCCTTCTTTCAGGGAAACTTTGGGATTGCCGCCTTTTGCGGTACCGTCGTGGGGGCAGTTCTCGCCTACACCTGGTTCAATGTCTATCCAGCAAGGTTCTTTATGGGAGACACTGGTGCTGTGGCACTAGGGGCTACCCTGGGTGTGGTGGCAATGCTAACGAATACAGCGCTGGTGTTACCAATTATCGGTTTTGTCTTCGTCGTTGAGACCCTCTCGGACATCATCCAGATTGCTTCGAAGAAACTCCGTCACGGAAAAAAAGTGTTTCACTCCGCTCCTATCCATCATCATTTTGAAGCCATGGGCTGGCCAGAGACCAAGGTAACCATGCGTTTTTGGATCATCGGCGCAATAACAGCCTTTATGGGCGTGGTGGTTGCTCTTGTGGGGAGCGGTCCGAGGTAAATGGCATTAACAAGAAGTAAAATCAAAGAAGGACGTGAGAGTGGAGGGACTGGTCGCCCTGATTATTTGTTGATTTTACTTATTTCCGCTCTTCTTGTTTTTGGTATCATCATGATTTCTTCGGCTTCTGTCGTCATGAGCAAAACAGGAACCGGCAAAGAGAACTTCTACTTCTTTTCTCAGCTTCAGGCTGCGGGAATTGGGCTCGTACTTCTGTATGTCGCAAGTAGGATCAACTATGGCTTTTGGCGCAAGGCAGCTCTGCCTTTTTTTGTCCTAAATTTCGCGATGCTCGTGGCTGTTTTCGTGCCAGGTATCAGCTTCAGTCACAACGGCGCGACGCGCTGGATCCACCTGGGATTCATTAATTTTCAGCCTTCAGAATCGATTAAGCTCGCCCTAATCATCTTCCTAGCCTACTGGCTGGAGAATAAAGGTGATGATATCAAGGATCTCTACAAGGGAGTTTTGCCTTTTGCCGCCATTACGGGCTCTGTCGTCGGTCTTGTTCTCTTGCAGCCCGATATGGGGACTTGCTCAGTACTAGCCGTGAGCGCTGCAGTGATGTTTTTCGTTTCTGGAGCAAGATTTCGTCACATCATAACGGCGGTAGGGGCGGGGATCGCTTCACTCACAGTACTTATCGCGATGGCGCCGTATCGTATGGCACGTCTTACTATCTTTTTGCATCCGGCCACTGACAAAAGCGGCGCAGGTTATCAGATTTCACAGGCCTTGCTGGCTATCGGCACGGGGGGGCTCACGGGCCTTGGTTTCGGACGTAGTCGTCAGAAGTTCAATTATCTTCCCGAGGCAGCCACGGACTCGATCTTTGCGGTGATCTCCGAAGAGCTGGGCCTCATTCGTGCGGGGCTTGTGGTAGTGGTCTTTTTGCTTTTTGGGGTCAGGGGATATAAAATAGCAAAGGGCGCACCAGATACTTTCTCGCGTCTCATGGCTACCGGGATTACGACCTGGATTATCGCTCAGGCATTTATAAATATCCTAGCAATCCTGAGCCTAATGCCACTTACCGGCGTCCCGCTGCCATTTATAAGCTACGGCGGCACATCGCTGGTAATGATTTTATTTGCTTGCGGTATACTACTGAGTATTTCAAGACATGTTGAACAAGGAGGAATGGATGCGAATAGTCGTCTCGGGCGGTGGAACTGGTGGTCACATTTCGCCGGTTCTCGCGGTCGTCGCAGAACTGCAAAAGCTAGATAGTACGGTAGAGCTTTTATATATTGGATCCAAGGAAGGTCTGGAGAGTAAAATTATTCCTCAGACAGGGCTCAAGTATGTCGGCATCAGTGCAGGCAAATTTCGTCGTTACCACACAGCCACTTGGCTTAATATTATCGACCCCACCACTTTGTACAAGAATGTTGTCGATTTCTTTCGTTTTGTGAGAGGTTACTTCGAGGCCAAGGAAATCATTGCTGAATTCGATCCAGATGTGGTCTTCACCAAGGGTGGCTACGTCAGTTTGCCAGTAGGGCTAGCGGCACATTCTCTCGGATATCCGGTAGTGGTGCATGAAAGTGACAGTGTGATGGGTCTTTCCAATCGCATCCTCGCAAAACGCGCCGACAAAGTTTGTGTTTCGTATCCACTAAAGTCATATACCGAAGTCGAAAAGGATAAACTCGTGTATACTGGCAACCCAGTAAGGAACGATATTTACGACGGTAGCAAAGAGCGCGCTATCACCGAATTTCGGCTTCACGACAAGTTGCCAATACTTTTTGTCATCGGCGGCAGCCAGGGGTCTCTAGTGATCAATCAAGTGGTTTCCGAGTCGCTTGCGAAGCTCCTCGCCAAGTACCAGATTATCCATGTTTCTGGTGAGAGAGACTATGACTGGTTAGGTTTTCAGGCGAGTAAGCTGGCTCCAGAGCTTTCGGCAAACTATCATTTGTACAACTTTCTTTCGGGGAACCTAAAGGATGCCCTTGCAGTTTCCGATCTAGTAATTTCGCGGGCCGGGAACAACGTCATCGCCGAGATTGCTGCCCTCGAAAAGGCGGCAATTCTGATTCCACTGGCATCATCGGCAAACGGTCATCAGGTTTCAAATGCCAAGATCCTTTCCCGTATGGGCGCAGCTATGCTGGTCCTTCAGGAGAGTCTTACTCCCCGAATCCTTGAGCGTAAAATCGATTATCTCTTCGAGAATCCAGAGGAGCGTGCTGGCCTGGCAACGAAGCTTTCCAAGCTTGCTTCCCCAGAGGCTGCAGGCGCCGTCGCCGACATTATCTACGACTTAGGTACCAATTTTGTTCTAGAAACAAAGGCGGAGGAGGAAACCCCTGAGGAAAAGACTGAGGAAACTGAATAGGCCAGCAAGCGCCAGGAGGCTAAGGCAGCCTTCGATATATTCCCGGACCGAAGAAGTAAAGGAGAGGCGGAGCAGTAAGGGTATTTGGTACCCGCTTCTTTTTGTTTTGCTGCTTGGGGCACTGATCTATCTCGTATTTGTTTCGGGGATTTTTGGTGTCACCCAGGTGGAGTTCTCAGCCACGAAATTTGTAAATAGGGGAGAGCTAGCGAGCGCTGCTAAGAGTGGCGAGACATTTTTGGATAATAATATTATTACTTATGGTGTTTTTGGCCTCGCTGGCAGGCTGCGAAAGGTGACTGGGGTGGATAAAATCTCCGTTACCAGGCTAGGGCAGCATAGCGTTCGTGTGGAGATAGTAGAGAAGAGTCCCCTTCTTGTCTGGCAAACGCTGGATCACAAGTACCTTGTCGACGATCTTGGCTACATTTGGGCGAACTACCAGGATAAGTATGCTACTCTGCCGGTGTTCGTAGACACTAAGAACCTCCCTGTGCGGGTGGGTGACAAGGTCTTGCCTCAAGCCTCCGTGGTCTTCTATAAGGACCTCCAGGGCCTTTTCCCCGAGACTGGTGCCAAACAGGTGCGCTACGAGATTATGGACATCATCAGTGACCTCAAAGTTACTACCGACCAGGGATGGTATGTATACTTCGATACGAGCCGTAGTGCCAAAGGCGAGGTGATCAGTCTCAAGCGGGTTCTTGCCGACGCCAAGAGTAGTGGGGCGAAGTTAGAGTATATAGATCTCCGCATTGCTAATCGCATCTTTTATAAGTAATGTCTAGATACTTTTGTCCGTAGTCACAAATCCTTACCACTTTTGGCAGCAAAAGTGGTGCAAAACTGCCGACTCCTTGCAAAATCGCAAGTGTCACTCCTACTTCATTCCCTCATAAAAACCAAAACTCACTGCGTTCAAACATTGTCTTTTATGATAGTCACTCAGGTCGTCGCTCGCTGTATTTTGCAGGTCGCGGTAAAAGAACTTCTACGTCATTGCGAGGAGCGCAGCGACGCGGCAATCTCATTATTGAAAATTGAAAACTGTAATTTGAAATTTTGGGGGAGACCTGGGGGAGTGGGCAAGTGGGCAAAAGAATTAACTAATAATATATTAAATGCTAATTAATTATTATTGTGCTGGCCGCGCTCTAAACTTTCGGTAGGCGAGCGGAAACTGTTTATAGCCCGGGTTCGTTGGCCGATTTTCATGCCTGTAATTTGACCAAAACTTTGGCACGGAAACCAGCCGACAAAAGGCCTCTTGTTCGCGGGTGCAACCCTTCGATTAAGACTTACTGTAGGGAAAATACACGCACAAAACACGTTTTGGATGACCAACTACACCCGGGGATTTCAGAATGCGCAATGTCGTCCAAGATATATTGTGCGACACAGTATCAATCGCTGAGATGACAGGCTACAAAGCAGTACGGATGTGAAATATTTACTCAAAAATTATATTCCCCTGGGCCTTCCGCTTCCTCGGCGTTGGCCCCTTCTGTTTTAGTATATATCCAAATATTCACAAATATTGGGCCTCCCGGTTCGGGCCTGTTTTAGACAAAATTACAGCCCATATTGTATGAGCTGTAAAGATTGCCGAATCGGCAGATTATGGTTTTGTTAGGTGAACAGTCTCCCCTGGCCTTAGCTCTTTGGCGACCACCTTGATTCGTTCGTGAGGTTCTATTGTCTTTAGGTTGTGAAAATCCTCTGGTGTGATCTGCTTCTCTATTTTTTCACGGTAAATAGGGGTTTCTTTGGGGTGGGAGACAGAGAGTAGCACGTCTTTGATCTCGGCCAGGCTCTTCCCTATCGGCTCAGCCTGTACAGGTTTTTCTGGCTTAGGAGTTTCTTTTGGTTCTACTTTTTCGACCACTGCAGGCTGCTCTGCTGCTACAGGTTCTTTTGGGGTTTCTATTTTCTTCATTGGTGCCTCAGGTGCAGGTTTTCTGGTCTCTTCCTGGGGTTTTTCGGGCACGCTGACGGCCTTCTTTAGACTAGATAGTGTATCTACCCCAATTTTGTCTGCAATCGTCTCTCGCGCCTTCTCAGAGGGGGTGGCTTTGAGCTTGGTGAGTAGCTCTTCTAGGATTGCTTTCGTATCTGTATGGTCCTCAACACCGAGGAACTTGCTTCCGCCTCCAAGACCAGCCCCGATGGCTTGTAGCTGATCGATCATTTCTGCAGTTGTACCTACCCAGACGTCTGGAGCGCGACCGTCTCCAAAGAGATCGTGCTCGCGGGGCTCGTACATACTAATCTTTACTTCATAAATCTTCTGGCCATTCTTTTTGTAGTTATTGCCCTTTTGGCGACCACGCTTATCAGGGATGAGCCCCTCGGGTTTATTGTCTGGCAGGAAGACGTATTTATCGTCCTTATCTTTGTGGCGGACGATATAGTCGGCACTCTTCTCGAGCTCCGCGATTACTTTTTGTTTCTCGGTCATAGGTTTATCGGCTACTTTCTTCGTATTTTTAGTATTTGCAATAATCGCAAGCTGCAAGTCGCTTTTCTTCTGGAGCTCGGAAGGCTTGCTGGCTGGTGGATTAATATTAGTTTCTTTCTTTTCTCGTAGCGGCTGCGTGGGGGCACTCCCCTGCTCAGATTTTTCGCGGATGATGGTAGGTTTTGGCTTGGTCATGATAGGATCGTCCTTCTCATTGGCGTTGATACCAGCGACCACTGAGTCCACGTTGTACCAGTGCTTTACCTCTTCCTCTACGATCTCCCGTTTCTTACCGTACTTTTCACGTGATACCGCCTTCACGATTGGAGAGCAGTCCTCTATCATCTCAGGCGTGTTTAGGGACATTGCGGAGAAAGGGATACTGGTGACGCCATTGATCAGCATGTTTAGGTACATATGTCTGTTATCTAGGTTTATCAGATCGTTTTGGGTAAATACCGGCTCAAATTCCTTCTCTAGGTAGGAGGCGTCAGTAGCCCCGACGCGGAAAGATACTAGCGTACCGACGTTACCAAAGACAGCGTCACGGACGGTTTCTTCCATCTGGGCAATGTACTGATTGGCTACGCAGAGAGATAAGCGATATTTACGCGCCTCAGAAAGAATAGTCGCAAAGGAGTCGGTGGCAAAGTTCTGGAACTCGTCGACGTATAGGTAAAAGTCCTTGCGTTCCTCTTCGGGGATGTAGGCGCGTTGCATCGCGGCAAGCTGCAGCTTGGTAATAATCAGGCTTCCCAGCAGCTCGGAGTTTACCTCGCCAATCTTGCCTGTCGAGAGGTCCACTAGGAGAATCTTGCCTGTATTCATAATCTCGCCAAAGTCGATGCTGCTCTTGGGCTGGCCGACGATGTTGCGGATTATCGCAGAAGCCGTAAACTGCCCCACCTTATTTAGGATAGGAGCGACGGTTTCGGTGGCCATCTTGTCATTGTAGGTCGAGAATTCCTTGAGCCAGAACATCTGCACTACTGGGTCTGTCACCTGTTCTACGATGCGCTTGCGATAGCCCTTGTCGGTAAGAAGGCGAACGATACCGAGCATGGTAGAGCCTTCGACTTCAGAGAGCGCTAGTACTGTATGGTTTAGGACGTATTCCAAACGAGGACCCCAGGAGTAGCCGAACATACGCTTCAGTACTGAGATAAAGCCCTTGGCCGTTTCCTCGCGCATCCCCTCGGGGCTCTCTAGTGGATTGAATCCGATCGGGAAGTCCTTGTCCGCAGGGTTTAGGTAGATTACATCATCTATGCGTTCCTTCGGGATGTATTTCATGATCAGCTCTATTAGCTCGCCATGAGGATCCACGACAGCTACACCCTCGCCATTTATAATGTCGTTAATCGCAAGGTTTGCCATCATGCGTGATTTACCAACACCACTCTTACCGATGATGTACATGTGACGTCTGCGGTCGTCTCGAGTAATACCGAAGGTACGCTTGCCGTTACGGAAGGTCGTCGTGCCCATCGGAGTAAGCTCTATATCTACAGCATCCTCGGCATCGATTATGTGCAGGCTGCTTGGTGGCTCGCCCTTTTTGGACGAGGTCCACAAGATGTTTGGAGTCTCTACAGAAACGTGAGGCAAGTGGTATAGGCTGGCCAGCTCCTCGATGTTTAGTGTGTAGCCGTGGTTATTGAAAAGACGAGCACGGTAGGCGTCCAGAAAGTCCTGGCCTGTATAGAGCCCACTTCCCTGGAAACCGTTTAGATTAGTCGTATTGAACTGTTTGAAGGCACCGATTACGGCCTGGATACGTTCCTTGGCCTTCTCGGGGCTCTTGGCGAGATAACAGATGCGGATGATTACCTTGTAGCCAAGCTTGTTGGCCTTCTCTTCAATTGCAGAGAGCTCCGTTTCCTCTGAGTGGGAAAGCTTCGGTACTTCCTTCTCCTTCTTCTCTTTTTCCTTTTTCTCCTTCTCTTCCTGCTTTTTCTTTTGCTCGGGGGTCATCGGAGAAATAACCGTATTTATCACATACGGAATCGCTTGCAATGGCATGATGAGGACGTCGATTAGTTTGTGAACCCAGGTATCTTCACCACCGGCCCCACCCTTTTTGCTAGCGATGTGCCCTAGGGAGCCATCTCTCCATTCGTCATCCACTGGCTTGGCGAGAATTTGAATCCACACTTGCTCGCTCTTCTGCTCAATCTTGGAGAGCATTCCTGTGATTCCGGCTAGCGGGTCTACGTCAAAGTTTAGAAAGGTCTTAATCGGGTAGATTTCATCCTTCGTGAGGACCAACTCGGTTCCGACCACGGCGTCGTCTACCTTGTCGTCGTCGATATCGATATCTAGTGAGTAGTCAGGGACGGTAGTAATCTCTGCTGTCGGGTACTGGGCGTATACTTGCCCCTCTACAAAGTCCTTTAGATGGGTTGGTACCCAGATAAAGAACTCGATGGCATTGAGGGTCGATACTATCTCGAAGCTCAGGTGCTCCTGTACCGAAAGTCCTTTCTTCTGCTGGCTCTTGGGATGTAAGATACCATGAAGAGCCGCGAGCATCATCTCCGCAGCTACCGGGCCTTTTTCGTTATTTTTAGGGATTTTGATCGAGAGAACGACCGTTTCAATCGCCTCGACATACTCTGCTTTTTTGTAGTTCTTCCAGGTGAGGTAGGCCATAATCGGTACTACTATCCACCATGTCCAAACCACGACGGACCACATGCCGCCGAGTATCGCCAGGCTAATATCTTGAATCAGCACTTATTCCCTCCCGTTAGATACAGTATACGTTGCTCTCGCTACCCTTTTGAAGCGCTTTTTTTGTAGGTTTAGTAAAATAGTTGTTTCTTTTACCATGCGACGCTTGAGAACCTCAACAATAATGTCGTCCTTGTGCATTGGTCGCCCTGCTTCTACGAGGACAGTTTCGATCACTTCCTCGACCACGCCAGAGGCGTATCCCCACTCAGAGAGTGCGTAGATACCGCGACCGATCAGGACGAAGCGCTCATCACGAATCAGCTCGTTGTGAACGGCTTGCTTTGTCACATGCTTCTCTTTGCCACCAAAATTCTGGATATGATCGGCGATGGCTGTATAGTGCAGGGGCTTACTATGTTTCTTTAGAATGTAATAAGTCTTGTCCTTGATGCTCTTGGGGTTGATGTCACGCCAATGAGAAAGACCTAGATGACCAGACTCGGTACGCAGGATAACCTTGCTGATAGCAACGATAGCAACTATCGTCTTGGGCTCTAGTTCTTGGACTACCTTGCGGATCTTGGCAACTAGCGATTTTTCCTCGACAGGTTTATCTTCGCTCTTAAGTATTGCAACTGCTTCCTTTAGGACCTTGTCGACTATCGTAGCTGTGATTGGCTCCGTGAAGTAGCTGCGATGCGCGTGATTGCTCTCGGTATATAGTGAGATATCACTTGAACAAGCGACGATAAAACTGAGCTGATGCTTTGCCTTGGCACTAGCGTTCTCCCCGAGGATACTATTGTCTAGAGTGGTGGCACGGACTACCCCGCCCTCGCTCTTTATAGCGCCGAGGATTACGGAAGAGATCTCCTGACCCCTCATGTCAGTAGAGACAAAGTCAGAGAGCTTCTTCAGGGTATTCTTCTCAATCTGGCGAACACGCTCTCGAGTAATTCCGAGCGCCTTCCCTATTTCTTCTAAAGTTTTTAGTTTGGCTCCAGAGAGCCCAAAGCGATCAGTGATAACTTCTTGGTCACGCTCTTTTTTTAGCTTTGGAGCAGCAAAAATAAACTCAACTTCTGCATTTACGTCGAGTTTTTGGCCTTTCATATTTGTATTTTGTGGGTTTGCTGTTTTCATTTACAGTGCAATTATAGCACAAAAGACGCAATGCGTCAACGATTTTATAACACATTTATTCTATGCATTTTCTCATGTCATTCCTGGTCGTAAGCCAGGAACCCAAACTTTGCCTTGCTAAAGCAAGGCGCTCTCGATACTTTTGTCCATAGTCACAAAAGTATCCAAAAAGACACTTTAAATGCGGCGGTCTGCTGACCTTCGCAGTAGGTATTCGTCAATGTTTTATCTCTATCATAAAGCCATCAAGGCAGACACATCCATAAGAACTATACGTCATTGCGAGCGAGCCGCGGCAATCTCTTCCCCCGCCATTTCAGCATGGGCGGGAATCTTATCCCGCAAGGATTGTAGCTAGAAATATGACGGCCATACCGACTACGGTCATGATGGATGTCCATATGGCTGGATGTCGGTGGTGACTCTCTGGTATGAGGTCACTGGCGCTAATATATAGATATAGGCCGATAAATACGGAGAGGATAAGTCCAAGGGTTGGCTCAGAGACGGTAAAGAAAAATGCCGCCGTAACACCTAGGGCTGGAGCTATAGCTACGGCCGCAAGCCACCTTAGGGTTTCCTTTCGGTCGCTCTCTTTGTTGAAAATCATACTTACAGTATTGATTCCATCTGAAAAATCATGAGAAAGAACGGCTAATGCGACCACCCAACCGACGGTTGGTGAAACTTGGAATGCTAAACCGATACCAAGACCATCGAGAAAACCGTGGAGGATGAGGGCCGAGGCACCAAGCTTTCTATTGTGAGCCGGATTTTCACATTCATGGTCTTCAGAGTGTGCATGGATAGAGAAAAATCGGTCCAGAAGCATGAATATAGAGAAACCAACCGCGATAAGAACAGTTACAAGCTCTATGCTGTATCTGTCCTTTGTCAGATTCAGTGCTTCCGGCAGCAGATCAAAAAGTGCTACTCCGAGTACCGTACCGGCGCTGAACCCCAGGATCAGGTGGAGCTTGTCTTTTAGCTTAATCGCAAAGAGCCCACCTAGAGTGGTGCTGACGATCGCTGCAATAGTAATGATAAATATAATCATAGTTTTTTCTTCGCTGATGTTTCGTTCATGGCTTTATTCTACTCCCGTTTTGTGCTTAGGGCAAGGCAATGAGAAGCGCCCCGGAGGGCGCTCTCGAGATGAGAACGTCCTACGGGGCGTGTGGTTAGCGCGGCTGGTAGGCGCTAGAAGAAGGTCTTCGCGATACGCGGATCGACCTTTCGAGATTCGTCGATACCTCCGAAGTGGGGATTCTCTATTGTGGCCTGATAAGCACCCCAGAGCCTGTTCCCTTCTTCTTCGGTGATGCTGACGATGATGTCGCTGGCACTGTAGCCCACTCTACCTATCGTAGTCTTGAATGAGCAGGTTGCGTACCAGACGTCAGTGGTCGGGTAATTCTCCCTTTCATTGCCAGTGTCATCTATCCGGCTGTAGGCCGGAACGTGGGCTATCTGTTCTACCCGCAGGTGGGTTTCTCGCTTCAACGCTTCGGTGGCATATGCCACCGACTTATCGAGTACTTTCTGTGCCCACCGGTTGAAGGCCTTTGCGACTCCCTTCCAGAAGTAGTTTGCCACCACGATCATGCAGATCATGGCGATGACGATGAAAGCTGCTTTCGGTGTGAACACGGTTCGACCTCCAGTCGGTCCGAGGATGCTAACAAAGGCACCTGCTGATTTGCTCGGAGATATAATAACATAATATTCCAATATAGTCAATACAAAGTAGGCCGCAGCTGCATTGGGCTTCTATCCAGCACGACATGAGTACTTGTGTCGAGATTACCATGAAAAGCGCCCCGTAGGGCGCTCTCGTGATGAGAACGTCCTACGGGGCGTGATGTGGCCCGGACTTCTAGGCGAAATCCATGGCTTCTTGGTTGTCTCCACTGGCATGCAGAATGCGCATCAGGTTTGCGACCATTCCGGTCTCCGGGAACCCCTTCGGCTGGAAGGGACCTTTGGGCCGCAGGTCCGGAGGGAGCTCGTGCGGACCGCTGGTGTCCTTGCGGACGGTAGGACCGAGAGCTTCCCCACCGATAGCGATGGTAGGGACGATCCGATGTCTCTCGGCAAGGCTGCGACGCTTTTCTTTCCGTGCGTCGCGACGCGCCTCGGCCGCAAGGTGTTCCCGCCTAGCAGCAGCTACGAAAACCTGCTCGAGCTGTTCCACCGATTTGGCCGGATTCCGATTACTCGGGTGTCTCGCCTTATTGCGGTTCTTCTTCGTCACAGCTATACCCCCTCGGTAGAGCTTACGATGTCGTGTCGGTAGTCCAGACGCCGATTCCCTTGTTCTTGGCGTACCAGACCGGCTGGCCAGTGGCCTCAGGCAGCTCGCTCGAGCGAACTAGGCTCCAACGCTCGTTGCCGTTTTTGGCGACTCGACAGTAGGCACTGACGTTCACCGAGATGCGGCCGGTCTCATCGGACTGGATGATTGCCACCCTCTCGTTCACGGAAACCAAGGTACCCTCGATGAGGATCAGGTTGTCCTTGTGATGGCGGGCCGGCTGCCGACCATGTTGGCTCGCGGGCTCTGCCAGTACTACCTCGGTCTTCGCTGAATCACGCTTGCCGGGGACACTAGATACCCAGCCTTGGTGCTTTCCCACGAGGAACCTCCTACACATCGGCTACGGTGTAGGTATTATATACAAAAAAGACGTAATTACAAGAGAATATCTATGTTATATCGGCTATTATGGCTTGACAAAAGTGTTACAGGGTTGTAATATCGGAAGCCTTATCTTGCTTCGTTTGTTGGGGCAGGATCACATATACTTCAGTTACATATTTGTCGGGACGATGCACGGGAAGGGAATCTCATGTGTGCTTCGGGTAAGACGCTCGCGCAGGTCAATGTCGTGGTACCTATCGCAATCCTCGGGGTTAGAAGCACCGCGGTGGCCGCTGCAGATGCTTACGCTTTGCAGCAGTCGATGTGGGGCCGTCACGCCGCCGAGTTTGCGAGGGTTCTCGGAGACGAGGTAACATCTGCGGATGTTGCTATCAGCGTCGAGCCTACCGACTCGTCCACGATCAGCGCTACCGTGAATCACGGGAACGCGTGCAAGTCGCAGCAGCTCGCCGAGTACGTCGAGGAGGTCCTGACCTTCGGCTTTGGCCGACCGGTAGCGGTTTTCGCCATCTAGATCGGCCGCGCAGTAGCTATGGAGTATTTGAGACCCGGAACGGAAGGAACCTGAACTGGTTTATCCGGTTCGGGTCTCTTTCCGTTAAGCTAGATACTATTGTGACTCGTTTTTCTTGGCCATGGCAATAGCTGGGATACCAGCAAGTTGTACGATACCGCCAACAAGCCAGGCGAATGGTATACTGATTGCTTTGGACATATAGCCAAAACCAAGCTGACCGATAGTTCCCCCACCGTCTGCAAAAAGTGCATCCAAAGAGATTAGGGTGGCTCTTTCCGATGATGGTATTACACTATTGAACCAGGTAGCCTTTACTGGTCCCAGAATACCAAAAGCAGTTGTTGCTAGTATGTAAAGACCGACCGCGAGGTAGAAGTCGCCGGCGATAGCGGCCCCGATTATTGCAACGGCTTGTATAAAGATCAGTATTTTAATTAGGCTTGCACGCTCTTTTACGATCTCCGTTGCCTTCTTTACCAGTAGGTTGCCTAGTATCTGGGAAAGGCCTATGAGAGCTGCAATGACTCCGGAGACCCATACCAGGTTTTGATTCAGAAGGTCTAGAAAATATTTTTGCCAAGAGTAGAAGCCGTAGATGAAGAAGAGGCTTTGCGCGAAGGTGGCAAACATGAGGTAGCGTGCCGTTTTGTTTTGCAAACCATATTGTGTCCCGACCCTTGCTATCCTGGCAGTCTCAGCTCCGAATTGTGATATTTGGAATTTTTTTGGAGTAAATCCGATATCTTTCATAAAGAAGAGGCCTAGCAAAAAGGCTGGTATGAGGAGTACGGCTCGTGCTATATAAGGCAATACTAGCTGATATTGCCCAAGCAAGCCCCCCGCGACAGTACCAAGTAGCATGGAGATACCAAATACTACACCAGCACGGGCAAAGATTATTTCGATTTTGCCTTTGTAGTCTATCGATTTCAGGGCGTCTATCATCCAAGCGTCTACCGCTCCTGTGTAGAAGGTAAAGCCAAGCCCTAGTAGGACTGATGATAGCATAAAGAGTAGAATTCCCCCGTGGACGAACCCAACATAACCATACAAGAGAGTGGAGATAAGTATGATGGCAACCGAAAGGAGGTATGAGGTTCGCCGTCCTAGCGTATCTGCCACGACTCCGGTAGGAACCTCGAAAACTACCTGGCCTGCGGTAAACGCCGCATTTATAATCATATCATGTCTACTTTCGTTTATTGCGCGGATCGCAGTTATTTATACAGATCTTGGTAATTTAGCCAACCTGCAAGTTCTCTCTGATTTTGGACGTAACCACGGCATTCTATACCACTGCCGATGTGGATGCCCAGATGTAGGTGCTTTCTTTCTCCTGCGGTCTGGGTGCTGTATCCAGCACCAAGATTTGCAACGAAATCTCCCCGTACAACGGTATCGCCATTTGAAAATGTAGCGGATGTGACATCAACGTGGCCATATAGTACAGTTACTACCTGCTCTGAAATAGTACAGCCTAGTATTACAACCCCTCCGTAACCGTCTACAATCCCTTTGTATCTGACAGTTCCATCACAGATGGCTTTTGTTGGTATGGGTGTGTTCGCTTCTGATATGGTGGCTTCGAAATCCGTCCCTGTATGAAAGCCAGTAAACTTCTCAGGCTGGACAAGAGATTTAGCCGGGGTGACGTATGTGCCAAAAAGTTTTTTTGTAATCCGGGAGACGGGGTTGTCTATGGGCTCAGATACGGTCTTAATCTCGGCCGGTTTCACAATGGGTAAGCTCTTCTCCTTGGAAAAAGTCTTGCCATTCACCACGCACTTCGACGGATTTGAATTTTGTACCTGCAGACCAGCGGCAACGCATCCGTCATAGCTGCCTATCTGGCTCTTCTTGTAGAGCCCGTATCCGTATATAGCAAGCAGGGCCAATGGTATTACTAGGAGTAGAACCACAGCCCTTTTTATGAAGAAATTGTGAATATTATTCCTTAGATCCATATGTATATTTTACCACTCATTGATAGGGCTTCATCGGCTAGCTCTAAATTCAAGCTGTAAGATATAGCTATTTCTTTATGTCTCTCAGTCCATCTAACCGTTTTTTAATCTCGGCCTCTCCCCCGTTCTCTGTCGGTTTGTAGTATTTCTTGTCGATTAGCTTTGGGGGTAGGTAGTCTTGTTTCACGTGATGTCCAGGATAGTCATGAGGGTACTTATACCCAGATGATTTTCCTTGCATTTTATCGAAAGTTGTTGGTGCATTTACAATATGCTTCGGGACGCCGCTAAAGGCTTCGCTTCGCACGTCTCCAAGGGCCGCATCGATTGCTAGATATGAGGCGTTGGATTTGGGGGCACTGGCCAGATAGGTCACACACTGGGCGAGGTTGATGCGGGCCTCTGGGAGGCCAATCTTCGTCACTGCCTCGAAGGTAGCGTTTGCAAGAACTAGTGCCATAGGGGCTGCGTTGCCGATATCCTCGGAGGCAAATACTAGCATCCGGCGAGCGATAAATTTGGGATCTTCCCCGCCCTCAATCATGCGCGCTAGCCAGTAGATGGCCGCATCTGGGTCACTGCCGCGCATCGATTTGATAAATGCAGAGATGATGTCGTAGTGATTTGCCCCACCCTTATAGGCGCTAACAAAACGTTTGCTGAGGGCCTGCTCCACAACTTCTTGAGTAATTTTGTTGTTCACAAGCTTTGCCTTGGCGGCAATCTCTAGAGAGTTTAGGGCGACGCGAGCATCCCCTGCCGAGAAGGCAGCAAGCTGGTCCACGGCCTTCTTCTCAATCTTCAGTTTCTGCTCCCCGAGACCGCTGATCTTGTTTTTTAAGGCAAGGGCGATAATGTTGCGAATGTCATCTTCTGTGAGGGGCTTTAGCTCAAAGAGTTTGGAGCGCGACATGATGGCAGAGTTTATCTCGAATCCTGGGTTCTCGGTAGTAGCGCCGATGAGGACGATAGTGCCATTTTCGATATGCGGCAAGAAGCCGTCCTGCTGGCTCTTGCTGAAGCGGTGAATTTCGTCCACAAAGAGGACGGTCTTTTGCTGGTAGAGCTCACGTCTTTCGCGAGCTTCCTTGACCACACGGCGTAGGTCTGCAATCCCACTGGTCACAGCGCTAAACTCCTCGAAGTGGCTCTTGGTCTGGTTTGCGATAATCCTTGCAAGCGTTGTCTTGCCCGTCCCTGGTGGTCCCCAGAGGATGATGGAACCTAATGTGTCATTCTCTATAAGCTGTCGAAGCAAGGCCCCCTCGCCCACAATCTCCGCTTGCCCATAGAAATGTGCAAAGTCCGTCGGGCGCATCCTCTCCGCCAGCGGTTTGTGGGCATTGTTATTATCAAAAAGTGATTTTGCAGTCATAAGCTCATTCTAGGGGAAAGCTTTCGCTGTTTCAAGTAGACAGCGCCAGTCATGCCCCTCATGAATGTATTGACAAAATGTACTCAATATACTATAATGTTGCACGATAAGTTGTACCCGCAAAAGCAAGTTCGAGGTCTCGGGGGGAGACAAAATGAACACCAGTAAGCCTGATCTTCAGCTTGTATTGGCTGCCCGCGAGGGCGACCAAGACGCTTATGACGAGATATTTCGGCGTTACCGGGGGCTCGTTCGATCCAAGACCCGCAGCTACTTCTTGGTAGGTGCAGACCGCGATGACGTGATCCAGGAAGGCAATGTCGGCCTTTGCAAGGCCGTTTGGGACTACTCTCCCGACAAGGGAGCTTCGTTCCACAGTTTTGCCGAGCTTTGCGTGACGCGTCAGGTCATCACGGCGGTGAAAGGAGCGACTCGCAAGAAGCACCACCCGCTCAACGGATACGTTTCGCTCAGTAGAACGGTTGATCACAACGACGAAGGTGATCGTGTTCTGAGCGATGTGCTCACAGGTGATTTTCTCGCATTTTCCGCGGAGGATGTCTGCCTGGCGGCGTTGTCACGAGAGGCGGTGTTCTCGGGACTTGCAGAGTCTCTAACACCTCTGGAGGCGGGCGTACTTCGTCTCTACCGTGCTGGCCGTACCTATGACCAGATTGGCTTGGAACTCAATGCTCCGCCCAAGCGGGTAGACAACGCCTTGCAGCGAGCCAAACGCAAGATGGAAGCTCTGATAAGAGCAAACTGACCCACTTCTGAGTGGCTCCGAGAGGACCTACCCGGCAGTGGGTTCTTTCGTATTTAGAGCTCTATTATAGTTCGGGACAAGCGCTAAACTCACACTTAGGACCTGTGCGGCTGACGTAGCTGCCGTCAGGACATTGCTTCGCCTCCATAGTGCAGGCAACCCCGCCATTTGGCGGCGTAGGGCTTTCTTTGGTTGGCTGTTTCATGAGGAGGATGCCGCCAATTACAAGTAGCAAAAATAGCACCGCAGTGAGAAGTGAGAAAAACAGTTTCTTGTAGTCCATCTTAGCTAGGGTTAACGCTCGAAGTTACCTGGATGCCCTTCGGCTTTTTTGCCTTCTTTGGTTTCTTCACGTTCTTTTGTGAATCTTTTCCTTTAGCCATGTTCCCCTCCAATTGATTAAGTTCAAAATAATTATCTATATTATACGCTTTTCCCCTCTGTGCGGGAATGGAAGAAAGCGACTGAGATTACGCCCTATGCGGGTTATGCCCGAGACATTCCTTGTCGCTGCAGCGCTCGGGAATGGTCTTGGTCCCTTCCATCATCAGCGAGCCACAAATCTTGCAAATATTACCGGTAGGCTTGGCCTTAATGGCGTATTTGCACTTAGGGTAATTGTTACATGAGTAGAATACACCAAAGCGACCACGTTTCTCTGTCATCTCGCCCTTTTTACATTTCGGACAAGCGACGCCGGTGCCTCCAGCTTTTTCTTCGTTCTCGTCCTTGCGGATGTACTTACACTTAGGGTAGTTGCTGCAGGAGATAAACTTGCCGTACTTGCCTTCACGTTCGATGAGGGCTCCACCACATTCTGGGCAGGATTCCCCTATCTCCTTGGGGCCCTCCATCTCTCGACCCTCCATAGTCAGGGCGCCTTCGCACTCTGGGAACCGGGCGCAACTCATGAATTTTCCATTTTTCCCCAGCTTGATAATCATGTCGCTACCACATGTCGGGCACTTGTACTGAGGGTCGGCAGGCACCGGCTCTGCTGGCCGGGCAGTCTCTTCTTTTACTCGATCACGGAAAAGTCCGTAAAAATCGGATAGTATCTGGGCATATTTTGCCTGACCATTGGAAACTAAGTCTAGCTCGTCTTCCATTTCAGCGGTAAACGTGTCGCTAATGTACTCGGCAAAGTACTTCTCGAGGAAACTACTGACTACGTCACCAGTGTCTGTAGGAAAGAGGGTTCGCCCTTCTTTGGTAACGTATCCCCTATCTTCGATGGTCTTCATGATGCTAGCGTAGGTACTCGGGCGGCCAATACCACGTTTTTCGAGCTCCTTGATCAGTCCCGCCTCGGTGTAGCGTGATGGTGGCTCGGTTTGCTTTGCAAAAGTAATAAAGTCGATAAGTCTCAGCGGTTCGCCTTCTGTTACTACAGGTAGCATCACTTCCTCGCCCTTGGCGGCCGGGTCTGCGAGGAGCCATCCCGGAAATTGTAATTGGCTGCCGTTGGCTGTAAATGCCGGCATTAGCTTGTCGGTGGTGTATGTTGCCGTAATCTTGCTGCGTAACATCCTAGCATCTGCCATCTGACTAGCAACAGTGCGGGACCAGAGGAGCTGATAGAGCTTCTTCTGCTCTTCATTATGTCCAGCGTGCTCATGTTCGAAGTTGGTGGGGCGAATAGCCTCGTGCGCTTCCTGGGCATTCTTGCTGTTGGTTTTGTATACATGCGGTGACAGAAATTCCTTACCGTACTTGGCGGTAACTACATCTTTGATCTGGCCTACTGCTGTCTCGGAGAGATTGGTGCTGTCTGTACGCATGTAGCTGATGAGACCAGCCTCGTAAAGTTTCTGAGCGACTCCCATAGTACGAGAAGGTGAAAAACCAAGCCTTGTACTCGCTGTCTGTTGCAAGGTAGAGGTGGTAAAAGGTGCCTTAGGGGCGCGTTTTGCCTCGGCACTACTAACCTTGGATACCTTCCACTCACCAGCAGTTGCTACCCGCTCTATCTCGTCTAGACGCTCTTGGCTCCTCGGCTCCTCGGTACATATAAGTGAAAGTTTGGCGCCGGAGTTAGTTTTTGTTTCTGCGGTAAGGGTCCAGAAGTCCTCAGAGATAAAGGCGCGAATCTCGCGCTCGCGTTCCATGATGATGCGCAACGCAGGTGATTGTACACGGCCTGCAGACAGACCATAGCGGACTTTCTTCCAGATCACACCAGAGAGGTCGTACCCAACCAGGCGGTCTAGTATTCGTCGCGCTTGCTGGGCATCCACGAGATCCATATTGATCTTGCGTGGGTTGGAAGCGGCCTTCTCTACTGCGCCTTTGGTAATCTCGTGGAATTCGATGCGGTCGTAATCTTTATCTTTTAGTTTTAGAACCTCTGCGAGGTGCCAGGAAATCGCCTCCCCTTCGCGGTCCGGGTCGGTAGCGAGCAGAACCTTGTCTGCTCCAGCAGCCGCGGCTCGAAGCTCACGGACTGTTTTGCTCCCCCTGGGAGTCATGATGTATTTTGGTTTAAAACCGTGCTCTACATCTACGGCGTCCTTGTTGCTTTTCGGCAAATCACGAACATGGCCAAAAGAGGCCATCACTTTATGTCCTGGTCCGAGATATTTTTCTATTGTCTTTCCCTTTGCGGGTGACTCAACGATTACTAGCTTCATAACTAAGGACTAATGGTACTGGTTAAAGCGGGTGGTGTCAAATCTTTGAAAACTTTGTATAAATGTTTTATTCAATTGCTGCTAGCGATTAATCTCAAAAGTTTAAGCGAAAGACGTTGCCACCGAGCTGTTTCACCTTTGCCGATATTTCCATAATGGTGACAGTGGAACCTACCACGCTCTGCGAAAGACCTGTCTCTTTGATGATGTCATCTATATGTTTCGGCTCAGCACGCAGGCATTCTATAATTATTGTTTCTTCTGGAGTGTTTCCGGCGATTTTGCGGATGGAGGCTACGGCCTCGGGGCAAGTAATCCCAAATTCGTCCAGGACATCTTGGGCGCTGGTGCAGACATGGGCTCCGTTGCGGATCAAGTTGTTTGTTCCCCTACTGTTTAGGTTGAAGATACTTCCTGGTACCGCAAAGACCTCCCGGTTTTGGTTCAGTGCCGCAAGAGCCGTAATCAAGCTTCCGGAACTCTCCGCGGCCTCTGTAACCACTAAACCTTGAGAAATGCCGCTGATAATCCGGTTTCTAGCCGGGAAATTGTATTTTGCAGGGATGGTGTCAAAGGGAAACTCGGTAATGATGGCTCCACCTTGTGCAATAATTTCTTTGGCCACACCCAAGTTACTACTGGGATAGATTCTACCTAGTCCGCACCCGAGCACAGCTATTGTAATCCCGCCTTCGTTAATGGTAGCTTGATGTGCGATAGCATCTATGCCCAGGGCGAGCCCGCTGACTATCGTAATCCCACTAGCGGCAAGGTCGGAGGCTAGCTTCTCGGTAGCGCGAACGCCATAATCGGTGAGCCTCCTACTGCCGACAATCCCAACGCAGAGTGCATTTAGATCTGCAGACCCCTTCTTGTATAAGATAAACGGAGGGTCGTATATTTGGAGTAATATTTGGGGAAAATCGTTTTCAAAGATAAATATTGGTTCTATTTCGTTGCCACGCAGCTCCTGTAGCACTTTTTCTGGAGTGTATTTCTCGCGGGCAACGATCAGCTCGCGCATACAACGTTCGCTGAGACCAAGTGACCCCAGCTTGGCTTTCGGGTAAGAAAAGAGCTCCTCGATAGGAATGTTGAGAGCGTAGAGTTGGTGAAAAAGAGCAGCGGTAAACCGGACGTTTCTACCTAAAGTAAGCCAATATTTATAGTCTTCCAGTGACTTTTCCACAATCCCTCCAAAAAATGCTTGACAAAACCTACGTATGGTGCTAGAATGATATGTCAGCCTAAATCGGGCAGACATTTGACAATAAGTTCCCCTACACAGCACATGTTGCCGTGAGTGTCCTATCAATGAGTAAGGCCTTAAACACCCTCCTTTAAGCTTACTTGTTGGTAGGGTTCTCCCTGCAACCGCCAGCCAATATTTTGGGCTAGGTCAAGTCTTCGGGCAGTGTTGCAACCTCGGGAGAACTTTGAAACAAAAGTAAAGGAGTCGTACTTGTACGGCTCCTTTACTTTATTATAGGTATTTAATTACTACAAGTAGACAAAATGCTAAAGGCTGGTGTGTTCGATTCCCTCTTTGAGGGCTTTCTCCAGCTCTGCTACTGTCTTGTTGATTCCGCTCTCCACAACTTTCAGTTCATCTTTGTTGAAACACTTGAGGACCACATCTTCTGTTGATAGGTAGTCACAATGATCGTCCTTGATGCCCATACGGAAGCGCGGGAATTCTTGAGTACCGATATTGTCGATAATCGATTGCACCCCTTTGTGACCGGCAGAGCTGCCTGTACGACGCACGCGCACAGTGCCAATTTCTAAATCGATATCGTCGTATAGTATCCACACGCGATCTGTCGTAATGTTGAAGTACCCCATCATAGCCTGCACGGAAACGCCTGATTTGTTCATGAATGTTTGGGGCTTAGCTAGAATAATCTTCTCACCATTGATAAACGTCTCTGCCGTTTCTGCGTTGAATTTCTTGTTCAGGGTAAACTTGGCATCGTATTTTGCAGCGAGTGCGTCAATAGCGGCAAAACCGAGGTTATGCCGGGTGCAGTCATATTCTTTACCTGGGTTACCGAGTCCTACTATAAGTTTCATGGGTGTTTCCTATTTGTGTTTCTTCTTGTCATAATTATAGGCGATATTTTTGCGTTTCACAACGATGTTCACGGCGGCTCCTTCGAAGTTCCAACGCTCTCGAATACGGTTTTCGAGATATCTCTTGTATGAAAAATGGATCAGCTCAGGATGGTTCGAGAAAAAGACGAAAGTAGGCGGATTCACATCGGCCTGAGTAAAATAGTTTATCTTTGGGAGCTTGCCCTTCACGGCCTTCGGACTCTTTTTTAGGATATCATCACCCAGCAGCAAATTTAGCTCGGCTGTTGGGACACGGCGATTCCGATTCTCTGCGATTTCAAAGATGATGTCTGGTAATTTCTGTAGGTTCTTGCCGGTTTTTGCGGAAACGAAGATTACTGGGGCATAGGCTAGAAAAGAAATCTTAGCGTGCAGATAGGCTAGGTATTTAGCCATATCCTTGTCGTCTTCCTCCACAGCGTCCCACTTGTTGACCACGATCACGATACCTTTGTGGGTATCGCGGGCAAAACCTGCAATATGTAGGTCTTGAGCCGTGAGGCCCTCAGTCGGGTCGATAAGAATCAGAACAATCTCGGCGTTTTCTACCGCGCGGAATGAACGTAATACCGAGTACTTCTCGATTTGACCCTCGGTGCGACCTCCTGTCATCTTGCCTACCTTACCGCGGCGGCGGATACCAGCCGTATCGATAAAGTTTATCGTCCCCTTCTCGTTTGTAAGGGTCGAGATAGTAAAGTCCCTAGTGGTGCCAGCAACATCAGAGACTACGGCTAACTTTTGGCCCAGGATGGCATTAAATAGGCTAGATTTGCCCACATTTGGACGTCCTGCAATGGCCACATTGATTCCCTCGCGGGACTCGAGGTTTACCTCCTTGGTCGGTTCTACAGTCTTCGCTGATTTAGCGACAGCGTCTAGTAAATCGCCAGTACCGCGGCCGGTGAGGGCGGCAATAGGGATAATCTCCTCTGCGCCCAACTGGTAAAGCTCTGAAATATTACAAAAATACCTTTCACTGTCGTATTTATTGGCGGCTACAACAAAAGGTTTCTTTGACCTATGTATAATTTTCATGGCGCGCATATCCTGTTCTGTTGGGCCTGTGGTGACATCAACAACGAATAGGAGGATGTCTGCTTCGTCGATGGCTAGCAGTACTTGTTCTTGGACGTCTTCATCGAGGTGTTTGTAGCTAGGAACCAATTCGTTGCCTACCTCGATACCGGCAGTATCAACAATCACAAAATCAACGCCAGCCCAGGAAGCTTCTGAGTAGAGACGATCACGAGTAGTGCCAGCATAATCCGCAGTAACTGCTTTGCGCTGTCCGATAACCCGATTGAAAAGTGTACTTTTGCCGACGTTCGGCCGGCCGATAATAGCGACGATTGGTAACATTGTTGTTAATACTCTCTGACGTCATCCTGAACTTGATTCAGGATCTCCGGCGTGTCATTTCGACCGCTACGGAGAAATCTCTTAATTATTGTTCTTTTCCATTTTCTCTTGAAAGAAAACGGAGCTAAGTTCAAGAATAATCGAACTCACAACGACCCGGTACGAAATTTTGCTAAAGCAATAATTTCTAGCATTCGTCGATAGTCGGGTGCGTGGCGCCGAGCGATTTTTCGAGGAATTAGGAGCGAAGCGACGTATATTTTACCATAAAAAGTGGTCGTTTGTCCAGGTATTTAGTGTAGATGTTTCCCCGAATCGGTCAGTACTCCCGAGTACTACCGTGAGAGTTTCGTGGTCGTTGGTCTTCTTTAGCGAGACTAGGCATTCTAGGGCGCCATAGGTATACCCCGTCTTGACCCCCTCATATCCATTGCCCCCAAGCAGCTGGTTCGTGGTCGTAAGAGCAATGGTTCTTCCTCCTTCGGTAGCAATAGCAGCGTTACTTTTTGTAACAGTAGCCTTAAAATACTCATTTCCCAGTAATATTCTCGTGAGATTGGCAATATCACGAGCACTAGAATAATTATCTGCTGAGTCCCATCCTACTGGGTTCGCAAAATGAGTGTTGGTAAGACCAAGCTTGGTTGTGGCGAGGTTCATTTTAGCTACGAAGGCTTCTTGCGATCCGGCATCGAGCACCGAGAGCGCTTGCGCCGCGTCTGAGCCCGAATTTATGAGCATTGCCGTCAGTATATCTTCTTTGGATAGCCTTTCCCCGGCTGAGATTCCCGCAACGGCGTCCCCTTCTCGAAGAGTAAAACTTGGCACAGTCACCACTTCTTGCAGGTTTGGGTTATCTTTTAGGTAAACATAGGCTGTCATTAGTTTCGTCAGACTGGCGACCTGAAGCTTGTCGTCTGGGTTTTTGGTGGAAAGAACGGTGTTTGATGCAAGATCCACACTATAGACGGCTCTTGCGCTGCTCACATAGTCATCGACAGAAGCCTTCCTAGGAGGTACCTTGATGCTAGGAAGGAGCTGCTCTACCCTAAGTTTCGTAGGGACGGGGCGAATAACATCGTAGGCTGCAGCCCTCAAATTACTCATGTACCCCCAGTTTGGGAGCAAAAGAAGAGCTAGGACGGCTATCTCACGCATTCTTGAGCCCTTCTAGCTCCTTTGCGGTGAGGGGGCGGTATTTTCCCTCAGCGAGCCCACTGAGCCCCAGGTTGCCTATCCTGACACGCGAGAGGTGCATCACCTGCTTACCAAAGTGCTCGATGGAGCGCCTAATAAGTCTGTTCCTCCCTTCGTGAATGATCATCTGGTATTTTCCTGGCGAAATTTCACTAAACTTATCTGGTTTAAAGGGCCCGTCTTCCAGGGTGATTCCCTTCGTCATCTTGCCTACCTCGGTAGTCGAGAGCGGCCGATCTACTGTAATCTGGTATTCTTTTTCCTTGTTGTAGCGCGGATGGGTCATCTTGTTCGTAAAGTCACCGTCGTTACTCATAATAATAAGTCCCGAGGTCTCACGATCGAGTCTACCGACGGGCCATACAGGAATTTCTTTTGGGACTAGCTCCGCGATTAGTTTCTCTGCATGGAGGTCAAAAACACTACAGGTATACCCGGTAGGCTTGTTCACTAGATAATAGACTAGCTTGTTTGGCACTACGGGTTGGTCGTCGATGGCAATGGTCTCGCTGCCGATCACGTTTGTCGCCACATCGGTAACAATCTTTCCATCTATGGTCACATAGCCGCTTTTTATAATGTCCTCCGAGGCGCGCCGAGAGGCGACCCCGCAGGAGGCTAGATATTTAGCTAGTCTCATGAATTTGTTCACCTTTTTCGTCATTCCAGCGCAGGCTGGAATCTTGCGAATATTTTAATTGGGTTCCTGGCTTGCGACCAGGGATGACAAGGTTATTGGCTTTCGGTATTTTCTTCAAACAGGCTGAGCTCAGAGAGTTTAGGGAGGTTTTCTTCCTTGTCCAGTCCGAAGAACTGCACGAACTCCATAGTAGTACCATACATGATCGGTTTACCCACGGTTTCTTTACGTCCAACTTCGGCAATGAGCCCACGAATCAGTAGATTGCGCACGATAGAATCACTGTTCACCCCGCGGATTTCCTCGATCTCACTGCGAGTAAGTGGTTGTTTGTAGGCAATGATCGCTAGGGTTTCTAGTGCTGCAGTTGAGAGGTCGTGACGAAGTTCTTCATTGAGCAGCAGGCTTACTTCTTTCGCATTCTCTGGGGCTGTCACAAACGAGAAATACTCCCCCTTGCGGATAAGTCGGATACCGCGTTCGCGGAAGTCCTCTTCAATCTCTTTGAGATGACGCTGAATCTCCCCCACCATCACACCGGTAGCATCGGCAATTTCTTTACTACTAATCGGTTTCTCGGCGACGAAAAGCAGGCTTTCAATGATAGATTTAGGGTTTTTTGTTTCGGTTGTCATGTTTTTATTATATCAGCTAAAGTGTGCGTCGTCATCACGCTCCGCCCTACGAGAGCTTAAATGTCGTGAGATTCTCAGGGCTCATTCTCTCCTCAGCACTTTCATCGGCAACGATGGCAAGAGTAACCTCGCTGACGTCGACCGTAATAGTCAGGTCGGATGGCAGCTCTGCGGTAGCTGCTTCAAATATATTTCTAGAAAGGTCTCTGGCGATGGTAATGTGTGGGACAAACTCCTTTTCGTATGATACGTACTTGTGATCTCGAAATTCGTAGCCCGTACCTATAACCGCAACAAGATCCTGCTGAAGGTTTTTTAGCTGTTGCGATTCCTGGGCGGCAATCATGACGCAACCATCATTTGTAGCGTCTTGTCTATCTAGGTGTGGGACGTCGCACGTTATTGTGAAAGCCTGGAATTTGTTCCTTTCGAAATATTTGGTGATAGCCTGTTTTAGGTTTTCGATGTCACATTCTCGTATATATCGTGGCTGTGTCAGTGTAAAGTGCTCGGCGTACGAAATGTCATATTTCGCACGAAAACTATCCAGCCACTCTGGTTTGTTGACGATTGTCGCATTCGTATAAATGGCGAAAAACTTCATAGAACTTACCTTAGACCAGAAACCGTAAAGTCGGCAAAGTTCGCGTCCTGCTCTACTTTGATTTCCCTTTGTTTTATCATCTCGAGGATTGCCAAGAATGTCACAATTACATCGGATTTGGTGCGGCTGCTTGCGAGGATTGAACGGAAGCTGGTTTTCTTGGAGTTTTTGATGTGGGTCAGGATTTCAGTACGCCTTTCCTCTAGGGTAACCTTCTTTTCCGTCTTGATTTCTGTCTGCTCTGGAATTTCCTCCGCTGCCTTGTTCATGACCTCGGAAAAAATAGCAAAGAGGCCCGCGCTATCCAAATCCTTTGGTGGGGAGAAAGTGGTCACTACTTCTGGTTTTCCGCGTTTCGTGAAGGAGCGATTCAATGTGGAGAGCATCCCATCGAAGTGCAGAGCGGCTTTCTTGTAGGCCTGATATTCTCGTAGTCGTTCCTCGAGATCAGCAATCTCCTCTTCTTCTTCCGCAGTTTCTACGCCAGGAATCAGCTCCTTGGATTTGATGTATAGGAGCTTGGCTGCAATCAGGAGAAAGTCGGCGATTTCGGAGCTTTCGCCTGTCATTTCCCCAATTTTCTCTAGGTAGGCCCCGGTTATCTTTGCTAGGGAGATTTGAGTAATATCAAGTTTCTCCTTCTCGATAAGAGAAAGAAGAAGGTCTAGCGGCCCCTCGAACTGTTCATCCCTCACGGAGTACATTATGGGGTGAGTCGATTAATGTCTCGTGGGAAGAGGCTGGCCTCCTTGGCATTATCGAGACTTAAAATCTTTGCTGTGATGCGTTCACAGCCGATGGCGAGGCCACCATGCTTTGGCATGCCAAACTTAAATGCTACTAGGTAGTCGGCGAAGTCCTCTGTATTCATCTTTCGTTTTTTCATCACTGCAAGATACTCTTCATACAAGTTTAATCTCTGGCCACCAGTTGTTATCTCGACACCACGGAAAAGCAAGTCGAAGCTCAGTGTCTCTTCCGGGCTCTTTGGGTCAGGCATAGTATAGAAAGGTCGTTTCGCTACAGGATAGTGAGTGACAAAAACAAATTCACTTCCGAGATTCTTGGCAGCGTATTCGCAGATCTGACGCTCGTGCAGGGGCTCCAGGTCTGGCTCGCCAAGACACTTCTCTTTGTATTCTTTTTCAAGGATTTGCTGGACTTCAGATAGCTTGAGTCTAGGTATTTTCTTATCCATGGTCGGCAAGGTAGCACCGAGAAGCTCGAGCTCTTTGGCGCAGGTCTTCACCAGACGACTAATAATGTGCTTTAGCATTTCTTCCTCAAGGTCCATGATGTCAGTCCAGGAGTTGATAAAGCCCATCTCGAGGTCGAGACTCAGGTATTCATTGAGGTGCCTAGAGGTGCTGTGTTTCTCGGCACGATAGATAAAGGCCGTCTCGAAAACACGTTCGTATACTCCGACCATGATTTGTTTGTACATCTGTGGGCTCTGTGAAAGGTAGGCTTTTTTACCGAAGTATTTGAAGTCAAACATCTCAGCTCCCCCAGTTTCGAGCCCTGCTTCTACAATCTTGGGAGTATTGATTTCGGTGAAGTGTTCGCCACTCAAATATTCGCGAAATCCTGCCAGGATTTCTCCCTGCACCTTGAAGATGGCTCTCTGGGATGGGGCTCGCAGGGTCAGTGGCCTATTATCAAAAAGAGTATCTAGGTTTACGTTTAGGTCCTTCTTGTTTAGGGAAATGGGCACATCCTCGGTCACTGGCGAGATTATGTCCACTGCGGTTACATGGATTTCGGCTCCTTCAGGAGCGCGCTCCTCGGCAACCACAGAGCCCGTAACGCTAACGACAGATTCGGTAGTTAGGTCTTTTAGTTTGTCGTTTTCGGCGCCAGCATCAATAATTGCCTGCACTAGTCCGTCACGATCTCGAATCACCAAGAAGCTGATAGCACCGAGTTTACGGAGCTTGTGTACCCAGCCTTTTACCGTGATTTCTTTGCCGATGTATTTTGATATCTCTGTTGAGTAGACTCTTTCCATGGTTTTCGCTTTCTTGATAAGTTGATTTCAAAGCTTATTCTAACAAAAAACGACCTTATAGTAAACGAAAAGAGCCAGCATGCGCTGGCTCTTTTCGAATGCAGATGGCTACCGAGCCAGCACTGCCTTTGCCTTATCTATAACATCGGTCAAAGTGACCTGTGATTTTACTAGGTATTCATCGGCTCCAAGGGACTTACCCTTGTCCACGTCTGTCTCCTGAGAGAGAGCCGTCATCATGATTACTTTTGTGTCCTTCGTCTCTGGTGTCGCGCGCAAGATGTCGAGCACGTCAAAACCACTAATCTTCGGCATCATCACATCTAAAATAATTAGGTCAGGTTTTTCTTTAACGGCTTGTGTGAGGGCCATTTCGCCGTCAGAGGCGGTAACTACGTCATACCCTTCTGCCATAAAGCGGGCAGAATAAATGTCCCTTAGGGCAACGTCATCTTCTACTAGTAATACTTTTGCCATATTTCCCTCAGTTACTTTCTGTCTTTAATCTTAATCCAAACTCCTTGGTATTGTAAAGTAAAACTTGGTCCCCTTGTTCACCTGGCTCTCAAGCCAGATGGAACCGCCAAACATTTCTACAATCGAACGAGTAATAAAGAGACCTAGGCCGGTACCACCTACCTCACGAGTCGCGGTATTGTCGTAACGGTAGAATTTCTCGAAGATGTGTTTTTGGCCATCTGCTGGGATTCCCATGCCGGTATCAGCGACACAAACCGTGGCAAAGTCTTTGTCGTAAGCTATAGAGATTGTCACTTCGCCCTCGCTCGTGTACTTCAGGCCATTCTCCACTAGATTGTATAGAACCTCTCTGGCCTGTTCTTTGTCGGCAACAACATTCAGCGATCTTCCCACAGCTTTCTCTCCCTTGATTGAGCTGCCAGTAGTCTCTTGTAGTTTTAGACCCAGATTTCGCGACTTGGCATTCTGCCCCATGGCTTCTACTACCTCGGCCGCAAGTTCGTGGATGCTAAACTTCGTAATGTCAGTTTGAATCTTCCCTTCCTCAATCTTGGTCACCGTAAGCAAGTTTTTCACTAGGTTCGACATCCCGAGAGCTTGGCCACGGGCCTTGGTGACGTATTCGCGGGCTTTGTCGTCAATCTTACATATCTTCTCATTTTCGATAAGTTCCATGTAACCTTCCATAGCGGTAATTGGGGTGCGGAGCTCATGCGAGGCCGTAGAAACGAACTCATTACGAAGCCGTTCCACCTCTTTCTTGGAGGTAATATCACGGAAAACGCAGATGGCACCGGTAAGTTTGCCGTTCTTGTCCTTGATCGGAGAGTAAGAGCTAGAGATTACAATTTTCTTATTACCGCGTTTTTTGTTGAAGCAAGTATCGTCACGGAGAACGTTTTCGCCCGTGTTCCAGACGTTTAGAGCCGGGCAATCCTTTTGACAGACACTGATGTCGGTTTCGTTTTTTAGGTTCATTGCGGTCCAGCATTTGAGTCCTATAGCTTCGCTGGCCTTCCAGCCGGTCATTTCCTCGGCAGCGCCGTTGAACATGGTCATGTTACGGTCCATATCGACTACATATACTCCATCCGCAATGCCAGCGAGTAGCGCCTCTTCCTTGTTTTGTGAGGCAGAGAGCTGCAGATTGGAGCTCTCTAGGTCGCATTTTTCTTGCAAGGCCCCGCGATATTTTTCTCCAATGTAATAAAAAAGAATCGATATCATGGCAGCAGCCACAAAAACTGTTGTAGTGGCACTTAGGTCTACGCCGAGAAGCACCACGGACAGCACTAGATAAGTAATGAGCAGCAGGTCAAAACCTACCCCCCACCATGGACCAAGGATAAAGCCTGCCACTATCAGCGGTACAATAATAATGATATAGAGAGAATCGGCCCCACCGAGAAAGTCGGCCAAGAACATTGGCATTAGTGAACCTAGCAAGTAGAGTATGCCGACTGCTAGCTCCTCGTGTTTTTCTCGCAAAGAAGTAAATACGAGGGAGTACAGAAAAAGCAGGGCTGCTCCACCTACCGCAAACCTCATTCCTTCATAGTAAACTACATCCGAGTGAGTAAATATGGCCAGAACCACAAATATCGCTATCAGCGCCGCACTGAAAATCCCGGCTGCGAGCGCCAGCTTATTCTCTACATCTTTTGAAATTAAAAGCACTAGTCCCCTCCGTTTCATATGTAACGATACCTTAGATTCAGCTTGGATTCAAGAAAAAGCCCTGTTCTAGCATCGTCGTGGCATCGTAAGTCTTTGAATTCGCATTAAAGTAAACGATGATTACTCGGCGGCCATCCTTTTTGGCGACACCAATATAGGTGTTTCCAGCCTCGTATGTAAATCCCGTCTTCGCGCCCTCCATCCCGGTGTAGGTTTTGAGCAGAGTGCTGAGCTGATAGTAGCTATGTGGCTCGTTGTGGCTAGTACCCGCCACACTATAGTCATCTACCCGCCCCATATACTTCAAAAAATCAGGCTGAGTGCGAATGGCATACTCTGTGATGGCGGCCATGTCGAAGGCACTACTATAGTGCTTCGGGTCATCAAGACCGTTTGGAGTCACGAAATGGCTATTTGTAAGGCCAAGCTCCTTCACCTTCTGGTTCATTTTGTTCATGAAGGCTGCTCTGCCACCTGGGTCGCACTCGGCTATTACCTCAGCTGCGTCGTTGGCGCTGATCATCATCATCCCATAAAGCAGATCTTCGACACTTAGTCTCTCCCCTGCCTTCATCACAATCTTGTAGGGTTCGGTGTCGGCAGCCTCCTGCGAAACGGTGCAGAGCTTATCGGTTTTGAAAGTTTCTAGCGCCACAACGGCGGTAAGCACCTTGGTGATGCTTGCCGGGGGTAGCTGGGTATGCATATTGTTGTCGAGAAGTACTTGCCTAGTATCGTAATCTAGGATTACAGCACCCTTTGAGGAGACGGCAAGCGATTGTGGGTTCTTGGTGAGCCAATCAGTCTTGGGATAATATTTTTCTTTGTTTGAAGTAATAATCTTTGCCAACTCGCGAGCCGAGATGTCATCCCCTCCGGTTTTGTAGCGACCTTTGCCGCTGGTACCCTGTGACAGCCCAATTCCGGCGACGATAGCAACTATCAAAAAAGCTCCGGCGACCACTTTCCCCTGCTTGGAGCGGAGGATATTTGCTAGAGCTGTAAGTACTTTTTGCATGAGTAATATTGTAATGGAAAAGAAGGGTGAGGTAAAGAATCTATTTATAAAAGCAGAAAACTAAAACCAGGAATTGGGTCTATGATTCTTTCCCTGCTCGTGATCATGTCTTTTTGTCTCAGCTTCTTGTTCTCTAATTTCAGCCTGAACTTCCTGTTTGTGGCGTTCTAACTCTCTTTCTGCCCTCCGGGCTTCCTCTTTCTCTTTCTGCGCGTGCTTTTCGGCCTCTCGTAAATCGACTCTAGCTTCTTCTGCGACGAGCTCTGCACGTTTTCGGGTCTCTTCAGCCTCCTTGTCAAGCAGCCTTTCTTCTTCGGTAATACTCATTTTGGCT
This sequence comes from Patescibacteria group bacterium, assembly GCA_041738615.1. Classification (GTDB taxonomy): domain Bacteria; phylum Patescibacteriota; class CPR2; order UBA1875; family CAIMLA01; genus JBGSPL01. The sequence goes on from JBGSPL010000001.1 coordinate 124,032, forward strand.
CCTTTCTTCTATATCTATTATACATCTAGTGCATAGCACAGAACTCGAATCTATCCTTGAAGTACGCGGCTAATTCTGGTATAATTTCTCGGTAATTATGGTCCCATCGTCTAGCGGTTAGGACATCTCCCTCTCACGGAGGAAACAGGGGTTCGATTCCCCTTGGGACTACCAAAAGAAGCACAAATTTCTTAGCGATATTTGTGCTTCTTTATTTGTTAACTATATAGCCATTTTTGCCTAATCGTTATTCTTCGAAGGAATCAATCTCGTATTCTTGGGCTAGATTGTGTAGGATTTTTCTGACATCTTCATGAACCTTATTATCGTCAGATTCAAGTCCGAAGGTGTCTTCGAAAACGACTTCTACGTACAATGGGAAGCCTTCAGCGTCCTCTTCCTCGGCCAATCCTTGTTTTTGTGAGTAAATTTCTGCTCCTAATCGATTAGAAATCTCATCGATATCACCCTGGGCTACTAGATTTGCAAACAGCTGTCGCCTAGTATATTTTGCCAGAGCTAGTATCCTGTCTGATTCGTTTTGGGTTCGTTTTTCTGCCTTCATACCATCCTGCATGGCAGCTAGTTGTTCGTTGAGATTAGTAATATTAGTTTCTAACGCAAGTTGCTCGCCCCTTGGGCTCTCTGGTGACAAGATATTTTCACTCATATTGGTCTCCTTATTCCATATTTTATCATAAATTAAATAACTCCCCGACGAATCAAGGAGTTATTTATAAAAGTAAGAAAAGTGACTATGCACCAATCTTGAACATCTTAGTTCCGCAAACAGGACAAGTGCCTTTAGTAGCTGGACGACCATTCTTCATGGTGATCTTCTCTTCAGCCTTCATTTCCTGTTTAGCTTTGCATTTTACGCAATAACCTACTGTTGCCATTCTACGCCACCTCCTTCCATCTGGATTTGTAACACGTGGCTACAGCTATAATTTGGACCATGCTGCTTAGCTTGTCAAGCACAACCTGTGAATAATCGTGCTCAAAGATTTTCGGAAGACATATATTATGCCTTTGTACGGGCAAAAACTATTTTTGAGATTTTTTGTCTAAGTAGGCGCCATAAGTAGCTACCGAGCCCTCTGCAGCAGCGACGATAATTTGCTTTAGCTTATTGTTTTTATTGGTAATGTCGCCTGCAGCCCAAACCCCAGGCACGCTAGTAGATTGGTCGTCGTTGACTACGATGTAGCCCTTTTCGTCAGTTTTGATTCCTAACCCGGCGGTAATAGCTTTTCCGGGGGTGGTGCCAATCTCGACAAACACGCCATCGGTTTTTAAGGTTTCGCCATTATCAAGCACGAGGCCGGTGACTGTTTGCTCTCCGATAATCTCTGCAGGATTAACGTTTAACACGAGCTCTATCTTTTCATTTTTCTTCACCTCATCCACCCATGAAGGCTCGGCACGAAGTTCGCCTTGTCTGTAAACCAGGTATACCTTTTTGGCGATATCAGCAAGCATCAAGGCTCCCGTGCAGGCGCTATCCGAGCCGCCAATAACTACGACAGTGCGCTCGCGAAAGAAGAATGCGTCACAGGTAGTGCAGTACGAAACACCCTTTCCGAGAAAGGCATCTTCGCCCTTGATGCCGAGCTTATTGCGTTCAGTGCCAATCGCTAGGATCAGACGTTCTGATTCTATGTTTTCACCGTCCTTTACAACTGTAAAGACTTTGTCTTTCTGGGAGATGCCCCTAACGTCTGTGGTAAAAACATCCACCGCCATGCTCTTCACGTGGTCTAGGAATTGCCCTACTAGTACCGGGCCTGTGATGGTCTTGATTCCCAACCAGTTCTCTACTGCATGCGCTTCGTTTACATATCCGCCAGGCAGTTTGCCTACCATGGCCACTTTCATCTTGTATCTGGCTGCATAAACTGCTGCCGACATAGCCGCAGGACCAGCACCCACTATTATAAGATCATACATATCGTTCTCCTTGCTTATTGTCGTATCAATATATTTTACCACAAGGAGAGTCTGAAGCAGCTACTCTGTATCGCTACCAGGCGAACCGTCGCTATCAAGGAGCTGTTCTACGAGAGACACAAACTCCACAGGTGTGATGAGACCTGCCTTGTAGTGGTCGAGAAAACGCTGGATTTTGGCTTTCATCTTGTTCCTTCCTGCCCTTTCGAAGTCTTAGCGAAGACGGGTCATTTCGCTTAACAAAAAAGAGAGAGTCGTGTACTCTCCCCATTTGTCTCAATGAAGTTTCTATTCATAATCACAAAAATTAGTGATATCGTTTTCATCTTTGTGACTACAATAATGAAACTATATATTACTAATGTCAATACCCAGATACCCGATAGGCTGTGCATAACTACCTACTATCCACAGGCTAATTTTGAACTAGTTCGTCCCCTACTTTATAGACGGGACCGGCTCCAATCGTAAGGATTATGTCGTTTGACTGGGTATTTTGAATTAGATACTCCAGAGTTTCTGGAAAATCGGTGAAGAAGAGGGCCTTTCCTGGAGTGGTTACATTGAGGCTATCTACGATATCTTTGGAGGAAATGCTCGCTACGTCTTCGGCAGTATCACGCACAGCATATATCTCAGGCATGATTACGAAATCAGCAGCACTGAGTGCACTCACGAAGTCACTTTTTAGTAGTCTGGTACGGCTATGCTGGTGTGGCTGGAAAACTGCCACTATTCTTCTGGACGGATAACGATCTCGGGCGGCACTAATAGTAGCCGCAAGCTCCGTAGGATGGTGTGCATAGTCATCAATTACCGGAGCCCCCTGGTACACCCCCTTGAGCTGAAAACGTCGCTCAGCGCCCCTAAACACGGCTAGAGAGCCTTTCACAGCCTCCATCTCGGCCTTTGTCTCCCGAACGGCTGCAATAGAGGCTAGGGCGTTTAGGATATTGTGCTTTCCGGGGACAGAAATAGTAAAATCTCCTAGTCCCTGGACTGTGAAGCGAGAGTCATTTTCGGAAATTACTACATTCTCGGCCACAAAGTCATTGTTTGAGTTAAACCCGTAGCTAATCTTTATTCCTTCGTAATGACTCGCGACTTCGCGTGAATTTGTATCATCACCGCAATATACCAAGAAACCAGCTGGATCTACCTGTTCTATAAACTGGGTAAACGCTGCCTTGATGTCGTCTATATCTTTGTAGCAATCGAGGTGATCAGCGTCGATATTGGTAATGATTGCTGCGTATGGGTGGATATCTAGAAACGCACGCTGGTATTCGCAGACCTCGGCGACCGAGTACTCCCCTTTCCCCAGGCGACTGTTACTACCAATGCTATCGATTTCGGCGCCCACTACGACCGTAGGGTCGAGACCGGCGGCAATTAGTGCTTCGGCGAGCATACTAGAGGTGGTAGTTTTGCCATGAGTGCCAGTAACTGCGATTGCCCGGCTTTTGGTAATAATCTCGTTTAGTAGCTCGGGGCGTTTTACTATATTTAGTCCTAGCTCCGTAGCCTTAGTAAGTTCGGCGTTGTCCGTGGGTATTGCCGCCGAGACTACGACGACGTCGATATCTGGAGTGACGTGTCCTGCCTCCTGGGAATCATAAAAAGTGGCTCCTATATCAGTAAGAGCTTTGGTTTCCTCGTTTGGGACAGGGTCGGAGCCAGAGACCTTATGGCCTTCCTGAAGTAGAATTTTGGCCAGGCCGCTCATCCCGATTCCACCAATCCCGATAAAAAAGTAGTGCTTTCTGTCCATATTAAGCAAAAATGTAGATTAGGGCGCTGAGGCCGTGGATCAAAGCTAGTCCTAGTAGGACAAAGGCTATGATCTTGTGATATTTAAAATCAATTTTGAGCACCCTCGTACCGATCAGTATTTGGATAATTAGTACGGTGAGGACTGTAAGTCCGCCCCAAGCGACAAGGGGCATTCCAAGTACTGTGCTTGCAACTAGTGTTTTCATTTTACTTTTGAACCTTCATATCTTCACCGCAGCAGACTAGTGTACCACCTCCCGCTACAGTCACGGTGACTTCATTGCCACAGATCTCGCAGATGTATTTTTCACCAACTTCTTTTACAGACATTTTACTCCTCTCGGGCGTTAATGTAATGCAATTATAACCTATATGGGGCGTAATTAAGAGACTAGGGCTGCAAGGTATTCGTATATCCGATACATCGCAAAGGTATCGAGTTCGCAGTATTTTAGTAGGTTGTCATAAATCGTCTGGCGTTTACTCTCGGCCATTGGTTTGGCTACGCTCTCGTACCACCGCAAAGTCGCGATGCCACCGTTTTGGATTCCTTCCAGGTTCTTGTAGCTGAGATCGGGAGCTAGGACTGGTAGAACGTATTTGATGGAGACGCTGCCGCGGAAGTCGGGGTGTACGTGAAGCTGGGTAGAGAAAATCTCCATTAGATCATAAACTCGTTCGTTTACACCTAGCAGAAAGTCTGAATACTCTGGATAATCCTTTGCCATCTCGCGGTTGCGCCCCATCTCGAAGCCCTTGTTCCAGACGATAACGCTGCCTACGGAGCCTATATCGGTCTTCATTTGAGCCAGAAGGCCTGGTATCGGGTGTCCGTCTTTCTTTTGTGCCAGATACTCCTTATGAATCAGCTCGGCGCTTGGCTCTTCCTGGATATGAAGCGAGTACTGAAAACATACTTGTTGATATGGCCAGGTGCCATCAAATATCGGAACTGCGGTGCTGCAAGTCTCGTAGTCGAGGAAATAGAGTGGGAACTTGAGCTTTCCCAGTTCTTCGCGGATACGGTCCTTGTCCACTAGGGCCTCCCCTACTTTGTGCGCTGTCACTTGGTTCTGCTGTTTTTCTGTAAGTTCAAAATCCTCGGGGATGTCGGCGAGATGAAAGACCTCCATATCGACAAGTCCATTCACCTTCTTTTCGCTAATACGAGTGAGGTTATAGATAGAATATTCTGGTACATCAGAATTGTAATAATTAAACGTAGGACAGTGATTGGACTTGGTTTTGTGGCGGCAGCTGCAAGTTTTAGGCTCCTCTTCACGATGAATGTAGGCAGCGGCATCCTTGGTCATTGCCTCAACGTCTGGCTTGAGCTCGCGGAGTTTCTCGGTAACTTCCTCGTTTTCGAATAGGTGTTTCGGATTTACTTTGCCATGTCGGCGGTACTCCTTATTCAGGTGAATTAAGTTCACGGAGTTTATTTTGTATCCAGCGGCTTCGAAAGCAACTAGCTGAAAAGTACTGTCCATAAGGTGTTCTTTTTTGATCTCAGTGGTCGATTTAACCTCAAAGATATCCCAGCCATCGCCGTTTTTCTGTATTACGTCTGCCATTGCCAGGAGGCGGTCCCCTGTAATGACGGTTGCTTGAAATATGGTCTTGGTTCCTGCGGCAACAAGTTCCTCGGTTTTCGCCTTGGCTGCCTCTAGGCGGTCATTTACAAGTACTCCATCCGGGAAAAGCTTGCGTGCGTAATCCTCCACCTCTATACCCTGCTCGATGCGGCGCTCGACGTCTTCGGTCATTTCTTCTGGTACTATATCGCGTTTGTTTTTCCACGCCCAAAGATAAGCCGGACAGGTCTGGTACTTCAGGAAGTCAGATTTGGATAAGTAGTGCTTATGCTGGGGCATTACTTTACCAGAGTTCCTATCTGCTTGCCCTTTATGGCCGCCAGGATGTTTCCTTTTTTGAAGAGGTTTAGTACTATCATTGGGATTTCATTGTCCATACAGAGGGAGGTTGCTGTGGAGTCCATTACGTTTAACCGGTTTCCCAGGACATCCATGTAGGTAAGATTGGGGCTCATGACAGCGTCTTTGTGCTTCACCGGGTCTTTGTCGTAGACACCATCCACCTTGGTTGCCTTTACGATTACATCGCATTCTGTTTCAAGCGCCCGGAGGGCTGCTGCGGTATCGGTAGAGAAGAATGGGTTCCCTGTACCTGCGCCAAAGATCACGACCATGCCCTTTTGTAGATGGTGGATAGCCCGCCGCCTGATATATGGCTCAGCTATCGCATCAATTTCTAGTGCTGTCATAACTCGAACTTCCTGGCCCATTTTTTCGATAGCGTCCTGGAGCGCTAGCGCGTTCATGACAGTCGCAAGCATCCCCATATAGTCTGCGGTAGTTCTATCCATCCCGTTTTCAGACGCAGAAAGCCCACGAAAGATATTGCCCCCACCAACCACTATAGAGACTTGTGCTCCCGCGTCTCTGAGCCCTATAACTTCATTTGCAATATACGTTGCCATCTTGGGGTCAATGCCGTATTCCCTATCCCCGAGAAGGGCTTCACCCGAAACTTTTAATAGGACTTTTTGGTACTTTAGCTTTGACAATTTATCTCCTAACTTACTTTTCGATATTCTCGCGCCCATCCCTAAGAGTCTGAGCCAACCAGATGAGCTCGCGGTAGCTGTTTTCAACGCGTTTAATGTAACTTTCGTCTAATAGTTTACCTTCATCGTCAAAGATTGTGGTGACTCTAGCAAAGTTTACGTCTGTTGCTGTTGATAGCATGTGGAGTTCGCGGATTACGGGTTGGAGCGCCTCGATGCAACGGGCACCACCGAACATCCCGATTGAGACGCCAGCAAGGGCTACTGCCTTGTAAAAGTAGTTCTTGTATTCGGTGTCGAGCATTCGTTTTAGGCTCCCAGGGTAGCCGTGATTGTACTCCGGTGTGACAATAAAGAAACCGTCTGCCCAAGTAGTAATTTCGGTATAACCTGTGTCCTGAGTTTCAGGGTTGTTACCATCCAGGGAGAAGCTGAACTCCTTTGGGTCGACATATTTGATCTCGATTTCAGAGATCTGTTCCCCAATCTTTTTTACAAGTAAGGCTGCATTTTCTGAACGACGTCCTGTACGAGTAGTGCCAAGAAGAATGGCGATATGAATTTTATCTCTTTTCATTTTCTACTCTTTCTTTTACCAATCTCGTCATTCCAGCGAAGGCTGGAATCTAGCCTCTCGGCGACTTGTCTCTGGATTCCAGCCTTCGCTGGAATGACGTGTGTGAGAGGTTTTACCAACTTCCGCCCCCGCCGCCCCCGCCGCCACCGCCACCAAAGCCTCCAGAACTACCTGCAGCTTCCATGGACGCTTGCGCCATTGCCTCGGTGGCAACACTAGAGAAGTCGCCGATATTGTTGACAAGAGCAAGGACAGTGAAAGCTTGTAGGTTCCCGTCGTACCAGGCGGGGTCATCCTTGTAGACATCTTCAAACTGTTTACCCCACTCTTTTTCTAATCCGAAAATAATGGCATACGGGAGGAGCTCTTCAAATTTCTGTGGATCTTTCTTTGGCGCATTATGAAACTTGATGCGGTCAATCTCGGCCGTCTTGATATACATCTGAAGCCCCAGGAGATTTTCCTTCGCAAGCATCCCCTCTCTTGTCTTCACCGGTAAGACTAGAGCAAAGAGCAGTCCCATAGTTCCAGGGAGTGCTAACACGAAGTACTGGAGCGGTGTGCTGAGCATATAGATAGCAATAAATACTCCTAAAACAAGCAAGATTATTCCGATGGCGGCAAAAATACCCTTTGTGAACCAAGGGTTGATTGTGTAGTAGCCCTTCTTCGTTACGTCTTTGTATGCAGCTTGATGGGCGGCGTAGTTTTGCGAGGTAAAGTCAGCGGAGATGTCAGATAGGCTGGTGACACTGATTGGTTTGGTTTCTGGAGGCAGCGGCTTTAGGATTGCCTTCAGCACATCAGCGTTTAAATCGTTAGGCAATGTGAATTTGGTGAAAAGAGCAGAGAATAGCAAGCTCTGGTTTGTGGATAGCATATCGTCAGGGTTCTTGAGCTTGATCAGCTGGTAGTCATCTTTTGTAAAAGGAAGTTTGAAGCCCGTTCTCTCGACACGTCTGATTTTGATATAACCCTTTATTGCCAGATAGATGATCTCGGCGGCCAGGGCTTTTTTTTCGACATAGTCGTGCAACACGATTGATGCTTCTGTCGGGGGTAGGTCACGCGGCGCATCGTAGATGGGTACGATGGTTCCCCTCCCTCTTGCGCCCAGAGCTCGTCGTATCCAAACTGTAAGATACACAATTAACGAAATTATCGGAAGGGCGAAGTACCATGGCTGTTCCCAGAAGAAATGCTCAAACCAGCTAGGATCCGGAAAGGTGCCTTTGTTGAAACCGGCATTTACAGTAATTCCTTGTGATGGTGAAAGTTTGTTGAGGATTAGGGATATCTTCCCTTCTTCACGGGTCAAGTTGCAGGCGCTCGAGCTCTCGACGGTGCCACGAAAACACTTGAGATCCGTAAGGGCGGCTGCCACTTCGCTTGGCATCGTGAGTTGCACGGAAACATTATTTAGCGGCACGTCCCAGCCTGTACCAATAGCGTCCCAAGCGAAGAAGTCCTCGTTTTGGTTACTCGAAATCGCATTCTGTACCAAATAGCTGATTTTGTAAGTTTGGATGCCGCTAACTAGTTTGTCTGGATTCCCGATTACTAGATTTAGATAGTAGTTATTGTCTTCTATATTTACAGGTTGTATTTTTCCTGCTGTATCAGTTACTTTCAGGCCACTAAGCGATTGCCTGGGGCTTCCATGACGAGCTCTATAGACTGTGGGTACATAACGGTATATGCCATGTTTCTGATTGTCACCAAAGTCATAATTGATAATCTCGTTTACTGCAAGCGTTCCGTTGTCCTTGAGATTCATGTCTACAGAAAATCCTGTAATGCGCTCGTTGTAGCCGTTATCGATAGACTCAACAGCTGCGCTTACGGGTGCACCGAATAGAAGACAAATAGTGATAGCAAGAAGGAGTTGTAGATACTTCATACAATCATTTTAGCACCGGCAGGAAACAAAAAGAAGCTCCCCAGCGAGTGAGAAACTTCTTTTGGTTCGGGAGGAGGGATTCGAACCCCCGAATGCTGGTACCAGAAACCAGTGCCTTACCACTTGGCGACTCCCGATTATTGTACTTTGTACGCGGTTAATATTACCATTTTAGCTACATATTTTCAATCAAAACGTGCAACGCCGCCCTCCCCGTACGGGAAAGGCGGCGCCTGTGTGTAGATCGAGCGAAGCCTATGGCTGCGAGCGAATGCCGACAAAGGCCTGAGCGAGCGCCACGGTCATGGACTCTGGCAGCAGTCGGAACCAGGCCAGAAGGCCCTCGTACTCGTCGTCGCTCGGGAATCCTTCGCACCTCGTGAGTGCAACCGTGAGGTTCACCTCGGCCGCTTCGATGCCCCGGAGCTCACTGACAAACTCGGAGGAAGGCACGTCGCCGGAGTCAGAGGCGCTCTTGATTGCGTCAAGGAGTTCCTCGTGGCAACAGGACAATCGAGAACCAGCCTGGGTACCTCGAGACTCGGTTATCCTTGTTTCGACAAGTTCGAGCAGGATGGCAGTGCGGGCAAGTACGGCCTCAAGGGCATTTTCGCGCATGGCGCACCTCTTTCTAGAGGAAGGAGCGTTGTCTTGACAGGCGTTATTATATAACAAAACAGAGGATTTGTCTAGCAAATCCTCTGTGAACAGTAAGCTATTTGGTGGCCCCGAGCCTTTTGAGTGATTCTTCCCTGCCGAGGGCCCAGAGTAGCTCTGCGGGACTCGCTGACTTCTCGCAACCCGAAAGGGCGACGCGTACCGGCCAGAAAACATCAGCATTAGTTAGCGAGTTCGCGCTAACGACTTCAGTAAGGAATTCATTCCACTCCTCTACTGTTTTGGCCGTCCAAGCGGTGCTATTTAGAGCATTAAGGGCCTCAGAAATAGCACCTAGGCCCTTCTGGGTGGCCTCTGGCGTGCTTTTTTTGAAGACTAGTATATCTGGGCGGTATGTTGGTATCTGCCAGTAGGATGCTGCTATTTCGCCAAATTCAGCCAGGGTTTTGATCCGGGTTTGCTCTACAGTTACCACGCGCTCGAGAAGGCCCCTCTCGTGTTTATCAAGGCTAGAATCGAAAGCAATTAGGCGATCTGTAAGCTCGGGTACCGTAAGGTTGCGAATGTAAACCCCATTTAGATAATTGAGTCTCTCGACATCAAAGACCGCAGGAGCCCTACCGATACGGTTGATTCCAAAGGCTTTCTCTAGCTCAGGTAATGTAAATATCTCCTCGGTTGTACCAGGGTTCCACCCGAGAAATACCAAAAAGTTTAGGAGTGCTTCTGGCAGGTATCCGTTCTCTTTGTACTCAGTAAGAGCGGTGTCTCCGTTACGTTTCGACAGTTTCTTCATGTCAGAACCAACAATCACAGGTACATGAGCGAATTCGGGGTGTTTCCAGCCTAAAGCCTTGTATACCAAAATATGTTTTGGGGTAGAGGGCACAAATTCGTCACCACGAATAACGAGATTGATGTTCATTTCGTGATCGTCGATAACATTTGCGAAGTTGTAAGTAGGCCAACCATCTGACTTGATAAGAATGAAGTCTTCTAACGGACGGGTAGGTATCGCAATTTTTCCACGGACTTTGTCATTCCAGCTTATTTCTGTAGGGTTTGGTGGTATTCGAAAACGAATAACGTGCTGAGCTCCCGATTTTTCAAACTCCGCTACTTCATCTGGAGACAACTTTAGGCACTTCCTGTCGTATACAGGGGGTAACTTATCGGCAATTTGTTTCTCTTTTAACTGCGAAAGTCGCTCCTGAGAACAAAAACACCTGTAAGCCGCACCAGTTTTTAAGAGGCTGTAAACGTAAGATTGATAAAGAGGTACTCTGTCGGACTGAGAAATCACTTCCCCATCGTAGTTTAGTCCGAGCCATTTGAGACCTTCGTGAATAGCCTCTACTGCCCCTTCGACAAAACGCTCTCGATCGGTGTCTTCTATCCGGAGATTGAACTCACCATCCGAACCTTTGGCAGCTAGATAATCAAAAAGAGCGGTTCGGACTCCGCCAATGTGTAACATCCCAGTAGGACTGGGGGCAAAACGAGTTCTATATTCCATATGTATATTTTAGCACAAAATTAGCACTTTGTCACTTGTGCGGAAAGATGAATGACCTTTATTGTACTTAGTTTTTCTTGCTAAAAAAAATCTTTTTCTTTGGCTTTTCTGCGTTTACAGCAGCGATTACTTGCTCTTCCAGGTTAGCTGACTTGGTGGTTAGTGGCTGTTCCTGGGTCTCAGAAGGTTTCGCAAGCTCTGGCTTCTTGGCAGTTTGCTTATTGTTGCCACGATAACCCAAAAGATAGGTGTTGGAGTCTTGGTCCATATCCACAAAGTCATCCGCTTCGTCCTGCAGCTTTGCCGAGGTGCTCTTACCAAATGAAATTACCTCCGCTCTGCAGCCCTGGCTTTTGGCGTGATGTAAAAGTATCTGAAAGTCGCCGTCTCCAGAACAAAGCACGATAGCATCTACCTTTGGTGCCATTGTAAGAACGTCAACTGCAATCCCGACATCCCAGTCGGCCTTCTTCTGGCCGCTGACAAATGTTTGAAGCTCCTTGGTCTTTACTTCTATCCCCGCTTTTTCGAGTGCATCAAAAAAGTTCTGTTCTTCTGGCATTTCGGCCTTCACGGCGTAGGCGATGGCGCGAACCAGCTTCCTACCAGAGGTGGCGGTTTCTAGGATTTTACTAAAATTTACTTTATTACCGTATAAAGCGCGAGCTGAGTAATAAAGGTTTTGAACATCGATAAATACGGCTATTCTTTGATCGGGATTCTTTAGAGTCATATAAGTGCCTTTCTAAAATGATAAGTTATCGGTTTTTACTTCTTCCCATTCGTCGCCGTCTTTCTTGAAGACACGAATCTTGGTGGTGGTTTCTGTATCAGAGAGAACATATTCTACGGTGGTGTGGTTGCCACTGCCGTGAGAGTAGTGGGTCTTTTTGTCCAGGATCATCGGAGTGGTTACCTTTTCTACCCGAAATTCATTTCCTTCCATCTCGAAATCCACGTAGTCTATATCGGAGACAAGCTCGTTCCCTAGATCGTCAGACCTAGATTCTTGTCGTTTTTGAACATCTACCTCACCGTGCTTCATTTCTAGCCGGTCCAGTAGGTCATTCCATACTCTGTCTTGCATTTCTATCCTAACGACAGCGCCATCTTGTATAGAAGATCCGACGCAAAGTCATATTTTACTGTCTCTATAGTAAAGAGGAAGTCGTCTTTTGTCCAGGCAAGAGCACCCGTGGACAGCTCGGTAAAGGACACCCCGTCTTGCTCACGTGAAACATAGGTGGCCTTGTCGTTTGATTTTATGTACTCTGCGAGAGCGTTAGCGGAATCCTTCTGCTGGGTTTGACTATAGGTGATACTCTTGTCCTTGTCATTGACGAAAGTGAATTTAACGGTAAGCTTCTTTTTGCCTTCGTTGTAATTGCTGCTAGACATTTCGTAGCCAGGTGGTAGCGTCGCTGGGATTATCGAATCAAAGTTTGAGACTTCGGCAGCTTGTTGGGTTCTAGATTGCTGCGCGGAAGGTTTATAGAAATAGACCAGCGAAAAAGTGATCGTAAGTATTACGAATAGTCCCCCGGCGATAGCTAGGCCTACAAGTAGCCAAAGTGACAGTTTCTTTTTTTGTCCTTTTTCTCTGATTTTCTGAGGTACCGGTGTTTGTACTGCTTTCTTGCGGGACTTTGGAGATTTCTTGAAAATGCTGTTTAGCAAGCCACTCTTCTTACGCTTTTTTGGACCTTCTATTTTGTCTTTGAAGAAGGATTTGATGACTTCTTGCTTCACGCCAGATGCTGGTGTCTCAGGTTCGTCTTCCTTTGTGTCCGCGGGCGTCTGTGGCTCGGTAGCCGAGACAGTTGGGTGATAATTTGCTACCACTTCCTTTGCCAGTGGTGCTACTGCATCTGGATCGAAGTCCTTAGAATTTGTAACCTCCGGGCCTACTTCTGGGTCTTCTAGCGTAGCTAGCTTCTTTTCTGCTGCTTCGATTTCTGCGCTTGAAGATTCGTCCGGATGTGTCGCGGCGGTACTACCCAATTCGTGAGGTAATGTATAGAGTTCATCGGCAGGTTTGTCGGGTGTGTTTGACTTCTCGGTCTCTTCGTTGGAGACGGTGGTCGCCACTTCCTTCTCGTCTTCTGGCTCTGGTTCGTCGCTAACCTCAGGCTCGGGTTTTATGGAGTTAGTGGGTTCGGTTATTTCTGGGGCAGCGATTTCGATCGTATCTAGAGGTGAGGCTATCTCTGGGTTTTCGATGGGATTTGCGGGTTTATCTAGGAGCACGCCGGCATGTACCTCCGCTTTCACAGGGTCGTGGATTTCGTCCATGAGTTCCTCGGCAGCTTCTAGTGCTTTTACTTCATCTTCTCGGTCGGCTGCTTGATAGTTTTCGTTCAAGATATCCAAAAGTATGCCGCTGGCGCCTAGGGTATCGACTTCCTTTACCTTTTCGTCTAGTGACCTTGTGCTCTGAACATCTTCGGCAGGTGCTTCGAAATCATTTTCGGTAGGTATATCAATAGTTTGCCCGAGAGGTGGTATCTCTTCTAGGTCTTGAATAGGTTTTGGCGCTTCTGGAACCCCAATCGTTTCCTTTGTGGTTTCAGCTTCGGCAGGAGCGGCAGTGTAGAACCCTTTTTGGTCCAGCGCAGGATCATCTCCAGTCCCAACAGATAGTTTGACTGGTTGCTGAGGTTCCGCGATATCAGCCACTACCGGCTCAGCCTGGTCGACTTTTGCTATAATCAAATCGTCAGCCTCATTTACTGGTAGGCCTAGATCTGACTTCATGCCGTCCTTAATCGGTGTTTGCGGTAGGAGTGGAGCTGTAGGCCTGTCAGTCGGCACTGGCGTGACTGGAGTGGTGGGCCTGGCAATGTCGGTATTGATCATAACTCTAGCCTGCGAGTTCGCAGCGCCTACTGTGAGACCACAATTAGAGCAGAATGTTTTACCACCCAGCTCAATCGGTTCCATATCGGTACTGCAGTATGGACAGACCAAGTAATTCCCTCCTAGTTGTATTGATTATAAAATACTTTTACTTAACTTAAAAGCTAAAATGGCAAATCTTCGTTTACCAGCTCGTCGAGATATGGCGACTTATAGATTTCCGTGCCAAGCTGTCTGTGGTAGGCGCTGAACTCGACTCCGTCTCCAAGGGTCTGAATCATATGATACGAGGCATTGGTTTTTGCTGAAACATTATCTAGCATGGCGACGGCGAATGCCTCGGGTGTCTTTGGTTTTACGGGGCTGCCGAACTCCAGCTCTCCGTGATGTGAAAGAATTACATTCACAATCTCGCCTTGTAAATCAGACGGAATCCCCGTTGGCATATTCTGAGCGATATAGTTTGCTCCCAGGAAGATATGGCCCTGCAGTTTTCCTTGAGTGGTCATTTTGATCGTAAGTCCTGTCTGGTATTCAAATATCTTGCCTATGTCATGTAGGATGATTCCCGTGACAAGCAAATCTTTGTTCAGTTTGGGAAAGGTACCACCGAGCCCGTCACTCATTCGCAGCATTTCTAGGGTGTGCTCTAGTAGCCCCCCGTTATAGGCATGATGGACAGAGATTCCTGCAGCAGAGAGTCGAAAAGAGGCAGCTGTTTTTTCGTCAAAAACACTCTTGAGGAGCTGTCTGAGGTGTTTGTTTTTAACCTTATCCATGTAATCTACAAGCTCTTGCCACATCTTGTCACAGTCAAAGTCGCTCTTTGCCATAAAGTCGGCGTCGTTATATTCAGTGGAAGCTGCAAGTGAAGTGATCTTGATTTGAGGCTCGTCTCGGTAGCTCTCGATCGAAGCATTCACGGCGGCGATTTTCCCTTCGGTCGTAATGTCCGTGTTTGGGAGAGCGTCTGGCCAGATTTTGCCCTTGATGGATCCAGTCTTGTCTGTGAGTTCCACGTTGTAATACGTTCGGCCGTCACGAGAGGTAGCTGCGGCTAAGCTTTTTACCGCAAAGTCCTCACCAAATACCGACATTCCAGGTTTTAGGTCTGTAACAAATAGGTTCTTCATTATTTTGCGAGTACGCTCCTCTTATAATCATCTAAATTTTCAAGTGCAATCCCGGTGCCTTTGGCGACGCAATATAGGGCGTCGTCGGCGACGTAGCTAGGGATTCCAGTAGCCTTGGTCAGAAGTTTGTCCAAGTTTCTCAGGAGTGAACCGCCACCTGTCATGACCATACCGCGGTCGATAATATCCGAGGAAAGCTCCGGTGGAGTTTCAGTAAGGACATTGCGAACGGCAAGTACAATCTTCTCGATTTCGTTCTGCATAGCTTCGGTAACTTCATTCGACGAAATCGTAATAGTCTTTGGCAGGCCAGCAATCATATCTCGGCCCTTGATCTCCATCGTCTTTTCTTTTTCTGTAGGGAGCGCGCTGCCAAGCTTGATTTTGATTTCTTCTGCAGTGCGATCACCGACAGCTAGGCCGTATTTCTTGCGGATATAGTCGGCAATAGCTTGATCTAGTTTGTCACCACCGATGCGGACAGAATTCTTGGCGACAATCCCGCCAAGTGAAATAACGGCGATTTCGGTAGTGCCACCGCCGATGTCGATGACCAGGTTTCCGGCAGCTGTATCGATTGGGATATCAGCACCGATGGCAGCGGCTACAGGCTCTGGGATTATGTATACTTCTTTGGCACCAGCGGCCTTGGTAGCGTCAATAACTGCACGACGCTCGGTAGAGCTTGCAGTAACGGGTAGGCAAACCATTACTTCAGGGCGAAAAAGTCGGATGTTTCCACTGACTTTGTTGATAAAGTAATGGATCATGGCTTCTGTCACGCGATAGTCTGCAATTACGCCATCTCGGATAGGACGAAAAGCGGTGATGGTGTCTGGAGTACGGCCGACCATTTCTTTGGCCTCGTTACCAACCGCAAGTACCTTGTTGTCCTCTGAGACGGCCACAACTGAGGGTTCATTAATAACAATCCCCCTCTTTGGTACGTAGACGAGGATGTTGGCTGTGCCGAGATCGATTCCGATGCGATTATTTAACATATTGGCCTTATTCTAGCACGAAACGGCCTTTGTAACAAGCTGGCTACTCTTCGTTGACGCGAACGATTTTTGCGCCAAGTGCATTGAGTCGCTCGTCGATTCTTTCATAGCCACGATCAATAAGCTCGGCTCGCTCGATTGTGCTCTCCCCCTCTGCGATGAAGGATGCAATAAGGAGGGTGGCACCAGCCCTGAGATCGTAGCTCTCGATAGTCGTTCCGTATAGCGGGGTTGGTCCGCAAACAATAGCTTCATGCGAATTTTTAACGATACAGTCAGCCCCCATCTTGTTGAGTTCGTTTAAATAATTAAGCCTGCCTTCGTATACTGTTTCATATATCTCGCTGATCCCCTCGGCTTGAGTCATGAGAACGCCGAAAGGCGCCTGAATATCAGTAGGAAGACCAGGGTAAACACTCGTTTTAATGCTTACCGGCTTTATGGCTGTAGTTTGTCCGACAAAAATGGTTTCTTTGTCTAGTATCTCAAAGTTGACGTTCGCTTGTGAAATCTTTTGCAAGAAGGAGTAGTGGTCATCTTTTACAAATCCTTTGATCTTTAGTTCACCACGAGAAGCTGCCGCCGCAAGGACAAAGGTTTCTGCTTCTATTTGGTCGTAAATGACCTTGAAAGAAGTCGGTCGCAGCTTTTTCTTGCCTTTTATGAGGAGATTGTGGGTGCCAATACCGCTGATGTCCGCACCCATGCGTCTTAGGAAATAACAGAGATTAATGACGTGGGGTTCACATGCTGCTAGGTTGATATGCGTGTAACCCTTGGCAAGAGTGGCCGCCATAATAATGTTTTCCGTACCGGTAACACTAAAATCAGCAACAACCTCGGCTCCCACGAGCCCCTTGGTCTTGAACAGGTAGGTCTCCTCATTTTCTTCGAAACTGACCCCTAGCTTCTCAAGTCCATCCACTGTAATGTCGATCGGCCTGGCACCGATAAAACAACCGCCAGGGTGCGCCAGCTCGACTCTCCCAAACCGTGCGAGAAGCGGACCAGCAAGCAGGATAGAGGCGCGCATGTTTTTGACCATTCGCTCATTCGGCGTAGTAGAAGTGGCCTTTGTAGTATCAATCTCGACGACGTGGTTCTTGAAAGCTACTTTGGCGCCTAGGTCTACGAGAATATTCAAAAGGTTCTCAATGTCCGTAATCATCGGTACATTTGTAATTCGATATTTGCCCTTAGCAAGTAAAGTAGCGGCGATAATCGGCAGGGCGGCGTTTTTGCTACCACTTACTGTTACCTCGCCCTCTAGCTTACAGGGACCTTGTATAATAAATTTGCTCATAAGGACATTTTACCAGAGCGCGATACAGCTTGGCAACATCAAATAAATGTTCTATAATTACTTCTTAGAAATGACAAAAAAGACACCTAGTAGAAAGCCTTCCAGAAAAGTTCGATTGATACTTTACCCCATCATCGGCACTCTTTTTGTATTTGTGCTGGGCGCCCTACTGATGTTAGCCAATGGGTTTTGGCCAGAGATGAGCGAGGGAAAACTAGCTTTTAAGAAAACTGGGATGATAATCCTGGCGGCCAGACCGCTCGATGCCAGCATCTATGTGAATGGTAAGTACAAGGAGAAGACCTCTTTCTACCTTCTGCCTAACAAGCTAAACAACCTGCTCCCCGGCGATTACAAGATACGCATCGAGAAGAAGGGTTACCGTACATGGGAGAAAACTATCAAGGTGGAGCCGGGCCTTGTTGCGTGGGCAAACTACATCTTGATGTTTGCTGACAAGCTGGACATTCAGCAGGTAAAAGATTTTAGCGGGACTCCGGCAGCAACGTCTGATAACGGAAGGTATCTACTCTATACTGGGACAAAAGAGGGCAAGTTCTTTTCCACCTCCCAGGAGGCAAATGGTTTGTCCACGCGTTCTTTCTGGCCCAAGGACTCATCGACCTTGCCAGATTGGCTGAAGAGCCCTACAATAACCGCCGCCAGTTTTAGTCAAAACAGCGACAAGGTGCTATACACCATCAAAAACGGAGAAGTAACAGAGTATGTGGTCGCTGAGGCCAACGGCAGTGACGTAAAGCTGGTTATTTTGAATGAGCAGTTCAAGGTTGCACCAGTTCGCGCAAGTTGGAACCCGTATGACAACGAAGGTCTTTTTGTAACTGTTGCTGAGAAGCTATACCACGCCAAGATTACCGCTTCGACGCTTGGTAACGCGATTGCAACAAACGTCGTTTCGTACAAATATGAAGCGAATCGTCAGCTCTACTTTGCGGTAAGGATGGCGAGCGGTAATGTGCAAATAGAGAAATCCAACCTAGACGGCAACAATAAAGTGATAATTCTGGACTCCATCGTGCCAGCGGCGGGGTATCAATTTACTCATACATCTCAAGGTGATATGCTGGCTGTTCGTAGCGCAGACACAGGGGATCTCTTGCTTGTATATCCTGCAAACGGCGAGAATAATGTCGTACTGCGCCTCGGCAAGTCCTATAAAGATATTGCCTGGTCCAAAAATGGTTTGAAGCTCCTTTACTACGATGGTACTACCATTTATCGCTATGATTCTGAGAAGAAAAAGGAGAGCCATTTTGCTTCCCTTGGCGCGATTACTTCAGTTCGTTGGTATTATGACGACTGCCACTTCCTTGTCAACGGAGATGATGGACTTCGGATTAGCGAATATGACGGAGGGAACCCATTGGCTCTTTCTTTCTCTCCACAAAAGATAGTCGCTCTCGACACTCAAAACTACAGCCTGGTCTATGGTGAAACCAAAGACTCCGCGGTGGAGTACTTCCGCTTTACGAGTCAGTACTAATTTTTTGTAGTAAAAAGACCGATTAGCCAGTCCACAATTGGGTTGGAGTCGCTGGCCGGTAATTGAGAGGATTGCTTCGAGGTTGTATCTGCAGAGTCTTTTGAATCAGGTTTTGCTACAATCGCCGCTTTATAAACTGGTGCAATCTGATCAAAGGATACGATAAGTCTCTTCCAGCTGGTGCCCGGTGGAGTACAGGTCATTAGTGTCATTGTGGGCTTTATTGTTTGATCCAGCACGCTCATCTCGGTGGGTTCCACTACCTTTACGTTATTTACTTGGTAAAGATATTTGTTCCCTTTGTAATAAATCTTGGCCTGGTCTCCTACTACCAGCTTATCCAGGTTTGCAAAGATATAGTTGTACGCTCCCTTGTCCCACCAGTAGTTGGAGCTATGCCCTGTAATGAAACTGTTCCCTACCTTGCCTGGCTCAGCGGTTTGGTAGTAATGTACGACACCGCTCTGTAGGCCCGTTTGGATGTCTGCCTCCTCGGTACTCTCGGTAAAGACTATAGGTGCAGTGACACCAATCTTTTGCACCACGAGAGTTGGCGTCTCTGGGATTGTCTCACCCGGTTCCAGTGGGGCCGTAGTCAGGGATGCCGTCTTCTTTAGTTCGTTTGGCGTGACAACCTGTTTTTTGTAGTCGAGCGGTTTAGACTTAGTGAAATAGAGCGGCAGGTTCGCAAGGCCAAAAATTACACCAAAAACGCCGATAAATATAATCGGATATTTTACATACCAACGGCGCCAGGTATTTGATATGGCCTGGTGTAGAGGTTTTTTGCCGTCATTTTTAAATCTAAAAATTTTGTCTATACTTTCGTGGCTGGCTTTTTGAAACACTTTTTCAACTGGACGGACTTCGTCCGGACAGTAATCACGAATAATATCATGCGCCAGGGCACTTATCTCGGCATCACTGCCACCCTGTAGGCGAAAAGAATGTAATAGCTGCTCGATTTGATGAATTGTAGGTTCGTCTAACATGCTCTAATGATACCGTTATTATTGACCAAAATCTATATCAGCGCTATAATACCTGGGTTGCTGGTGCAGTGTTGGGCTCCCAGTTGAGATGAAATATGATGTGCCGCTGTGGCGGAACTGGTATACGCGCACGACTCAAAATCGTGTGGAGCAATCCATGTCGGTTCGATCCCGACCAGCGGCACCAATAATCGAAAACCCGGGGTTATTCTTCCTCGGCTTTTTTAATTGACTTTGGTAGATAGCGGACGATGTCCGATGCAATTACGCTCCGTTCCCCTATTTCTTCCTTGGCTATTTTCCCAGCCAGACCATGGAGATAAACAGCAGTTGCAATGGCTTCCAGGTGATTATCGGGGTTTTGTCCAACAAAGGACCCGATAATGCCAGAGAGGACGTCACCAGAACCCGCTGTGGCTAGTTCTGGGCCTCCTAGGCGGTTAATTATGACATCCCCCCTACTTGTAGCTATTGTCGTGTCATGGCCCTTTAAAACGACGGTACAGGATAGTTTTTTTGCAATAATCGGCCCAACTTCTTCTTTGTGATTTTCGATGTAGTGTGAGGTGAATTTCTTGTCTAGACCAAGAGCGCTAGCTACCCTAGCAGCTTCACCTGGGTGAGGTGTGATGATTAATTCGCAAGATTTTCCTTGGAAATATTCTATCAAGTAGTCCTCACTTTCTTTAGAAAGCATGACTTCGATTCCTTTGGCCAGAGCCGTAAGTCCATCTGCGTCAAGAACGACCGCCTTGTCGAGTGCAAAGACGAGTTCCCAGACAAGCTGGATAGTCTCCGCATTTTGCGATAATCCAGGACCAATAACGACGACGTCACAAGAGCGAGCATTGTCTAGGATGGGCTTTTCGGCCTTCTTGGCCAGAGAGTGCCCAGGGGTTTCTGGTAACTCCAGGGTCATGGCCTCGGGTAGGACCCCTCTGTAGATACCCTTTAGGCTTTCAGGAAACCCAAGAAGTAAGATGCCTGTTCCACTACGGAAAACTGCTTCACAGATGAGGATAGCAGCACCAGTCATCCCTTTCGATCCCGCAAGGACCAAAATCTTGCCGGCCTCGGATTTGTAAAAGTGTAGTGGCCTGGACCATAGTAGTTTTGGATAAAGTACTTTGTCTTGGTAAATCGGTTTTGCCATATTAATCCTTTCGGAGAGAACGGATATGGTCTATCATCCCCTTCGTACCGGTACCGTCCTTGATTTCTGGTGTTTCCATCACAAAGGGGATATCCCTTAGCGCTGGGTGGTTGATGATCCTTGTGAGACCTTCCTCTCCGATAAATCCCTGTCCGTAATTCTCGTGCCTATCGCGGCAACTGCCGAGCTCGGTCATAGAGTCATTAAGATGAATAGCGCGGAGCCTGTCTAGCCCAACGTTCTCGTCGATTTCAGCAATCATTTTGTCTAAACCTGCTGCAGTGTGCAGTTCGTAACCCTGTTCAAAGGCGTGCGCGGTATCTAGGCAGATGCCTAGCCTGTCGGAGCCGGATTGCTTGATGATGTTACCAAGTTCCTTGAAATTCTTGCCTACCAGATTGCCAGCCCCAGCAGTATTCTCTAGTAGTAACAAGCTTTTACCACTATTTTCAGTCAGGATTTGGCCAAGAGCCTCTACCACCCTCTCGGTTCCAATTTCTATGCCATTTCCTTGATGAGAACCGATGTGAGTGACAAGACCCACAAGACCTAGTCGTTCAACATTTCTTAGCCCAGAAACAAGAGAATCTATCCCTTGCTCGCGCAATGTTTCGTTGGGAGACGCAAGATTTATGAGGTATATGCTGTGTGCAAAGGCATCTTGCATTTTGTTTTCATCATATTTCTGCCTAAAAGCGGCTACGCTTTCGTCTGGAATTTCAGTGATCTTCCAGCCGCGGGGGTTGGAAATAAATATCTGAAAAGTATTGCATCCGAGAGCTACCGCCCTGTCGACTGCCTGATCTACTCCCCCGGCTGTTGATACGTGTACACCTAATTTCATAACATCATTATAGTCTAGATTGGCAATAACAAAAAGCTCGCCTGATGGAGGCGAGCTTTTGGACGATTTCCATCTTGTTGCTCCAGCAACAACTTTACCACCTTGGTCTAGGACAGGCCTATTTGGTGTATTTTCCACGAATTTGAAAAAGCACGTAGAAGCCGATCAGGGCTCCGATAAGCGCTCCCACGATAGAGCCGCTAACTAAGCTGTATACCAGGCTTACAATCTGTGAGTAGAATAACAGTGTCCACCCAGAGAGCTTACGCGCAAACAGCCCTGGTAGTGCTGCTACCTGTAGGGCAAGTTGGACAGCCATGATGGCAATGCCAACCCAATAAAGACTCGAGAGGCCATATCCGCCCATCATGGCGTACGGTGAAAGCACGGCGGTAAAGCCAAGTGCGGTTAGGATAATAGGGAGTGAGATAACGAGTAAAACTACGTTAATCCATGGACCCCATTTTACAATCCATTCTTTGGCGCTCTCAGGAATCTGAAAAGGTGCCTTTTTTACTAACCAAAACTCCAAAAACCCCATCAGGTCCTTTGGTGCCTGGTCGTTCTTTGTTTCTGCCATAATATCCCCCTATGACTTAGGTTACTATTAACTTTACTATACGCCTGCCGTCTAGGGCTTGCAAGAGCTCTTCTCGAGTAAATAATAGAGCGCTATTCCTGTAGCGGTAGCCACATTTAACGATTCTTTGGCGCCAAGCATGGGCAGATGTACTATCTCGTCACAGATTGCTTGAATTTCTGGGTCTATCCCTTTTATTTCATTCCCCACAACGAGGACTGTGGGGAAGGTAGGCTCCACCTCCCAGATACACTTAGATTCAGGCGTAAGCTCCAGACCGTAAATTGTTTTCCCTTGTGACTTGAGATTTTGTAACAACTCTATTGTATTAGAAACATATTCCCAGGAAACAGTGCTTTCTGCTCCCAGGGAGGTCTTGGCCACTTTCGGGTGCTCTGGGGTAGCAGAGTATCCGCAAAGATATATCTTCTCCGCCCCCATAGCGTCCGCCGTGCGAAAAATAGCGCCAATATTCATGGCACTCCGAATGTCCGGCAAGACTATGGTAATGGGTGTCTTCTCTTTCATATTAACCATTCTATCAAAAAATCCCCCTTTCGGGGGATTTTGAAATTACTCAGTGATCGGGGTGATTGGGTCGACGTGTACGATAGTTTTGCGCACGCGGTGGCCTGTGAATTTCATGACGCGTTTCTGAGTGTAGCGGATAACCCCAGCAACCTTAGCGTAAAGTGAGTCGTCGCCAGAAACAGCTACGTTTGTACCTGGCTCCCATTTGAGGCCACGTTGACGCAGAATAATCTGACCAGCATTTGTAGTCTGTCCACCATATAGTTTTACACCCAATCTTTGTGATCTAGAGTCGCGGCCATTTCTAGTGGAACCGCCTGCCTTTGTATGTGACATCTTGGAGTCTCCTTAGTAGCTTTTGTTATGCACCTTCGGTGCGAAATACCAGAAAATTATACCTGAAAATGCGTTTCGAGTCAAGGATTATTATGCTGCGCGCTCGACTGTTATCTTCATGGTGGCATGTACCCCGTGGCCAAGCTTGACGGTAGCCTCATGTTCTCCAAGGTCGTGAATCGGTTCTAGAATTTCAATATCGTGCTTATCAACTGCAAACTTTTTCGTCGCAAGGACCTCTGCCAGGTCGCGATTCGTGACTGCGCCAAAAAGTTTTCCTTCGTCTCCTGCCTGGGCGGTAACCGTAAAGGTAGCGGATTCTATCTTTTCTGCAAGAGTAGTAAGCTCTGCGGTAGCCTTCTCCTCCTCCTTCTTGATTTTTTCGATCTTGGACTCTAGTTCTTTGACCTTATCTTCACTCGCAGGTACGGCAATCCCCTTTTTCAGAAGGTAGTTACGAGCATAACCGTCTGGAACTTCTTTGATGTCCCCCACTTTGTGGTTCTCTTGGTTCTGTAGAAATAATACTTTCATGCGTTTCTCCTATCTTATCTTGTCTAATAAATAACTAATTGCCTTCGCAAGTTGAGGGTCCTTATCAGCTTTGGCGTCTTCTTCGCTAAGCTTAACCTCAATATCTGGGCTGATACCTTCCTTGCTTATGTTCTTGCCCTTCGGCGTAAACCAGTGTGCAACTGTGATGCGGATGCTCGCGCCTCCTGCTAAAGTATCCACCGTCTGTACCGAGCCTTTTCCAAAGGTCTTTTCTCCTATCAGCGTGCCTCGTCCGTTGTCCTTAATCGCACCAGCGACAATTTCTGATGCCGATGCTGAGCCGCCGTTTACGAGAACTACTAGAGGAATTTTGTTTTCGATCAGGTTTCCCTTGCCAGTAGCAAAGTATTTCTGCTCGGTACTGCTCTTTTCTGTTGCCTTCTCTGAAACAACGATTCCAGATTTCACAAACTCGCTCGCCACATCTACGGCAGCATCTAGGTAGCCGCCAGGATTGTTTCTTAGGTCCAGAATGATAGCCCTCAAGTTTTTGCCAGAAAGGTCCTGTGTCGCTTGCTTGATCTGGGATGAAGTGTTCGCGTCAAAACGAGTAATCTGGATGTAGCCTACGTTATTTTCTTTTAACTCCCATTTGACACTTTTGGTATCTACCTTGGCTCTAGTAATTTCGTAGTCAATCTTTGCAAACCCTCTTTGGATAGAAAGCTTTACCTTAGTTCCAACCTCACCGCGAATCTTAGACACAGCAGTGGCAAGGTCCATTCCGGTAGTATCGGCACCATCTATTGTGAAAATGATGTCGTTTGCCATAATGCCAGCCTTGATTGCTGGGGAGCCGTCAATAGGCGCGATTACGACGACCCTATTATCTTTGATACCGACCTCAGCACCGATACCATTAACGCTGCCTTCTAGCTCCTGGCTAAATGATTTGGCCTCCTCGGGAGTCATAAAGACCGTGTATGGATCTCCGAGTGACTTTACCATTCCGTTTATGGCGCCATACACCATTTCCTGTGCATCTATCTTGCCGTCAAAGTTTTTTGCCAAACGATCCCAAACCTGCCAGAAAAGTGAGAAATCTACAGAGTTTGTAGTGGCTGTCTTTCCGGCAATATTAATCGAATTTATTCCCTGAGTTTGGAAATCCATATGACCAAATGCCCAGCCGAAGATAAAGGAAATAAAGATAACAGCACCAATTAATATTTTTGTGTTGCGCTGATCGTTACATTCTTTGGTTTGTTTGGTAGATTTACTAATCATAAAAGGCGCCTTATTTAGCACCTTTTATTGTAACGTAGATTAAGCGTGGTGGCAATTTGTTCTAATGGATGAAGTATGCACCATAACTGTAAGGATTTACCGTTCTCATCGTGAACGAGTCTGGAGTCCAGTTGTATTCAGAAATATTTACAGTGCCGTCACCGTTGACAGAATCCACGAATGCAACGTGGCCATAGCTCCCAAGATTTGGGAAGATCATCGCGTCTCCCGACTGAGGCGTGTAGCTTTGAGGATAGCCAGCTGCTCCCCCTGTCCATTCACCCCCATTGCCGATAGCTGGTGGGATAGGCTTGCCAATCTTTCGTCGTTTCCAGGCGACATAAGAGGTACACTGGCCGATATAGTAACCCATTCCGTCCTCGGTACATGTTCCATAATTACAGCTAAGAGAACGGGGTACAGGGCTTCCCCATGGATAGTCGCTGGAACCGTTCAGGATTGTCTCCCCGTAGGCTACAGAAAGTCGCGCTTTCTTCTGGTAAAGGGCATCTTTTTGGCTCGCAAGATCGTTGTTGGAGGCATTTACGCCAGCGATCACGGAGTTCCTATAGGCTTGCTGTGAAGCCAGGGCGTTCTTTTGGGCAGTCTGTGATGCAAGCAGTGATTCTGCGTTTGCTTTCGTAATCTCGACTTCATTTTTCTGCTTCGTCAGCTCGTCTTTTAGGGCAACAATCTTTTTCACAGTATCTGTAACCTTTGCCTGCATAGTATTTAGATACTCAGAGCGATCTACAAAGTCGGAAAAGTTTTTCGCGGTAAGTACCAGCTGAACTTGTGATACTTGACCGTCTATGTACATCTGACGCACGTACTCACCAAGAAGTGTTTTTTGTTTTGTTATATTATCTTCAGATTCAGTAATCTTCGCGGTCAATGTTGCTATTTGTTCGTTGGCTTGGTCTAGCTGCAGCTGGGTAGAGTTTACCTGGAGCCGAATTACCTCTACTTGAGAGTCTATGGTAGCAAGCTCGCTCTCTGCCGTTTGTTTTTTTGCCAGATTGTCACCGATAGACTTATTGATGCCTTCAATCTGCTGGTTGATTTTATCAATCTCGCTAACCGCCTTTACAGGCTTGGCATCATAAAGAGAGACTGGCATTGCTAGAGTAACCATCAAAAATAGCACGCCAATAAATTTGCCGAGCTGCTTAATATTCATTTTTATATTTGAAAGTTGAATTTTTGAATCACGATGAGGCATTTACCCTCCTACGGGTTATTTTATCACTTTTGACACCCTTGTCAAGACTGGAGCTTTAGATGCTTACGAATAGCGAGCCAGCTGGAGAAAACTCCAATCGCGAAACCGACAACTAGCTGGGCCAGGGTGATAATTACAACGTTATCTCTCATATAATCTGTGAGGCTGGTCCCGGCATCACTAAAGTAGTTTGCGAGAGCGGGAGCCGCAAAGTATAGCAGAGATGACATGATCGTTAGCGTAATGAGGGTTGCCACGAAACCGTAGATAGCACCTTCTATCAGGAAGGGCCCCTTGATGAAGCTCGGCGTTGCTCCTACCAGTTTCATAATCTCAATCTCTTCCATGCGGGAGAAGATAGCGATGCGAACAGTATTGAATATTATGACCAGAGAAACGATGGTGAAAACAATAGTAATTCCGATACCCAGCTCTCGGCTGAAGTTAGTCGCCTTAAGTAGATTCTGGATAATGACCTTGTTGTCTTGGTAGCTGATTTTGTCGATGGCAATTTTGTACTTGTTCTGAGCCAGGATATCGCTAATACTGTTTAACTTATCGGGGTTGTAAACCTTGATTTCTAAGCTAGCAGGCAAAGAGTTGCCGATGCTATCGATAGATTCTATAAGGGCCTTGTTGTTGGCGTTCTGTTTCTTGAATTTTGCAAGGGCATCGTCCTTGGATATGTACTTTATAGATCTTACATCCGGCAGGTTTGCTAGGTCGTTTTGCATCCCGACGACAACAGACTGCTTCACGTCTTCTTTGAGATAGACGGACATGTCAATCTTGTCCTGTATCGTTTTGATTCCGGTATTGAGAGCCATGTTGATAACAAAAAACATAGAGAGCGTTAGTAGGGTTAGTACCATAACGGTTATGGAGGCTACCGAGAGCCAACCATTTCGAAAGAAGCTGGAGACGCCGGCTTTAAATACACGTAAAAATGCTTGCATTAGTTGTCGTACCTCCCCATTTTTTCGTCGCGCACAATTTTGCCATCCTGGATCTTTATCACGCGTTTCTTGAGCTTATTTACGATGTGGGAGTTGTGCGTCGTCATGATGACAGTAGTCCCCATCTCGTTGATCTTGGTAAGAATCTCTACAATGTCCCACGAAGTCTTTGGGTCCAGGTTTCCTGTAGGCTCGTCGGCAATAAGTATTCGTGGCTGGTGAACAAGTGCACGCGCAATTGCCACGCGCTGTCTCTCACCACCCGAGAGCTCTCTAGGAAAGCAGTTAATCTTATCGGATAGCGCCACTAGCTCGATGATCTTTGGCACTCGCTCATTGATTTCCTTAGTTTTTACGCCAGCTACCTCGAGGGCATAAGCAACGTTCTCAAAAACGGTTTTCTTTGGCAATAGCTTATAGTCCTGAAAAACCACACCGATCTTGCGACGTAGGTATGGGATATCACGTTTTTTAAGTTCGGCATAATCAAGACCACCCACGTAAATACGGCCCTCATCAGGGACTATTTCTCGGTTTATCAGCTTTATAAGTGTGGATTTACCGGCTCCAGATGAGCCAACAACACTGACGAATTCGCCAGGTTTTATATGCATTGAGACGTTGACGAGAGCATCCGATTGTGTGCCCTCTTTTGTCTTATAAATTTTTGATACTTTCTCAAAATATATCATTGAGATGTAGTTTCCCTCTCTTGGTTGGTGCGTTTACATAAATAGTTTAAACTTATCTCTAGTTGAGGTCAAGGCTGAATCTGTATAAGATATTTATTCAAATAAGTTACTTTTTACTGTCACGTAGCCAAGCCTCAATAAACTCGTCGATTCCGCCTTCTAGTACTTTTTGAACATCGGCAGTTTCATAGTTTGTTCGATGGTCCTTCACGAGCGTATAAGGCTGGAGAACATAGGAACGTATTTGATTTCCCCACTCGGCTGAGATGTTTTCGCCTTTGATCCTTGCAAGCTCTGCCGCTTTCTCTTTCTCCTCAAGGTCGATAAGCTTGGCTACCAATACTTTCATGGCTGTTTCTTTGTTTTGGAGTTGGCTTCGCTCGTTTTGGCAGGTGGCAGTAAGTCCGGTTGGAAGATGAGTAATGCGGACAGCCGAGTCGGTGGTATTCACACTCTGCCCGCCGTGGCCACCAGAGCGGTAAACGTCTATTCGAAGTTCTTTTTCATCCAGTTTGTAGTCCGTAGCAATAATCTCAGGCACCACCTCTAAGAGGGCAAAAGAGGTGTGTCTGGCTTTTGCAGCATCATAAGGGGAGATTCGTACCAGACGATGAACTCCATGTTCACTGCGTAGATATCCATAGGCTTGTGGGCCCCTAACCTCAATGGTCATCCCCTTGATTCCCGCTTCATCCCCCGCAGTTTCACTAATGATAACTATTCCAAATCCATTCTTTTCGGCAAACTTGAGGTACATTCTACCGAGCATCTCGGCCCAATCTTGGGCGTCGACTCCCCCGCTTCCGGCACTGATAGAGAGAATTGCATTCTCATGATCATGGGGACCGGTAAATAGTAGTTCAAACTCAAGAGTCTCAAAGGTTTTCTCGGCTTTTTCGATACCAGCTACGATCTCTGATACCATCTCGTGGTCACTTTCGGTTGTATTGGCTGTTAATTCTGTAAGGTCATTGATATCAGTGGTAATCTGATCCCAGCTCTTAAGTCGGTTCTCTATATTACCAATAAGCTGCATTGTTTCCTGAGCGGCGGAAACGTTGTCCCAGAAGCCCTCGGTAGAGGCTTTTCCCTGGAGGTCTCCAAGTTCGGTTCGGTCCACTTCAAGGTTCAGCATTAAAAATGCTTTTTCGAGTCGCTCGGATAAGTTCTTGAGGCGTTCTTTAATCTCATTCATGAGGGTATTATACGGGAAATGTGCCTCTAATGCGAGCGCCTAGATATCAAAAAGACCCCTCTTGCGAGGGGTCTTTTAGTAAAAGATTATTTAATCTTTTTGAGGGCGCCGAGTAAGTTCTTCTTACTTCGGAGGTAAGCCCATGCGGCACCACCTGTAGAGGTAAGACCGATGGCACCAGCAGCTGCTTCCGCAGGACCAGAGGTTGGCATGTTGCCCTTACCAGTAGTTATCACTACTGGTGTCTCTGGGTGCTTAGGCTCTTCTGGTATGACCGGCTTTTCAGTTACGGTTACAGTGGCGTCACAGATGACTGTGCCACCCTCACCGTTGGCTGTTAGAGTGTAAGTAGTGGTAGACGCAGGAGTAACCTGATTAGAACCAGAACCTACGACCACGTTGCCTACACCTTGGTCGATGCTAGCTGAAGTAGCATTTGTAGTGGTGTAACTAAGAGTTGAGCTGTTGCCCTTCTTGACTGAGGTCGGGTTAGCCACGAGCGTACAGACTGGCTTAGGCTTTTCAACTTCGATTACTTTAACCGTAATTACGATTGACTCCTCGAAGTTGTAGCAAGGTTTCTGTGATGCTATGTTGTAACCACCTCCGACAATGCTGTCGTCGACGCTCACTACTTGCCAGTTTGGAACAGCGTTCGTACCGGTGTTGAACTTGCGTGTAGCAGATCCAGCAACATACTCTAGCTTTGTTTTCACGTTCGTATTGATAACGGCCGTGTCAACTATAGTGGCGATGTTCGAACCGCTTACAGTAGCGGTAGAAACATGTCCAGTACCTTCAGTCGTTGGTAGAGCTACCTTGATGTTTAGATTCTGGGCATTGATCCCAGAATTCTCATTTTCTTTGTTGTGGTAGTAAACCATCACCCTCATCTCATCTCCAGGCTTGGCGCTAGCCGCAGCTCTGTAGGTGGTTTCGTTGTTGGTTTTGTTACGCACCGTGTGCATAGCTTCGTAGGAGATGTTTCCAGCAGCACTAGCTACAGTACTTACACCAAACATGGCGAGTAATGCGTAGACCGCTAGAATTCTCTTACCTTTTAGTTTTGTTGGGTTTTTTTTCATCTTATACCTCCTTAAGGTATATTAATAATTTTGTTGCCTATCCCAGGAACATTTCAAGCTTTGCCTGTGATGTTCCAACGATACGGAATTTTATTGGGGGTGCCAGGTTGCGCGATTGCGCAACCTGGCGTAGACACCCATGACACTACTCTTGCCCAGCCCCACCGCTGGTACCGATTGTCTTCTGGACTGTGTCAGCGGTTGACCCGCTGCTCTTCTTGTTGCCACAGCCCTTGACGACTTTCTTGTGCTTCTTGACCACCTTCTTGATGACCACCTTCTTGATGATCACCCTCCTGGTGATGCGGGTCGGTGCAACGTGCACCGACTTGCGAGGGGTCTTGCCCGCATAGAAGCTGACGGGGTTCAGGCATCCGATACGGAGGGCCGGGGTTCCATCCGTCCACGTTAGGAACTTCTGCCCCTTGGTGGTCGTGTTATGGAACGGCTTCCAGCGTCCGTCCTCGCGATTGCTTCCGAGGTCGGTGTCGATGAAAGTCATCCCTGCCCGCGGCGCCTTCCACGTGTGGAAGATGCCGTGGTCGTAGTCGTACTCGAGCCGAGCAAGTTCCTTCTTGACGAAGTTCTTGCCTTTGAGCTGGTACATCCTCTTCAGGATGTCCGAGTTCTCCGGGCTGTTGAGAGCCCTGATGGCTCCTTTCCAGCTACGGACGTCGAGCGTTCCTACAGGAAGCGGCGGGACCGTCTCCGTCGTCGACGCCGGAACTACTGCAGACTGAGTCTGCTGCACCTGCGTCGCTGTCGTAGACGTCGGCTCGGGAACAACCACCGTAATCGGGGGGTTGTTCACTTTGACGCACCCAGAGGTAAGCAGCAAAGCTGCCACCACCAGGCCTACAAGAGCGTTCTTGGCCGCGTGGGCGGCCGTTTTGTTGCGTGCCATTACTGGCACCCCCTTTCAGGGATCTTGCGACCGCCGGCCGCTTGTTTAGGATAACTCTCATCGCCTTCGGCAATTTGAGGTGTCAAGGTGTAGGTCGACGAACTCATGGTTACCCAGATTTCTGGTCGACTGAACAATATATCACAAATATTTAAACTTGTCAAGTACTTTTCAGTCGATATGAAACAAAGAAAAGAGAGGGTGTCCCTCTCCTTACATATATATTATAGCACTGTAGTCAAATAAAGTGCGGTTTTGCTTGGTATCTTTGTTGCGTTATTTCGTAAACCAGAGAATGACAACCCCGAGGATCAGCATCATAAACGCCAGAAATAAGTGAAGTTTGCGACCATGCTTTTCTTGAAGGTTGATAAATTTCTCTGTTGTAAGTTTGTTCGTTGTGAGCGCAAAAATACCAATTAGGGGCAAGACAAACATTAGGTTGTAAAGAAGCAGGTACCCAACTCCTACAAAAAAGTTTACCTGAGTATGCAGGAGGCTGATGATGGCGAGGTATATCGCTCCAGAGCATGGGAATTCGTAGATTCCGATAAGAAACCCTACCACAACAGCAGATGTAATTGTCGCTTCATAGGCGTATTTGCTCACATAGCCGCGGACCTTTAGTGGAATGCGCACGCTAAATGGTAGATTCGGGAAAAAGTACTCCTTGATGTTCATTGCACCAAAGAAAAAGACCAGCGCTGCCCCGAGCTTTGCTACGAGGTTTGGAATCGGCAAGCTAGAAGCCCGCATAAAATCGAGTATTTTGAGTCCAGAGATGCCAATAAGGAAGTATGTAACATAAATAGAAATGATGTAGGCAAGAGCAAAGGCCATGATGTCTTTGCGGTCCTTCTTGAGAGTAAACATCAAGGAGATATATATCAGTAAAAGTGAGATAGCACATGGATTGAAGCTGTCAACAAAGCCCGAGGTTAGAACGACTGATAATAATGGTGGCTGAATCATAGTAGCTCCTGTATTTTCTCTAGTGAATCAATTTTACATATACTATCATCGGCTACTTTGTGTTCACGGTCAATAAGGACTGCCTTCATCCCTACTGCCTTGGACCCAAAGTAGTCGCTTATGAGGCTGTCACCGACAAAAACTATCTCATGGGGTGCAAGTTTCATCTTGTCTAGAGCAATTTCAAATATCTCCGCACTGGGTTTCTCGTGTCCCACCTCCTCTGACGCAATAACGATTTCAAAATAGTCCTGGATAGAGTATTTTTCAAAGAAAGTGTGGAGTTTACCATCCTCATTGCTTACGCAGCCAATGCGAATATTTTTTGTCTGCAGCGCCTTTAAGGTAGGCAAAACATCTTCGAACAGGTGATAGTTGTCTGGGTTGCCCCAAGATTCATATTGTAGTTTTTCACCCATGGCAGCGCAGTCACCAGTATAGCCTAGCTCTCTCAGTAGGTTTGCATTAAACCCTACCCAAGCAAGCTTCCCTTCCATTCCCCTCTCACTTTCCATCCTGGCAGCAGCCTCGGTTTCAGCAAGTACCTTGTTCCATGCGGCTTCCATGGTTTCTCGGTTTACTTTCAGACCTGTTGTTAGCTCAACAATACGAACGTAGGTTCCGACCTTGTCGGGCCAAGGCTGAAAGAGGGTGTCGATGGCGTCAAATAGTACTGCTTTTATCATTTCGTGAATTTCCCTAAATATATTTGATTTTTCTGCAAGTAGTCGTAAACGTTTGTAACCGACGTGGCACCTTCATCGATAACCGCACGGTAGATATAGTACGACATGCTGTTACGGAGCATATTCTTTTTGTAAAAGTATTTCTTGATTGGGAGGATAGTCTTGATGATCTTAGGCGTAAACTTGTCTTTGTAGTCCAGACAGAACCGGTAAGAATCAGTAAGGTAGTTTCCTCCCTTTTTCGTAAGAGTAATATCGATTGACCAGAGAGTATCTTCTTCCTGGTGTTCGAACGTAATTAGGTATTTACCGCTCTGCTTGAGCTCACGCTCTTCGTAGTTGTGGTGGTCAGTAGCCAAAAATGCGGTTTTTAGATCCGAAACGATGTTTTTCCATTCCGTAGGCTCACAGTAAATTACAAAATCGATATCTGGCTTTACGGTAGTACTTAGGGCAATGTTTCCTACAAGATGGGCTTCACCAAAAAGGTTTAAGGTCTCTTCTAACCTTAAATTAGCGACGATCCTCTCGCCCTCCTCCTGCAAAGTCATCTTACTTTCCGTGGCATTTTTTGTACTTTTTACCGCTACCACAGGGGCAAGGATCATTGCGTCCGACCACATGTTTCCCGCGGGAGGCTGAGGCCTTATCCTTTGCGGCTGCACCCTCGGCCTCCTTTGCCATCTTGGTGACCTTAGTCTCAGTGGCTGGTGCGTTAGCAGTAATCTCTACCTTGTAGACCATATTCACGATCTCACTATCAATTGCAGCCAGCAGGAGCTTGAACATGCGGTAGGACTCGTTCTTGTACTCGATCAGTGGATCTTTTTGACCATAGCCACGCAGTCCGATACCGTCACGAAGTCGGTCTATCGCGTCTAGATGGTCTATCCAGAGCATATCTATAGTACGAAGATAAAGCGCTCGCTCTAGGATGCGCATCAGGTCGGAGCTGATTCTCTTCTCTTTAGCGTCGTAAGCTTGGACGAATACTCTCTGAATGGCCTCTGCAAGCTCACTAGGTGGCCCTAGCAGGGTTTTGGGGTCTATGGTTATCTTGGAGCCGATAATCATAGTTAGCTCTTTCTCGAGGTCTTCGGCTATGATTTCACCTGTTTCCGCGTGTGTATTTATGGCAATTAGGTTCTGCGCCGTAGTTTCTAGTATTTCTAGGTAATTGTCTTTTAGACTCTCCTGGGTGAGTACCTGGCTGCGAAGCTTGTAGATATAGGTGCGTTGCTTGTTCATCACATCGTCATATTCTACAAGGTGTTTGCGAATATCAAAGTTGTGCCCCTCTACCTTCTGTTGGGCAGATTCCAGGCTTTTCGAGATCATGCCGTGCTGGATGGCTTGGTCTTCTGGTAACCCTAGCTTCTCCATGATGCTGCCCACACGTTCACTCCCGAAGATACGCATCAGATCGTCATCGAGGGACACGTAGAACTGAGTAGATCCCGGGTCACCCTGACGCGCGCAACGACCTCGAAGCTGATTGTCGATACGTCGGGATTCGTGACGCTCTGTGCCGACGACATGCAGTCCCCCAAGATCCGCAACGCCTTCACCAAGCACAATGTCAGTGCCCCTACCTGCCATGTTGGTGGCCACCGTCACGGCACCCTTTTGACCGGCACCCTTTATGACCATCGCCTCTTTCTCGTGGTTTTTGGCGTTTAGTACCTGATGTTTGACGCCGCCACGCTTTAGCAGGTCCGAAAGGAGCTCGTTCTTTTCGATACTGACAGTACCTACGAGTACTGGCTGGCCCTTGGCCTGACGCTCCTTGATGTCTGCAACCACGGCGTTGAATTTGCCTCGTTCGTTCTTGTAGATAAGGTCACTCTCGTCGATACGAACATTATTCTTATTTGTAGGGATTTTGATAACCTCAAGTTTATATATTTTGGCAAACTCCTCTGCTTCTGTGGCGGCTGTACCTGTCATACCGGCAAGCTTAACGTATAAACGGAAGTAATTTTGAAAAGAAATAGTAGCAAGGGTAAGCGATTCACGGTTTACGGTCACGTTTTCCTTTGCCTCAATCGCTTGGTGAAGTCCTTCACTGTAACGGCGGCCAAACATCAAGCGCCCCGTAAACTCGTCGACGATTACAATCTCGCCGTCACGGATTACATAGTCCTTATCGATTTTGAACATTACGTTTGCCTTGAGTGCCTGCTCTATGTGGTGGACGTTCTCAATCCCGAACTCTTCATAGATATTCTCTACACCGAGGAGTTTTTCCATGTGTGCAATGCCCTCATCGGTAAGAGAAACGGCTTTTTGCTTCTCGTCGAGAGTGTAGTCGGTTTCAGCCTTTAGCTTCTTTACTAGCTGGTCAATTTCGGTATATTTATCGGTGCTTTCCTCTGCAGGTGCAGAGATGATAAGCGGTGTCCTGGCTTCGTCTATAAGGATGGAGTCGACTTCGTCGACTACCGCGTAGTGAAGCGGGCGCTGGACCATTTGTTCGGCGGTTTGTACCATATTGTCGCGTAAATAGTCAAACCCGTACTCGTTGTTGGTGCCATAGGTTATGTCAGCAGCATAAGCTTCCTTGCGGGTAACGGGGCGTAGATTCTCGGTGGTTTCATCAATTACATTGGTGTTTTCGTACTCTGGATCATAAACAAAAGCCGCATCGTGGACAATGATCCCAACGCTTAGTCCCATGGCGTGATAAAGTTTGCCCATCCAGCCCGCATCACGTCTCGCCAGATAATCATTGACCGTGACAACATGGACGCCCTTGCCTGTAAGTGCGTTTAACACAACGGGCAGGGTTGCTACTAGGGTTTTACCTTCGCCTGTCATCATTTCCGAGATGTTACCTTCGTGGAGCACTAGGCCGCCGATGAGCTGTACGTCAAAGTGGCGCATACGGAGCGCTCGTTTCGATGTCTCACGGGTCAAGGCAAAAACCTCTGCAACGTGGGATTCCATGGCATCATTCTCGATAGTGCGGATAGAGTCCTTGTCGGTCTCTTTTTCGAGCTCCTTCTGTATTTTCAGCTCGATCTCCTTCCGGATTTCGGCAATGCGAGAGACAATCTGTTCATCTTTTAGTGAACTTACTTGGTTTTCCAGTGCGTTTGTAGCGTCAACGTATTTCTGTAGTTTAGCGACCCTCTTTTGATTGGGGTCACCAATGATTTTACTTAGAAGTGACATCTATTGACGGCTTTCTATCCGGAGAATCTTTTTTAGCAGAGTCTTCCCCTTCGTGATGCGAGAAACCTTTGGGCTATGTGCGGCCTTATTTTTTTCAAGCAGACGAATAAGCTTTCTTTCTAACTCATCAACAGCAGCAAATAGAGTTTTGGCTTCTGCAGTAGCTGTGATATCAGGACCAGCTACCTGGATGGTAGCCTTTGCCGTAGCTAGTTTCTTTTCGGTTTTCTTTTTGCTTTCCTCTACTACCACGTCAATCACAAGTACCGACTTGTAGTGCTTGCAGAGCTTATTCATTTTCTTCTCAATATATTTCTTGAGCTCGGGTGTTACTGCGGTTTCATGACCAGAAATGTTCAGTTTCATGATGTCCTCCTTATTTAATGCTGTCCTTGCCAACCCATTTTTGTAGTACCTTTGGTATTTTGATACTACCATCGGCTTGTTGGTTGTTTTCGATAATGGCGATGAGAGCCCTGGTTGTGGCGACTGCAGTACCATTTATCATATAGACAAAGTCTTTCTTGTCGCCGTCTTTGTATTTAATGCTGAGGGCACGTGATTGATAGTCAGTACAATTTGATGTCGAGGTTACCTCGGCCCAATCGCCCAGCGAGCCGTCTTTATTCGGTTTACCTGGCATCCATGCCTCCAGGTCAAAGGTCTGAATCGCTGGTGCTCCAAGGTCTGCTGTACAGTGGTCGATGACACGGTAAGGAATCTGAAGACCCGAAAATATCTCTTTTTCAATCTCCAGGAGTTCCCTGTGAGCGCTTTCGGCCTTCTCGGGTAAGACATATTGGAACATTTCTACCTTTGTAAATTGATGAACCCGGAAGATACCTTTTGAAAATTTGGAATAAGAGCCAGCCTCGGTGCGGAAACAGTGTGAAAGGGCCACATACTTTAGCGGAAGTGACTTAGCGTCCAGAACCTCGTCCATGTGGTAACCACCCATCGTGATTTCAGCAGTACCAATGAGTGAGAGGTCTGTGTCTTCCAGATTATAAACCTGAGTTGAATCCCCACGAGGGTTGAACCCAAGTCCGTACAGAACCTCTCTTTTCGCCACATCGGGCGTAGTGAACGGGGTAAACCCATGCTTTACGGCTATCTCCATAGCATAGCTAGCGAGCGCAAGCTCCATGAGAGCAAGCTCATTCTTGAGGTAGTAAAATTTGGCGCCAGCAACCTTGGTAGCACGGTCAAAATCGATAAGATTGTGCTTTTCAGCAAGAACTAGATGATCGAGAGGTGTAAAGCTGAATTTAGTGGGCCTACCCGCTTCGAGTACAGGATTGTCGTCTTCGTCTTGGCTCACATGGACTTCTGGGTGAGTCAGATTAGGTACGCTAAACCAAATATCCCGGTATTCGGCCTCTATGTCGGAAAGCTTGTCCGATAGTTTTTCTTCTTCGGCCTTGCTTTTCGCGAGTTTTGCGATCTCAGCAGCGCTGGGCTTACCTTTGATCTTATTCCGAACTGAGCGAAATTCGTCAATCTTAGCGGCAAGCTCATTCTTTTCTTTATCTAGAGTCAGGAGCCTCGGGATATCTGCCTTGGAGCCGCGATTAAGACAGTTTGTCGCTACTTCCTCTGCGTGATCCCGTATATATTTAATGTCTAACATACTTTTCTCCTATCTCTATTATATCAAGGATGTGTTACTTTGCAGTTTCAGTGAGGCGAGCTATTACAAACTTTGGTTCTAGCGAGGCTAGGAGCCATCCAGCCTGGGGCCCCGATTCCTTACCAAGAAATGACAGGTAGATAGCCGAGAAAGCCTCTTTTGGCGATATCTCGCTACTCTTCTTGATTTCATGGATTGCCCCGTGCAGTTCCTCACCTGTCCAAGTAGCTTTTGATTGGAAGTTGAGAAGAAGCTGAAAAAGAAATCCTTTCTGGGCTGCGTTCAGGGTAATCTTTGGCAAGGATTCTGCGACCTTGAATACAAAGTCCGCAGGCGCATACTTCTCGAGCCATTTCTTGGCATAAAGGATTCTCTCTTCAAGGTTGGTGAGCTCGGTTCTACTGAGCTTACTACCCTTTTCGTTCTCTGCTTCAGCATAAATATCAACGCGAGGCATCTGAACAGCAAGGGCTACTTTGGAGAAGCGCATGCGGTATCCAGACTCGAAACCTGGGTTTTGAACAATTTCCCAGGCTCTTGCGATATCCGGGAAATCCACTTCGCCCAAATAGGCTTTCATAGCGCGGTCATAGTCGTCAAAAAGATTGGGAATCGTAACTCCAGCTGGATCAAACTCAATTACCTTTTTTGGATTCTTTGCCATGAGATAGCGTACCAGTTCAGGAGGAAGGATCTCGGACATTTCCTTTGCAGAGACCCCGAGGCCTTTGGACGAGCTCATCTTCTTGCCTCCAATGACGAAGAAGTCGTAGCGAATATCGGCAGGTGCTGGAAATTTGAATACTTCGCGAGTGAGCACGTCTGCCATTTCTCTACTCCCACCAGCGGCCCAGTGATCTTTGCCCTCGCCTTCAACGGTTATTCCAAGTGCCTTCCAACGCGCGGGCCACTCCACTCTCCAGTACAGCTTACCGGTGCCGTTGTAGGGGCTAACTTTGCCTGCATGGCCACAACCCTGTGCCCATTCTACTTTCGCTCGCTCACAACTATAGGTAACCAGCTCGCCGTCCCAGTCTGTGACAGTAGTGGTCCCGATCTTGCCACACTGTTCGCATATTGGTTGGAACGGAAACCACTTTTCACCTTTGTCTGCGTGACTGACGCGTTTGTAAATCTCTTTGATTTCTGTGACAGCGGTAAGAGCTTCTTTGATTACTTCATTCATTTTGCCGCTCTTGTAGAGCTCTGACATGCGGAGAAACTCCGGTTTTGCTCCGACGCGGTTAGCAGTAGCGATAAATTCTTCGCTAAAATACTCAGAAAGTACGAGCCCTTCAGTAGGTGAAGGAATTGTAAATAAAGGTTTTCCCATCTCGTCGGCATATTTTTTGCTGTCCAGGTAGACTGGCATACCATCCATAGGGTCGAAATCGTCGAGGATGAAGGTATAACTCGATTTTAGGCCGTCGTTAAGGAGGGCCCGGTTTGCAATATCGTGAACTATGAGTCCTCGCAGGCTACCTACATGAGCAAAGCCAGAGGCACTCCAGGCGTCATCAACGAGCTGTGTTTTATTTTTGTCGAGTTTAGCGGCGATTTCGTCTGCCCAGAACATGTAATTCCTTCCTGTCTAACGGTATAAATGTACCTATATTTTACCGCATCTGGCGGTATTTGGCTATTAAAAAACCCCTTATGACGTTGCTATCTAGAGCTTTTGAAGGGGTTTTGTAAACAATTTGTTTTGGCTACTTGATTTTCTTTATCTTGTACTCAATTTTCCCAGCAGGTACTTCGATTTCTAC
The DNA here is from genome assembly GCA_041738615.1 of Patescibacteria group bacterium. Taxonomy (GTDB): domain Bacteria; phylum Patescibacteriota; class CPR2; order UBA1875; family CAIMLA01; genus JBGSPL01. Next base: position 163,250 of record JBGSPL010000001.1, read on the forward strand.
AGTTTCCCCTGCCTTCTTGCCAAGCAGTGCCTTGCCGATTGGTGATTCGTTGGAGATCCAGCCCTTCTCGGGGTCTGCCTCTGCACTTCCTACTATCATGAATTCCATCTCGCCCTTGTTGACCTCTACGTGTACAGAACAGCCGACATTGACCTGAGTACAGTTATCGTGGGACTCGTCAATGATGACGGCACCCTTGAGGATGTGCTCAAGCTCGGCGATACGACCCTCGATAAATACCTGTTGGTCTTTCGCGTCAGCGTACTCGGAATTTTCAGAAAGGTCGCCGTACTCTTTGGCTGTCTTGATCATGTCAGCAATCTTTTTGCGGCCATCAGTAGTAAGCTCATCGTATTCATGTTGTAGTTTTGTTAGTCCCGCTTTGGTCAGGTAGATTTCTTTTGTTTCCATGACTCTCCAAACTGTGTTTTTGGTTTATAAATCTTCAAATTGAGAGTAAAAAGATAGGAGTTTGGTCACTCCTAGCCCTTTTGCGTCCCCGCGGAACGCTTCCAAATTCTAGTTTCTAGTGAGCTTTTTGTCAAGCCTTTTGTCAAAGGCCGAGGCTGTGGAAAAAGGTGTTTAGTTCGGTGATTTTAACCCTTTCCTGCTTCATGGTATCACGGTGTCTCACTGTGACGCACTTATCCTCTAGCGAGTCGAAGTCTACGGTGATGCAGAAGGGGGTACCTATCTCGTCCTGACGGCGATAACGCTTACCAATATTACCATTATCGTCAAACTCACACATGAAGTCCTCTGCTAGATTCTCGTACAGTTTCTTCGCTAGGGAGACGAGATCGGGCTTGTTCTTCAGTAACGGGAAAACAGCAATCTTTATGGGGGCAATACTTGCCGGGAATTTCAAGACCACGCGTTCGTCTGTATCCAGTTTCTCTTCGGTGTAGGCCGAACAGAGCGCCGCCAGAAGCGAGCGATCAAGCCCGAATGTCGGTTCAATAACGTGCGGTAGGAATTTCTCTCCGCCTGTAGGATCTGCGTAGGAAAGTTCAACTCCTGAAGCCTTTTGATGTGAAGAAAGATCGAAGTCACCACGGTGCGCGAGGCCGAAAAGCTCGGAGAATCCAAACGGGTACTCGTACTCGATATCTATCGTTTTCTTTGAATAATGGGAGAGTTTCTCCTTTGGGTGTTCGTAGCGACGGATTTGGCTATCTGTAATTCCGAGAGATTTTGCAAAGTCTTCTTGTGAGCCTAGCCATTCATCAAAGAGCGGTTCCCACTTTTTCTTAGGGTCTATAAAGTACTCAATCTCCATCTGTTCAAACTCGCGAAGGCGAAAGATGAAATTGCGCGCGACTATCTCGTTACGGAAAGCTTTACCGATTTGTGCAATTCCAAAAGGGATCCGTACCCGCATGGAGTCGATGATACTTTTGTATTCAACAAAAATAGCACCGGCTGTTTCGGGACGTAGATAAACGTCGCCATCATAGCTATTCATCTGGGTCTTGAACATCATGTTAAGAAATTTTGCTTCTGCCCAGTCTGTTTTGCCACAATTTGGGCACTTGATAGCGCCAAGAGCTTTGTTGAGGGCAACTAGATCCCCTTCCAGGTCCTTCCCCGTAGCTTCCTCTACAACATGATCTGCACGAAAACGATTCTGACATTTTTTGCAGTCTACCATTGCATCGTTAAAGCCCTCGGTGTGCCCAGAAGCTTTCCATACGGCAGGAATTAACAAGATTGGCCCGTCGATACCCACGATATCAATTCGTTTCTGGACAAAGGTTTTCCACCACAAGTCTTTGATATTCTTCTTTAGTAGTGCACCGTATGGGCCGTATGAATATGAGTTGGCAAACCCACCGTATATTTCGCAAGACGGGTAGACAAATCCACGTCTCTTACTGAGGCTTACTATCTTTTCCATCTTGTTCTGGGCTTTGGTACTCATGAGATCTCCTTAAAGGGTATATAGGTCTTTGTTAAGCAATGCGGTTGCGTCTTCTGCTGTAAGCTTACCCAATGAAACTAGGTATTGCAAATCGTCTGTAAATTCCTGAAAAAGGGCGTCAAATCGCTCTTCACTGGCCTCACGTACTATGCAGAAGGTTTTGTTGGTGTCTATAATCCAGGCTTCCATCTCCTCCTGGTTCATGAGTTCCCCCTCTGTATGCAGTGTGTCGACAACTAGCTTCTCTGGAATTTCTTCATGTTTCGCTATGTAGTCTGATTGTTTCCAGGCGAGCGGAGAGGTGTGCTTTTTGTTCTTTTCCATAGGTAAATCATACCAAAATACTGCTAAGGGGTCAATTTGATACTAGCAAGAGAAAGGTACTCTCGGCCGGTGGTACTGGTGAGAAATTGTTCTACTACACTCGCTAGAATATTTGCTTGGTCTTCTGTGACGCTAAGTCTTTGGATCTGGTTTACTGAAGCCTCTTGGATAAACCGCCAAAGCTTGATAGTGTCCTTATCTGCGTGTTTTAGGCTTTCGGTCACAGGGTTGCAGTCGACGCAAAAGATACCCCCAGCAGTGTGGCTAAATCGAATCTCACCATCTGGTTTCTTGTGGCATACGAGACAAACAGAGAGTTCTGGGTAGCTGCCAAGTGCTTTTAGAATCTGCGAGATGTAGTACACCTTAAGTACCTGGCGGTTTATTTTGCCCAGGTTTCCTAGGCAGAAAGCTAGCGCCTCGTATACACTCGGTAATGAGTGTTCCTCGACGATTGCTTTCACCGTTAACTCGGAAAAAAAGTGAGCATCTGCAATTAACTCTAGATCTGTCGTCTCGCTCAGGTAATGTTGTATTGGAGACACCTCGGTAATAATCTGAAAGGTCTTGCCAGTAGATAGAACAAACTCAGCCTCTGTAAAGAGCTCAACTGCTCCGCCGTACTTACTTTTCTGTTTCCTTGAGCCCTTGGCAATTGCAGAAATCCTTCCCAGCTCATATGAAAAAAGAGTGAGCACACGATCTGCCTCACCCTGGTTTCTTCTTTTTATAACGATTGCCTTTGTTCTATAGATTGACATCTTAGTCGGTAAAGGCAACGCCGGCGATGTTCCCCTTGTTCTTTAGGGTCTCGTTTACAATTTCGACCACATCAGATGGGGTGTGCTCGGCTTTTATCAGGTAATCGGTAGCGCCAGCAGTGAAGCCGTTGGTCATCTGGTCTATCTCGCCAAAATTTGAAAGAATAATAACAGGAGTTTCCTTGGTGGGGTCGTATTTACGGAGTTGCTTAAGAACCTCAAAGCCGTTCATCACGGGCATCATAACGTCAAGTAAGATAATGTCTGGAAGCTCCTTCTTCGCCATATCTAGTCCCTTACCGCCATCTTCGGCGGCGAAGACCTCGAAACCACTTTTCTCGAGCTTTATACAATACAAATCACGAATTGATTTGTCATCTTCTACTATAAGTAATTTTGTTTTAGCCACAGTTACCTCCGTTGACATTATTATAGACGACTAATTTCAGATTTAAAACTCTTTTAGATATGAACGGTCAGGATTTGTTGTGGGAATTGTCCCCTCCTTGAAATATTCTAAGATATTTGGGCTGCCTTGCCAAGTAGCTAGAGCGCCGGTATAAGGGTTTACCCAGGCCTGTTTGATGTTTGCGGGTTTTGGGAAGGGCGTGTCAGCTTTGTCGGCTAAAGCAGCGGTCATGATATCGTGCCAGACATAGGCTGCACCCTCGACTCCAGAAACATTTTTCATTGGCGCGTGGTCATTATTCCCCATCCAAACTCCAACAACATAATCTGGAGAGTAGCCCATAGTCCACGAGTCGCTATAGTTGTCAGTGGTTCCAGTCTTTACGGCTGTGGTCTTGTCCGTTTTGAGCGGACTTACGCTGCCGAATGTCACCGAACGAGCATTGTTGTCCGAAAGGATGCTGCTAATAATGTATGCGGTCTCTTCACTAATGACTTGATTCTTTACCCTGGTTGGTAGGGTTACTGTGTCTCCGCGATTGTTTTTAATGGAAAGAATCGCCGATTGTGGTGCTCGTTTGCCCCCGTCCGCAAAAGTAGAGAAGGCTTCTACCATATCAACTAGCTTCACTTCACCCGAACCAAGAGACAGTGGCAATCCATAATTATCAGGCCCAGAATTTAGCGATGATATTCCTAACCTATGCGCCGTATCAATTACCTTCTCGAGTCCTACTAACTTGCCCATTTCGACTGCTGTGGTATTTAGAGACCTAGCTAGAGCGTTTCGCACGGTTAGATAACCAGAATACCCACCACTATAGTTTTTCGGGGAGTAGGTTGGGTTGCTGCCAAACGATAAATATTTGTCGACAAGAATGGATGCAGCAGAGTAGCCGTTCTCAAGCGCCGTAGCATAGACCAGGGGCTTAAACGAAGATCCTGGTTGTCTTTCGCTCGTGGCAACATTGACCTTGCTGGTATTCCAATCGGCCCCGCCCACCATCGCAAGGATTGTGCTTGTTTTGGGGTCGGCCACCACTGCGGCGGCATTACTCGCGCCTTTGTAGGAAAGAGTGACAAGCTTTTCCTTGACCTGTTGTTCTGCGACGGCTTGCAGCTTTGGATCCAGACTGGTATATACCTTGAGCCCCTTCTCTGAAATGTTATCCTCCCCCAGCTTCGTCGCAAGCTCATCCTTCACATATTGTGAGAAATAGGGGTATTTATCAAAAGAATCAACCTTGCCTACAAGGGTAAGAGGCTCGTTGGCAGCAGCTTTCGCCTGCTCTAGTGTAATCATTTTGGCACCTAGCATCTGCTGCAAGACATATTCTTGACGCTTTTTTGCCTGCAAATAATTTACTCCTAGGGGGTCGTAGTACGTTGGTGCCTGGGGCAAACCAGCCAGCATTGAAGATTCAGCGAGGTCTAGCTGAGAGAGATCCTTGTCAAAGAATACCCTAGCTGCATTCTTGATGCCCAAAGCCTGCTCACCGTAGTATATCTCGTTTAGATACATTTCGAGGATTTGGTCTTTACTGTACTTTTCTTCAAGCTTTGAAGAGAAGACGGCTTCTTTGATTTTACGTTCGAAGCTTTTCTCGGACGTGAGGTAAACATTCTTCACGAGTTGTTGAGTAATGGTGCTGCCACCTTGTGAGTAATTGCCCTCAGAAAAAAGGTTCGTGAGTTTTTCAATTCCGCTTCCCTTACTGTTTTGCCAGTTTACATAGGCGGCTCTGGCAAGGCCCTTTAGATATATTGGCCCATGGTTATAAAATTCTAGGTCTTCAGCGGCTAGGGTTGCCTTCTTAACGTCCTCAGGGATGTCTGCAAGCTTGACTCTATTTGGCTCAGCAGCACCATAACCGCGAAAGATTTCCCCGCCGTCTTTGTCGTACATCACGAGCTGCGTCGAGTTGCTCTGGGGCTTAATCTTGGCAAATTCCGCCGAATATTTGAAATATAGTCCTAGGGTACCAAAGAAAACTGTAAGAAATAGCCCGGTAAATAAAAGCCCCAGCCCTACCATAAGGACGCGAAAAAACTTTAGCGTCACCTTCTTGGTTTTCGCCAGAGCATTTGAATAGGTCGTAATGATTAGTTCTTCTCGTTCTTTCACTTCTACTATTCTAGCAAGTTATACTGCTATCTGGAATATACAATTGAAAATTAGCTCCTCATGCGCTAGAATATATCGGTAAATCAACCCGATGGGGAGTCGCCAAGTGGTAAGGCACCGGTTTTTGGTACCGGCATTCGGGGGTTCGAGTCCCTCCTCCCCAGCCAGAGAAAGGCTCCTCACTTGTGGGTGGCCTTTCTCTGTTTGTAGGGTATGAGGGCGAGACCCCCGATATTGCCAAAACTGTGAGTTGGTGGAGACATAAATGAACTGTATTGCTGTGTTTGAATAATAAGCACAGGTCTCCAAGATAGCGGTGAGAAGAAGGCTTGCCTTCGAGTCCCCGCCCGAACGGCTGTATACGTTCAGTCGCGCGGGCCTCCTACCCAGCCAAAAAGCAGTCACTCACTTGTCGGGAGACTTCTTTTTGTATTGCCTTAGATTCAATAGAAACGATGTGTTACACTTATTACAATTAAGGGGTGGGTGTGAAGTTGGATTCTAAGGAAAGAACAAAATTTGCGAACGGCCGTTCTGGCGACAACATCTTTGTCAACGCCAAGCCGCTCGCTATCAGCTCGTATCGGAGCCCGAGAGCCATCGACTGGCAAGTTCTTTTTGTACATACGCGCCGAGTAAGCTTTGCTGCTCTGGGATTTCTCTGCGTCTCCTCATTCGTTTTCCTCTCTACCCAATCCCCTTCCACCAAAACGACTGCACAGGACACCCAGAGCCTGCAGTACTCGGCAGCCGAGAATCCCCTATCCTTGACAACCGCTGATAGTGCCACGACTACCGTTTCCCTCATTGGTCCTATCACTCGCCTCAAAGAAGCAGAAGACAAGGCCGAAAGTGATAAAGTGGGCATTGCTAGCGTGATATTGGCCCAGGTTTCAAGCAAAGGCAATTTTGAAGACACTTACGCATCTGCAGAGAAGAAATATGGAGTCTCGAGGTATTTACTGAAGGCAGTTCACTACGTAGAAACCAGGCAAAAGGGTGACACCGATATCGAGAGTTACGCCGGAGCGCAAGGACCGATGCAGTTTATGCCAGAAACATTTGCAGCATATGCCCAGGATGGAGATGACGATGGCAGGAGGCAGATTACAGACGTTCACGATGCCATCTTCACAGCAGCAAAGCACCTGGCAATTCACGCCAAAACGAACGGTGGTATCAAGGCAGCACTATATAATTACAACCATAGTAACGCCTATGTGGAGCAGGTACTCTCTGTTGCGCGCGGGTTTGGATATACTCAGTAAGTCCGTTCCCTCCCAGCCTTTTGCCGCGATTTGTGATATAATATATCTATAGAAAATAAAGAGACTCAACTGAATAAGTTTATCGAGGACTACAACTCCCTTTTCAACGTTCCAAACTATAAGGCGAATGTTGCTATTTGCGCTAGTTATCGGAAGGATCACGAAAACGAGTTCCGCACCTCGGATTGGGCTATCGAGAAGCATCGAAAGCGCTTTATGGACTGGATGTCACGGCAAAAGGAATCTGATCTCTCGGCTATTCAAAAATAGAGACCCTTACTGGGTCTCTATTTTAGATCGGAAAGTATATTATTGAGTTCCTCTTGACTCGAGACCAGCATCGCTCGTTTGCGAATGTCTTTTGCTCCTGCGAAGCCCTGAATATACCACCCTAGGTGTTTGCGCATCATTCTCATGGCGTGCTCTTCGTCACCGACAAAATCAATCGTAGCTTGCGCTTGCCTTTTGATCACCTCGGAAATCTGCTCAAAAGTTATCTTATTATCTTTTTTAGTCTTAATCTCTTGAAATAGCCACGGCTTGCCCAGACATCCTCGTCCAACCATAATTCCTGAAAGCCCAGGAGTTTGTATTCTCTCTTGTGCAATCCGCCAAGAGCTAATGTCGCCATTCCCGATGATTGGCATTTGGACCTGGGCGGTAATTTCTGCAATTTTGTCCCAGTCAGCCTCGCCAGAGTAGCCTTCTTTAGTGGTCCGACCGTGTATGGTGACCGCATCGATACCGATTTTTTCAAGTTCGAGGATAAATGGTAAAACATCTTTTTCCATCCAACCCAAGCGAACTTTAACCGATAGTTGGCCATGATAACCATCCCTCACCTTTTTCATTAGCTCGAGGGCTTTCGGATAGTCTTTGAGTAGGGCCGATCCGCATTCATTACCGGTTATCTTTGGTGCCGGACAACCCATATTGATGTCGATTCCTGCAGGCTTCAGTTCCTTCGCAACAATATTTGCAGCCTTTGCAATAGTGTCGCCATCGTAACCGAAAATCTGCACAATCACCGGCTGCTCCTCCGGAAGAAAAGAGGCAATTCGGAGCGTTCTTTTGGGATTGTGAGTGATGGCGTTGGCTGAAAACATTGGTGTAAAAACGATATCGGCACCAAATTCTTTGCAAATTGAACGAAATGGCAGAGTCGTAATATCTGCCATAGGTGCCAGCACAACTGCCGGCTTTTTGATTGTTGACCAAGCGAAAGCCAAGGTTATATCTTCCTTATTTTCTGGCCGTCTTTTGTGTCCTCTACCTCAAAACCTAGCGCAAGAATCTTAGCGCGGAGCTCATCGGAAGCAGCAAAGTCCTTGCTCTCTCTGGCAATCTCCCGTTTCTCAAGCAACGATCCTACCTTGGCCGGTGTCGTCACGATTCCGCTCTCATCTAGATCAAGGGCTAGGACGCGGTCGACATTTTGGAAAAAATGGAGGGCAACATCGGCATCGGACTTTGTCATTCCTTGTACAAAAGATTTGTTCACTTCTTTTAGGTAAACAAAAAGTGCAGCCAAGGCCTTCGGCGTGTTTAAATCGTCTTCAAGAGCTGCCACAAAGTCCTTCTCGGCATTCTTTGTTGCAACAACTAAGCTGCTAGTTGAGTCTTCTGAATATTTGATTCCCTTTAGCTCGGCGACGGTCATAAGCAGTTTCTGCCTGGTGTTGCGTGCCTGAACGATTGAGGCATCGGTGAAATTCATCTTTTCGCGATAATGCGACATCAGGCAAAGCATGCGAAAATCAAGTGGTTCTACCTGAAATTTCGCAACGATATCATCGAGGGTGTAGAAGTTGTGTAATGACTTCGACATCTTGGCGCCGTTTATCATCATGTGTTCCGGATGGAACCATAATTTCGCAAAGGGTTTGCCGGTACTGGCTTCGCTTTGTGCGATCTCGTTTTCGTGATGTGGGAATACAAGATCCACCGCACCTGCATGTATGTCCATAGTCTCACCGAGGTAGCGCATGCTCATAGCGGAACACTCGATGTGCCATCCGGGACGACCTTCCCCAAATGGCGCTTCCCATGATGGCTCCCCTTCTTTTTTAGCCTTCCAAAGAACAAAATCCTGGGCATTCTCTTTGTCGTACTCATCCTGGTCGACACGGGCACCTTCTTTTAGTCCTTTAAAGTCGAGATTCGCCAGTTTGCCATATTCGGCAAATTTTACAATCGAAAAATAGATACTGCCATCCTCTGATTTGTAGGCAAAGCCCTTATCCAAAAGGTCCGAAACCAGGGTAATCATGGAGTCGATTTCTTTGGTAGCCCTCGGCATATGTTCTGGAAGTTCGAAGTTGATGGCTTCGAGGTCTTTTAGGAAAAGTTTTGTGTATTTCTCGGAAATCTCGCTAATTTCGCTCTTATTCTCATTCGCCGCTTTGATAATCTTGTCGTCAATGTCGGTAATATTCATCACTTCGTTTATCTGATAGCCCAAAAACTCTAGGGTCCTACGGAGTAGATCTTCGTTAACATAAGTCCTGAGATTGCCAATGTGCGCAGAGTTGTATACCGTGGGACCACAAATATAGATTTTTACTGGATTGGTTTTCTCTTTTTGGAAATCCTCTTTCTGTTTGGCGAGTGTGTTGTAGAGTTTCATGTGAGATATCCTCCAGATTGAATTTCAAATAGTTTTGAGTAAATTCCCTTTTGGGCTACGAGGTCGCTGTGGGTCCCCATCTCCGAGATGCGCCCCTTGTCCATTACGACAATTATATCAGCTTTCATCACTGTAGATAGTCTATGCGCGATTATAATCGTCGTTTTTCCCTCAATAAGGCGCCACAGCGCGTCCTGGATTAGCTGCTCACTTTCGGAGTCTAGACTGGAAGTAGCCTCGTCCAGCACCAAGATTGGTGGGTTTTTTAGGATTGCGCGAGCGATGTTGATACGTTGCTGCTCACCTCCGGAGAGCTTTACTCCACGCTCCCCTACGACCGTCTCGTATTTACTCGGTAGATTCGCAATAAACAGGTCTGCGTTCGCTTGTTTCGCCGCTATCTCGATCTCTTTACGTTTTGCGCTTGGTCTGGAGTAAGCAATGTTTTCTGCAACTGAATTATTGAACAGAATTGAATCCTGGAGTACGACCCCAATACCTTCCCTGAGGGATTTCTGGGTCACGTCGCAAACGTTCTGTCCATCTATGGTGATAATCCCCTTTTGTGTATCGTAGAAGCGTGAGAGAAGCTTTACGAGCGTGGTCTTGCCAGAGCCGCTCTTCCCTACTATCGCTAGGACTTTCCCCGCCGGCACTTCCAGGCTGAGATTCTTGACTACTTTGTGGTCTTTATATCCGAAGGTTATGTTTTTGAAACAGATACTACCCTTGGTGACTTTCAATTTCTTGGCATTTGGATTGTCAACAATCTCGGATTCTGTGTCGAGAAGCTCAAACACTCGCTTTACGCTGCGCATCTTTTTCTGCACATCGTCAATCAGCCTTGTGATATACCAAAGTGGCTGCATGGAGCGGTTGGTGTATTGCCATGCGAGGGTAAAGGCACCGAGAGTAATCTCGCCTGTAATGGTCCAGTAGACTCCCAGACCGATAATGGCAATCTGAGTAAAGTCCATAGCTAGGAGACGAAAGATATTCATAAATATCCTTCGCGACACATATTTGATATCGAGCCTTATGGATTCCAGTAGCTGGCTGATAAAGGCCTTTAGGTGTCGGTCTTCGGTTGCATAAGACTTGATCGTCTTAATATTGATGATTGATTCGGTCATGATCCCAGAAAGTTTCTCGTTGGAGTCCCTAGACTTGTCCTGGATTTGCAGCAGCAGTGGTGAGAATTTGAGACTGATAAGGATAAATATCGGGGCACTAGCCATCAGAATGGTACCAAAAACCCAGTTGACCGAGAAAAGGATTCCGGCTGCAATTAGGATGTAGATAAACTGTGGGACAATCTCGGTAAGAGTAGCCTCGATAATGTCGTTTAGCTCCCAGACTCCCTTGTCGATTCTTTCTTTGATTTTACCTACACTATTATTCTCAAAGTAATTTAGTGACAATGATTCGAGATGTGCGTAGACCCTCCTAGAGAGAATTTCGCGAGTTTTGTTGTACCAGAGAACGGTATAGTAAAAATTGACCTGTCCAAAGGCGTCATTTGCGATCCAAAGGGTCGCGTAAAGTGCGATGGCTTGCCAAAATGAAGGAGGTACAGCCGTAGAACCGGACTTCGCTGCCTCGCCGATAACATCAAAAAGCATCTTGAAAGCCAAGGGAATAGCAACATTAAAGGCAATCGAGACCGTAACGGTCGCGAGAGCGATAAACATTAGTTTCTTGTCACTGGCTGCAAGCCTTAGGGCTCGCCAAAAATCACGCATTTTTACTCCTTTGCATGGCCATTATATCCCAAAGCGGTCAGTAATTGTAGCTGTTAGTACTCGCGTCTGCCCTCTAGGGCTCGCGAAAGAGTCACCTCATCTGCATATTCCAGGTCTCCACCCACCGGTAGCCCCCTGGCAATTCTAGTAATAGAGATGCCTTGAGGGGAAATAATCTTTTGAAGATAGAGGGCGGTAGTTTCACCTTCGAGTGTGGGGTTGGTGGCGATTACCAGCTCTTCTACACGTCCATCTTTGATACGCGCAACTAGCTGAGAGATAAATAGCTCGTCTGGACCAATGCCGTCAACAGGTGATATTACGCCCCCCAGGACGTGGTAGAGACCTTTGTAGCTACCCGAGCGTTCAAGTGCCACCACGTCCAGTGGCTCGCCCACCACACATATCTTGCTCCCATCTCTGGTAGTGTCGCTGCAGATTGAGCAGATCTCACTGTCTGTAAAGTTACAACAAACCTTACAAAACGTAATTCCCTGCTTCAGGCTGCTAGCTGCTGCGCCTAGGTCTAGAGCACTCTTATCCGCCTTGCGCAGAAGATAAAAAGTAAGCCTCTGAGCGGTCTTTGGACCGATTCCAGGAAGCTTCGCAAATTCATCGATGAGATTCTGCACACTCGTTGGGATAATATTCAAAACTTGGTTTCCTTACTACTGCATTCCAGGGAAGCCGCCAAAATCCCCAATTTCCTTCATAATATTGGCTGAGTATTCCTGAGATCTTTTGACCGAAGATTCGATGGCTGATTTGATGTCTTTTTCTAGAACATCAAGTTTGTCGATCTCAATATCATCTTTGTTGAGCACAACTTTCTGAATTTTCTGCTCGCCATTCATAACAATTGTTACGGCGCCGGATTCCACGGTAAAGACTTCGGATTTGAGTTTCTTCTGAATCTCGCGTGCTTTCTTGATAAAGTCGAGTTGTTCCTTTGCTTTTCCAAACATAGCCATAATAAAACCCCTTCTTAATAACAGAGTCCATTATACAAGAAGGGGTCGTGCTTGTAAATTAGCGCTTTTTGAGGTCGTAGATTAGGATAGAGCCACCGATGTTTGTGATCGGGGTCTCTGAATCTAACCAGGCATAGTCCATGCCCCCATTCGCCTCTTTCTTGAGCTTGGAGTTCTGGTAGAAGGTAGCCGAGATGGCAAAACAACCAGTGGGTTTGCCATTTTGTACGTGCCACTCTATCATGCGATCCCGGCCTATATAGTAGGCCGCAGGCATGCTACCCGGGAAGACATCAACGTAAGTTTGGTACTGACACTTGTGTTCTTTACTCAGCTCACTAGTCTTGATCCACTCAGAGAGTCTTTTTACGTCCTGACCCCAGTCGAGGTTTGAATCTGTCAGGTATTTATAACCATTCTGATAGCCACCCACGAATTCATTAAAGTAAGATAGGTAGTGAGGATAAGTCGTAAGAGAACCGACAACATACCAAATCAACAATATCACTACTATTGCTCCTGCGGCACCTTGCTTCCATTGCCTACTAATAACATTCTTTATAGTGCCAAAGTCGATCAAGTTACCGAGTCTCGATAGAGCCACGAACAAGAATGGGAATATCGGTAACATGTACCGAATGCCTAGATTGATACTACCCTGCATTCCCATGGCGAGCAGAACTATTGGTAGAATCCAAAGATAAATCTCCGTAAACCATCCTTTCCACTCCAGCTGTTTTCTAAACAAGAACAACAGAATCATGAAAATGAAGATAGGTATAGCGGTTTTTAGCGCCAAGACTACGGGGTAGTAGTACCACCAACCCTTGTTGGAGGTCATGCCCAATAGAAATGCGTCATGCCCGCCTTCTACATGTCCGGCAACCATTGAGAAGCCAAGCAAATACTGAGCCATAGGTTTAAGGACTACGTTGTCAGACATGCCAGCTAGCGTATCGGAAACTACATTTTTCGGCATAGACTCGTAGATAAGATTCTTCTGGACTTCTGCTGGCATATTCATAGTGTGAAAGAAGTAGAAACCCCACATCATAATTACACCAGTAATACAGATAACGGCGAACGAGACTAGGGCAGACACAAAGCGTTTAGAAAGTTTTTCATCGAAGATGCCTGTCAGTATATCGGTTTTTTTCTCAGTCCCCTTGCGGAATACTAGCATCAAGAAGACGACGACATAAGTCGGTGCCAAGACAGCGGCTGAAAACTTGGAAACTAACGCAACAAAGAAAGTAAATGCTGCCAGCAGCATGCTCTTCTTGGTCGGCTTTTCGAAATAGTAATATAGGGCCATCATGTTCAGGAAGAAAGCGAAAGATATCCCTAGGTCAGTAGTGACAAATCTACCGTGCGCAATGATGCTTGCATCAAAGGCCAGGAGTGTAAGAGCAAAAATACCGGCTTTGGGACCGAATAATTTCTTCGACCAAAGAAAAACTAATAACCCAAGTGTAAGGGTAATAAGCATCATCGGTATGTGTGAGGCCATCAGAATCTTGGCGGGATCATTGCCCGCTGTTTCATAGATAAATTTCCAGCCCATTTGCCACTGGTTGTTTATAACGGGAAGATTGGCTCTCCAGTAATCATAGGGAAACTTAAGATTCAGAAAAAGTAATGGTACAGCTGCTAAGTCTTTGATCAGTGGTGGATGTTCTGGGTTTAGCCTGTAATCACCTGTCGTTATGTAGCTATAGCCAGATGGGATGTGTGCGATTTCATCGACAATCGCCGAGTCCCCTTTTGAAGAGTAAAACATGGTAACAAACATTACCCCGAGGATTACCGGAACAAGCGCCCAGTACCAGTACCTTTTAAATAGATTCATAGTGTCCCTCCTAGAAATTATTTAGTTATGATGTATTCGTTATAGGTATTACCTAGCTTACGTCTAGCATGTCTCTTCGAATATTTACCAACCATCAGATTTCGCATGATCACCGCAATGTCCGTAAAGGAGCTAAGGATGGCAGAACTTCCTACCTTGGAGCCCTCCTCGTCTATCCACTGCACAGGTACCTCAATAATCTTTAGTTTGTACTTTTGCGCGATTGACAGGTACTCCGTATCGAACCCGAAACCTGGGATTGTCTGGAGTGAAGCGAGGAGTTTTGTAACATCTTGACGGTAGAGTTTAAATCCGCAGCGTTGATCGATATAGCTCTGGTTCAAAAATATAGTGAAGAGAAAGTTACCGCCACGCGAGACAAGCTGTCGGAACCTTCCTTGCTTGCCGATAGCCTGGTAGTCCTTGCTGTGACCAAAGACTAATACTTCCACGATACTCTTGATGCCGTGGAAGACACCACCAAACCAGTTCGGTTTGTATGGATGCGGGTTCTTGATATAGCGAGAACCGAGGACAATGTCGTACTTATCTGCGAACTGGAGAAGCTTATCAATTTCTGTGATCGGTGTGGAGTTATCAGCATCCATAAACATGACATACTTGCCCCTGGCGTCGGCAAAACCGCGCTGAATGCCTGCCCCTTTGCCCTTTGGTTCATTTACTTTTGGTTCTAAGTATCTAAAATGCTTTATCTCTGCAGCATACTTCTTTGCAATTTCGATAGACCTGTCCGTACTTTTGTCGTCGCTAAGGATAACTTCACAGTTAAACTTTGCATTTCTAGTGTATTCATCAATTACCTTGAGTGTTTTCTCTATCCTAGCTTCTTCATTGAAGAAAGAGATGATTATCGAGAGATAAATTTCTTCTTCTGCCATTGGGCCTCCTTATCAATAGTATAACTCGTTACTTTTTCAAATCCAGTGTTTTTGTATACATCTCTTGAACCGCGGGATTGCCCTGCCAAGCATAAAAGTACTTCTGGAAATTGTAGTAGACCGAAAGGAATAGAAAAACGGAGAAAAGGAGCGTCATGACAATTCTAGCTGAGCGATTGTAGGGAAAGGTTCGTACCCAGCTCGTGAGCAAGTAATCTAGCATTATTGAGCTCAGAATGAAAATGGCAGGGAGCAATATCGTGACATTCGCAATCTGCTGTACCTTTGCAAAGGAGATAATGATAACACTGAAGAGTACCCAAAGTAATATAAATTGATGTTTTCTTTTGCCACTATGAAAGAAAGCGTAGACGATACCGCAAATACTACTTACCGCCACAAAGGGGTCCAAAATTGGTTCAAGCGCTACGTTGACTGGAGAAACCGTTGCCGAACCCGCAAAGAGGGTCAGGATATTTTGCCCAACATTGAGGTAGAAGGCTGCGATAGATCCTGGCAAAAACGCTGCTACCGAAGAGCCTATTGCACCCCAGTTCAAGTACAAAAACGCCCCTGATGTCAGCAAGATAGGCGTTGCGAGTAGCATCAGCTCGTACTTATACAGAGCAAACACTTTTTTGTTTTTTGCAATCATCGTAAGACCCGCGATAAAGATTAGGATACCAGTAAGGATAAAAAGAGGGCTCAGGAATATCCCAGCAGACGATAAGAGAGCGGTTAGGAGAAAGAGCCATTTGTTTTTTTCACGAAAAGCAGCCGTGGCGATATACAGGATAGCCATCTGCAATGCCAGAATCACCACCGTGGTATTGGCCACTCGGGAGAGGATGAGCATAGTCGTATTGGTTGCCATCAGAAGCGTTGCAATAAGAGCAACTTGCTTATTGAACCAGCTGCGAGTAAAGATAAAGAAAAAGATGGACACGACGATTCCAGCCAGAGCTGAAAATAATCTAAAATAGAGAACACTGAAACTGGTCAGTTGCCCCAGGACGGCTATCTTGTATAGATACAATGATTCGCCAATGAGCTTTGTGGGTACAGTCCAGTGTTGGTTCACTATCTCTCGGGCGCTCTTTAGGAGCGTTATTTCATCTACAGAAAAACCTTTGAAGGTTGTAAGCCCCCAGAATCTCCATAGGGCACCTAGAAAAATTACAACTAGGGTAAGTAGTAGGAATTGATTATCTGAAGCAAATGTCGAGAATTTTTCGCGTGTCCCACGGAGAATAGCAGAGAGTTTCTTCATAGGTGTATTGTACCAATTTTAGCTTGCTTTGTGAACACTAAGCAAGCGCTTCTATTTCACAAAGACAAGGAACTTGTATGCAAAAAAGTTATATACCAAGGTGACAGCTATAGCGCATACTTTTGCAAAGTTGTCTGTCACAAAGGAGTCCGAAAGCTTATTTAGGAACGGCAACCAACGAACTATCTTTAGCGCTAGTTTTCCTGGCCACAGAACCTTCTTTGTTAACAGGTAGACAATACCGTTATGGATGATATAAATCCCCAGGATTGTAATCGTGAAGAACTTGAGAGCCTGGCTTGCGGAATCGCCCTTGGCAGCAAATGTCCAAGACTTGTTTAAGAAATAGCTACCAATCATTGCTATGGTGGTGGAAACATAGCTTGCCGTCGTGGCAGAAAACCCCTTGATTTTGCGGAGTACGTTAAAGAAACCGAGATCAACCAGAGTGTTAATGATGCCGACCGAAACAAATTTCATGATTTGCGCGATTAGAACTTCCAACTTACCCTCCTATTTATGATTCGATTATAGCACCCCTTCAATAAAAAACTATATCTTTTGTGAGGTTTCGTGCTTCTTGTCTAGGTTTGTAAATAGCATTTGCTCTGGCTTGAAATACAGTTCAATCTGACCGACGGGACCATTACGGTGCTTGCGGATGAGCACGTCGGCAATGTTTTTGCGCTCTGAATCCTTATCGTAGTAGTCGTCACGATATATAAACATCACAACGTCGGCATCTTGCTCGATGGATCCAGACTCGCGTAGGTCAGAAAGTTGTGGTCTACGGTCAGGCCTACTCTCAACCGCACGGGAGAGCTGTGAAAGAGCGATTACAGGTACATTTAGCTCACGGGCGAGCCCCTTGAGCGAACGTGAAATCTCACTCACCTCTTCTACACGACTGTTGCTTGAGTTACCTTGCATTAGCTGAAGATAGTCGATAATCACCAGTCCTAGACCATGTTCTGATTGCAGGCGTCGTGCCTTGGTACGCATCTCGAGTACATTGATACCGGCGGAGTCATCGAAATAGAGTGGTGCCTCAGAGAGCTTCGCCATCGCCTCTCCGATTCGCCCAAAGTCGGCGTCTGACAGATTGGCATTTCTGAGTTTCCATGAGTCGACGTTTGCTTCCGAACAAAGTAAACGGTCTACGAGCTGCTCTTTGCTCATTTCGAGTGAGAAAATAGCTACTGGGATGCCCTCGTGGATGGCAACGTTCTGCGCAATATTGATAGCGAGGGAAGATTTACCCATGGAGGGGCGAGCGGCTAGGATTACAAGGTCGGAATTCTGAAGTCCGGCGAGTAAGTTATCGAGGTCGCGGAACCCAGTCGGTACTCCCCTGATTTGATCCTTGTTGTTGTGTAGCTCGTCTAGACGGTCAAAACTATCTGTTAGAATGTCTTTAATGGCGATAAAGCTTTCCTTCGTATGTTTCTGCGAAACCGCAAAGATAGCCTGTTCGGCACGGTCTAGGATTTCAGGTATTTCCTTCTCCTCATGAAAGGCAATATCTGAGATTTCTGTAGATGCATGAATTAGGCGGCGTAAAATCGACTTTGAAGCCACGATTTTGGCATAATGCACAATGTTCGAAGCAGAAGGAACGGAGCTTGCGAGAGTAGCGATATAGCTACCTCCTCCGATAACGTCTAGCTTCTTCATCGCTTCCAGTTTGTTTGTGAGAGTTACTACATCTATCGGCTCCCTGTGTTCGAAAAGGTTCAGCATTGCTGCGTATATAATGCCATGGACATCTTTGTAGAAATCATCGGCCGTTATAATATCGGCAACTTTGATTAGCGCATCTTTGTCGAGTAGAATAGCGCCTAGTAAAGAAATTTCAGCTTCTACGTTCTGCGGTGGAATAGTGGGGTTTATATTTGCCATCATTCTAGTATTTCTCCCCCAAAAATATTAATTGCGTCGTCTAGGAGATCATCTCCTCCGCTTTCGGTCTTTGTAATTACGGATTTTTGACTGAGAGAATTTCGAAGTACGCACTTTACGCGATATTTAGTGCCATAAACTTTGGTAAGGGTGTTTTCTACTACTTGTCGGTTCTTGGCGTCTTCGATTCGCTCTTTATGAAATTTGTAAGGAAAGGCTAGCGTCACTGTATCTGCCGTGAATTCTGGTTCACATACTTTGAGAACTGCATGAATTGAGTTGTTAGTACTCTTCACTTCCAGGAGAAAGTGCTGCCACTTGCCACGATCGTCCATATTTGCCGTTTCTATCCGAGGCTTTGTCTCTACCTTTTCGCTTGTCGCCTTTGCTGCGGTAGCAGGTTTAGAAACCCTCTCTGCAAGACCAGTACAGGCCTTTATTGTCGCTACTTCTAAGGAGAGTTGATGCAGCCCCGAGTATTTATAAAGAGAATCGTTCTGTATATAGGTGTCCATTAATATAATGAGGTCCGAAGTCGAAGCACCTTTGAGTAGTTCTACATAGAGTTTCTCCGATGCTTCCGATAGCCCAATCTCTGAGATGCCTGTAGCACTTGCCAGTGACAATCTGCGAAGGACCTCGACTGTATTTTTTAGAAATTGCGCCGGTTCGTATCCGTTTTCCAGGGCCTTACTTAGGACCTCAAGGGCTCCGCTAGTATCTTTTTTGACTACCGCAAAGACATAATCCTCTACCAGGCTGTAATCGCTGATGCCGAGAAGTGCTTCCATCTCAGTAACAGTGATCTCGGATTTACTCATATCAGCAACCTGGTCTAGCATAGAGATAGCATCTCGAAATCCGCCTTCGCTGGCGCGGACGATGAGCTCGATTGCCTTCTGGTCTATCTTGATCTTCTCTTGGTCTGCGATGTAGCGCAGACGTTCTGAAAGAGCCTTCTCATTTATTCGATGGAAGTCAAATCGTTGGCATCGCGATTGGATAGTAGGGATTATCTTTTGGATTTCTGTAGTGGCAAGGATAAATACCGTATGTTCTGGCGGCTCTTCTAGCGTCTTTAAGAGCGCATTGAATGAGGACTTGGATAACATATGCGCTTCATCAATAATGTAGACTTTGTATTTTAGATTCGTCGGAGCAAACTTCGCTCGCTCGATAATCACTTCACGAATGTTGTCTACCTGTGTGTGGGAGGCCGCGTCAATCTCGATTATATCAACGGTGGAACCGGACGAGATAAGTTTGCATTTATCACACTTGTTGTCTGGATTTCCAGCTACGTTGTGCTCGCAGTTGATAGCTTTGGCTAGGATACGAGCGGCCGAGGTCTTACCTACACCGCGTGGACCATGGAAAAGGTAGGCATGAGCAAAGCGTCCTTCAGCGACCGAATTCTTCAGGGTTCTAGTAATGTGATCTTGGCCATAGAGGTCATCAAAATCAACAGATCGATATTTACGATACAGGGCTACTTTGGCCAAAATCCACCTCAAACAGATAATCAATAATAGTTAGCCTATGTATTATAGGTCAAAACAAGCGCAATATCGAGCACAAAAAGAAGGTTTTTGGGTTATAAACGACCTTTATTGGTGGAAAAGCTGGGGAAAGCTATATCTCGAGCTCAGCTATAGGCTCGTCAGACTTGCTTGGAGTCGGTTTTTCACTTGCAGCTAGGTCAGAAGCAACCAACCCTTCAGGTGGTAGCTCAGCGGCAACCGGCGAGACAAATTCTGGCGTTGTGATATTCTTCAGATTGTTCTTGAGATTTTCGAGTAATTGTTCATCGCTGAGATTTTCATCTCCTTGTGCGAATTCAATCTTAGGAGCCAACGGGTCCTCTGCTGCGGTCTCCACTGGAGCTGTTGGTTCCTCAGTCTCGGCTACTGGTTCTGGACTTGAATCTACCTGTTCGGCTGCAATCTCAGGCAAAGCCGAAGCTGTTGTCACGGCTTCTATGGCGTCCGGCAGTGTAATCTCTGGTTCCTGTGTTTCCACATCAGCAGATTCGATGCTTGTGCCCTTGGAGATAACATTTTCTAGGGCTGCCCAGCTAGCATCCGGACCTACCGGTACCAGTACTGTCACTGAGTCTCCTGGCTCAGCCTTGTAAAAGGTAATGCTAGCTGTAAGTACTTTGTATTTCTTGTCTTCTGCGAGGACTACATAGCTACTCCCATCTAGGCTCAGGGTACCGACCAGGCTCTTTCGCTCTATAGGACGGATTTGCTTGAAGATAAAGCTGCCATCAGCGGCTATGGTAAGCTTCAGACCGTCTCCTTCGACTAGTTTGGACTTAGACGCGTAGTTTGCGGGAACTGGATAATTCTTGCCATCTGCGGCAATCATTTCCTCGCCGTTAAAAGTACCTTCGATTACGTTATCTACAGTATCTTCCAGCGGTGTTGTTTCCGCTACAGGACCCTTATCCGTAGCAGGGGATTTCCCAACAACCTCACGCAACATGTTTCTTGCAGATGCCAGATTGCCCTCTGCGGCGTCCAGTAACTTCTGTATTTTTATCAATTTTTCATCCATGGGGCCTCCTTTTTGTTTTTGTTTTACACCTAGATTGTATCACTTCGTTAGATAGGTTTGTAGAAACTCATCCTTGAACTGAGTAAATTGGCTACGCTTAATGGCTTCCCTGGCCCGATCGACCAGATTAACTAAAAAGTGGAGATTATGGATGCTCATGAGGCTGGCGCCTAGCAGCTCGTTTTCTCGAAGTAGGTGGGCCAGATATGCCCGAGTGTGATTTTGGCATGTATAGCACTTACAGTTGGTGTCTAAGGGATCGAAATCGGCACGAAAGGATGTATTCTTGAGCGTAATCTTTCCTTTGTGAGTGTAGGCCACACCATGTCGACCTAGTCTGGTCGGCGACACGCAGTCAAACATATCGATGCCGGCAGCAATACCGTTTAGTAAGTCCTCTGGCTCGCCTACCCCCATAAGATATCTGGGTTTGTCTTCCGGCAGTAATGGCAAGGTCGCATCTAGTGCTGCTTGTTGCTTGGTCTTGGATTCCCCTGCATTCGCTACGCCTCCTATTGCGAAACCAGCCACGTCGAACCTGGAGAGAGCTCGAAAGGATTTTTCACGTAACTTGGGTACCGTACCGCCCTGGACAATAGCAAAAAGCGCTGGCTTGTGTCCATAAAGTGGAGTCCTCGAGTCGTAATGTCTAAAAGCACGCTCAAACCAGAGTGTCGTCATATCGACTGCTTCCTCTACCTCGCTATCGCTCGCTTCTGCAGATGGGCACCAGTCTAGCGGCATCATAATGTCAGAGCCGATAGAAAACTGAATATCTACTACTTTTTCAGGGGTAAACATATGCTTCGAGCCGTCTTTGTATGAGCTGAATTCGGCTCCCTGGTCGGTAATTTTGACAAGTGATTTTCCCTCTCTACCTTGTGAGAGGGAAAATACTTGATAACCTCCGGAGTCGGTAAGTATGGGTCCCTTCCAGTTCATGAATTTGTGTAACCCGTGAGCTGACTCTAGGATTTCCATGCCAGGACGTAAATACAGATGGTAGGTGTTTCCTAATATTATTTGTGCGCCTAAATTTTCTAGTTCATCATTGGAGACGCCCTTTACGGTGCCAGCTGTGCCGACTGGCATAAAAACCGGCGTCTCTATTGTGCCATGGGCTGTTTCTATCTTGCCTAGACGTGCCAGTTGGTCGGTTTTCTCGAGCTTGAAGTTGAAGTCCTCACCCATCTTAGGCCGCCTGCTTTGCGATTCGACCCATATACAGAGTGGTCACAGCTGTTGCAAAGAACATCACAGAGAACAAGATCTCCTTGGAAACGAAAAGTGAGATGGTTAGTAAAACAGTGAGAGAAACTACCCTAGAGAGGGTGAAAATATTTTCGCAAGCAAGGATTAGGGTGCCGCACGGCCTAGCCTTCTTGGCAACGAGGTAGTAAATCCCTGACCAGCCAACGATCATGATGGCGTAGAGAATGGATTTGAGCGGTGTCGTTATCAGTATCGTTAGCTCTCCGGGGAAGAAAACCCGGATGAACCAGACTAGGGCAACAAAAGGAACTGTGTAGGTAATGATTTTTCCATAACGCTCCTTATTCGAGAAGCGCCCAGCGATGAACGAAGTGACTGCCATCAACAGCGCGATAGATGAGTAGATTCCACCGACAGTCTTGGTACTCGAAAACACTAGGTATATGTAGAGAGGCCAAAAGGCTCCTCCGACCGTAGCCTCCAGGGCATATCCTGCACTCGCTAGGGCAAGATTTCGGTATTCCTTAGAGAAGATTAGTGAATAGACTGAAGTATTGGTAATGGCATCGATAGAGAGCTTGTGTCCTTTGAAAAATAGGAGTGGAATCAGGGCGACTGCGGCGACCGCAGTCGCAACCCAGAAAGTAGTCCCGTAGCCTGCTGTAGCAATCAGGAGTCCCCCGAGAAGTGGACCGGCAAATTGCATGAGGGACACGAGCATATACTGCGTTCCGACTTCATCGCCCAGGTCGTCACTATCCCCGTCTGAAGCACAGGTAAAATCCGTATGATATCCGATATTGAAGGTAAGCCTATATAGTGCAATAAAGACCGGGGCAACGAAGATTATCCAGTGCAGATTCGTAGTCAGTGGTATCAGTCCATAGTAAAGTACTAGGAAGGGCACCCCGGCGATTATCAGCGCTTTATCGGTAAACCGGTTTAAGAATCGAGAGAAACCAAGTGACAGTACAACAAAGTAAACGGCTTCTAGCAGATAGAAAAGCAGGATCGACGTGATGTTAAAGCCAAGTGACCAGAGAAATATCGGCACGAAGATACTAATCATGCCCTCCGCAAAGGAGAGTAGGCTTAGCGCGAAGTAGAGGGCGTCGACTTCCTTGTTTTGGATAAATTTGTGACTGTGCGTATGTATCATGGCATTATTATATCAAAAAAGAGGCCCGCATGGGGCCCCTTTTTTGATAAGTAGATTATTGAAGTTCTACAGTAGCGCCAGCTTCTACAAGCTTAGCTTTTGCAGCTTCAGCATCTTCCTTCTTCAGGTTCTCCTTAACAGTTGCTGGAGCACCGTCAACAAGGTCCTTAGCTTCTTTTAGTCCTAGCTCAGGAAGTACTTCACGTACTGCCTTGATAACCGAGATCTTGTTTGCACCAGCGGCTGTGATAACTACATTGAAAGAAGATTTCTCTTCTACTTCAGCAGCAGCGCCACCGGCAGCAGGCCTAGCACCCATCATCATTGGAGCAGCGGCAGAAACGCCGAATTTGTCCTCAAGTGCTTTTACGAGCTCCGAAAGCTCTAGTACACTCATGGTTTCGATTTGTTTGATAAGTTCTGCGAACTTAGGATTTACTTCTTTTGCTTCTTCAGACATAATGTCTCCTTCGTTTTTGTAATTAATTAATTATTTTTGTTCAGCGACTGCGTTTAGAACGTTTACTAGTCCACGGATGTTACCCGCAAGCACATTTACCATGCCTGACATAGGGGCGGCTATGGTACCAACCAGCTGGCCTAGTAGCTGTTCTCTGCTTGGTAGGCTTGCAAGAGACTTGACCATAATGTCACTAATCTCTTTTCCTTCTAGAACGCCACCTACGATAGCGAATTTGTCATTTTTCTTGGAGTATTCAAAAGCTATCTTTGCTGGAGCAACTTCGTCTTCCATGCCAAATGCAACTGCAAATGGGTGGTTGTGAGTAGCGTCCTTTGAAAGCTCAATACCAGCTTCTTTTGATGCTATCTGGAACAAAGTATTCTTTACTACTTTGAGTTCCACGCCTTCAGCGCGAAGCTTGTTTCGCACCTCGTCTAGTTCTTCGACTGTAAGCCCACGATAATCAGTAAAAACTACTGATTTTGCCGACTTTAGCTTGCTTACTAACGAAGCTACTAATTCTTCTTTTTTCTGTCGTGTAATTGCCATTTATTCTCCCTCTCCCCTCTGTCATTTCGACCGAAGTGGAGAAATCTCTTTAAGACACTTTCGCGCCTCTTGTCGACCCAATAAAAAATCTTCGATTTCTCGAAGACACATTGGAATAAAATTCATAAAGCTTATGCGTTTTACTCCCTCGGTAGCGGATTAAGCCCTGTGGGCAGCTACTGTCTCCGGAAATTACCTTTGTATTTTAGCAAATTATCAGGAGAAGGTCAAGTTCAATATCTAAAGGCGTTAGTGCCGGCGCCCTGTGTGGTTGCCGGCACTAACAGTACCCCTTGCGCCGTTGGCGCTACTTCGGACGAAGCTGAATCTCATGGTTCAGAGTGTCCTTCATGGACTGAGGGACCGCGTCATACCATGCGCTGGTCGCCGAGATGTACGGTCCTCGAAGCTCAGTGGGGAGCAACTCGCTGGTCCAGAGACCGAGGTAGAGCTTGTTGCCGCCGGTGACGATAAGAGACTCGCGGCTCGGACGACCTGGATGATTGCTGGCGGCCTTCAGAGCTTGCCATTGGCGCAGCGCACTGCGCACGTTCGCGCGATAGACCGCATCCAAGACATTGGAATCGTGGGCGAGTATGGACTCCCCCAGCTGTTCGAGAATTTCTCCGGCCTCCAGAAGCCTTGTGGTGTCCGCCTCGACTTGCTCTTTGCTCCTTGTGTCCATGACGACTCTCCTGTTCGTCGGGTGTTGGGCATAGTGGTACTGCGTCTTGCGACGCCTAAATATAACATTATTGCCATATGTGGTCAAGAAGACCGGGGCGTGAGCAAAACGCCACCTAGGACCTCGTGTGGGGTTACAGACCCTTTGCAGCCTGTATTTCTCGGCGCATCTGCTCGAGATCTGGTTCACTTCCCTTACAGAAGAATGCGCGACAAACCTGAGGTCGGCGAGAGTGGATACTGCACTTGCCCCCAGTGAGATATATGCAGCTCCCATCCGTATTCTGCGCGACTATATTGGCACCACACTCAGAGGCCGTAGGAAAATTATCAAATATATCGGCTTTTGGGAACATAGCTAAGTATTTGCCTGACCGATACTCCTTCTCATTCAGATTGATAAGAAATAGCCGGCAGCAAATTCCGCACGCGTCACAACTGTCTTCGGTATGTTTCATGTATACATTCTAGCAGCAATCTCATAAACCTTGAATCAGTAGTTCAAAAGTGCTATATTACATTGTCACTATACTGTGGCGACGAACTCAAGGACGGGGGTGAGCATGTGGCTCATGAAGAATTGGTACGGAGTATCACAGAGGCGATGCAGGAATTCGAACGGCACAACGTGCTTGGCGACAAGCTAAAGGCCCAGGCAAGAGCGGAGTACGTTACCGCCGATGATTCACTGCGGCATCGAGCCGATGATATGGCAAAACTGTATTGCCATATCATGTCACAAAGCCTAGCTACTGACGAGATCAGGCAATCAAGTGCCTACATCATCATTGTGTGCAGAAACCAGGAGCACGTTGATGTTGATCTCTGTCAGGCCATCCTAGTGCTCGCGGATGCCTCCGGGGAGGTCCTGAGCGACCTCGATCGAGCGGCACGGAAGACCGATTTCCCTAGTCTGCGTGCCATCTTCTGTACGCTTCAGGTGGAAGAGTCCAAAGCCGACTACTACGCCATGGCCATCATGAAACTCTATCGCAGCACAGGTTGCTGCAACTAGCGCTCAAAGCGCGCGCTCCGTACTATCCGTACGACGGCGCTGCACTTTGGGCGCCTTTCGTATATATTCAAAAGAAGACGCCCCCGTTGCAAGGAAACAACGAGGTTGTCTTCTTTGCCGCGGGGGCGGTAGTCTGGCTACTCCGTGGTCGGACAGCTCTCACAAGGCTGTGGACTCGTGACACTGAGCATCCCTGGAATGGGAGCTTTGTGGAGCACCCAACAAGCTAGAGTGAGGTGGAAGCATGGGTTCAGGTGTGAACAGAGCCCGTTTCCGTCATCGAAGTGACCAAGATCGAGCAGGCGCGTAATAAGCTCAGAACGCCTGGTGATACTCAGAACCGGGATGAGCTCCCTTACCTTGGTCGTCACATACAACACGTGGTCAACCTGTGCAACAACTCTGGCATAGCGCCACTTGTCGAGGAGGGGGTCAAGGAGATCCCACCAAGGGTAACTGTCCTGTCGGACATACAGAAGTTCCAGCTCCTCGCGAAGCCTCGAAAGGTGCTTTTCGGCACCCGCCAAGAAGGCGTGAAGCTGTTCCTCAACGACTTCGCTTTCGTGCTCCTCAAGCATTGTTGCCCCTCTCCGAAGTATCGCAACAGTAGCTTACGACCGAGATTATACAACAGGGACTTAGTATTGTCTAGGGTCTATGAGTTACGTAGTACTCCATCTAGATTCCTAGCTTCCTCACTAGTCAGAAGTGACATTTCGTTATATCCGAGCAGACTGAGTCCCTCAATGTCACGGATACGAGATAAGGCCACATAACCCAGACCGTAGGTAAAAGACCTAGAAAGATCAATTTCGGCATAGTCCAGGGTCATTCCTTGGCTTTTGTGGATTGTTATGGCCCAGGCCAAACGCAATGGTATTTGTTCTATCCAATCATCGGCGCCAATCTCATCGGTCCCCCATCGCATTGGCGCGGCGAGCACAGTGTCTCCCCGGAATGTTTCTACTATCGGATATCCGGTATCTACATCAAAATCGGTTATGGTTCCCGTAGTTCCGTTCACGTAATTTTTGGTGGGATTGTTGAAAACAAACATTACAACAGCTCCTATTTTTAGCCTCAATACCTCTGGGGCTAGGCAACCCTTTCGCATCTGGGTGACGATATAACTGTCGCCACTATCTTTCATCTTAAATACATATTCCCTTTCAGTCAGAGCGCTTAACCGGTTTTCATTATAAGTGTCCACATTAACATTGTGTGTATATAGCTTAGTTGGGATTATAGTCTCGTCGAAAGGATACCTCAGCCTACTAGTAAGCAGTTCTACAGTATCTTCACTTACGCGAGACTCGCGTATCTCGTTGAGAACTTGGTGCAAAGAATTGTTTTCGGTTTGCCGATACTGTTTGTCCAAGTAGCAAACACTGAGGTCCATCTGCTGCCAGGCCGCGGAGAGATTCACAAAATTGCCCCGATTCTTTACCCTAGATACGGGAGGTAGCTGAAAAAAGTCACCGCAGAGAATCACTTGGAGTCCACCGAACGGTCCAAGCTCTGTACGGACTCTTCGACAAATCTCGTCTACAAGGTCTAGTTGATAATCGTGAAGCATAGAGACTTCGTCGATAATAAGGACGTCTGCTTCCTGAACTCGTTTTACCGCAGCCTTGTTCTTCGTAAACATCTTCTTGATTTCGCTTGGGGTCATGCGGTCCTTGATACCCATACCGCTCCATGAGTGAATGGTAACGCCACCCAGATGCGTTGCCGCGATACCGGTAGATGCCGTGATCCCCACCTTGATCTTGTTTTTGTTCAAATACGCTATGAATTGATTTAATAAATAGGTCTTGCCTGTGCCGGCCTGGCCTGTAATAAGAGCGTTTTTACCGCTTACTAGTATCTCGAAGGCTTCTTCTTGTGTCATTACATTATTATCCCTAGTTTCGGTTGCTAAAACTAGTAGACAGTCCCTCTTTGCAGGTAAATGTCATAATGCGCTATTCAAAACTCCGATTTAGTCGTATAATGCTCATGTTTTGCAGCTTTACAGACAGATAGTAGTTTACGTAGATTTCGGCGGCGATAATTGCCGAAAACAGGGAAGGAGCACTCCATGTGCGGAGAAATACCGGCGGGATTTGGCCCGGGAGGAATTGGCTGGCTCGGGGATTGTCAGCCTGTCCAAGCTCCCAGTACAGCTGTACAGGGCGATACCACCAAGGCTAGTCTGGAGGTATCGGAGGCTTCGGCCCAAGACCCTGCCTCTAGCAGCGATACGCCGAGCTGACCCCCTCGATGCCCCCCACTCCCTATTTACTACTTTCTATCTACCGTCACTCAAGTGACAACCTGCACAGACTTGGCCGGATTCCACTCGTGGGACCCGGCCTAGTGCATTAAAAAGGAGCGACCAAGCGGTCGCTCCTTGAGTATTTCTTAGTCTACAGTTTTACGTAAATCGTTTTGTTGCTCCAAAAGCTTGGTTTAAATACTAGCTTAAGGCCTGTGTCTCCCGCTGGGACCTCAAAAACCATTGTCCCTGTCACCTTACCGCCCGGTGCAAGGTTTCCAGAATTCAGCTTGTTCTCAGCGTCAACAAATGTCTCCGTTTTCAAGACGCCGCTACTGTCCTGAACCTGAAAATCGAAGGTATTGAAACTCACCTGGTCTGTGCCGTTATTCTCAATACTTACCTCGACAAGAACATATTCTTTCCCTGACTCTGGAACCATATATTCATTGCCGGTGCTATAGTTTCGTGTTGCTTTAGTGACTCTTAGAATCTGCTTGTCTATACTCGCAGCTTCACCAACGATGTAATCTGATTTTGCAGCGGCAATCTTGGACTCAGTACTACTCTTACCCGTCGTGGTGGTAGTCGTTTTGCCGCCACCGGTGGCAGAGATAACTGCTCCAAGCAAAATGATACCCAGGATGACCGAGATAACCTTATGTTGTACAAACCAATTTCTTAAATCTGCACCACAGTGCTTACATTTTACAGCGCCTTTTGCGATGTCCTCTTTACACTTTGGGCACTTTACTACTTCTTCAGCCATGTATTCCCCTTTCGTGGTTAATATCTAGCCTGATTTTAGCCCTGCACTAGCATAAATGTCAAATATTAGCCCAGTTATTTAGCGCCGTACACTACGAACCCTTGGTGCCTAAGATCCTCGGCGAGTTTCTTCTCTGCTGTCTGGGCCTCTTCTTTGGTCTTAATAGCACTAGGTACCCAAAGATCTGTTCGCAAGATGGGATTCTCGGCTTTGCGGACTTTTACAGATGAATTGTAACCTGAGATATGTTGTGCAAGCCGTATTTCTGGGTCGTATATAGACTGTCCCACGTAAACCTTTTTGGGATTATTATCGAGCTCGATGACGTACAGCTGCCAGAAACCCTTTTGAAGGTGTGAGCCAGCTATTACTTGATAGTTCTTTTCTGTAAGTATCTCTACTTGGTCCAAAACGAGCTTCTTTGCTTCGTCTTCTGTGTTTATTGGCTTGATTTTAGCTGATTTTTCAACCAGCATTGCAGGCTTCTTGCCATGACGAACACTGCGCACAAACTTTTCAAAACACTTTTGGATGTGATCTTGGCTATACTGAATAAATAGCTTTCTGGAGCCCTTATTGATCTCGAAAATATATATCTGATAAGGAATGATCGCCGAATCGGGGCTGATATCTAGATTGGGAGTAACTTCTTTCATGAGTGTATTATAACGTACTTTTGTGCTTAATAATAGGTAAACCTACAGTTACGAAAGGCGCCCAGTAGTGCAGCGCCAATCTTGCGGATAGGCGTGCGCTCTGGGCGCTTGGTGACCAACTAGCCGTGTTACGAAACCGGTTCGGTGGCGTATTGCCGGGTTGGCTTTGGCTCTTCGTAGAGAGGGTTCTCGATGCGGCCGCCGACGACGGCCTGCTTGTAGGTGTCCTGGTCGACGATGATGGTGAAGTCGAGCTTGTCCCAGTATGTGGGCTCGTCGTCGCCTGGGTCGGCTAGTACAGCGTAGCGCGCACGGACAAGTAGCTCGAAACAGGTCGGTTCCCCGAGCTCCCACGGGTAGGATGAGAGTAGAGATAGGTCATTTCCAAGTGGGCCGTTCGTGAACGAAAGCGCTGGCGCGAGCTTCTCGACGACCGTGACGTACCGGTGGCTCTTCTTGATTGCCACCTTCTCGTTTCTATTGTCGATCGCGATGGCGCAGATGAACAAGACGATAATAATGACCACCAGTGCGACGATGAGGGCCAGGAAGCCCCCAGTAATCGCAAGTGCCCATTGCCACCAAGCCCAATACGGCATGACCCCTCCCCTGACGAAGTGACCTTACGCCTTAGTATAGGCAAAGATTACAAATAGTCAAGAGTATATACGAAAAGAGTCCGCGCCGGAGGCGCATAGCGCAGACTCCTTCGCGGACCGTAGTGTTAGGACCCGATACTTGACGTGTCTTCGTCATCCTTAGACAGCTCGATACCCTCTTCTTCCTCGTAGTGAATGTCGATCGGTCCTGGCATGTATGAAGCAATCACCTGGCAGATAGCGACATCGAGGCCGTCGTCCTGCCAATCCTTGCCTGGACTACGAACAACAACGATACCGCCGAGGATTTCACCGACGAGAACGAGTCCGGGAATCTGACCTATCTCGAGCCGTATCTCTGGTAGAGCCAAGCTAGAAGCTGCGGGTCGACCCAAATCGTCGAAATCTCCACCGAATGGATATGGGTGATAAGGAGGCAACCCGTAGACAGTGTAACGGTGGACGTTCTCGGCTAGCGCGTCGATGTAGATGAAAAGCAATGGGTTGTCTCCGTTGCGCTTCTCTCGAACGAGGCTGTCGATTTCGCCAACCAGTACTTTGACCTTCTCTGAGACATCAGCGGAACCGATGAACCCAACGGCTTTGTCGGCTGGGTCTGACGTCTCGAGGTCTTCCCACAATTCCTCAGAAGTGAGACCTGAGAGCTCGCGACGAAACTCGTCGACAATGTCATGTGTCGCGAGCTCTTGTTTGCGCTGACGCGCGATTTCTTCAGTCACAGCTTCGTCAAGACCGACGAGGATAGAGGTGATGAACGCCTCTAGCTCGATAAGCTCATCGGTAGCCACCCGGCTCTTTGCCAACATTCGTTTGTAGGTGAATTGAGCTTGCCGCGCTTCCTCGGTAAGATCAGAGTGATTCTTCTTGTACTCCTGGGCAATGCCCTGGATCCACCTCGACCGGCGCATCTTGAGAAAGATCTCACCGGTATCGTCGGTGAGTTCCTCGGCCGGTAGGATGAGCATCCTCTCGAGCAACACCATCACTGACGAAAGGTTCGGCAGTAGTCTCTCGGGCTCTTCGTAGCCTACGACCTCAAAGTCATGAGCGACGGCGGCGAGGCAGTCGATCACGTCTCGCACCCATGCTGTGCTGGTGTCATGGAACGACATGACCGGCTCCCTCCGTCGGTTTTCAAGGTATCGTTGTCCTTGCGGGTATTATACATAAGGCCACTAGATATACAAGCCCCATAAACGAAGGGAGTCCGCGCCGGAGGCGCATGGCGCAGACTCCTTCGCGGACTCGTGTTGCCGTACACACGGCTGAAGGGGATGTCTACAGACAGAATCTCTCCGGAACCTTGAAGCGGAAGGGAGAGAATTCCCTCTTCGGTGCAGGACGATAGTAGCCTATACAAGGGCTTTCGTCCTCTGCTTCAATCAGAACGTAGAGCTCCTGCCCGTGTAGCTGCTTCTTGAGAAACTCCAGAACTGGGCCTATCTTGCCTCGATTACCCTTGGGTTTGTAGTAGAGGCAGAAGTAGAGAATCCCTTGGTACCGCCTCAGTACTACCTTGCCGTTCACCCACTGGCGAACGATTTCTGTCACCTCTTCGGGTGTCAAGGGACGGTTGTTCGTCTTCCTTCTTCCCATGTTTCCCCTCTCGGCGTTCGGAACTATACAACAAGCGTACTAGTTTGCACCTCCATTTGTCGTAGGTGACGCTTGTGGATTCTGTAAGGTACTCTCATCGGTATACCCAGATGTCGGGAAACGGGCAGCTGACCCCTAGGAAACCAGGGCGGCGGCGATGAAGGCGAGCAGCTCGCTCGGCTTGGACGAGTGAACGTGGACTTCCTGAAGGCCACTCGGCCGACGGTCGATGACCTTCACCCCGACGACAGGGGCTTCCTTGCCCGGTGTGCAGGCGTGCAGCTCAGTGGCCCTGCGGTAGGGCCTTGCGGGACGCATCGGCTTCTCGGTAGGCTTAGCGCTCTTGTGCGTAATGCGGGCGGTTGGGTCAGGACAGTCCTCATGAGCGAGGATTGCCTGGACGTCACCGAGAAGCGGAAAGGCCTTCTGGCTGTGCTTTTCGCGCTGAGATCGAGTTGACATTCGTTCTCCCCTGTCGATGCCTACAAGACTGGTACTTAACCTATACTCCCTTCGGCATGATGCAACCGCATCCTTGGATCCCTTAGAATGCTAAGATTATATCCCCTAGATAGGGCAAAACGCAAGGTGTCTAGATATCCCAGGCAAAACCATTCCCAAAGTGGCCTTGCGAGGCAGTTTGCCGATACACTGGGTCCCTGAGTCCCAGACTTGATATTATCCCATCCGGTGAAAGGTCGTACTCACCGTCTATGAGAAGATTAATTTCTTTGTGTCCGTCAATTATGGCAATGGCCATTACTGGCTGGACGACACCAATGCTGTAAGCGAGTTTCACCAGCACCTCATTACAGTTCAACTTTCTAAGATAATCAACTGCGATGCGCCGTGCCATATAGGCAGCACTACGGTCGACCTTGGTAGCATCTTTGCCGCTATAGCAACCGCCGCCAATTGGTATTTGAGGTCCATAATTATCGACAGCTAATTTCCGACCGGTAAGACCGGTATCAGCCGTAAAACCTCCGATAGAAAAGTCCCCGGTCGGATTTATATGAATATGTATTGGCTTTAAAGTTTCTGCCAACTCGCGAAGCGGAGCAAAATCCTCACCGGGTTGGTGTTGCGCACTTATGACGACGGTATCGACACTACCATCCTCGGCCAAGGTAACCTGACTTTTGGCGTCAGGGCCAAAACCTACCGGCAAAGCGTGGATTAGCTTACGCGAAAGGTAAAGTCCTTGGGGTATCATCGCTTCATTCTCGTTACAAGCATAACCAACCATAATCCCCTGATCTCCTGCCCCACCAACATCAACACCCTGTGCGATCTCTGGACTTTGATGAACGACATTCGTAAATACCTGTAGAGTGTCGTTGTAACCAATTACTGTATAAATATTTTGTACAATTGAGGTCAAATCAAAGTGTGCCTTCGAAGTCACTTCGCCGGTTATATATATCTGCCCATGTCCTCCCATAACCTCTACTGCCACTCTGCTCCCGGGGTCCTGCCGCAGATATTCATCCAAGATAGCATCTGATATCTGGTCACATACTTTGTCTGGATGTCCAGCGCTCACACATTCTGCAGTTCGCATTCCCTTGTTTTTAAAATAGTCATTTTCGCTCATTATGCTCTCCTTTTGTTTTAGCAATCAAAAATCTCTTTCCACCGAAAGAGACAAGTTCGACCTTTTCATATAGGACTTATCGCTCCACTTTCGTGGCTAGCATTGGCACCCTACAGCTCTAGGGTTGCCGGCAGGTACCACCATCGCAAAAGATTGCTCTTTCGGTCAGGCATCGGGCTAGTTCCCTATCTGCGCTCTTGATATATTTGATTGTGATCTAAGTATACTAAGGTTTGAGCCTGGAATCAAATAATCCCCACTAAGTTAGTGGGGATTATTTTGGTTTACTCTACAAAAGTTAGGGCTTTGCCGAGACTATGCCCTCGGCCAGTACGACCGATGCGGTGGACGTAATCATCATATGTCTTAGGGGTGGTGTAGTTGATTACATGAGAAACGTCCTTGATGTCCAGACCACGAGCGGCAACGTCGGTTGCAACCAGGATCTTAATTCGTTCGTCCTTGAAGTCACGAAGTGCTTTCTGTCGCTGTCCTTGGCGTTTATCACCGTGGATTGATTCTGCCTTGAAGCCATTCTCAATAAGCTCAACTGCTAGTCTCTCAACGTCACGCTTGGTTTCAGAGAAGATGATAACCTTCTCCATTTCGGGCTGAGCGAGAATCTCATGTAGTTTAGCTTTTTTGTCAAAACGAGTCGTCTTGATCACTTCCTGATGGACATTGACCGCAGTCTCGCCGCTACTGACCTTTACGGTAATAGGATTCTTAGCGAAACTCTCTGTGAGTCGCGCGATCTTCTCGGGCATAGTTGCCGAGAAAAAGAGACTCTGTCGCTCAACTGGTAGCTGAGAAAGGAAATATCGAATTTCATCGACAAAACCCATGTCTAACATGCGGTCTACTTCGTCTAATACGACATTGTTGAAGCTCGAGAACGTGATAAAACCACGGTTTGCAAGATCCTTTAGACGTCCTGGCGTACCGATAACAAAGTCCTGGCGCATACGCAGGGACGCTATCTGCTTACCAATTGGTAAGCCGCCGACACAAGAGGTATAAAATATCTTCATTCCCCAAGAGAATTTGCGCAGCTCATCCTCGATCTGGAGAGCGAGTTCACGTGTAGGTGCAATCACCAGCACTTTTTGTGAACGATCCTGATAAACTTTGTTGATTAGAGGCAGCAAAAATGCAGCTGTCTTACCTGTACCAGTATTTGCAAGACCGATAAGGTCGCGACCTGCAATGATTGCTTCGATCGACTGGTCCTGGATAGGAGTCGGTACTCTATAGCCCTGTTTTACAAGATTGGCCTGCAAATGCTCGATGAAGGAAAAATCGGTAAATTTACTAGTTACTTCTACGACTGGTACTGGATTCGCGAGCGCTTTCTTGGCATTACGTTCGATAAAAGCGTGAATATCAATCTTGCTTTCACCTTTATTGCGGCCGTTCTTAGACGGACCGAAAGTTCTGTTTGATCCGCGCGAACGGAAATTGCTAGGGCTCTTCTTGATAAAAGACCCCTTAGAGGAGTTGATTTTTTGCATGGTTTCCCTTTTCCGGCATTTACCGGTTATTACTTTTATCGATTCGATCTAGAGAACAAAGGAATCGCATAAGCAACCTGCAATCTATAGAACAAATTCGTTTTACAATAATAGCAGAAATATTAGTTATTGTCAATGATTACTCTTCCTTGGATAAGTATTCCGCGACAATAGTTTCTATCATTTGTGCTGTAGTCTCAGGTTCACCCTCTATAGTAGTAATGCTGTGGTCAATTATATTTTGGGCATATGCGCGTTCTATTTCCAGCAGTTCCTTTTGTACAACCACTAGGCGCTCCGCTATCTGAGCTTCATTCCAATTGCGTTCTGCGATTCTAGTCCTAGTATTCGCTACAATCGGGTCTGGCAGGGATAGATGGATAACCACCGCTTCTGGAATATGCTCTTTGAGCTCAGCTATCCTGTCAGTAGTCATATCGATAATGGCGTGTGAGCCTTCTAGCGTATCTAGCAAATCTGACCTACGACGACCGTAGTAATTACTATTAAACACAGTGTACTCCAGCATCTCGCCGTTACTTACCATGTCCTCAAACTCTGATTTTGTGACGTGAATGTATTCGTCTGGATGCGTAGGACGAACCGGTCGAGTAGTAATCGCAAATACACGGGCAAGTCCGTACTTCTCAACGAGTTTTTTTGAGTAATACGTCTTTCCCACACCAGTAGTGCCAATAAATACAAAAAGTTTCTTCATATTCCAACTATTTTACAGATAAATCCTGTTAGTAGCAATAAAAAAAGCCCCCAAAGGGGCTTTAAAAGTTATTCTGAACAATACCACTGGTGAAATTCGGTACATTTACCCGACTCGTCTAATTTAAACTCGAAGATTCCATCCAATTCTACTTTTTCACCACTGGGAACCCTGGTAAAATTCGCTTTCCAATTAGCGACACAAACCACATCGTTTTCACAGATAATATGGTATTTACACACTATAACTTCTTGCTCAAGTACACTTTGCCATTCGCTGATAAGCGCCGCCTGGTCATTGATTATTGGTACCGAAAAGGGTGTTTCATACCAAGAAAACTGCTCAGCAACGAGAGACTGAACCTCTTCTGGCTTCCTTTCCATCCAGATTCGACAGATATTATCGAGCCAGGAAGTGTACAGCTGATTCACGGCTATTTTATCCCTGGTACGGGCTTATCAACGACTAATTTTGCCACTTCGGCTCTCACTTCTTCGTAAATCGTCTCATTTTCCACGTTTCGGAGCGTTTTTACGATTAGCCCCGCCACTTTGGCCGCATCCTCCTCCTTGAAACCTCGTGTTGTAACTGCAGCTGTACCTACTCGGATGCCAGATGTTACGAATGGACTCTCTGGATCGTTTGGAATTGCGTTCTTGTTT
Organism: Patescibacteria group bacterium; assembly: GCA_041738615.1. Lineage (GTDB taxonomy): Bacteria > Patescibacteriota > CPR2 > UBA1875 > CAIMLA01 > JBGSPL01. The sequence goes on from JBGSPL010000001.1 coordinate 199,340, forward strand.
ACCGTAATATGAACCCTGTCGAGCTCCTTTTCCGCTACCTTACCTGTAACGCTAAGACTACGCAAGTCTAGGAGTAGAAGGTGGTTGTCAGAGCCGCCAGAAACCATATTCACGCCCTCTGCTTCAAAAACGCGTTGCATGGCCTGTACGTTGGCCACAACCTGCTTTGCATACTGTGTAAACTCAGGCTTTAGGGCCTCGCCGAAGCAAATGGCCTTGGCAGCGATAATGTGCTCCAGGGGACCACCTTGCATCCCAGGGAAAACGGCCTTATCTACGGCCTTCGCATATTTTTCTTTACAAAGAATTACTCCACCACGCGGACCGCGTAGGGTTTTGTGAGTTGTGGTAGTAACGATATCGGCATAAGGTACTGGGGAAGGGTGAATACCTGTAGCCACTAGTCCGGCAATATGGGCCATATCCACCATTAGCATTGCCCCTACCTTGTCGGCAATCTCACGAAATCGCTTGAAGTCTATCTCACGTGGATAGGCACTGGCACCGGCCACAATGAGCTTGGGCTTGTGTTCTAGCGCAAGCTTCTCAATGTTATCATAATCAAGATAACCCTCTGCCGTCAGACCATAGGCTACAAAGTTATAAAACTTACCCGAGAAGTTTACCGGACAACCGTGAGTCAGGTGACCTCCCTGATCAAGAGCCTGGCCCATTACGGTGTCCCCTAACTCGATGATTGCAAAGTAGGCAGCGATATTGGCGCTGGCACCACTATGTGGTTGGACATTGGCGTGTTCCGCTCCGAAGAGCTTCTTTACTCGATCTCTAGCCAGGTCCTCTACTCGATCGATATATTCACATCCCCCGTAGTAGCGGTGTGATGGTGTGCCCTCGGCGTACTTGTTGGTAAGAATTGATCCAGCTGCTGCTAATATCTCTTCTGAGACATAATTCTCGCTGGCAATTAGCTCTATTCCGTTTTTTTGGCGACCTTTCTCGAGGTCTATGATGTCAAAAATCTCTGTATCCATCTCATTCTCCTTGTTTATCGTACTGATAAACTTCATTACTTTCTGCGTTTAGGCGGTCTATGTAGTCGTGGAAGCCTTCCTCTGAAAACACCTTGAGCCCAAGCTCCTCAAGAACCGTCTCGATGTTCTTTTTTACCAAATCATGATCCGAATCATAGGGAGCGACAATCTCTGCCTCGAAGTAGTAACTGTGGCCAGGAACTTCGACAAGAGCCACTTCCACACCTTTGTAATCGTAGGCGAAGGTGTGACGGTTACCCTTGATTGCCTTCACGAATCCCATTTCTCCAAAAATCTTTAACAGCCGTTCCGTGCTACCCCGCTCTGTCATTACAGATATTTCTTCGCGGTGGTCGGAACCTTGCCAGGTGCCAAGCTTCAATATTACTTCTGGGTTACCATTAGTTTCGCGAATGCGGAAGTCCTTGGTTCGTCCTCTCAGTCCCTCTCCTTCTATGAAGGTCGAGAAGTCGTAGAATATTCTATTCTTTTCTTCTTTGAAGGTCCCCTTTTCGTCTAAGAATTCCTTGGTTTTGGCGTACTTCTGCCCGTCTATCTCCCCGCGTAGCTCAATCTCAAAATCAGCAATCATAGAGTACTCCTACTAATAAAAAATATTTGTGTTCCCAATAATCATAGCTCACCTGCTTTCACAACGTTTGAAAGCAGCATCGAAACTGTCATCGGACCTACCCCTCCTGGGCTGGGGGTGACATATGCCGCTTTTTTCATAACATTCTTGTAGTCCACGTCCCCAACAATCTTACCCTGGTAAAAGGAAGTGCCGATGTCGATAACGACAGCACCATCCTTTATCATGTCTGCCTTCACTAAGTTCCGTTTTCCAACGGCCGAGATGACGATATCTGATTCGGAAGTGATTGCCTTTAAGTTTTTGGTAAGGCTGTTTGCACTTAGAACCGTTGCTTCTTCGTTTAGGAGCATCTGCGCTAGCGGGCGACCTACAAGGTTACTCTGACCGATCACTGCAACCCTCTTACCGGCTATATCTATCTGATAATAACGAAGTAAATTGATCACTCCCTCTGGAGTCGCCGGGTAGAGTCCAGGTAGCCCCTTGATCAGTCTGCCTAAATTTACCGAAGACAAACCATCCACGTCCTTGTTTGGGGCAATTGCCTCTAGGAGCTCGTTTGGAACGTAGTCTCCGGGAAGTGGTAGCTGTATCAAAATTCCAGTAGTCTTCTTGTCTCTGTTCAGCTTGGCAATGAGCTTCAAAACATCTGCCTGTTTGCCGGCTGAATCAAAACGCCAAAGGGTCATGGTGATTCCAACCCTCTCGCAAGCCTGCCTCTTGAGTTGGACGTACTTTTCACTGGCGGGGTCGTCCCCTATCAGAATTACAGCCAAGGAATACTTACGTTTCGATAACAAAGCAGCCTCTTTCACACCTTCTTCAATTGTCTTAGCTAGCTCACGGCCAGACATCTCTGTCATTTTCTCTCCAATACTACATACTTGAGTTTATACCCACCAGATTGAGAGTCAACTGATTCTGTCTCTTGGAATTCCTCAGAATATTCTGGGAAGAAAGTGTCTGCATCGTCAATTTCAGCATCCACAACGGTAAGGTATAGTCTGTCGGCGTCCTTAATTGCCTGTGAGTAAACATAGCCACCGCCTATGACGAATATTTCGCTATCGTCACTCAGGGCTGCAACTTCGTATGCTTCTTGTAGACTGTGAGTAACGGTGGCACCAGGGATTTCGATATTTTCTGGCGTTAAAACAACATTGAGCCTGCCCGGGAGCAAGAAAGGTAATGACTGGTAGGTCTTGTATCCCATAATCACAGGGTGACCATGCGTAATCTTCTTAAAATGAGCCAAATCTTCGGGTAGTTCAAACAGTAACTGGTTGTTGCGTCCGATTGCCCTATTACCAGCAGCTACAACTGCTATCATGCTAATTGTTGGTTTCTTTTCATTATTCAAGACATTACTCCTTAGGGTCGGCACAAGCATCTGGCTTTTTTTCTTCAAACCCACCTATATTGGCAATCTCGGCCTTAATTGCCGCGTGAGATTCGTAGCCAACAAGCTCGATGTCCTCGAACTTAAAATCGTCAATATTTTTGATCTCAGGATTTAGCTTTACTGTCGGAAAGGCAAAAGGTTCCCTGGATAACTGCTCGTTCACCGCATCAAAATGGTTGCTATAGATGTGAACGTCGCCAAAGGAATGAACAAATTCACCGGGTTCTAGGCCTGTGACTTGCGCCACCATCAGAAGTAGAAGGGCGTAGCTGGCGATATTGAAGGGTACTCCCAAAAAGGAGTCTGCACTACGCTGATACAGGCCCAAATTTAGCTTATTACCATCCGTGACTGCAAACTGGAAAGTGGTGTGGCAAAATGGTGGTACTTGACTTTTGTTCTTTTCTGAGGCCATGGCATAGATAAAATCGGGATTCCAAGCAGAGACGACATAGGATTTCCGAAAAGGCTTGTCTTTTAGCCCCTGGATTACCCATCCGAGCTGGTCTATCTCTCTGCCGTCGGATGCAGGCCAACGTCGCCACATTCTACCGTAAATGGTAACAAGGTCACCCCACTTAACCACAAATGGGTCATCTGCAGGCAGGGACTTGAGCTTGGCAATAAACTCTTTCTGTTCGAGGTCGTTCCCTCGGTCGTTCTTCACGCAATGCATGTGGTAGTGTTTCCATGCCCATTCGTCCCAAATATGGACATCGTGGTCTACTAGATACTTGATATTTGAAGATCCAGATAGGAACCAAAGTAGTTCCTCGATGATTCCCCTCATAAAAACTTTTTTGGTAGTGAGGACAGGGAGTCCTTTACTCAGATCGAATCTTATCTGACGACCAAAGACAGAGCGAATAAATGGTGGCTGCTCTCCCTTTGCGGCGTACTGGTCGCGGACCTCCTGATTAAAAAACACTTCCTTGTCGGATCCGTTATCTAAAATATCCTGCAAAAGGTTTAGATATTGATATTCTGGGTGTTTCTTCTCTGCCATGATTCGCTCCAATCTAGTTACACTTGTACTTCTTGTCCGTCAGTAGTGACTCTGCCGCCTTGCCACTGACCACGATAGAGGTGGGTAGCGCCGTTTACCTCGTGAAAAACAACGTGACAGAGACGAGCACCCATCTCGAGCTTTACTTCGCATGGACCAACATTTGCAAACGCGAAGGTTAGCTCTCCTGAGTAACCAGGACCACCCAAAGCCGAGCGAAACATCAGTCCCATTCGCTGCATTGTCGAACGCGGCTTGAACTCAGCTACTAAATTATCTGGAATATTTACTTTCTCAATGGTCTTAAAGAGGAAATAGTCCCCTGGTTTTACAACGAATGTTGTGACTTCACCCTCGGTATATTTGGCAACCGATTCGATATCACAAGTCTTCCGTTCTGTCTCGCCTAGGTAACCCTCGCCCGAAATCTTAAAGAGTTCACCTACACGTAGGTCGAAGCCTGTTCCCTCTGGATTCGTAAGCTCCCGCTCGCACAGATTCTCCACCAAATTATCGCTTTTCACAAGCTCGAGCAACTTATCAACACCAAGTACCATTATTTCTCCTCCATATTCTTAGGTTTTCCGTATACCAGTTCATTTCCTGCTGTTTTGCCGTTTTCATCGCGTTTTATCAGATGCTCCAATGATTTGTATAGCGCGGCCGCGACTCTATCCTTCGGAATCATTTCGGTCTCTACGCCAGCCTCTTCCAACAATTGATCGCTAAATGAGCTGTTCGGGAGCTTCTCGGTGTAAACAATCTTCTTGATCCCGGCATTTATAAGGAGCCTCGTGCAATCCACGCAAGGAAAAGCTATAGTGTACATTATTGAGTCCTTCGTCGGCGCGCCACCGTTGAAAGCCACGCTAACAATAGCGTTGGCCTCTGCGTGTGTAGCAAGACAGTTGTGATACATCTTGTCATTCTTATCGGTTCTGGCCGCCTCTCGCATACAACCAACACCACGTTCGATGCAGTCCCGAACGCCTTTAGGGGCGCCATTATAACCAATACCGATTAGGGCCTTGTCTTTCACAAGAACCGCACCAAGCTGCCTGTCGAGACAGGTACTACGAACCGAAATGTAATAGCACATTCCCATCCAGTAAATATCAAAATCAGCACGTTCGCCTACGAGGTGAGCAAGCTCATCGGGGATTTTAACCATATCACGGAGTTCTTTGGTAGTGATACTACCATCTGCGTTCGGAGTCATAGCCACCTCAAGTTATCAGTACTCACTATTTTACAGGATTAAAAGACTGAAATAAAGGCGATTAACGCGAATAATACCACTTTAATACATCATGGGCCGCCGGTGCTGCATAGACATCACCACCCCCGGCTCCTTCTATAAGAATTGCCATGGCGATTGGGTTTGTGGCGTCCTTGGAAAAACAAATAAACCAAGCATGTGATTTGCTATTATTCGGTCCGTACTGGGCCGTTCCCGTTTTTGCATACATTTCCACTGGGATGTCCTGCAGAACTCGTCCAGACCCAGCTGTGACGGTTTCACGCATTGCTCGTTGTACTATATCCATAGTTTCTGATTTGACAATATTCTTACGGATAACTTTTCCTGTTTTCGTCTCTATTGTCTTCCCATCTCCATTTAGAATCTGATTTACAAAGGTTGGCTCATAGAGCGTGCCGCCGCTAGCAATAGCCGCTGTGGCGTTCGCCATCTGCAAGGGCGTTACAAGTACGTCTCCCTGACCAATTGCCATGTGGTAAGTATCTCCTAGGTACCAAGGCTCATTGAAGAGACGCAGCTTCCAGTCTGGATCAGGAATACTCCCCTTGGCTTCCCCTCCGATGTCAATCCCGGAGTAGGCATTGAAGCCAAACTTGTCGAGATAGCTCTTTATCTTGTCTGGACCAAGCCCCTTGATCTCACCATAACCACCGCCAATAGCATAGAAGAAAGTATTTACAGACTCGGCTATAGCTTTTAAGACATTTGTTGTACCGTGACCCCCGGCCTTCCAATCAGGGAAAGTAAAATCACCTATCTTGATGCCGCCTGTTGAGCTTACCGTTGTACCTTCGTTTATATACCCTTCCTCAAGCGAGGCTGCAGCAACAAATGGTTTGATTGTGGAACCGGATGGATACTCACCAGCGGCCGCCCTGTTTAATAGGGGTGTGTCCTCGTCTTCTAGGAGCTTATTGTAAGCATCTGTACTAATACCATTGGCGAAAAGATTGTTGTCATATGTCGGCAGACTAGCCATTGCGAGCACCTGACCGTTGCTTGGATTAATTGCAACGGCAGTAGCGCGCTTTACATTTGCTTTCCCCATCTGCACCTTCAGAGAATCCACTAGGTGTTGTTGGAGCTCAAAGTCAATTGAGAGCTTGATCCCATTACCTGGTGTGGGCTCTACCCTACCGAGTACGTTCTTTACTTTGCCTGTCGAATCCACCTCATAGCGATCGCTGCCCATCTTACCACGAAGTTTCGACTCATATGATTTTTCTAAACCCGACTTACCAATGTAATCTGTGAGCAAATAATCACCACCAGCTCTCTTCAGCTCCTCGGCCGAAATTCTACCCACATATCCAAAAACGTGTGAGAGTAGTCCACCGTCAAGGTATTCACGAATTGGATTCACTTCTATGTGGATACCTGGAAGATTAGCAATTCTAGACTCAAACAGAATAGATTGATCCTTCGTAAGATTCTTGGCAAGCAGCACTGGTTGAGTAGAGTGTTCCCCGTTCACAGCTATTTTCTTCTTCAGTTCTTGGGTAGCAGTCCCGGAAATATTTGCTATCTCGGCGAGAGTTTTTTCGCGTTCCTTGGGGTCAAGAGGTAGGTCGCTAGGAGTAACGGAGAGGTCATAATTGGGGACGTTCTTAACAAGAGCTTTGCCCTTCGTATCGAAAATAATACCCCTGGGCGCTCTAATCGGAATATCGTGTACGTAGTTATTCTCTGCCTTTGACAGGTTATTTTTGCCACTGATGACTTCCATGGTGAATAACCTACCCGCAAGAACGGTTAAAAGTAATAGCGAGATCCCAATTATCGCTATAAATGGCTCGTGTTTTCGGTCGTTCTCTATATTGGGAGCTTCTGCGTCCGCTGGCATGATGTGTTGCAGCCATCTTTCGGAATTGGCAGCCTTTGGTGTGGCAATCTGCCAACGCTTGCTCCCTCCCTCAAGATATACTAGTTTTTTAAAGATATCCTTGTTTCTCATTATCTAAATCTTTCCGAAGTAAATTTCTCCACCCAGTCAAAATAGGGCGTTAAGGCACGATATAGAACTAGTTGCCAGACAAAAAGAAAGAGTAAATTGGTTGCTAACTGTAAGTACAAACCCGAGTGAGTTAAATTTGCACCAATCCTTTGCCAGTCAGAAAACAGAATCAAGCCATAGCCCATCAGGGTGAGTAGCCATCCCGTACGCTCGACTCCGTAGCTTGTAATCTTTGAGAAGAAGCTCTTACCAACCATTGTGACCAGGAGAAACGTTACGGAAAACACAGGGAAGGAAGAGGCCGTCAAGGTGTCGTAGTAAACCCCTAGGGTAACCGCCAATAGGTAGGAAAAGATGGTTTTATCCTTGAGTGAATAGATTGACAGAAAAGGTAAGACAAAAACTATTTGGGCAATAGGCATCCAAAAATGAGGTAGCAAACTTACGTTTACAACACTAATTCCGAAGGCTATCAAAAAAGCAGAGAAATATAACATTATTTAGCAATCATCACCCTTTCGATCTTTGAAAAATCAATCATTGGCAGTAATTCTACGTTTTGAAAAATAGAACCGGAAGCCTTTGATATTTCTCCGACCTTTGCAATAATTATCCCCTTTGGTAAATCGCCGCCTAACCCAGATGTGACTACAAGGTCGTTTTCGGCTACACCTTCGCTCTGCGGAACCTGATCCATCATCAAACCGTTTCCAATAATACCCTTCGCAATACCCGTGATATCCTTGCCAAGAATCACTGCAGGTACAGCGCTAACGCTATCGACAATCAGGCTAACCTTTACGATGTTGCCGTTAATTTCTGTTACTTTCCCTATCAAGAAACCCTCTGCTACTACTGGCCTGCCTTTAGTAATACCAGCCGTAGAGTCTACGCGAACGTTGATTCCACTCCTTAGGGTAGGATCGAAAGACACCACAGTCGCTGGGGTCAAATCCAAATTACTACTGTTTTTAAACCCCAAGTCCTTACGCAAGGATTCGTTCTCGTCTTTGGCTGTCTTTATCGACGATATCTCTGAGAGGGCGGTACTCAGCTTATCCTTGAGGGACGAGTTTTCTTTTTGAAGATTACCAATATTACCTATTCCAGAAAAAAACCCTGAAATATAATTACCAGTGTCACTAATAACAATACCAACCGGCGAGAGTACGGTGGAGAACCAACTACCTACTCCTAGGTGCAATGTCGAGTCCGCAAAAAGCAATCCAAGGAGCAAAAAGACCGTAAAGATGCTTGCATAAAGTTTATTTTGCATATTAGACCCTCGGTGACTTAGCGTACTGAGTCGTCACAAGAACATCTTTTAGTAGATCAATATCCTCAAGTACTAGACCCGTGCCGCGTACTACAGAGGTCAGGGGGTCATCTGCAATATGGACAGGCATTTTTGTGTTGAGAGCAAGTAAATGATCCAGTCCGCGTAGCAAGGCACCGCCGCCAGCGAGTACAATCCCCTTTTCCATAATATCCGCGACGAGCTCGGGGGGTGTTTCCTCGACTGTCATTTTTACTGCATCTACGATAGACATAACTGACTTAGATAGCGCCTGCCGTATCTGATCAGAATCAACAGATATCGCTTTTGGTAAACCTGTTACCAGGTCTCTTCCACGCATCACTGCCTCGAGTCTTTCCTCTGTAGGGTAGGCGGAACCAATACTGATTTTGATGTCCTCTGCCGTTCGCTCCCCTAGCAATAGATTGAACTCGTCTTTGGCATACTGAATAATATCTTCGTTAAGCTCGTCCCCTGCAATGCGCAGTGAGCGCGACGCCACGATGCCGCCCAAGGAGACTACTGCAACTTCTGTTGTACCACCGCCAATATCTACAATCATCGAACCGGCCGCTTCCTGGATCGGGAGACGGGCCCCAATCGCAGCAGCCATAGGTTCCTCTATCAGAAAAGCCTGTCTTGCGCCTGCATTGATACTCGCGTCTTCTACCGCTCTTTTTTCCACTTCGGTCACACCCGATGGGATTCCAATGACAACTCGCGGTCTAGGGATTAGAGTAAAGGTTTCCTTATGTACCTTCTCGATGAAATATCTCAACATCTGCTCGGTGACCTCAAAGTCAGAGACCACTCCGTCGACTAAAGGGCGCCTGGCAACTATATTTGCCGGGGTTCTGCCAACCATGCGCTTGGCTTCTTCTCCAATGGCGAGTATCTGCTTTGTTTTAACATTAAGTGCCACCACTGAAGGTTCATTGATTACAATGCCTTTACCCTTAACGTACACTAGAGTGTTGGCCGTACCGAGATCGATGCCGATATCGTGAGAAAAGTAGCCAAAGAACTTATTTAGCATTCAACTTCTCCGCTAGTACGGCCGTGTATTCGTCTAGCCTTACAAGTTCTGCCTGGTCGCTACTGCGTAGTTTGATTTCAACACTGTCGTTGTCCAGTGTCTTTTTACTTACGACGATCCTTACTGGTACCCCGATAAGGTCGGCGTCCGCGAGCTTAGTACCTGCCGATTCGTTTCTATCATCGTAAATGACGTCTACGCCACGTTTTAGCAAGTCTTTATATATTTTGTCCGCGGTAGCACGCACCTTGTCGTCTCCGAGTGAGACCAAAACAACAGAGAATGGGGAAATAGAAACAGGCCAAATAATGCCCCTCGCGTCGTGGCAAACCTCGACCACAGTCCCCATGAGGCGTCCCAGCCCAATACCATAGCAACCCGTAAGAACAACCTGTCTCCCACCATTCTCGTCGGTATAATTGACGTCAAAAGCCTGGGTGTACTTGTCTTTGTTCTTGAAGATATTCCCGACTTCAACGGCTTTGGTTTCGGTAAGATTACTAGAGCCACACTCTGGGCAAGTCTTCTGATCTTCGATAACTTCTTTATTTATCGCCACATTACATTTCTTGCAGAGATAGATAATGTCCTCGCCCGCCTCGGTTTCTGTTTGAAACTCATGTGAGAAGCGCGAGAAAGACCCCCCGGAAGCAAATGTTAGATAGGTCTTCTCCCCTATTCCGCAGCGTTCAAAAATATTACGATACGATTGCTTCATTACTTCGTAGTAGCTATCGAGATCTTCTTGAGTGGCATGGAAAGAATACAAGTCCTTCATCAGGAATTCGCGTCCGCGAAGAATGCCAGATTTTGCACGCTTCTCGTCTCGAAATTTGTTTTGTATCTGATAAACATACTTTGGAAGGTCACGGTAGGATTCGATGTATTTTTTCATAAGCGGCATCACTACTTCTTCGTGCGTAGGCCCTAGTGCCAGCTCGTTCTTGGTATAGAAACTAGTAAACTTGTATAGGTTGTCTTCCGTCTCCCACCTTCCAGTACGAACCCAGTTCTCCTTGGGTTGGAGCGTCGGCATGAAGAGCTCCACTCCGCCAGCTTTGTTCATCTCATCTTTTATGATTTCGGAAATCTTGTCTATTACGCGAATCCCGAGAGGCAAATAGGTATAAACACCCGCCATTAACTGATCTACAAAATTACCCCTTAGCAGTAAGTCGGCATTGATACTCTCTACTTGTTCGGAGGAATCTCTCCTTGTTTTAATTAAGAATTGACTATATTTCATTTGAACCAATCTATTACGTACTTAATGATACCAAAATTCAGCAAATCTTTCACGGTGATAATCAGGAATAGTCCGATAATAAATGCAAAGCCAGCTAGTTGAACAGTGTTTTTTACCTTCGCACTAAATTTTCGTCGCATTACAATTTCTAGCGCCGTGACCATTATCTGCCCTCCATCGAGCGCAGGTATTGGTAGCACATTGAAGATTGCCAAGCTGATACTAAGTACGGCAGCAAACTGAAGCAAGGGCACAAAGCCGAGTTGGGCAAAATAGTTTGTCATAACCACAATCCCCACAGGTCCCGAGACCTCACTGCTAAGTTGAAAGTGCAGTAGAAGCTGTCTAAATAGGCCAATAATACCTTCGAAGGTCAGTACCGTAACATCCCAAACCGTTACAAAGGCTGCCCCGAGAGATGAAACAAAACCACCATGTACGTTGCCTGTGGTTTCGAGTGCGATTCCAATCCTACTGACTTCTTTCTCACCGCCGTTTGCGAGCTTTACTTTGCTTTTGTAAGCAGTAACATCTTTAGTGAGCTCTTCGGTCCCTCGTTTTACGACCAGTTTGGTCGTGGTCCCGACTGGATCTGTCTTTTGAGAGATTATCGAAACTACCTCGTTGTCTGTGTGGACCAGTTTGCCGTCTACGGAAAGGATATAGTCCGACGATCTCAGATCCATTTTGTTTGATGGTGAATCTTTTTCGACAGAGACAATCCTGACCTTCATGTCGTTTTGGATGCCTTTGTGTTTAGTAGCTCCATCCAAAATAGGCTGAAAACCAACAAGATAGCAAACGAAAAAGAGTGTAATTGCCAAAACGACGTTCATTAGAACCCCAGCAATCATAATAATCACAATCTGCCACGGTTCCTTGGTACTTAGACTACCCGGATCCAACCTTGAATCCTTAGGATCTCCGGAAAGCTGCTCGTCTTCGCCTAGCATACTGACATAACCACCTAGAGGGATAAGGTTCAGTTTGTACACTGTGTCGCCGATTTTCTTTGAAAAAAGTGTCGGTGGAAAACCAAAAGCAAATGTCTTTACCGTAACACCCATCCATCTAGCGGCAAGAAAATGCCCGAGTTCATGAACAAAAACCAGCATACCAAAGACAAAAATAAAGGCTACTACCGTAATGATCATGCCCCAAACCTCCTGTCACGTCTGTTGTATTCAGCAATCGCCTTATCCAGCTCCGCCGCATCAAAATCCGGCCAGCAAGTGTCTGTAAAATATAATTCTGCATATGGCGATTGCCAGAGCAAAAACCCAGATAGTCTGAATTCACCAGAAGTACGCACGATAAGGTCGGGATCTGGCTGTCCAGCTTCAAAAGTGAGGCTAGAAAACAGTTCCTCCGTAACTTCCTCAGCGGAAATGCCAGATGCCACGATTTGCCTTGTTACATTCAATATTTCGTCGCGTCCACCATAAGACAAGCCAATATTGAAGGTGAGCTTGGTGTTACCGCTAGTCTTATCCATCGCTTGGCGAGCCAGTTTCTGTACCTTTTTCGGAAAGTCCTGGAGCCGACCGATAACGTTAAGCCTTACGCCTTTTTCGTGGAGTTCTTCTATCTTGTCCCTAAATATTTGCTCTATTAGTCCTATGAGATAGCTAATCTCTGCCTCACTGCGATCCCAATTTTCTGTCGAGAAAGCCCAAACGGTCATGTGCTTTATCCCACGATCAGCGCAGGTCTCTACTAGGGGTAGTAGGGCGTCATACAAACCCCGGCGATGCCCCTCTAGCGTGGGTAAATTATGAGCTTTTGCCCAACGACGATTTCCATCCATAATAAAAGCCACGTGCTTTGGCATGCTAATTGTATGCTGAGCAGCTTTTGCCATTAGACTTCTAAGAGTTCCTTTTCCTTCTGGGTCAGGACTTCTTCTACTTTTCTATTGTACATATCTACCTGTTTCTGGATCTCAGCTTCGCCTCTATACATATCATCTTCGCCGATTTCACCGTCTGTTTTTGCCTTCTTGATCGCGTTCCAGGCTTCGGTTCGGGCGTTGCGAATGCCTACACGTGCTTCCTCGGCCTTTTCCTTGGCAATTTTCACGTAGTCACGGCGGCGTTCCTCTGTAAGCTCTGGGATGTTAATGCGAACCACGTCACCTGTATTTACCGGATTGAACCCCATCTCGCTATCGCGTATAGCAGACTCAATCTGTCCCACAATCCCTTTATCCCAAGGCTGAATCATGATCTGTCGTGCCTCGGGAATTGTAATGTTAGCGACTTGCTTTAGTTGCTGCTTCGAACCATAGGCAGTCACTAGAAGTTCGTCCACCATAGAAACTGAAGCCCTGCCAGTATGTATATTTGAGAGCTCTGATTCCAGAAATTCTATTGATTTGTCGAGCTTAACTGGTAATCCCTTAAGTATTGCGTCCACCATGTCTTTGCTCCTAACTTTATTTACCTAGTTCGTAACGAACAAAACGACGCACAACCAGCTTCTCACCAATTGCGGCTGTCTTTTCGTTGATAATATCCTCTATTGTCACGTCAGGGTTCTTCACAAATGATTGTTTCATCAAGCAAACCTGTGAGAAATATTTAGCGATCTTGCCTTCTAGAATCTTCTCGATCACTTCGGCCGGCTTTCCAGCCTCGAGCAATTTAGCCTTTTCGATCTCTTTTTCCTTCTCGACAATCTCAGCAGGCACATCTTCTGGCGAAACATACTCTGGTGCTGCTGCTGCCACGTGCATCACGATATCGGCTGCAAGCGCTTTGAAGTCCTCGTTGCGAGCCACAAAGTCGGTCTCAGAATTTAGCTCTAGCAGTGCCCCAATGCGACCGTTATGAATATAGCTCACAACAATGCCTTCTTTGGCATCGCGATCGGAGCGTTTGGCTGCAGTAGCTGCCCCTTTTTTACGTAAAATCTCAATTGCTTTGTCGAAGTCGCAAGCAGCCTCATCGAGAGCCTTTTTGCAATCCATCATCCCCGCACCAGTCGTCTCGCGCAGTTTAGCAATGTCTTCCATATTTGTAGCCATATATTCCTCCTGTGGATTTAGTAATTACTCTCCCGTAACGTCGGCTTCTTTAGGAGCGACCGGGCTGTTCTCCCTGATAACCCCGGCGATTTCGTCAAGTAGTAGCTTGATCGCCTTAACTGCATCGTCATTTCCAGGGATTACATAGTCGATAACGTCAGGATTTGCATTTGTGTCTGTAATTGCGATCACTGGTATCTTAAGCTTTCGTGCTTCGGTAACGGCGTTAGACTCCTTGACGGCGTCCACAACAAAGATTGCATCAGGAACTTTTTTCATGTCCTTGATACCACCAAGTACAATCGCTAGCTTTTCGGCCTGCTTTTTTGCTACTGTAAGTTGTTTCTTAGTTGCGAAATCGTTATTTGCGATCTTTTCTTCTAGTTTCTTGAGGTTCTTTACTTGACCTAAAATCGTACCAAAGTTGGTCAGCATTCCGCCTAACCATCTCTCGCAAACGTAAGGCATAGAACAGCTCTCTGCGGCTTCCTTGACCAAAGCCTGGGCCTGTTTCTTTGTACCTACAAAAAGCACACTACCGCCGTTTGAGGCGATAGTGCGAACAAATTTGTCGGCCTCCAAGAGGCTTTCCTCGGTTTTTGCGAGGTCAAAGATATGGACGCCTCCACGTTCAGTAAAAATAAAAGAAGCCATCTTTGGATTCCAACGCGACTTTTGGTGTCCAAAATGTACTCCCGCTTCTAGCATATCCTTCATGCTAACGCTCATGTTTTCTCCTTTTCTTCCGAGCTAGGGCTTACCCTGCCGGACCTCCGCTACCTTCAACTGCCACTAAGCCCGTTAACGGGAGGATAGTCGCATCTGGTTGCGTGTGAATTAATATTTACAGCTAGTATTTTAGCAAATCTAGGCACGTTTGTCAATTATGAGTCTCGGCAAAACACTTGAAAGCCGTGCAAAAATTTGTTACAATATTACCTGCGTTAGTTACGGAGTAAATATGAAGACAGAAATCCACCCAAAATATGACAAAACAGTAGTTACCTGCACTTGCGGTAACACTTTTGAGACCCAGTCTACTGCTGGCGACATAAATGTTGAAATCTGTTCAGCGTGTCACCCTTTCTATACTGGCAAGCAAAAGCTTGTTGACACCGCTGGTCGCGTGGATCGCTTCAAGATGCGCCTAGAGGCCTCTGCTGCCAAACAGGCGGTAAAGGTTGAGAAGAAGAAGACCGTTAAAGAAAGTGCGGCTCCAGTAACTCTGTCCGAGATTAAGGCAGAGCTCAAGGACGAACTCGTAGAGAATACGCCCGAAACCACAGAAGCTTAACGATAATTTTTATAGCGCTATAAGATAACCATCTTTAGCGCTATAATTGTATCTGGAGTTATGATGCAAGAGAAACTACAAAGAATCAAAGAGCAATTTGACGAAATCGAGGCGAAGCTTAGTAACCCCGAGGTTATTGCCGACCAAAAACAACTGATGAATCTGAGCCGTGAACGCGTCTCTCTCCTTCCTCTAGTAGAACTTTACGAAAAATACACTAAGGTTGCTCTTGAGTTTCAAGAATCGGAGGAAATCCTCAAATCGGAAGGTGACCCAGAGATGGTTTCTATGATTGAAGAAGAAGTAACCACCCTTAAAGAACAATTAGAAAAACTTACCAAAGAAATTGAGCTAGAACTGCTACCAAAGGATGAAAACGACAACAAGAACGTAATTGTCGAAATCCGCGCCGGAGCTGGGGGTGATGAATCGGCCCTTTTTGCAGCCGAGCTTTTCAAGATGTATAGTCGCTACGCAGAGGTACATAAATTCAAAGTGGAGATAATTGATGCTCACGAAAACGAAATCGGAGGGTATAAAGAGATCATTTTCTCACTGGCCGGCCAGAACGTCTACAAGCACCTGAAATTCGAGAGCGGCGTACATAGAGTTCAGAGAGTCCCCGAGACCGAATCCGGTGGCCGTATTCATACCTCTACCGTAACAGTCGCTGTCCTACCTGAAGCCGAAGAGGTGGATGTGGAAATAAATCCAGCGGAGATTCGAGTAGACGTCTTCCGCTCCTCGGGGCCCGGCGGGCAGAGTGTCAATACTACCGATTCTGCAATTCGCATTACTCACCTCCCGACTGGACTCGTGGTTTCATGCCAAGATGAGAAATCGCAAATCAAGAATCGCGAGAAAGCAATGAAGGTTCTACGTTCCAGACTGCTTGTCCAGAAACAGGAAGAAGAAGCCAAAAAGCGAGGTGATGCCAGAAACAGCCAGATAGGAACCGGCGATCGCTCAGAAAAAATACGTACTTACAACTTTCCGCAGGACAGAATCACCGATCACAGAATAGGTTTTAGCGTAAACAACTTACCAGATTTTATGGCTGGGAATATCGATAAAATGCTCGACCAGCTCACAGAAGCAGACCGAGAAAAAGCCCTTGAAGGGATCTCTTAAATTCAGGGGGGCAGTTATTGACTTTCAGAAAGCTGAATAGTCGCTGTCTTGGTCTTGCCATCACGAAGCCAAGTAATCTTGACACTTTCCGAAGGAGAATGTTTTGAAAGCAAGGAGATCAAACTCTTCTGGGCTGTAATCTTATCCAATCCTAGCTCTGTGACAATATCACCTGGTTGCAGGCCTATCTTAGCTGCCGGGCTACCTGCAACAACGGCTGGCGAGGCCGCATTGTTTGAATATATATATGCCCCCTCATAAACAGGTAGATTGTTCTGTGTTGCGGTATCTTTTGTTAACGAAACATAGCGTACCCCGAGCATTGCACGAACGATTTTCCCTTTGGTAAGATAGCTATCCAGGGCGGACTTTATCAGTTCGACGGGTAGCGCAAAGCCGATTCCTTGGCCCTGAGAGTCGACTGCCGTATTCATTCCGATGACTTGGCCGGCGATGTTGAGTAGCGGGCCACCAGAATTCCCGGAATTTATAGCTGCATCTGTCTGAATAACGTTGTCAAGAGACTCTGTAGACGTCCCTGTGGAGTCGCTGGCCTCAATAACCCGCCCCATACCCGAAATCACGCCTACAGTGACGCTGTTTTGATATTGGCCCAAGGCATTACCAATAGCGATGGCTGTCTGTCCAGCCACGAGGTCAGCCGTAGAGCCAAGCTCGACCGTTGGTAGGTTGGAAGCCTCAATCTTTAGTATCGCTATATCAAAGAGAGGGTCCAGTGACTTCACAACCGCTGAATACGTTTTACCGTCGTTTGTTATCACGCTGTACTTGGTGGCGGCATTGCCTGCCACATGCTTATTGGTTACGATAATCCCGTCTTTGCTTACAATATAGCCCGTGCCAGCAATTTCCGAGCTGCTCGCCTGTCCAAAGAAATTCACGCTCTCTGTTACACCAGTGATACTGACTACTGCGGGCATCGCCTGCTCGGCAGTAGTTGTGATTGCTGAACTTTCCTTAATATTTATGGTGGCATTTGAAATTTTTGAAGAGCTCTTTACGGGACCAAAGTAGTTGATATACACAAAGCTCCCCATTAGACCACTGGCTACAGATAAAGTTACAAGCAAGGCGCCCCAGAATAACTTCGTTCTATCCACTGTCACGACCCTCTGAAGCTTTTTGGGTTCTAAGGGCTCTTCGTTTTGCGGTAAACCATTCTCTTCCATGCTTCCTCCGAGATTATTAGCTAATTGGCAACCATTTCGCCGTAACAAACAGGATGACAAAAAACATTATAGTAAAAAGCAGGTACTCTGTCAGAACCTTACGAGTCAGATTCTGGTCCAACTTGTGAGAAATCATTCCCCAGAGAAAATAATATGTCAAAGTAATTACGATTGCCGCTATCGGGGTCCCGCCAAGGGTCGCTTTTTCTGTGGTGCCGAGTACCGGATAGTTGATCGACCAGATAGAACCCACCCAGGCCATCTGAGCGCACAAAAATGCTGATATAACACCATAGGCACGATCTTTTGATTCTAGCGCCCCCTTTTCCCAGGTAAGAAAATATGTTACGAAATAGATTAGACCAAAAACTGCGAGCACTATCGCTGCACGCACATAGTTTATCGTGCCGCGTTCGGAAACCGACATCAGCAGTCTGAATAGCATCGAAGTGGAGAGAAAGACCGTAAAAAATGATATAACGATGAGAACGTTTCTGTACAAAAGAGCTGCTCGATCTGCCAGGTTACGAACTTTTCTAAGAGAAATAAACAGGTAAAAGTTCGCGATGATAGCGAGCAATGTTAGTACGAGTCGTCCTATACCGATATAGACAAAAGAAATATATGAAAGTGCCGAAACGTTAAAAAGGAGGGGCATCATCAGGAACTTGAAGTTTGTAAAGAGAGAATCTCTGTTTAGCTGCATATTAAAGAAATACTTTGCACAGACAGCAACCATCACAAGTGCAGAGGTCACCGAGAAAACGATAAGCTCGGGGCGAATGAAATTAAAAATATAGACAACTGAAATAACCGAAACTGCTATTATACTATTCTTGGTAATTTGCTTCATGATAACCTACGACTTTGTTGGATAGTTTGAGCCTATAATAATCTCTATGTCAGCCCCACTTGCGGAAGTACCCGTGCCCCTAGTTGCTTTGGCGGAAAAAAGTTTCTCCAGGGCTGCGATAGTAGATTTCTTGGCACCACCAGTATAGTCAATTATTGCATTTTGTGAATAAGTGGCTGTATCTGCCGTACTTATGTCTATTACATTATACCCTGTGGAGGTAAGGTTAGTAGCCGCTTTGTTCGCGAGGCCAGAGGTTGTAGTACCGTTTTGAACCGAGATCGAGGCATTTTCGGACTGGACCGAATTATCTTCAAAGATATTTTTTACGGCAGCTTGAAGCTTGCTATAATTGTATATACCCGCCCTAGGCACCAGGATATAGCCAGCGGCTCCGCTGTCGTCAATCAGTAGCCCCTCTGGGGAATTATCAAAAACCTTATTCTTAATCTTAGCAGAATCGACGCCCTTAAAGAGCTCGATACCTCGTGGTATCTCTCCTACCGAGAAATCTGTTTTCAAGTGTTTTCCGAGCGCAGTGGCTATGTCAGAAATCTTTTGTGGATTAAGAAAGGTATCAACCGACATGACCTTGGTTTTTATCGCCGTGAGAACGATCTGCTGTCTTCTCGCCCGATCAAAGTCACTGGTAGTTTCACGAGACCTGGCATAACGCAGCGCGGTATCGCCACTCATATGCTGCTGTCCCTTTTTGATATAAAGGGCCTTGTTACCCAGACCGTCATCAGAAGGATACAGAGGGTCGTAGAGATCCTCAGTGACGTTGACATCAATACCACCAACAGCATTTACAATTTCTTTCAGTCCTGTAAAGTCTACTCGCGCATAGTAGTGAATAGGAGTCCCCAGAACTTCACTAATGGTCTTTGTTGCTAGCGCCGGACCACCGCCGGCGTATTTGTAGTATTCTCCGTAGGCATGCGCGGCATTTATCTTTGCGCTGCCATAGTCATCGATCTTAACATACAGGTCCCTAGGGACAGAAATCATCGCTGCTTGCTTGGTCTTTACGTCGTAACTTATGACCATGATGGTATCAGAGAGATTCGCTCCATCATGTCCAGTATCTCCAACACCAAGTAAGAGAATGTTTATCCTGCCAGAGCTCTCCCCCTTTAACTGCTGGCCACTAAACAGGCTGAGTACGTTGGAACCACCGCCAAACATCGATGCCAAACGACTATACATATTCCAACCAAAGACGCCTAGACCAGCAAGCACCACAGTCAACACCGCAAGTACAAGATATAGTTTAAGGTGTTTGATTTTTCTTTTACCTCGTTTATTGAATTTTACCGGTGTTCGGCCCTTGTTGTCCATTCTTGGGGACGATTCTTGGGGAGAGATGCTAGTAACACTCTTTTCAATCTCGTCTATAGTAAGTTTCTTTTTCTTTGCATCTTGTTTTTTCATCTTTACTATTATAGACAATATATCCTAGACAGCCAATACTTTTTATCCGATAATTGTACAAGCAATAGAACTAAAGTGAGGGAGTGCCAGTGTTAGGGTTAATAATCGTTGTATATTCAATCTACGTTCTCGGAGTTGGGAAGATGATCTGGTCAAAGAAGGTCCAACTGGTTGGTACAGAAGCCAGGGTGATGGCTGTATATTTCCTCTTTCTCGCTTTTTTCCTAGCAATCATTGCCCCACAGGTCTTTCCAGCATTTTCTTCAAACCTTTTTCTTCGAGTTCCGGTTTCACTTGGCCTAGTATTTCTTTTTCCTTACCTCTATGTTGTCGTACGAGATCTCGTTACAAAATCAGATAAGAAAGCTCAGATTGAGACCGAGGCCTATATGGGCTGGGAGATATTCAAAACCATAGTGGGAGTGGCACTCTTTGTGGTTTTCTTCCGATATTTTGTTATCCAGCCTTTCTACATAATCGGCAACAGCATGAACCCAGGTTTCCTGCAGGGTGAATACCTATTTATCGACGAAGCAAGCTACTATCTCCGCGCTCCTGCTCGAGGCGAAGTTGTTGTTTTCAAACACCCAGAGAGTGGCTGCACGGAGTTTGTGGAACAGAACAAATTCTGGAGCCGAATTGCACAAGGCCCTTGTACTAGCTACATCAAGAGAGTGATCGCGCTCCCCGGCGAAACTGTCACACTAAAAAACGGCAAATTCAAAATCAAGAATAAAGAATACCCAAGCGGAATCACTCTCAGCGAGGATTATATCGAACCAGGCGTAACAACACTGGGAGACCAAACAGTTACTCTGGCCAAGGATGAATACTTTGTAATCGGCGACAACAGAGAACCGAATCAAAGTTACGACTCCAGACAGTGGGGCCCGCTAAAACGCGACTACATAACAGGCAGGGCTTGGCTACGGATGCTACCAGTGGACAAACTAGGCTTTATAACAAAAGCTAAATACTAGAACAAAAGACAGAAGGCCGCCCGAAAGGGCGGTCTTCTGTCTTTTAACTTTTGGCCTTATTTAGAGGTTAGGTTTCTATATATTCGATCTAGATCTTCTGGACTGTAGAAATCGATTGTTATTCGACCGCCGGTGCCACTGGTTTTAATCAATACCTTCGTCCCCATTACCTCAGAGAGGCGCTTCTCTGCCGCACGCACGTTCGGATCCTTCCGAACTTTGGTCGTGTTTTTCTCCTTCACGTGATGCTCGGCCTGTCGTACGTTTAGCCCGTCGCTAATGATACGGTGATAGAAGGCCAACTGGCCTTCGCGACTCTCTATCGCCATGATGCTCCTGGCGTGCCCTTCGGTTATTTTACCTTCCATGAGCCCCTGCTTGATCTCTGCTGGCAATGTAAGGAGACGTAGGGCATTCGCTACCGTAGATCTTGCCTTTCCGACCTTCTTAGCGGCATCTTCTTGCGTAAGGTTGAACTCTTCCATTAACCGTTTGTAAGAAAGGGCTGCCTCTATAGGACTCAGGTTTTCGCGTTGAATATTTTCAATTATGGCAACTTCGAGCTTCTTTTGCTCGTCAAACGTCCTCTCGATAGCTGGGACCTTGGTAAAACCTGCCAGCTTAGCCGCTCTCAGACGTCTCTCACCCGCAACCAGCTGATAACGCCCGTTATCTGCTTTGGTAACCAAAAGGGGCTGTATGATGCCGTATTCTCGGATTGATGCTGCCAGCTCTGCCAGAGGAGCTTCGTCGAAACTCGTTCTTGGCTGGTGTGGATTTGGATCGACCAGATTGATGTCGATTTCGATGTCTCCAGCCTTTGCCTGAGCATTGTCATCATCTACTGGAATTAATGAATCCAGCCCTCTCCCTAAACCAAAATTACTCTTTTTCTTCTTTTCCTCTACTGGCTGCATTTGATGTGTACCTCCTTGGCCAGCTGCTTGTATGCAGTTGCCCCCTTACCAAACTTGTCATAGTGCATAATTGTTTTCCCGTATGATGGTGCTTCTGCAAGGCGGATATTGCGAGGAATAATAGTATCAAAAACTTTATTCGGGAAGTGCTTCTTCACCTCGGATTCCACTTGCCTAGAAAGCAACGTATTCTTATTGTACATCGTAAGCAGCACCCCCAGAAGCGCTAGCTTTGGGTTTAGGTTCATCCGAACCCTCTGTACTGTATGAAGTAGCTGAGAGAGTCCCTCGAGAGCATAAAACTCAGTTTGGACAGGTATCAAGATACTATCGGCGCTTACCAGGCCATTTACAGTCAGAATCCCGAGTGATGGTGGTGAGTCTATCACAATATAATCATACTCATGCTTAATCTTCTCGATAGCCTGCTTTAGACGATGTTCCCTGGCAATCTGGCTAGCAAGCTCCACTTCGGCGGCAGCCAAAACCACGGATGCTGGCGCTACGTCCAAGCCTTTAACGTTTGTAGAAACACGAATATCTCGTATAGGAGTTTCCCGCACCAAGACGTCATAGAGGCTGCCCCTTACGGTGTTTTTATCCACGCCAAGGCCGCTGGTCGCATTTCCTTGGGGGTCAAGATCGATAAGCAGCACCTTGCTGCCGTTCTTGGCTAGGTATCCAGCCAAGTTTACAGTGGTGGTCGTCTTTCCGACTCCGCCCTTTTGATTTGTTACAACTATTACATTAGCCACGAAACAATCTTACCAAAATTGTAGCGGTTTTAATAGTAAAAGATAAAAAAAGAGACTGCGACGGCAGCCTCTTTTTTTATCTAGCTATAAGGGAAATAATTGAACAAATATATCTTCCCCACCAGAGAGATGCATTTTTAGATAAAACACCGCCATGCAGGCGATACCGGCAGAGATCATAACCATAAGGAAAATGAGGAAAACCGTAACAGTCCACTTCATCGCCCTGTCTATGTCAAAGTCCTTGAGTTCGGCAAAAAACTTCTTCTCGAAATCCTTGACTCTTACCGCGTGCTCCTTGACGTACTTGTCTCCGCGCACTCCCTCAACATAAACCTTATGCCAGGCAATACGACCACAGATAAGCCCCACCAGGATACCAGCGAGCAAGAGAACTAAGAAATAGAGCGCTACCACCCAATCTCCCTGAATGTTGTTAGTAATCATTACCAGACTGATAAGACCTACCAGAGCTGTCGCTGTAAGTGCACCGGTAGCTATCCAAAGCATGCGGTAAACAAACTTCTTTGTTTTGTGATTCATATTCCCTCCTAATTCCTATTCATTATGAAATTATCTGAGGCATAATGCAACAGTTTTTCTTTAAGAGTCATTTAAAACATCGCAGGTCTTGCTGCCAAATTGCCCCTTCTTTATATACAAACGACAATACGGTGAGCCAGCTTTACCAGCCAGGAGTGCCTTTTTGCAGACTTCTCTTTGGTCTTCGGCAATTGGCTTGGAGTTTGCGTTTATTAGTAATGCCGCTATCACTTGATAGACAAGATAAAAGAATACTACTGTAGCCAGCACAAACCCTGCAAAGATATATAGTAAGTTCATAGACACCTCCTTTAGATTAATCCTATTATACACCTATAAAAAAGAGCCCCGCAGGGCTCGTAGTGATTATTTCGTAGTGATCTTGTCGATCTGAATCTTGGTCAGTTTCTGGCGATGTCCAGTCTTTACTCGATAATTCTTCTTTGCCTTGTATTTAAAGATAATCTTCTTTTCGTCCTTGGTCTGAGCTAGAACAGTAATTGTTGCTGTGGCTCCTGTTACAGTTGGCTGACCGATGCTGACCTTGTCACCATCGATAACCAGTAGGATATCTTCACTCACAAATTTCGCGCCCTCTTCTAGATCGAGTTTCTCGACCTCAAAATATTCGCCTTCGGAGACCAAGTATTGCTTACCGCCAATTCGGATAACTGCATATTTTTCTGATTTCTTATCTGACATAATTTATTCCTGTGTTTACAACCTCAATATTTTAGCATTATTTGGATATTTTTTCAAGAGATTAAAAGTCAATTTTTTTATAACGAATATAGATACTTTCTAAAAGCCCGATGGAGAGTAGTGTTACCACTACGCTCGTACCACCCGAGGAAAGTAGTGGTAATGGGATACCCGTAACTGGCATGATACCGAGATTCATTCCGATGTTAATGAAGATATGAAAGAAAAGGGTCGCAAAGATACCAGTCGCCAGATACATACCGAAGTAATCCCTGGCGGTTTGCGCGATCCGTAGCGCCCTATAAAGTATCGTGCCGAAGAGCAAGATGACAGAAAAAGCCCCCACAAAGCCCATCTCTTCGGCAAGCGCAGCAAAGACGAAGTCGGTATGCTTGAAGGGAACAAAATTCAATTGGCTTTGTGGGCCGTGCCCTAGACCTCTCCCCCAAAACTGACCTGAACCAATAGCAATCATGGCCTGATTTACATTCCAGCCACTCCCCATAGGGTCAGCTGCAGGGTTCAAGAAAGTCAAGATACGCTGTTTCTGATAATCGTGCAGCAGAAACTCATATATAGGGACCGTGGCTACAGCCCCGATTCCTGCCATACCGGCCAAATAGCTCTTTTTAATGGTGCTCACAAGCATCATAGAGACCCAAATGACCCCAAAAGTAAGCGCCGTGCCCAGGTCTGGCTGTATCGCGACTAAACCGATGGGGATTCCGATATAGATGATGGATTTAATGATTGTCTTTGGCCTGTTCATTTGTTCCACGTGGTCTGAAAAAAACTTCGCCATCACGATAATCATGAATATTTTTGCCAACTCAGAGGGTTGGAATTGAAAAGACCCTATACTGATCCAACGCTGGGCACCGAGACGAGTGCTTCCCAGGAACTGGGTAGCAAGGAGTAGGCCGATGGTAGATACATATAGAAAGCCCGAAAAGCTTCTAAAAATACGATAATCTATTCTCGCCAGAACAAAAAGACCAGTAAGCCCAATGACAGCAAAAAGAAGCTGTTGCAAGGCCTCCGAGCCTCCAGCAATAGAAAATGTAGTACTAAAGATGATCGCAAAACTGAAACCCAACATGAGGATTGCTGCAGACAACAATACCCAGTCAAAATTACGAATGAAACGTGAAAATCTGTACACTACACCTTCGACAGCTCTAACTTGAGCTTATATTTACCAATCATTGTCTCTTCATTATAGCCTGATTTCTTGGCCGAGACGAATAGGATTTCAGTCGCCAGAGTCTCCCTTTTTATGTATTCCAAGGATTCCTCACTTAGCAAAGCCTGAATCTCTGGCGAAACTATTGAAAGGACAATTCTATCATTTACAAGCAGCCCTGCTTTTTTGCGACCATCCTGCACCTTGCGGACAATTTCACGAACAAGACCCTCTGTCTCTAACTCCGGTGTAATATTCGCGCTCAGCACAACTGCTATGTTGCCATCACTCTCGACCAGTAAGCTCGCGTCTCCTGAGTTTACTGAAATACCAATCTGGGCCTCATATTTCTGCAGAATCTCGCCCGCGACGATAACTGAACCATCTTCACCCATCTGAAAATCACCTGCGGCCAAAGCTTTCTGTACCTCCTTGACTTTACTTCCGAGCCTAGGCCCAGCCGCCTTAAATTCAATCTTCATGACCTTTTCAGCTTTCAAACCATTTACGGTTGTATCGTCAAATCTTAGTGGTTTAAACGAAGAGAGGTTAAGCTCCTCTTTAATGGAGTCCTTAATCTCTTCAAACATAGATGTATCCGAGGAATCAAAAACATAGCCTGCACCTAGCGGCTGCCTTACATTTATCCCAGCCTGGGCACGAAGTTTGAGTCCTTTCTCAACAATATTTCTAGCCAAGTGCACCTGATCGTTTACATTTCCATCGATAAGGCTCGTGTCCGCCACTGGCCAATCAGCCAGATGAACCGACTCCTCTCCCGTCAAATTACGATAAATCTCGTCAGAAACAAACGGCATAAACGGTGCAAAGAGCTTTGAAACGATTACAAGCACGTGGTGCAGAGTTTCATAGGCGGCCAACTTTTCTGTATCGTTCTCACTCTTCCAAAAACGGCGACGGCTACGGCGAATGTACCAGTTAGAAAGGTCGTCGACAAATTCAGCAAGTTTACGTGAAGCCACAGAAAGCTCGTACTTCTCAAGCGCATCCGTCACATCGGCAACAAGCTGATTTAGCTCTGAGATAATCCAGTAGTCCATCGAGTGTTCGAGGTTAAGTTTTCCCGTCGGCTCGAAACCGTCAACTTCGGCGTAGGTTACGAAGAAACTATATGAGTTCCACAGAGTAAGTATTACCTTCTTTACGACTTCATCAACTCCCTTCTCCGAGAACCTAAAGTCCTCTGCCTTTACAGAAGGAGAAGCCATTAGGTAGAAACGCATTGCATCTGCGCCGTATTTATCGACGATTTCCATTGGATCAGGATAATTACGAAGCTTTTTGGACATTTTCTGGCCAGATTCAGCAAGGATAGTCCCGTTTACAATCACGCTCTTGTAAGATGCCTTATCAAAGAGAGCGGTCGATAGTACTAACAGCGAATAGAACCAGCCACGGGTCTGATCGATCCCCTCAGCAATGAAGTCAGCAGGGTAGTCTCGCTTGAATTTTTCTTGATTTTCGAAAGGATAATGGATAGAGCCATATGGCATACTACCAGACTCGAACCAGCAGTCAAAAACCTCACCAGATATTTCGTGTATGCCGCCGCAGTCACACGGGAGAGTAATATCAGATATCTTATGAAGATGAATATCTGTTACCTTCTCACCTGAAAGCTTCTGTAATTCTTCAATGGAACCTATAACCTTAGTGTCATTACACTTCTTACATTTCCAAACTGGTATCGGCGTGCCCCAGAAACGGTTACGCGAGATGCTCCAATCTGGTGCACTCTCTATCAGTTTCGCAAAACGGCTATGTCCAACATGATCAGGCAGCCAGTATATCTCCTTATTGGCAACAAGCATCTGGTTCCTTACCTTTTCAACCGCCACGAACCAGCTTGAGACTCCCCTATAAATCAGTGGGGTATCACAGCGCCAACAATGTGGGTAAGAATGCTTGATTGTTTCGGTTTTAAAGACACTATCACCGAGGTCACTAATAATATCCTCGTTTGTCTCGAGACTAACAACACTACGTCCAGCATAGTCAGAAACGTCGACCGTAAAGTTACCCAGATCATCTACCGGCATATAGAAATCAATTCCATGTTTTCTGGCTACGATATTATCTTCTACACCAAAAGCAGGGGCTGTATGCACTATACCTGTACCGTCGACAGTAGTTACGTGATCGCCATCTATGACCACAAATGCCTTTTTGGGGTTCCTGTAAAAGTTAAATACGGGCTTGTAGGCTATCCCGACAAGGTCTTTACCAATGAATTTATCAGTAACTCTAAAATCACCGAGTTCAGTTGCGTAGGACTCAAGTCTTTCGCTCGCGAGAATAAATTTACCACCCCCAGTTTCCACCTTCACATATTCAATCTTTGGTCCTACGGAAAGAGCAAGATTGCCAGGTAGAGTCCAAGGAGTTGTTGTCCAGGCAAGAAAATATGTACTGGGTTCATCTACAAGCTCAAATTTGACCGTAACAGCCTTGTCGCGCTTGTCTTTGTAGCCTTGACCGACTTCAAAGTTTGATAGAGGGGTAGCACAGCGTGGACAATATGGCATTACTTTATGTCCCTCATAC
The DNA here is from genome assembly GCA_041738615.1 of Patescibacteria group bacterium. Classification (GTDB taxonomy): domain Bacteria; phylum Patescibacteriota; class CPR2; order UBA1875; family CAIMLA01; genus JBGSPL01. The sequence continues at coordinate 226,701 of JBGSPL010000001.1, forward strand.
GCTAAGTCCTTCTTGTGAAGCTCAGAAAAGGCCCACCAGACGCTTTCCATAAACTCTGGGTTCATTGTGAGGTACGCGTTTTCCATATCAATCCAGCGGCCAGTACGGGCAACTATCTTCTGCCACTCCTCAGCATAGTTAAGCACCTTAGAACGGCACAATTCATTGAATTTATCGATACCCAGCTCTTCGACTTGATCCTTAGTTTTGATATCGAGTTCTTGCTCAACAATGTTTTCGATAGGTAGTCCGTGGGTGTCCCAGCCCCAGATGCGTTCTACTCGGTAACCTTGCATCGATTTATAACGAGGTATCACGTCTTTAATTGTACCTGCAAGTAGATGTCCATAGTGAGGAAGTCCGGTTGCAAAAGGAGGGCCATCATAAAAGGAGAACGATTTATCTTCGGATTTCTCAGAAACAGATTTCTCGAAAATATGATTATCGTTCCAGTATTTCAGGTTTGCGGTTTCTAGCTTTGGAAAATTTTGTTTCGGGTCTACCCTCTTCATTGCCATACCTACTCCTATACAACAAAAACCACACTGCCTCAGGTGCCCTCTCGGGCGGTACCAACCTGATTCTGTGTGGATACTTACTTACTGACATTACGCTGTCACGGCGCCGAGGTCTATTAGGCCGAAGCTGTTCTTCTCGGGGCTCGCGGGTGATAACCGCTCATTCGCCTTGTAGGTATTTTAGTACAAAAATCTATAAATTACTACCAGTTTAATGTAAAATACCCTGGCTATGGAAACCAAGCTAAGTAAAAACGAAACCTACGAAGTTGTAATTGAAAAAATCGTTCCTGAGGGAAAGTCACTTGCTCACATCGAAGGCAAGGTTATTTTTGTTAATGGTGGCTTCCCTGGGGAAAGGGTCACTGTACAAATCTACAAGAACAAGAAGGGCTACTCAGAAGCCAGACTTGTTGAAATTTTAGAAGCCTCCAAGATACGAATTAAACCCCAAGAGGAGCACTATTTGATATGTTCTCCTTGGCAGGCAATCCCCTACGAGCAGCAAATCGTTTTCAAAAAAGAGATTCTGGATGAAGCCTTTATGGCAAATGCAGGAACCAAATTAAAGTTAGACGAATTCTATGAGTCAAAAGAAGAGTATGGATACCGAACCAAGTTAGAGTTTAGCTTTACCGAAAACGCCGACGGTAAAATTGCACTCGCCTTTCACAAACGCGGAGTCAACAACGAGTACGAAATCATCGAAGGCTGCGAACTAGGCTCTGAAAGGATGAACCTCGCAGCCCAGAAGATTACAGCACTTCTGAATACCACTCCAGGAGTTGTAGCCAAGGGGCTAAAGAGCTTGGTGATTCGCGAGAGCAAAACTACCGGGAAAATCATTGCCGTCCTCTACTATAAATTTAAAGAGTTTGAGATAGGAATTAGACTAGCCGACCTTGGTGGCTCGGTGGATAGCTTATTTATTGCCTACTCTACAATCAAGTCTCCAATGTCTGTTATCACTGAGCTCAAACACTCAGAAGGTGAGGAATACCTTGAGGAAAAGGTTCTTACGGCTTCTATTCGTTACCCATACGACGGTTTCTTCCAAAATAACCTGCCGGTATTCGAGAAAGCTCTAGAAGAAATTCGTAATGCCTCTTACGAGTGCAAGAAAATCGTCGAGATCTACAGTGGGACGGGTTCCATCGGGTTCAATCTAGCCGACATGGCAGAGGAACTGGTAGGTATAGAAATTGTACCTTCTGCGGTGCGTTACGCGGGTGTAAACAAGGACCTAAACAAAATAACCAACTATTCGGAGATCGAGTTACCCGACCACAAGATTCAAACTGAGCATCTCGCAGGCACTGATATTTTGATTTTGGACCCGCCAAGAGCCGGGGTGCACCCCAAGACGCTCAGGCATATTCTTGAAGCTAAACCAAAACGGATTATCTACCTTTCTTGCAATCCAGTGACCCAAGCTCGAGACTTCAAAGAGCTAAAAGAACTTTACAATCTTTCTAGGGTTTGCGCTTTCGACTTTTACCCAAATACCCTACATATGGAGTCTCTGGTTATTTTAGACATCAAGGATTGAGTACGTTTGTATAAACTATTTGCTCAAAGGCTTCAAAGTAATTTCGAAACCACCGCAATTAGAATTTCTATTATGAAATAGATCACCAGCGGGGAAAGGTCAATTACTCCACCAAGTGGTGGGATAACCTTTCTTAACGGTGCCAGAATCGGCTCTGTGGCATTGAAGACGAAAAGCCGAAGACGCATTAGGCTCGCTGGTAGGAAGCTGAGGATTATTCTTGCAAAGAGCAGAGCAAGAAGTGCGTTTGAAAGCAAATATAGGAAGTTAAGGACGTACTCCTTATACATTTCCTGCCTTGTATCTCACTTCAGAAAGCGCGGGCACACTCCCCTGCCAGAGCTCGATGTAAACTCCATTGTCGGTAGTTACAAGTACTGCGGGCGCGCTGTAAATGTCATAAAGCTCTATCAGTCCCTGTGAATCCTCTGCTTCCCATTCCAGCTGAGTCACCAAGTACCCTTCAGCAGATAGATCCTCGCCAAGCCGCGTTGCCTCTCGGCTTTCTGGGCTTTCATCTCTTGTTAGTATACTCACTTTCATCGTTACTCCACCGTTACACTTTTGGCCAAATTTCTTGGCTTATCTACATCCAATCCCTTAGCTACCGCAACATAGTATGCAAAGAGCTGGAGCGGTGCTACGGCGAGCAGCGGTGTTAGCATTTCGAGCGTCTTTGGGATATAGATTACATCGTCAGCCACTCTAGCTGCTTCTTGTGCTCCTTCTGTTGTAATTGCTATTACCCTACCGCTGCGGGCCTTAATCTCTTCGACATTAGAGATGTTTTTCTCGTAAACGCTGTCCTCTGGAATGATAGCAAAGGTCGGAAAATCTTTGTCGATTAGAGCTATCGGTCCATGCTTCATCTCCCCAGAAGCATAACCCTCGGCATGGATATACGAAATCTCTTTAAGCTTCAGGGCACCCTCTTCTGCGAGAGGGAAGCAATACTTGCGTCCGAGGTACATAAAGTGGTCGTAATCTTTGTACTTAAGAGCCAACTTCTCAATTTGCTTCGTGTTCTTGAGTACTGCGCTGAGCAGCTCTGGCAGCTCTAAAAGCTCGGTGAGAATTTTGTTACCCATCACCTGGCTCATTCCGCGCTGTCTGCCGAGCATCACGGCAATGAGGACCATTACGGTGAGCTGCGAAGTAAATGCCTTTGTTGATGCGACAGCTATCTCGGGGCCGGCATGGTTGTAGACACCGGCATCTGTCTCGCGTGCAATGGTGGAACCTACTGCATTTACGATACCTAGAGTTAGAGCACCTTTCTTCTTCGCCTCTCTAATTGCCGCTAATGTGTCCACAGTTTCGCCAGATTGACTAACCGCAAGCACAATTGTGCGTTCGTTAATTATAGGTTTTCGATAGCGAAATTCGGAGGCATACTCCACTTCCACGGGGATACCGGCATATTCTTCAAAGATGTATTCCCCCACCATTCCTGCATAACGTGCTGTACCACAGGCAATAATGATAATTCGATCTATATCCCGCAGTCTTTCGCGAACATCTTCGAGTCCACCGAGCTTTACGTCGCCTTCCTCAAGTAGGATCCTGCCTCTTGTGGAGTTTTTGATTACCTCTGGCTGTTCCATAATCTCCTTGAGCATGAAATGGTCGTATCCACCGCGCTCGGACTCCTCGAGTGTCCATTCAATCTCGGACAAACTCCCGTCTATTGGGTTCTTCTCTGTGTCATAGAGCTTATAGCCATCTTTGTTGATGTCCACGATCTCGCCGTCGTTTAAGTAGATCACCTTATTGGTGTGCCCGACAAAAGCGGAGGCATCAGAGGCCACGAAGAACTCATTGGCACCAACACCGAAGATCAACGGACTTCCCATCCTCGCCGCCACAATCCGCTCTGGTTCATCAGCGTGGATTACTGCAATACCGTATGCGCCCCTAACTTCCAAAAGCGCTGCTTGGACTGCCTCGAGCAAATCACCGGAGTACAGTTTCCCGATAAGGTGAGCTAGCACCTCTGTATCAGTTTCTGACTTGAAATGATGCCCTTCAGCAAGCAACTGCTGCTTGATCTCTTGATAATTCTCAATGATACCGTTGTGAACAAGCGCAATCTTCCCGTCCTCTGACAGATGAGGATGAGCATTACCTTCTGTCGGTTCCCCATGGGTAGCCCAGCGTGTATGACTAATCCCTACGGTGGCCTTACCCCCTGTCTTCAGCTTCTTTTCGAGCTCCGCGATTCTGCCCACTGCCCTTACCACCCTGACTTCGCCCGATTCTACGACTGCTATACCGGCCGAATCATAACCCCTGTATTCCAGCCTCTTTAATCCTTCGAGTAATATATCGTTAACGTTCTTTCTCCCGACATAACCGACAATACCGCACATCTTTGGCTCCTTATTACAACTTTTATTCTAACACAAAAGGAGCGCTCTTTTTAAGCGCTCCTTGGTAGTTAATACGTGGCGATTTCCAAATTCGTAAGTCCTGATCTTAATGTAATGTCATATTTGGAAAGACTAGACTCATAGTTGGCACTTTTCTTTTCCATCTCCCCGTTTACAACCTGGGAACCGCCAGGAAAGCTAATGTTGGTAAGACCGCTATTCGAGACTGCCCTGTACCCCACATCCTTAGGAACCAGGAGTTTGTAATTTGAAGCGCCACTTTCAATCTCTATCTTGTGAGCGCCATTTTCGGACCCCAGTCTGATCTGCGAGTTCACAGCTCCGGACTTGACTACTAACTTTTCTAATCTGGCTTTACTAAAATCGAGTTTTTCATTTGCAGCACCGCTGCGCAAAGTAACCGTTAGGGGCAAATTTCGATTGACTAAGATTTTTACGCTCCGTTTGGATACGTTCCTCGGTATTACAAGAGGGTCAAAGTCTGCCCTTCTGCTGCCCTTATCAATTTCTGAGATTACTAACTTTGCCACTCCATCGGTAATGTCCCTACTTACACTGATGCTACCAGTCAAGTTTCTACCCTCGACAAAAACATCGTCAACTAAGCTTTGCTCTTCTGTCATCTCGTGGACATCCAGAGCCACTGCGCCGGTGTCCACAGTGAGTTCAATTCTTTTTTCGAGAGCTTCCAATCTCGTCTGAGTAGTTTGTACGGTGTCCTTTTGATTGGTACCCACCAAGCCCAGCTGTGAAGGTTGGTACAAGGCGGCTGCAAAAGTTCCTACTAGGACCAAAAAGCCAACCGCGGCAAAAACCCAGCGGTCTTTGAGGATGAAATTTAAACCGAGAAGGATTAATGCCACTGGCCAAAGAGTAATTAGCACAACTAGTGCGCTCTCTGATACATAGCCACCTGAGACAGCCAGGTATGTGCATCCTAGTAATATCCAGAAAATTCCCCAGAGAAGTCTTCCTGATTTCATAAACGCTCCTACCTGTTAAAACTCCTAAGCACGAGGGACAAGCCAAGAACTATCAAGACGCCTGGCCAGAAGTACTGCCAAAGATTTATATCCACAAATGACTCTGCGACGAGTATGCCCCCTATAGAGATAAGGACAAGGCCCCAAAAGACGCCCCCCCGGTCACTTTTCCGTTCGATACGAAAGTTGCTCTCTCCTACGACTTCTGCTTCTACTGTTTCCGTTTTTTTTGTAGCCATGCAGTCCTCCTATTTCTTTTTTAATGAGTTTGCCAAAATAACTGCCCCGATAAGGATTATCCCTACTGGCCAAATAAATCTTGCGATTGAAACGCCCAGAATAGTTCGCACTAGAAGCAAGGTGCCAAGTAGCAATATCAGGACTCCGACCCAAGCGGCCACGTCATTATTTTCGACTTGAATACCTTTTGCGGCGTTCTTTATATCTGACGCCACCCTATCTGCTTGCGCCTTGATCTCATCTGCGCCAGTCGCTCCATTTTTGCATTTAGGATCCTGCGGTATTAGCAACCAGGCAGCAACATACGCTAGAAAACCAAATCCCGTCGTCAGAATAACGAGTGCAAAAATTAGACGAGTTAGCGACGGGTCAAAGTCATAATATTCAGCGACTCCTGCTGCCACCCCACCCAAAACTTTATTGTCGCAAGATCTGTATAATGTTTTTGTAGCCATATATCCAAGCTCCTTATTTATCTTTGTGTAGCTATATTATACACCCTATCCCAAGTTATCGTGAACAACCACCTTGGTGACATATCTTTCCATGATCTTGGCGATCTCTCCGAGTTCCTCTAACGTGAAAGCTTGCTTCGTCTCTAGGTTTTTATCATAAGTGATTTTGGAGCGAAACCCCTGCACTGTGTAACGCTTTGCGCCGCGCAGTAGTTCACCAACTTTGTGGAAATCCGATATCTCGTGGTAGTGAGGCAAGACGGTAGTTCGGAAATCGTAATCGATACCAGAGTTCATAATCAGTGAGATACTTCGTTTGATGCCAGAGGTACTTTTGTATCCACAAATCTTTTCATAACTTTCAAGTGGCCCCTTGATGTCCATAGCGATGTAGTCTACCAAGTTCTCAGAAATCGCAGATTTTAACATATCTGGATTGGAACCGTTTGTATCCAGCTTTACCAGTAGCCCCTTGTCTTTGATCTTCCGCATAAACTCGAGTAGGTCGGGTTGGAGCATCGGCTCACCTCCCGTAATCACCACTCCGTCTAGCTTCCCTGCCCTCTTATCTAAAAGGTCGAGTATTTGCTGCTCCGGGTACTCGTTGCTCCTCGCAGCCCACTCGATAGGGATCAGATCCGGATTATGGCAAAACCCACAACGAAAGTTGCAGCCCTGTGTGAACACAACGGCTGCAACTTTGCCGGGGTAGTCAATAAGACTTGTTTTGACTAATCCCGCGATTTTCATTTACTCACCACATCCGCAAGTGCGGAATTCTACGCGGTCAGCGTACTCGGCCTGTTTGCCCTCGTTCCACTGATTTACCGGGCGGATATAACCGACTACTCGAGAGTAGACTTCACATTTTGTTCTTCCGGCCTGAGCTGTTGCCTCTGTTGGTGTCATAATGTCCTCCTTTTTACCCGTCCGTAGCCTTGGCGCGAGCGGGTTGTTTTTGTTATCTAATGTTAATTAATTGCTGGTACTTTGTCGATGCTTAGTTGTTCTACGTAGCCTGTTTCCTGATCACATATTGGGCAGAAGACGTGTTCACCCTTAAGATATCCGTGCTTCGGGCAGACCGAGAAGGTTGGTGAAAGGGTGAAGTATGGTAGATGGTAGCCCTCTGCGACCTTGCGCACCAAGCTTTTAACCGCTTCGATGTCATCTAGCCTCTCACCCATAAAGATATGCAGTACGGTTCCTCCGGTATATTTGGTCTGTAGTCCATCCTGAAGGTCTAGGGCCTCAAAGACGTCCTCTGTGAACCCTACGGGGAGCTGTGTTGAATTGGTATAGTAAGGCTTGGCTTCCATTCCCTTATACGCTGGCATGTTTGCTACCTCGATATCCTGATATTGCTCGGTGTCGCGCTTGGCGAAACGGTAGGTAGTGCCTTCCCCTGGTGTGGCTTCTAGATTATAAATGTGTCCGGTTTCTTCCTGATAGTTCGCGATACGGTCTCTCATGTAGTCCATTACCTTAACGGCGAATTCGTGGCCCTTCTTGGTGGTAATGTCTTCTTCTTTACCCAAGAAGTTTTTGATCGACTCGTTCATCCCCAGAAGTCCGATTGTAGAGAAGTGATTTTCCCAATACTTACCAAAGCGTTTCTTCACGTCTGCTAGGTAGATTCTGGCAAATGGGTAGAGGCCCATATCCATATAGCGTTCAAGGTTCTTACGCTTGATTTCCAGAGACTCCTTGGAGAGATCCATGAGGTGTGCGAGCTGGTCGAAATACTCTTTCTCACTCTTTGCGTTGTAGCCAAGGCGTGGCATATTGATCGTTACTACACCGATACTCCCTGTCAGTGGGTTGGCTCCGAAGAGACCACCGCCACGTTTGCGCAGTTCTCTGTTATCGAGACGAAGTCGGCAGCACATGCTGCGGGCATCGTCTGGGCTCATATCAGAATTGATAAAGTTCGAGAAGTAAGGGATCCCGTATTTTGCTGCCATTTCCCAGATAGGATCCAGGCTCTTGTCGTCCCAGTTGAAGTCCTTGGTGATATTGTAGGTTGGGATTGGGAAGGAGAAGATGCGTCCGCTAGCGTCGCCCTCTAGCATTACCTCAGCGAATGCCTTGTTTACCATGTCCATCTCTGCCTGGAAATCCTTGTACTTTTCTTTCTGTGGCTTACCACCAATAATGACGTTCTCTTCTGCCTGCTGCCCAGTAGGGATGAGGTCCATGGTGATATTCGTAAATGGTGTCTGAAAGCCTACTCTTGTCGGGATATTCATCCCGAAAACGAACTCTTGCATCGCCTGTTTTACTTGCTCGTAAGTAAGCTTATCGTAGCGGACATATGGTGCGACTAGGGTATCAAAGCTAGATAAAGCTTGCGCCCCTGCGCTCTCGCCTTGCATAGTATACATAAAGTTTACAACCTGGTTCAGGAGGGCCTTGAAGTGTTTTGCTGGCTTCGAGTTGATCTTGCCTGGGACACCACCAAAACCTTTGATCATCAGGTCTTTTAAGTCCCAACCGCAGCAGTATGTTGCTAGGAATCCCAGGTCGTGTATGTGAAAATCAGCGTTTTTGTGAGCCTCTCGGATCTCTGCCGGGTACATCTTGTTTAGCCAATAACGTTCGGTAATCTGTGCTGCAATGAAGTTGTTTAAACCCTGAAGGCTATAGGTCATGTTGGAGTTTTCTTTGACGTACCATGTATCTTCGCCCAGGTAGTCTTCCATCATCTTGTCACTGTCGAGTAGTTTGGTCTGGCGTAGCTCCTCGTGCTGCTTACGATAGATAATGTAGGCCTTTGCTGCTTCCTCGAAGACAGAGTCCATGAGTACATGCTCTACAACGTCCTGAATTTTTTCGACTGTAGGGAGATGGTTTGCGTCGAACTGCCTGTTTAGAATGTCCACGACCTTCTGGGCCATCTTCTCAGCAACTTCGTGGCCATACTCGTGAGTAGCTTCACCGGCCTTCTCGAGCGCTCGTACGATTCGCTCTGGCTCAAACTTCGTAAGCGTACCATCACGCTTCTCAACCTTGGTAAACTTCTTCTTTGCCAGATGCTTCTTAGATAAACCTAGCTGCTCTTGCTGAATTTCATCGGTTACGGCCATTTCGAATTTCCCCTCTCCCTGTTTTTTGCTTATTTTTATTATTTCTCGTTTGTTTGATTCTTGATATCCTTGAGTGCCTCGGCGAATGCCTCTACAGTCTCGAATGATCTATAGACGCTTGCGAAGCGGAGATAGGCGACTTCGTCTATCGGTAAGAGTCGCGACATAACCGTCTCTCCTATTTGTGTGGTGCTCACCTCTGTCTCTCCTGTAGAGCGTAGGTCCTTCTCGATTCCCGAGATAAGCTTTTCGGTTACCGAATCGTCTATAGGACGCTTTTCTAGGGCTCTATAGATGCCTGCAGCGAGCTTTTCCCTCACAAACGGCTCTTTGGTGCCGTTACGCTTTACTACCGTCAGAGAGGGCACTTCCAGGCGCTCATATGTCGTGAATCGGAATCCACAATTGGCACACTCTCTGCGCCTTCGTATTGCGGGCTCGTTATCCATGTCCCGCTTCTCGATTACGCGGAGACTCTCGGACTTACATTTGGGACAAATCATATATTCCTTTCCTCGATACCTTATCGGGATCAGTCTAGATATCGGCATACATACGCTAGATGTAGCGTAGCTCATATATGATAAGACACCACATGTGTGGTGTCAAGCATTTTCTTATCCACAAATATTAGGGGCTGTTTGTGCTTGAAATGGACTTTTCCACAATACTTTATCGACAGGTTCTCTTATGAACAAGTACAAAAAAGAGGCCTAGTGGCCCCTTTACGTTTGAAAATTGTTATTTGAAATTTGAGAATTAACGCCTATTCCATCCTCTTTCGGATAAAAGTAGGGATCTCCCAGTCGTCGTCGCCATTCTCATCGTTATTTGCATCTCGCTCTGGCTCCAGGCTCACTGGTCGTGTGCCCAGATCAAGTGGCTGATGGCTCATTCGTGGAGATAGTGGGTTGTGCATCCCTTCAAAGCCTGTAGCGATCACAGTAACAGTGACTTCACCCGTAATATTCGGATCAATTACTGCACCAAAGATGATGTTCGCTTCTGGATCTACTGCGTTGGTAATAACCTTTGCTGCTTCATCGATTTCGTACATACCGAGATCCGAACCACCAGTTACGTTGAAAAGAACACCCTTCGCCCCATTGATAGAGAGCTCGAGTAGTGGCGAATTGATAGCCTGCTTGGCGGCTTCCATAGCTCGATTCTCGCCATTACCGCGGCCGATACCCATAAGAGCCGAGCCAGCGTTCGACATAATAGTCTTTACGTCAGCAAAGTCGACGTTTATGAGTCCGCTATCTGTAATGAGATCCGAAATACCCTGGACACCCTGTCTTAGAACATCGTCAACTACAGAGAAAGCGTCTAGAAGGGTAGACTTCTTGTCGACAACCTGCAAGAGTCTGTCGTTAGGAATAGTAATCAGTGCGTCAACTTGGTCTTTGAGGCTCTCAATGCCTTCCTCGGCAACGCGTTTGCGCTTTTCGCCTTCGAAACCAAAAGGTTTAGTGACTACACCAACGGTAAGAGCACCTACTTCTCGTGCAATGTTTGCAACGATTGGGCTTGCCCCGGTACCTGTACCGCCGCCAGCACCATAAGTAACGAAAACCATATCAGCGCCCTTTAAGGCTTCGTAGATTTCTTCACTGGTCTCTTCGGCAGCTTTCTTTCCAATTTCTGGATCAGAACCAGCGCCGAGTCCCTTGGTCAGGGCTTTACCGATGTGCAGCTTCTTGTCAGCTTTTGACTTATGAAGAGCCTGAGCATCCGTATTGATTGCAATAAACTCCACACCCTTAAGTCCGGCCTCAATCATGCGATCCACACCGTTACCACCAGAGCCACCGACTCCGACTACCTTAATCCGTGCAAACGTTTCCATACTTGGTTTTACTTCGCCCATAGGGACCTCCTACTAACATAAATTTTAACAAAAGTATTGTACATATTTATTGTTCAAAAGTAAATATCAAAGTAGGGTTTGTACAAAAGCTTTGTACAAACCCTACTTAAATTAACAAAAATATTATGGTAGAAATACTCGGAATATTTCCTTCAACCGACCATATATTGTCGAAACAGTCCTGCTACCACCCTTATTTTCCTTCTCTTCATAAGAGTATAGTAGCAACCCTACGGCAGTGGAAAATGATGGATTGTAGACCTTTTCGGTGAGCCCACCGAGTGAATGTGGCTTACCGATATTTACTGGAAGTCGAAAATAAGTCTTTGCTAAATCTTCTATCCCAGCAAGCTTAGCGCCACCGCCTGTGAGGATAATGCCTGCAGGTAACAAGGTGTCGTATTTGATCTTGCGGAGTTCATCCTGGATGAGTCTAAATATTTCTTCTGTACGGTCCTGGATGATCTCAGCGACGTGCTTCGTGGGCACGATTCCCTCTTCGTGAATATCAATAACCGAGAGATCTACCTTGTTCGTCTCTGGAACCACCTCTGCCACGGCATAGCCGTATTTCTTCTTGACCTTTTCGGCTACATCTACTGAAGTCCTAAGGCCAATGGCAATATCGTTTGTGATTGCGGCAGCACCAATTGGGAAAACCTTGGTATATAGAATGCTATCTTCGATTATAACAACCATCCCTGTTGTGGCCGCTCCTATGTCTACAAGCACACATCCGAGCTCTCGTTGCCTCTTGGTAACGGCTGCTTTTGCGGCCGCAAGTGGTGACACAATCGCATCCTCGATGCCTACTCCAGCTTGGGTGACTACTTTTGACAAGCTCTTCATCGCCTGAGACGAAACTGCAATCAAATGGGTTTCTACCTCGAGACGAACACCGTTCATACCAAGTGGCTCCTTGACCGGATCACCATTATCTACCATGAAGAACCGGGGAATTACGTGAATAAGTTCCTTGTTTGCCGGAATCTGGACTGCCTGTGCGGCGTCCTCCGCTCTTACGATATCATTCTTGGAGATTTCTTGATCTGGACGGGCAACGGCGACCACTCCTCGTGAGTTTGTGGAACTGATATGACCGCCGTTTAGGTTTACTGTGGCAGAAGCTATCTGAGAACCCGAGATACCCTCGGCCATCTCTATGGCCTCCGATATCCCGCTGACAGTCTCTTCTAGCTCTGTAACGACGCCTTTTTTGATTCCAGTATTGTACGAAGTTCCCACGCCGATAATACTAAGAACTCCCTCTTCATCAGGAGTGCCCACTACCGCGGTAATTCTACTAGAACCAACGTCAAGTCCGACGTAATACTCTTCTTTTTTTGCCATCTTCACTTACTGTTATCAATAAACTAGCGCGTTACTTAACTTTGATATTATATACAAACTTTGCTGGTCGGTACAAGCCTTACTTGCGAATCTTGGTCAAAATCTCCGGGCCCTCTGGGTGAATCCAGACTGTATGCTCAAAGTGGGCCGATAAACTGCCATCCTCCGTTCGATATGTCCATCCGTCTTCATCGACGACTACTTCAAAGCTTCCTACGGTTACCATGGGCTCAATAGCAAGCGCTGTATCTGCCACTATCATGGGCCCATCTGTTTCTCTCCCATAGTTGGGGATAAATGGCTCCTCATGAACCCTCTCGCCTATAGCGTGACCCACTAGAGCCCTCACGACTCCAAAACCGCCGCCCTCAACTTCTTTTTGCACTGCATGGCCAATGTTTCCAATGTGTTTACCCATTCGCGCTTTAGCGATTCCCGCCATTAGCGAATTCTCAGTCACTGCCATCAGTCTATGGGCTTCCGCTGAAATATTCCCGACACCAAAAGTAATTGCGCTATCGGTATGGTACCCACCGTACTCTACGCCAAAATCCAACGAAACCAAGTCACCCGAGTTCACTTTGCGCTTACCAGGAATGCCATGCACTACCTCGTCGTTTATAGAAACGCAAATTGCTGCAGGGTATCCCTCGTAGTTCAAGAATGATGGTTTCACCCTATGTTTTAGGCAAAGCCGCCTCGCGAGATCATCCATCTCGCCGGTTTCCATGCCCACATATGTCTTTTCCTTGATCTCCTGCAATATCTGCGCCAGTATCTGACCGCCAATACGCATCGCATCTAGTTTATCTTGCTTGGACATACCCTAGTTTCTCCTTGATGTCAGCCGCAACATCGGCGATTGACTGATCACCGTTTACTTCGGTCAGAATACCCTTGTTCTGATAGTAGTTGACCAGTGGGAGAGTGCGCTCTAGAAAAGTCTGTACACGACGCATAATAGCCGCTGGGGTGTCGTCTTCTCGTTGCACTGGTCTGCCCCCACACTTCGCGCACTTCTGGGCACCTAATGGAATGTTTAATCCACAGAGAGCACACACTCGGCGGCTAGAAAGCCTCTCGATAATGGTCTCTTCTTCGAGCTCAATGTAGATTACAGCGTCCAGAAGGCGATTGTTGTGAGCCAGAACCTCGTTGATTCCCTCGGCCTGATGCATGGTCCTAGGGACGCCATCAAAAACAACCATTTTCTCGGCTGGAATCTCTTTGAGTAATCGATCGATGCTTTCGAGGATAATCTTGTCGTCAATCAATCCACCCGTGTCTATAATCTCACGAATCTTCTTATTCTTTTTACCAAGCTCTCTCGCTATATCCCCACCCGAGATTACCGCTATATCATAATCTTTTGCGAGCTCGGCTATCTGTGTGTCTTTGCCACTCCCTGGTGGCCCAATAACAACTATTTCTTTCATCGTTCAATCCCCTCCATCTGTAAAATTTTCTTTTCAACTTCTTGCATCTCCGTTTCTGTAACTTTGTCTGCATGGTCAAAGCCATAAATATGCAAGATGCCATGAACGGCCAGTAGCGAGACCTCGGCGTCTAGCGTTTTGCGCACGCTTCTCGCCTGATCTCTAGTATAAGTATAACAAATAAAGAGCTGGCCGACGAGCGGGTCGTCTGAAATATTAAAACTCAGAACGTCTGTCGGAGCATCTATGCCACGATAGCGATGGTTTAGCGCTTTCATGACGCTACTCGAGACGAACTTGAGCTCAATCTCACCTTCTTTTACTGGTAAATAAGAAAAAGCAGCCTGAGCCACTCTTCTTACCCCCTCTATATTCGTCTTGTAGGTGTTTCCTACAACTGTAAATTTCACGAAAGCTTTTCCCTAACTATGGTCGAAACGGTCTTACCGTCTGCGGCCCCTGCGGCCTTGCCCATGACGGCCTGGATTACCTTACCCATATCGGCGGCGCTTGTGGCCGCGAGCTCAGAAATTGCGTCAGAAACGATGGCTTCTAGCTCGGCAAGAGACATCTTGGCTGGTAAATACAGCTCGATCAACGCGAGTTCTGCCGCCTCTTTGGCCGCAAGCTCTGGACGATTTCCGGCATTGTACTGCTCTATAGAGTCACGTCTTTGCTTGGCTTGCTTCTCTAGCACTGCGATAGCCTCGGCCTCGTTGAGCTCATGGCCAAGGGCAATTTCAGAATTCTTGATTGCGCTTTTTAGCAACCGAATAATCGCTGTGAGTTCAGTATTCTGAGACTTCATAGCGTCCTTAAGGTCAGTATTCAGCTTATTTACGAGATCCATTTAGAATCCTTTCAGGAGCATACTGCGATTCTTGGCACTCTTTCTAGCGGTTTTACGAATCGCGATTTCGCGTGATTCCCTCTTGGAAAGGTCCTTTTCGAAGTGTTGCTTCTTTCTTGCCAATGGCAAATTGCCGCTCTGTTGAACCTTGCGGTTAAAGCGTCTTAGCAAACTATCGAAATTTTCGTGGTCTTTTCTAACTACTGCTTGCAGTGTAACTCACCTCCTTACATGGAAAGTAGGCAAATTGTAGCACAAAATGGGCCTACAGTAAAGGATTAGGCAGCTACCAATCCCCTAATCTTGTCCGCCATCGTGGCCAGATTTGCCTGGGTTTCTTCGTGCTGATTATGAAAATCAATATCTTCAGTAGTATCCATTGGCAGCAGGTGAATGTGGGCATGGTCTAGGTCAAATCCCGCTACCACTAGCCCACATTTCTCGGCTCCTGCAGCAGTCTTCACGGCCGTAGAGAGCTCCTTGGCCTTTAGAAAGTACTCTGCGTAAAGTCCGTCCGGAATCTCGTAGACCGTGCTGTAGTGTTCTTTTGGAATTAGGATGGTATGTCCCAGTCGAATTGGATTAATCTCCAGGAATGCCAAATATTTATCGTCTTCATAGACTTTATGAGCTGGGATTTCTCCGGCTACAATTTTACAGAATATATCTAACATACTAGCTATCTCCTTAAATAATAATTTTAGCACATTTCTACCCTTGACATAAATAGCACCTTGCAGTACAATTACTTCTTGTGGCGTATAAAAAGACTTGACAAATTGCAAGTCTTATGCTACAATATACCGTTCCATTGAAATGGAGCGGTGATCCGAACTACAAAGGTTCTGATCGTCTGGAGTGGAGAAAGAGAGGTTCGTTCATACCTAATGGACAAGAAAACTATCACAGCCATGCTGCTTGCCTTCATGGTAGTGAAAACGCCAGTTACCCTGGCCGAGGCTCAGGCTTACGCCCAACCTCAAATCATAGAGGCAAACGCCGCCAGTGAGGCGCATATCACTGAAAACATCAAAAACACAATCGATAAAACAAATACATTAACAACAGAAGAGAAAGCTGCGGCCGTCATGGCCCAGTATCACAAACAGTTAGAGGAAGAGGCTATTCGTATCAAGGCCGAGGAAGAGGCTCGTCTCACTCGTGAGAACGTTTCCCGTACTCAGTCCCTTGTATCTGCCGGTCTATCCGCTGAGTTTGTGAATCAGTACGTCAAAGCTTCTGCTCAGTATGGTGTCCCTTGGCAAGTAATTGCCGCCGTCCACTATACCGAGACTGGCCAGCGCGGTTCCACTGTAGTTACCAGTTATGCTGGTGCTCAGGGACCTATGCAGTTCATGCCATCTACCTTCGCCGCTTTTGCGGTCGATGGAAATGGTGACGGGGTTACAGACATCAATAACGTCGACGACGCTATCATGTCTGCCGCCAACTACATGGCTTCAAACGGTGCCGCTTCGGGTGACGTTACGAATGCTCTATATCGTTACAATCACGATATGGGCTACGTATATCACGTCCTCGGTATCGCTCAGTCTCTCGGATTCAAATAACAAAAAGCCCCCAGTGATGGGGGCTTTTTGTATAGTAATAATTAGTATCTGGTAGTGATTGGGTTCTTCGGTATTCCCACAGCCACTTGATGCAAAAGATAAGCGAAGAAGTCATAGAGTCCCGCAAAGAGAGTACGTAGAACTGGGAAAGCCAGTGGCAACAAGACGACTAGTAGTAACAGAAACAACCAGTGAAATCTCACTAGAACAAAGAAGGCCATCGCAAGTGAAAGTAAGACGATAAGGGATACTATCCAATGCAAAGGGGTTGGAAAGATACCCAAGAAACGTTCATAAACCGGTGTTATCGTGGTGATTCCCGAGAGATTCATTACGGTCATTAGATCGACATTCATTCACCCTCCTAAAGTATTACTTAAGTTTGTTTCGTAACTCCGCGCTTACCTTGTCTACCGGAATTGTCTCCTGGTTTCCCGAAGCCATTTCCTTTACAATCACTGTCCCATCAAAAGCTTCTTTCTGTCCCATAAGAAGTGTGTATCTAGCGCCCACCTTGTTCGCTGCCTTCAACTGTTCCGAGATAGCACCCTTATCCAAGCAGCCCTCGGCATCAATGCCTGCAGCCCAGAGCTCGTTCATCAGACGAAAACATTTTTTGCGCGCTTCATCGCCGAGCTGCGCTACGAAGACGTCCGTTTTCTCGTCAGTAGTTATCTCGATACCCTTAGCGAGAAGTAGCTCTACAGTTCTATCGAGGCCTCCTGCAAATCCGAGTGCTGGTGTAGCCTTTCCACCTAGCTGTTCGATCAGGGAATCGTATCTGCCGCCTCCGCCCAGGGAGTTCTGTGCGCCTTCGGATTCGCTCCAAAATTCAAAAACAGTACGTGTGTAGTAGTCTAGGCCTCTTACTAGTCGCGGATTAATCTCATATACAATACCAATCTCGTCCAAGTATTCCAGGACCACACTGAAGTGGTCGTGACAATCCTGACATAACGAGTTGATAATCTGTGGTGCTTCCTCTGCTAGCTGTGAGCAAGCTTTCTTTTTGCAATCCAGGAGTCGAAGAGGGCTTGAGACCAAACGTTTCTTGCAATCCTCACAGAGCTTCTCTTCTTGAGTTTTATAGTATTTTGTCAGCTCCCCCAGATACTTTGGTCGACATTCAGTACAACCGATGCTGTTGATCTGCATCCTGATGGAATCCCCCAGTCCTAACTTGTCGTATACGCGGTAAGCAGTCGTAATAACTACGGCATCCGCAATCGGGGCCTTGTCCCCTATCATCTCAAAACCAAACTGCCAAAACTCACGATAACGGCCAGCCTGAGGTCTATCGTAGCGATACATCGCCTCAAGATAACTTAGCTTCACGGGCTGAGCCCAGGATTGCATCCCATTCTGGAGATACGCACGGACTATTGAGGCGGTACCCTCTGGTCGTAGGGTAAGTGAATTGTCCGAGCGGTCTGTGAAGGTATACATTTCCTTCTCCACAATGTCTGTACCCTCACCTACGCCACGTACGAAAAGCGCCGTATCCTCAAAAACTGGGGTCGAAATCTTCTGAAAGCCTGCGCCTCTCGTAATAGTATAAAAAACACGCTCGACATAATCATAGTATGCCTGCGTCTCTGGTAGGATATCCCTAGTACCTCTGGGGTTCTGAATAATTTTCTTTGACATTGTTACTTATTTTTATCACAAAGGACGGGCTCGGTAAAGCCCCTATTTTTGCGCCTCTCGTATATCAATCACCCTAAACTCTGGTGTTTTACGGTTATTCCATTCATTGAGCTCCAGAGTTACTGCTAAATCATATGATTTCTCTGCTTCAAAGGTCGCCTGTTCGCCATATCCGAAAGCT
The DNA here is from genome assembly GCA_041738615.1 of Patescibacteria group bacterium. Lineage (GTDB taxonomy): Bacteria > Patescibacteriota > CPR2 > UBA1875 > CAIMLA01 > JBGSPL01. The sequence goes on from JBGSPL010000001.1 coordinate 244,827, forward strand.
ATCCCGGATAGATTGATTCCTCCTTGTTCGATAGTGAGCTTTAGATGTACAGCGGGGTTTCCTACCAGTCGATAGTCGGCAATCCTCGCACCCATTATGGCAAAAACTGGCTTCTTGTTACCCCGGCCGAAGGGCTCTAACAAAGAAAGTTGCGATATAAATTCTTGAGTAATTTCTGTGTTCAATATGCTTGTATCTATCTCTATCTCTGGTTGTAATTTCTCCACCTCAATCTTCTCATCTGCAATCCGTACAAGCTCTTCATTTATTAGGACAAATTTGTCCTTTTTTAGACTAAAACCGGCTGCGAAGGCGTGCCCCCCGAAATGCTCAAAATGAGTACCAATTGTAGCTAAGGCTTCGACTACATTGAAACCCTCTACCGACCTCGCTGAGCCCTTGATGGTATCCCCTAGATCCTCCGCGATTAACATCGGCCGCCTAAATTCGTCAACCAGCCTAGAGGCAACAATCCCCACCACCCCTGAAGGCCAGGTCTCATTTGCGAGCAAATAGATACTTTTCCGCGAAGGGTCCTTGGCTATGATGTCTCTAGCCTCTGTCACTATCCGTTCTGTAAGCTCTTGTCTCTCCAGGTTGATCTCGTTGAGATCAACCGCAATCTTTTGAGCTGCCTCCAGGTCCTCAGAAAGCAATAAATCAAGCGATTTCTTGGCGTGTTCTAGCCGACCCGAGGCATTTAGGCGTGGGCCCAGTAGAAAACCTACCTTATAGCTATCTATTGACTCCACAGCCACTTCGGCCGTAGCCGAGAGAGCCTGAATGCCGACCCTTCTGGTCTTTCGAAGTACTTTTAAACCATAGTTCGCGAGAATCCGGTTCTCTCCCGTAAGTGGCACGATGTCACAGATTGTTCCCAGTGCTACGAGATCTAGAAGCCACTTCTCCTGCCCCAGGGGCAGCTTTTCTGTAAAGTGCGTCTGTATCGCCCTCGCGAGGTAAAAGGCCACTGCAACGCCTGCTAGCTCGTACAGGGGGTTATCTGGATCCATTCTCTTTGGATTTATCACCGCCACAGCTTCCGGTAGGGTAACTTTGCCCTTTTCGTCTAACCGTAGTGTGTGATGATCCGTAACCACGACATCAATCCCTACGGTTTTAGCGTAAGCCACCTCCTCGATACTGGTAACCCCGCAATCCACCGTAATCAAAAGGGTAATACCCTCACTCGATAACTGTTTCAGGGCTTCGTTATTCAAACCATACCCCTCGTCCATTCTAGAAGGAATGTATGTTTGCACGTCTACATCGATGGACTTAAAGAAACTATATAGTACTGCGGTGGCCGTCACTCCATCGACATCATAGTCGCCATAAATTGCTATCTTCTCCCCGGCTTCGATTGCAGCCACGATGCGGTCGACTGCCTTTTGCATGTCTGGAATCTCAAAGGGATCTGTGAGCGCCTCGAATTTAGGATTCAGAAAGGCCGCAGCCCCTGTGTCTGTATTAACCCCCCTTATTTGCAGCAACCTCGCAAAAACCGCCGAATAATCCGCAATATCAAGCTTCTTACCGCCTGCTTCTGCAAATTTCCAAACTTTCTCTGATTGATAATCTCGTACTCTTGCCATATATTAAGTATACTTGAGTTCTAAACCATTTAGGAGACTTTATGACTGACATGCCAAGCCCCCACCATAATCCTGAAGATCATGTCCCACAAGACTTGCAAGAGACAGCTAACGACATAGGCGTCGGCATGAAGCTAGACGGAAAAGGCGCTTTTGTAGAGTATTCCACCGCTCCCGACCGATTTCCCGCACCAGAGAAGGTAGTCTATGAAGCACGCAAAAAGAGTGAGAATCTTCCTGAAGCCTCTGAGGAGGATATCAGGGACTTTTATAACGAGTTTGCACTAAACGCAGACGAGGTTATAGAGGATCTTGAAGAAATCGTTTATGGTTATACGTGCCTCAAGGATTCGTACTCTCTTCTCTACGGCCGATATGACCAGCTCGACATACTACAGAAACCAGAAGCCAAAAGGAAGCTCATCGAATCCGATGAAAGAATTCAGAAACTGGAGGCCATGTTCGTGGTTCTCAAGAAACTCGCCTATGGGACTGAGTGGTTTTCGCAGATTCCCGAGTCCAGAGGATAACTATGCTCTCTTTCGCTTTGCTTTCAGCTCCTGCCAAGTCACAAGCAGAGGGCTCGCATTTAGGATAGATGAATAGCTCCCCGAGAGGACTCCTATTACAAGCGCAAGTACAAAATAACGTATGGAGCTGCCACCAAAGATAAGCAGCACCAGCAAGATAATCCAGACCAAAAATGAAGTATTAATCGTCCTTGGCAACATTTCGTATACACTCACCGAAACTGTGTCTTCAAAGCTGTCGTAAGAGCCCTTGATCAGGTTCTCCCGAATACGGTCGAAAATGACGATAGTGTCGTGAACCGAGAATCCGATAACAGTAAGGATCGCCGTAATAAAGAGTGGATCCACCTCGACGCCAAAGAAGTGCCCAAGTAATGAGAAAATACCGAGAACCACTAGAGCGTCGTGAAGAAGCGCCGTCACAGCCACTAGACCAAACTCGACTGAGTTGGCTGGCTTAGGGACTTTACGGAAAGAAAAGGCGATGAAACAAATAATCACCGCTGATGCAGCGAATACAAGCAGGATAGAATTCCTGGTAATTTCCTGCGAGATAGAAGCCCCAACCGTATCAACCCTGGTTTGCTTGGCGCCAGAGACATCCTTCTCTACTGCTGTCTTCAGAGATTTCTGCTTTGCTTCGTCTACCGTCTTGGTTCGCAAGATCAGTCCATCTTGGGAAACCGTTACGACAAAGTTTTCCACTTTCTGCGCCTTCGCCACCTGCTCGAGCTTCGCCTTATCCTTGGTCCCGCTAAATTCCAGCTGTGTACCACCAGTAAAGTCAATTGAGGGTTTCAGCCCCCATAGAAGTAACGAGAGAGTACCAGGAATTATAATTACTAGGGAGAGGATATACCACCATTTACGAAGTTTTATCAGATTCATTACTTATTTCTCCTAGTAAACATTTTGCTCAAAGAAAAACGTGTTTTCGAGGGTTTTCCCGTTTGATCTTCCCCTTCCACGTTAAATAGCCAATTATTACTCACAAATTTGTGACGTGCGATAAGCTCTATGAGCGCCCTAGTCCCGAGAAAGGTGGTAATGAGTCCAACTATGATACCGAGCGCAAGCACGATAGCAAAGCCACGAATGCTGCCGCCGGCATACAAAAGCAGCGCGCAGATGATGAGACTGACGATATTGGAATCTCGGATGCTGCTCCACGCCCTGTTGAAGCCGAGGTTGTAGGCGTGATCAAAATTTCTTCCGTTCCGCATTTCTTCGCGAATACGCTCAAAGACGAGTACATCAGTCTCCATAGACATACCGATTGAGAGTATCAGACCAGCGATGCCACCCATGGTGAGCGTAATTCCAAATATTTTAAAGAGTGCCAGGGTGAATACTAGATACAAGGCCAGCCCCAAAGTCGAGAATACTCCAAGTAAACGATAATAAAAGATCATGAAAAGCGAAACCACTATGACTCCCAGGATACCAGCAACGATACTAAGACGGATGGATTCCTGGCCCAGGGTTGCCTCTACCGTACGCTGCTCAGCAAGCTTAATAGGTACTGGTAGGCGTCCTGCGTTGAGCTGAATAGATAAATTCTTTGCCTCCTGCAAGGTAAACTTCCCTGTGATCTGAGCATTACCGCCAGATATTTGGGCGTTTACATTTGGCGCTGAGACCAGAGTTTCATCCAAATAGATGGCTAGTGGTTTACCCACGTTACGTCCTGTGATTTCCTCGAATTTCTTCGAGCCCTCGGCGTTGAACACTATGGAGATATATGGGGCACCAGTTGTTTGATCAAAGGCAACCGACGAGCTCTTGAGCTCGGCCCCACCTAGGTCCGTTTCCGTGAAGCTACTGCCGTCTGCGTTCGATTCCTTGAAAGCGAGCTTCGCCGTTTTCCCGATGATATTCATCGCCGAGTCGGTATCCTTAACTCCAGCGAGCTCCACCGTCACTCGATACTCATTGCCATTCTTACCGGTATATACCACTGGCTCCGAGACCCCAAAGGCATTTATACGGTTCTCAATCACCTTTTGCAGAGAGGCCAGAGCACTGCTGCGCTCGCCAGATGCAATCTTGCTCATGTCTACTGTATACACCAAGTGGCTACCGCCCTGTAGATCAAGGCCCTCCTTGATATCTAGGTTATTATCAAATTTAAATAAGGTACCGTCCTTCTTCACGTTCACAAAAGGAAAGGACTTTTGAGTCGCAAACTTTGGTTTTGGTAACGAAAAGTGCACTCCTCCTGGCCAATCTACCCCTAGTGCGAGGAGTAAAAAGATGACTAAAATAGAGACTCGAATCCAGTTGCGGCGTTTACTTTTCATATCAGTGGTATTCCTTTTGTTAACTGATAACTATCTTAATACATAGACCCGCCTTCAGTCAAAGCGAACTAATCGTGAATTTCTGGTAGAATAGAGCTATGAAATACTACAAAGTTGCGCCACTTACCCATCTTGCGAATACGGACGGACTGCTAACTTACGCTTCCGATTTGGTTTTAGCTGTGGGGAGCCTGGTCAGCATCTCCCTTCGCAATGGCAAAAAACAAGCAATTATAATTAACGAGACCGAAAAACCCAGCTTTGAAACCAAGGAAATATCTGCCGTTATTTCGGAAATACCTGTAATTGACGAAGCACGTATACAACTCGCAGAATATATGTCTATCGAGTATTTTTGTACCTTGGGCGAAGCGCTTGCAGCCATCTTGCCTGTTACCTTCGGGAAGAAACGCAGAGTCGCGGCCGATTCCCAGGTGACAGAAGAGGCCCCAGAGAAGAGCCTGAAACTATCAAAGGATCAGGACGGAATATTTCGTTCAATTATTACTAGTAAAAATAGCAAGCCACATCTACTATTTGGTGTCACTGGTTCTGGCAAAACCGAGATTTATCTCCAACTCATAGAGAAGCTCCTTTCGGAAGGCAAGGGATCTATCGTTCTCGTTCCCGAAATATCTCTTACCCCGCAAACCGTGACTCGCTTCAAAGCACGTTTTGGAGATAAGGTCGCCCTCCTTCACAGTAACCTCAAGGAGACGGAGAAATTTCGTGCATGGCAGGAGATAGCAAGCGGAGCGAAAATGGTGGTGATCGGCCCGAGAAGTGCCCTCTTCGCACCCGTAAAGAACCTCGGCGCAATAATCATCGACGAGGCACATGAAAGCAGCTACAAACAAGATAGTACGCCGAGGTATCAAACGGTAAAAGTAGCAACCGAGCTTGCCCGACTTACTAGTTCTGTACTCCTTCTCGGCACCGCAACACCCACCATTGAACAAATGTATCGCGCTGAATCTGGCAAGCTGCATCTTCACGTTTTGAGTAACAGAATTGTACAAGCAGCTATGCCAGAGGTAGAAATAGTCGACATGCGAAACGAATTTCAGTACGGAAATCGCAGTATATTGTCCGAAACTCTGCAAAAGGAGATTAAGGACACTTTACTGCGCAAAAGGCAGGTACTTTTGTTTCTAAATCGCAGAGGTATGAGTACTTTTGTTTCCTGCAGGGAGTGTGGTTATGTCGAAAAGTGTCCCAATTGCGATATACCACTCACTTTCCATTACGGCGACCTTTCGATGCGCTGTCATCACTGCGAACATCGTGGGACGGCTCCTACGGTCTGCCCCAAATGTACTAGCCTAGCTATTAAATACTTTGGTTCAGGAACTCAGAAGGTAGAGGTAGAGATATGTAAGCTTATTGGCAAAGAAACCAGGATTACCAGAATGGACGGCGATACGACAAGTACGCGTGAATCGCATTCAGACATTTTTGAAATCATAAAGTCCGGGAGTACCGACATAATCATTGGGACCCAAATGGTTGCGAAGGGTTGGGACCTGGGTAACATCGACCTCGTAGGAATCATATCTGCTGATGCGCTAATCAACCTGCCCGACTATGCTGCAAACGAGCGAGCCTTTGGGCTAATGCTTCAAGTTGCTGGTAGAACAGGCAGGGGCCAAACTCGTGGTAAGGTGATTGTCCAAACTTATAACCCAGATCTGGATATCTTTCGCTATCTGGCGAACCACAAATACAAAGAGTTTTATCAGCATACGCTTGGAGAAAGAGAATCTCTCGGCTATCCTCCCTTTTCAAAACTGGTAAATTTGTTGTATAATGACGCGAGTAATGAAGTGGCAAAAGCAGAAGCGGAACTACTTGCCCCAAAGCTTGTAAAAGCGTTTCAGGACACCGAGATTGAGGTGGCACTAATCGGTCCTGCACCCGCCTTTATCCCCAAATTACGCGGTAAATATAGGTGGCAAATCACGCTAAAGATTAAGGATACTGGTATGCCCAACTCACGACTCTTGTATAAACTTATTACCCAAACAATCACGAAAGGCTGGGTCATAGACGTTGATCCAAATGGTATCTAAATGGCAAAAAAGATTCTCACTATCCCCAAGGACGAAACAACTCTACGCACCCAATGTGCAGAGATAGAGAAAATTGATGACGATGTAAGAGAGCTAGCAGCCCAGCTTCTGGAAACTTTGCGCACCAGCGAACGTCCCGGGGTTGGTATAGCGGCGCCACAAATTGGCGATACTAGACGCATGGTTATAGTGGAGTCCACCGGTTGGAAGAATGATAAAGATGAAATAGTTGGAGTCATTGCACTCCAAACTCTTATCAATCCTGAAATTACCAAGTTTTCTGAGGAAAAGGAAGAACGTTTCGAGGGCTGCCTCAGTGTTCCGCTAAACAACGGCTATGTGACTCGACCGAAGAAAATCAAGGTCACCGCCGTCAATCTGGACGGTGAAGCGGTGAACATTAATGCATCGGGTTTCCTATCTCGAGTCTTGCAGCACGAGATAGACCACCTAGACGGGGTGCTCTTCACCGATAGAATCACTGACAAAACCAAATTGTTAGCAGTTAATGAGCCTACCGATGAACGTGAAACAGAATACTAAGACTATATTTTTGGGCACGCCTGATTTTGCAGCCACTTCCTTACAGGCGCTATACGACCTTGAATATGAGATTATCGGTGTTTTTACTCAACCAGACCGACCTAGCGGTAGAGGTCAACAAATTTCCAAATCAGCAGTAAAAAACCTTGCCGAATCGCTCGGACTCCCAATGTTTTATCCAGAGACAAAGGCAGAGCTTACTGCCCTAGTAACCCAACTACATCCAGACCTGGCTATAGTTGCTGCATACGGAATAATCATTGAGCAAGCAGCGCTAGATGTCCCCGAACACGGTTTTATTAATGTTCACGGCTCTCTACTACCTAAATATCGCGGTGCCTCACCTATCGCAGAAGTCATACTCCAGGGTGAATCTTCTACTGGTATCACCATCATGCATATGGATGCCGGCATGGATACCGGCGCAATTATTAAGGAATTTCCGCTAGATATAGAAACAGACGATACCACCGCGTCACTCACGGGTAAAATGGCAACGCTGGGGGCCTCGGCAATTACGGAGGTGATTCCTGCCTGGATAGCTGGTAACCTGACCGAAACAGCACAAGAAGAAGCGGATGCTACATACTGCAAAAAGATTTCAAAAACGGATGCTCATATCGATTGGCAAGAGTCTGCGGAGATAATTGCCCGGAAGGTCAGGGCATACTATCCTTGGCCAAAAGCATATACCAGTGTCGAGGGAACTCGTTTTCAGCTGCTACAAGCACTCGTTTCGGAAACTACAGATTTAAGGCCGGGTGAGATTTCCTTTACCACTAAGGAGACACACATTGGTACAGGTTCCGGAGATCTAAATGTCCTAAGGATTCAGCCTGAGAGCAAAAATCCTATCTCTGGTAAAGAATTCGTCAACAACTACCCCGGCCTGGACTCAAAAAAAGCTATCTAAAAAGCCCCTCTCGGGGCTTTTTTACTTTTACTCTTGGACAAACTTGCCGGCAAGTACTTCCTTGATCTTATCTACCACCTTAGACGGAGTAAACTGGCTCTTCACAATGTACCCAAGTGCGCCAAGCTCCAGGCCTTTTTGGATATGGTCCTCCTGACCCAGATTACTCATAATGAGAATCGGAGTCGTGGCAAGCTCTGGATCCCCCTTGATTGCCTTTATTACGTCAAAACCATCCATCTCGGGCATTAGGATATCGGTGAGCACGATGTCTGGATGTAATTCCTTAACTTTCTCTATGCCGATGCGGCCATTATCGGCCACCTGGACGTCAAAACCGTCGAGGCTCAGCTTGAGCTGATACATTTTAGAAATGTAACGATCATCCTCTACAATCAATATTTTTGCTGGAGTATCTGCCATATTCCCCCCTTATAACTAAATTATCGGGCCTAGGGGCCCTATGTGTCAATGTTTTTAGATTACCGTGACTTGCCCTGCGTTTTCGGAGATAGAGCCCGCAAAAGTTAAACCCGATGCCTTCACGTGCCCACCGCCTCCTAGCTGTCTCGCTAACCTTGCGACATCCATTGCCTCATCTCGCGTTCTGAAACTCACTTTCATAAGTCCTGGTTCTTCTTCGGTAACCAAAACGACCAGCTTGGCTCCTTTTACTTGATTGAGGTAATTTACGATACCCGACATGGCATCGCCAGAGATCCCACAGCTTGCGATGTCGTCGTATGTTAGATAAGTACTCGCTGCATGATATTTCTTATTTAGATTGAGCCTCTTCATCGCGAGACCCCAGAGCTTCAAGACGTCGACTTCCGAGCCTCCAAATAGTTGTGCCATTACCGCCTTTTGCCTGGCTCCGCGCTTTAGCAGCTCTGCTGCAACCTCTAGAGAATGCTGGGTGGTGCTCTGGTTTTGAAAACTAGAAGTGTCTGCCACGATCCCAGCGAGAAGTAGGGTAGCGATGTTCTTGTCCACCTCTACACCGAGTTCTCGAATCACTTCATATACCAGCTCGGAGGTGGAAGAAACGGACTCATCTCGCCAAGATACTGTAGCTAGTTGCTCCAAGTCCCCTGCCGTGTGGTGGTCTATATAGACACTGTTTTGCGCTGCCTCTAGATATTTATGAGCCAGGTCAGGGTCTACTGCCCGAGAGACGTCCGAGGTGTCCAAGACCACAAAAGTATCAAACCCTTCGTGAGCTGCTTCTGCTATTTCGCCCGTATAGTAGTAGAACAAAAACTCCAGGCTCTCTGGATACTTTTCCGTGGAAACAATTTCTACCTCTTTGCCCAATGCTTCCAGCGCCATTGCTAAGGCAAAAGAGGCTCCAAAGCAGTCCACATCCCCTCTCTTGTGGCCCATTATGACCACCCTATTTGCATTCTGGAGGGTTTTTGATACGGCCTGGGCGTTCATTATAGGCTTTCGTCTATGATCTTAGAGATCTTTTGTGCGTAATCGCCTGACTGGTCAAGGAGAAAAGTGATGCGAGGTATGTTCTTCATCGTCAAAGTCGAGTTCAAATGTGTCTGAATCTCTCGCGTATGACGCCTCAGCTCTGCTATCGCCGAACCTCTGGCATCACCAATATAGCCAATCCAGACCTTCGCATTACGAAGGTCTGGGGTGCTCTCCACGGCTGTTATGGTCACTAACCCCTGCTGCCCCCGTAGATGCTCCTGAATATACGCACCTACCTCATGCTTTATCTGCTCATTCACTTTGTATAAACGTTCGCCCATCTTGGTCCTAGATCTTTACATCGATAGTTTGTTTTTGCTCTTCTACCGTAAAGGCGACAATAACGTCTTTGGGCAAAATCTCAACCTTACCGTCGATTCCAAGCCCACATTCGGTACCAATCTGGCAAAAAGGAACCTCGTCCTTGCCCTTGTGCACACTAGCCACCTTGATCTGAGCAATCTCTTCCTCGCCACGCATTACCTTCGCGTGAGCTCCTTTATCGATCTTGCCCTCGGTTACTTTACCTCCAGCAATAGTTAGCTTCTTGGTAGTCGAGAATACCTGTAGCACCTCTAGCTTACCCTGGGTCATTTCCAGGCGAATCGGTGGCAATAAATCTTCCAGTGCTTTCTTGATATCATCGAGGAGCTCGTAAATCACGCGATAGCTTGATATCTTTACACCCTCCGCCTTCGCAAACTGCTTTACCGAAGGTGAAGATTGTACGTTGAAGGCTATTACTAGCTTGCTTGCAGTAGATGCCATCATCACGTCACTCTCGGTGACCTCACCGACACCACCCGACACCACCTTGGCCTTCACACCGGCCGTACTGTATTTATCGAGTGCTGTCTCAATAGCATCTAGAGAGCCCTGAACGTCGGCTTTTACTACAATTGAAAGCTCCAAGACATCACTGGCTGCTATCGATGAAGTTATGGACTCGAGGTTTATTTTCTTCACATTTGAGTACTTTTTGGCGCCCTGAGCTTTTTTGTAATACTCTGCTGCGTCCCTAGCTTCTTTTTCATCACAGAGAACTGTAAACGGCTCTGCAATCTGAGCTACGTCCTTGATACCCGCAATGCGGACTGGCATACCAGGGATAGCTTCTTTTTGCTTGCGAGCCTTGTAGTCTTCCATCGAGCGGATCTTGCCATAAGTCTCGCCTATCTGCACACAATCACCGGTTCGCAAAGTACCGTTAATCACGAGTATCGTGGCCACGGGACCTCTGCCTTTATCAAGATGAGATTCGACTACAACACCGCTGGCTAGAGCCGAGAAATCTGCCTTGAGATCAAGTATTTCAGTGACTAGGATAATCATTTCCAGCAAGGCATCGATGCCAACCTTCGTTTTTGCTGAAACTTCAACACAAACCGTCTTGCCACCCCACGCCTCTGGGACATGTCCGATCTCAGCGAGTTGCTGATAGATGCGCTGGACATCAGCACCAGGTTTATCGACCTTATTGATTACCATAATCATTGGGGTATCGGCTTTCTTCGCGTGGTTAATCGCCTCTAGGGTCTGAGCCTTTAGGCCATCGTCAGCAGCAATTATAATCAGGGCGACATCAGTAATCTTGGCGCCGTGCGCACGCATCTCTTCGAATGCTGAGTGACCAGGAGTGTCCAGAAAAGTAATGCGGGTATCGTTCTTTGTTACCTGATAGGCACCCATATGCTGAGTGATACCGCCGGCTTCGCCGCTGACGACATCAGTCTCTCGTATAGCGTCCAAAAGCGAGGTTTTGCCATGGTCAACATGACCCATTACGGCAACTATAGGAGCTCTTTTTTCTGTCCTCTTCGCAAGTTCTTCTGGAGAACATGAAGGAGACGTAGGGCTAGCGCCATTAGTTTTGTCTTCCTCCTCGGCGACAGTCTTCCCCATGTATTCTGCAATAATGGCCGCTGTCTCGAAGTCGACATTCTCATTGATGGTCGCCATAATACCGTTTTTCATCAGCTCCGCTACAACAGAAGCCGCTGATACCTCTAGCTTCTTTGCTAGGTCTCCCACGGAGATAATCTTTGGTAGATGTATTACTATTTCTTCACTCATTTCGCCTTCTTTCTAATATCAAAGCCCCTCGCTTGTGGTTGGTACCGACGACAAGGGGCTTTCTCTGGATTCGTAAATCATGGACAAACGTGGGCTACATTTGTCCTAAGCCTCTGTTGTCTCAGCAGCGACAGCTTCTTCAGTCTCTGCCTTTACTGCTTTTTTGGTGGATTTTTTCTCTGGCTTTACCTCTGACAAAGCAGCAACTGCTGATTTTTTGGCTGCCTTCAGTGACAAAGCTATCTTGTGAGTCGCCTTGTCTATGTTTAGGATTGTGAACTGATACTTCTTTGCAGCCTCTACAACATCGCTAGGTGTAGCAACGTGGCCATCGCCAAGCTCTGAAATGTGGACTAGAGCCTCGATGTTGTCATGGATACGTACAAATGCACCAAATGGTGTAATGCGAGTGACCTCGCCCTCTACCTTGTCGCCAACCGAGAATCCCTTAGCAGCCTCAGCCCAAGGATCATCAGTAAGACGTTTGATAGACAGTGAGAAACGATCGTTTTCGATACCGATAATCTCGGCATCGACTTTGTCGCCAACCTTATAGATTTTTCCTGGATCAGAGATACGCTCCCAAGAGATCTCAGAAATATGGACCAGGCCTTCAACGCCGTCTACATTAACGAAAACTCCGAAGTCGACTACACCAGTAACTCGACCAGCAACCTTATCCCCGATAGCAAACTTGTCGAGCACCTTAGTGATCTCGCCCTTGTTAGCTGCCTTCTCAGAGAAGATGAGCTTGTTTTCACGTTCGTCAGCGTCTAGAACGATTACGTTCATTGGCTTCCCGATAAGCTCAGCGAGTCTTGCCTGGATCTCATCCTTATCAGCAACGCGTGGATATTTCTCGGTCGAAAGCTGTGAGACTGGCAGGAATCCGCGGATTCCTTCTAGCTCTACTAGCAAACCACCCTTGTTGGCATCCATTGGAGAAACTTCTACCATCTCGCGGTCTTTTGCCATTCTGGCAAGTACAGACCAAGATTTCTCTTTGGAGGCACGTTTCATCGAAAGTACGGCATAGCCGCCCTCAAACTCTGGCTCGACAACAGATGCCGAAACTAGTGAGCCCGGTTTCATGTCCTCTGTAATCAGACGACGATCGTTTAGCTCTGGACCAACGATGAGGCCCGAACCGTATTGACCGAGGTCTACCCAGACACCATTACGGTTCGCAGATACTACAGTACCTTCGACAGTGTCATTCTTTTCTAGTGTTTTGAAAGCGTCTTCATGCTGAGCAAGAAGCTCTTCCATAGTCATTTTTGTCTCTTTGGACATCATATACTCCTAAGTGCGCAAAAATTTATCCACCCAAGACCTTGTGTCCCAGACGGATAGGCGCGGCAGGCTTTCTACTCCTACCTTAGATGTAGTGTTATTATACTAAATTTTTAGCTTGCCGTAAAGGGTTTGTAGGCACCTTTTTGGGTATATTTTACAGATTTACGATATATCATAAAGCCTACTGCCACACATGCCAGTCCAAATGCGCCAAATACGTTTTCCTTCGGACCACTTGTAGATAGAGCGCCGTTTGCCTCTGTAGTGCCACTTGCAACGCTCTGTGGTGCTGTTACGGGAGCTGTAACCGCAACGACTACAGGCTCTATAAGAGATCTTGTGATGGTAATCTTCTTGCTTTGGGTAGAGTACCATTTGGCGGTGGTAAGATCAACAGCCTGAACTCCTTGCTTCAATTTTACAGTGTATTTGAAGCTACCATCCTTCTCTGGCGTAACACGCTTACCCTCAATGCGCAATGTCGCCTTTGGATCAACCTTTCCGCTGATTTGGTAAGTATCTTTTGTCGTCGTGATTTCGGTGGCACCATCGACCTCGAGCTTGGGAGGATTCTTTAGGTTCCCATTCATCAGCATTACACCAAAAATAGCGAGGGCGAAAAGCACCATCAGAATCAGCGGAGTCGCAATTTGTTGTAGAATAGTTTTCTTCATTCTTTCCGCATTGTACCACCAAAGGTCAATTCTTTCAATTCTAGCTCGTACTCAAAAAGCGTATCCCCGACAAGCAAAGAGATTGACCAGAGCTCCCCTTCCGCGACCTGCAAAATACAGCGAACGACGAACTGAAGGATTATCTCAAAAAGTAATGTTTGAACTTAGTGAGTTTTACTTTTTGAGAAAGAGTGAGGGAGGAGCGACACTAGCGATTTTGCAAGGAGTCGGCAGTTTTGCACCGCTTTTGCTGCCAAAAGCGGTAAAAGTAATGCTACCCATCGATATCAATCGAAATGACAGGAATAAAAAAAGACGCTAGCTCTGGTCAGGGGTACGTAACCCGTTGACGAGAAATCTGGCGTCCTTTATCCTGGCCACAAACTAGTTATGTCCAATAATCAAAAAGAGGGTCAACCATTCTTGGCTCAAGTATCGGGGAAGAAGCATGGGATCAATGTAATTGATGTATCCCGCTTTTTGAGACGCGGTACGCGTCCTTCCTATGACCTTTTGGCGCAAGCTCAGTAAAGCCCTCCAACAATGTATAAGTTTTTAAGGTGTAAGCTACTTTCGTAACTTACAGACATATTGTACTATGTGGGTTTGCTTTTGTCAAGTACTTTCTTCGCCACCTGTGGATAACTTATGAATACAGCCCATTTCTGTGACTTTTGTACTTGTTTCTGCTATAATCTAGCAGTTATGAAACCAGAACTGATACTCCCAGGAGGAGACCTAGAAAGAGTCAAGATTGCATTCACCTATGGTGCCGATGCCGTGTATGTCGGCATCAATAAGCATTCTTTGCGTAAGGCGGAGGTTCGCTTCGACGTTGCAGAGGTGGGAGAAGCAATCAAGTATGCCCACAGTATCGGCAAGAGGCTTTTCGTTACCTTCAATATCTTCGCACACAACCATCAGTTAGATGCGATTGCAAAAGACATGGAGGCAATCGCTGACTTCAAACCCGATGCCTTCATCATGGCAGATCTTGGAGTAATCAATCTCGCGAAACAGGTAGCTCCCAATGTGCCGATTCATGTATCTACTCAGGCAAATACCGTCAATATCGAGGACGTAAAGTTTTGGCGAGACTTTGGTGCCAAGCGAGTAGTACTCGCACGTGAGCTAAGTCTTACCGAAATCAAAGAAATTCATGACGCCGTACCAGATATCGAGCTCGAGGCCTTTGTTCATGGCTCTATGTGCATCAGCTACTCTGGACGTTGTCTCATGAGTAACTACATGACAGGTAGGGATGCCAATAACGGCGAATGTGCTCAGCCATGCCGCTGGAACTACAACGTTTATCTAGAAGAAAAGAACAGGCCGGGAGAATACTTCCCTGCAGAAGAAACGGAAACCGGCACCAATATCATGAGCTCCAGAGACCTCTCTGCTATCGAGCTTTTGCCCGAAATTCTTGAGGCTGGTGTCTTGGGACTGAAGGTTGAGGGACGTAATAAGAGCGAATATTACTTAGCTACCGTCGGCTACGCTTACCGACGCGCGCTAGACGCGATTGAACACAAGGATTATACAAACAAACTTAAACTTGAGTCTATAGAGGAGCTGCAAAAGGTCAATAACCGAGATTATACTACGGGTTTCTATCTCGGAGACGCCAAAGAGGGCGAGACCTATGAAGGCCGCGCCCCTATCCGCAATTGGGATTACGTAGGACAGTTTATAGACAACAAAGGTACGGTAATTGTGAAAAACAAAATCTCTGCTGGGGATGAAGTCGAGATATTAACCCCAGAGAACAACCACCTCGAAAAGGTGGTCAGTATCACGGACCTTACCAGCAAAGAGCTTACTGAGGTTAACCCCGGCAAATCAGATCAGCAGGCGATCATAGGGCTTTCCAAGGGATATCCGGCCAATACCTTTATCAGAAAACAAATATAATTATGCAAAGAGGTTCATACCCAAACGGATATGAACCTCTTTTGTTTCGCTAGTCTCCCCTCTTCCAGGCGCTTTGAACGACAACTGAAAGGGTGAGAACTGTCGCAGAAGCGAACCAAGCGACGGCGATGCCGTAGTTTTGGGAGAGTAGTCCGCCTACTACAAGGCTGATGACCACGCCGACTTCGGCAGCCATGGAAAGAATCGAGAGAATCGTTGCCCGCAGGCTTTCCTCCCCGTCTACCGAGACTCCGTTTATCGCAGATTGCCTTCGCATGGTCATACTTTGGCCACTACAGCTATTACCCGCCTCGGCGACAAGCAGAGCTGCAAGAGCCCAGTAGTACTGCTGGGATAGCGCGAGAATAATCACAGCTACTGCCGTGACGTAGGTTCCCCAGAGGGTAATCTGTTCGTCGCTGTGCTTTCTCGCCATGCTCCTCGAGAGAAAAGCACCCACAAAGACCGATGCCTCGATGAGTAACCAAGCGAAGCTCAGTCCAGTCCACCCATTCCCACCGGCCAAGTTCTTTATGAACGGGCTCCAGTACATGAAGAGTGGCATCATGGCCATCCCAGCAAGAAACGAAAGCACCAGTTGCTTCCTAAGCTCCACGGATGAAGCTATCTGGGCAAGGGCCCGCCTCATGGCAGGCAACACGAGCTTATGGCTTCCCTTCAGCGCTTTCTCTTGCTTATCGTTTCTAAGGAGCTTATAGGCAAACACCGACGAAATCACCACTCCCATAGCCGAGGCAAACCACGGCAACGAAAGGTGGATGGCAGCGATGCCCGGTCCGATAGCTCCTCCGATGGCACCCGAAACCCTCACCACTCCCTCTTTCAGCAGTTGAGCATTTCGGTTTAGACCCAGAGTTTCGACAGTCGTCTGACCCTCGTCTTCTGCGTGCAATGCCACAGTTTCCCAGAGATGGGCGTCGGTACATCCCGACGCAAAGGTATAGGCGACAGCGAGGATGAACTCGGCTGCAGCAAAACCTATGAAACTATGTGCCAGCGCGTAGGTCAGAAACCCGACCACTTCTAGGGCGTTCGCCAACAGATACGACTTCTTGCGGCCGATGATGTCGGCGATAGCACCCGTCGGAGCCTCCAGGATGGGGATAGTCACGTGATAAACCAGGTTTATCATCGCAATCTGAAAGAGATTCAGACCTCTGCTGAGCAGAAATACCGAGTAAACCGCAAACATGAACGAGTGCGACAACCGATTCGTTCCCAGCACCAGCAAGATACGAAAAACTTCTTTCTTCACTTTTTCCGACATTTCTGTCTCCTTTCTTGTGCCCACGCGATGGCAATGGGCGGTTATTAGGTACCAGATCAACCAAGCTCCCTGTCCCACGTGAAACAAAAAACCTCGGCTGATCTAGCCGAGGTAAATAAGTGTACGTTTATACTAAAATATTAGTAGTTCGACTCCTTTCTTACCCAGGCTAGACCACGATCTGCGATGGCAGACACTGTAGCATAGTTGCCCATAGAGAATAGACCTGTGTTCTGAACACCAGTTTTCTTCGGGGACAAATTGTGGGTAAGATTTCTCATCTCACATTTTCCTTTATTATAGTGATTATTTTATCACATTTCGTATATATGTAAATAGCTTTCCATTTCTACTCTGTCTCTTCCGCTGTCACGGCTAGTCGCTTCCAATCAGTTCCTAACGGCCAACAGGTTAGAAGGGTTAGATATTTCCCATCTTGATGACTGTTTACATACGCCGTATCGGAGGCCTCTATTTCACGACTTTCGACTACATTATACGTATACTTATTGTTGTTTCGGTAAATGATGATGGGGTCAGCGACATTAAGCCTGTTTATGGTAGCAAAGATATTTGAATAATACCCAGGTACGATGCTGGAGCTATGCGCAGTCAATACCACGTTACCAACCGTGCCTACCTCTGCAGTGCCAGGATAGTGGTTAATCGCCCTATCTAGATTCGCATTCATGTCATCGATGGTCGTTGGGTACTCTATCTTGCCCACAACATCCAAAGATGGTATTTCCAGGCGATTTGGTTCGTTCTTCCACTTACTATTATCAAATTGCTGGATGTTCTTTGATGGATTAAATCCCAGGTTTCTCTCTAGCCCATCGTAGTTTATCGCTACCCACAGACCCACCAAAACAAGGGTGACCATAGCGAGACTCAGGATTAGGTTTATCCAGCTGAATCGATACTTTGCCAGTTTGAGCTTTCTAAGAAAGCGTATTTTGTACCTGCTTATGTCCATGGAGCTATTATATCAAAATAGGCGCCAGTCGGCGCCTATTTACTAACTTTCCCAAACCTTCTTTTTCCGAAAGATACGCCTACGATTCATTACTACATAGCCAGAACCCGCCATCACTAGTAGGTAAAACAGGGCAGTGATACCAGTCTTCGGTAGAGAAGACAAGGGCGTTGAAGCTGAAGCTAGGCTAGCCACATTCGCTAGGTAAATACTGTTGTAACCTTCTGCGGAGACATCACCATATGCTAGCATGCCCTTTGAGAGATACAAATTGCCGGGTTGTGGTACGGTGGTGTTTAGGACGATGGTACCCAGAAGCGCATTGCCAGACAGGCTGAATATGTTGATCATCGAGTTACTAGCTGCCAGAGCTGCTGTAGGGCTAAAGAAATCAGCTATTTGATTCATGAACCCCCCATTGTAGCCCATCTCCTCTGGTATTTTATACTCGTCCCAGATAAGTGTATCACCTTCCAGTACTATATTCATCGGCATATACCCTTCTTTAAGAGCAAGAGCTACTTCCCTGATTGCCCCTGTAGAAATAGTGTATATGTATATCTTGGTATCATCGTACCAGTACACACTATCCCCCGATATTTCTGGTCTATGCTGATTACCACCCATACGGCCATATCTCGCGACTCCGGCCTTCATGGTGATCAATCTGGACTGGTCTAGATCATAAAGCAAGAAATCGCCTGTTCCAGCTGTCACGTTATCCTCTCTAAAGGCAACGTACCTACCATCTGTGGATGTTACAGAAATGAAGTTTTCTGTAGTGTAGGGAAAGGGCGTTACCTGACCATCCGATATGCGATAAACACTAACCTCTTCGGAATTATCTAGGTTTATCTTTTCATATATAACCCTGTTCGCTCCAACGCTTAGGCCAATGAACTTATCGTCTTTTGCTACCACGGTTCTTTGTCCAGTCTCGAGATTATATAGGGTTATACAACGATCGTCGTAGTTGTCTTGATCTGGGTTCTCTACAAGTTCTGTGTAGAGGATATATTTACTTTTATCCGTAGCGTAACCCATTGGTTGAGCGTAGCCGACTGCGGCTCCACTGATCTTCGTTTGCTGCTCAGTCTTCTTGTTATAAGCGTATATCTCATAGTATTCACCATTCCGCTTATCCTCCCAGACTACAAAGTCTCCGACCGTTTTGGCGTTTACGCGGTCTAGTGAACCAGTA
The DNA here is from genome assembly GCA_041738615.1 of Patescibacteria group bacterium. Classification (GTDB taxonomy): domain Bacteria; phylum Patescibacteriota; class CPR2; order UBA1875; family CAIMLA01; genus JBGSPL01. The sequence goes on from JBGSPL010000001.1 coordinate 263,681, forward strand.
TTGAAGCCATAGATATTGGTCTGGCCACCTACTACTCTAGTCCAGAAGGAGTAGCCTTGCGCGAAGGTCACATGGTCGTTTGTGGAATCATTAACAGATGAGGAAACCAGTGTAGACACAATAGTTGGTGTGTTATTGGGGCCCCAGGCAAGATTAGGTGTCACTACGCGCACTCCACCCCCCAGCGTACCATCTGCATTCAATGTCTGTAGATAAGTTAACGCATCCGGGATGCTACTATTGTACTGATAACTAGGCAGAAATTCCCGGTTTCCAGTGGTTGTAATCTGCCGAATCTCATCTAGATTGAAGTTATAGTAGTAAATATCACCATTTCCAGTAGCATTACTTTCGTAGTAACCCATATATCCCACGCTTACAAAGCTCTGGACTTGAGTGGCTTTTTCTACTGGGTCGCCAGTCGTCTTATCGATAGCATACAACTTTTCATCTCTGATGTACTCGATATCCTGCCCGTTCGAGTTGTAATTAGCCTCGTAGACAACCGTATTACCGGCATCAATTACACTAGTGTTGTAATGATCGGTGACGTATTCGATTTTTACTAGATCAAACGCCTCGCCATTCGGCTGCGACACAACAACATCACAAAACATGGGATAATCAGAGTTCGCAGGATTTAGCTGATCCTCAGCCAAAACACAGAGCGGGTTACTATTACCCGTAGTAAAACTATAAAGATATATGTCATAACCTGTCGTAGAGTCTGTATATCGAGAGTAAATCACTCCGTAGAAAGAATTCACAGAATCGGAAACAAACTTCATCGATTGAACGTCGCTACCTAGCAGCTCAGCTGGCGCCTCGGAATCTTGTATGTCGCGAACGTACATATCAGACTTATTTGTACCGTCATTATGAGCTAGGTAAACAAGTGCATTATTGTGGTATATAGGAGTATGCCCAGACTCTACGTCCTCTGCATATAACACCTCACCCGGCTTACCGGCGTAATATGGCACTTCTTCAGATTTTACGGAGGTTTGCGCACGAACCAATAGCATTGGGATAAGGAATGCACCTAGGGCTAGAGTACTAATTACCTTTTTGTTTATCTTCATTTTCCCTCTCTATAAACATTAACTTACTATAATAGTAATCTATAGAGTTTCCATGTCAACAACTTTGTGTAAATTATTTGTTCAGGTAAGATTAATGTCAGCCCAGAAATACAAAAAAGACCCGTTTTCACGAGTCTTCGAAAAAGTCAGGTATAGAAAAAGGACTCCTTGCGGAGTCCTTGATCATAAACTGGCAGCGACCTACTTTCCCAGGGCTTGATGACCCAAGTATCATCGGCGCAAAAGTGCTTAACTACTGTGTTCGGGATGGGAACAGGTGTGCCACTTTGCTATAGCCACCAGACAGTAGTGTGCATCACAAGGAGACACACTACTGTCTGGAAACTAAAAGTTTCCAGAATATAATGAATGAAAGGTACGAATTGCCAGTCAACACTTTATACTCAGCACGAATGCCGAATATAAAGTTACAAATTAAGTCGTCGATCTATTAGTACTACTCAGCTCAATACATTACTGTACTTACACCTATAGCCTATCAACCACGTAGTCTACATGGGATCTATAACGAAATCTAATCTTGAAGTGGGCTTCGCGCTTATATGCTTTCAGCGCTTATCCCTTCCGAACGTAGCTACTCGGCAATGCCCTTGGCAGAACAACCGATACACCATAGGTTCGTCCATTCCGGTCCTCTCGTACTAGGAACAGATCTTCTCAAATTTCAACGCCCACACCAGATAGGGACCGAACTGTCTCACGACGTTCTGAACCCAGCTCGCGTACCGCTTTAAATGGCGAACAGCCATACCCTTGGGACCTGCTTCAGCCCCAGGATGCGACGAGCCGACATCGAGGTGCCAAACTTCTTCGTCGATGTGGACTCTTGGAAGAAATCAGCCTGTTATCCCCGGGGTAGCTTTTATCCGTTGAGCGCTGCATCTTCCACACGAAGTGCAGCGGATCACTAACTCCGACTTTCGTCTCTGCGCGAGATGTACCTCTTGCAGTCAAGCATGCTTATGCGTTTGCACTATCAATCCGATTTCCATCCGGATCTAGCATACCTTTGAACGCCTCCGTTACCTTTTGGGAGGCGACCGCCCCAGTCAAACTAACCACCAGACACTGTTCCCTGCCCAGATTCATGGGTCAAGGTTAGAATCAAACCATATCAAAGGTGGTATTTCAAGGACGACTCCACTGGGACTAGCGTCCCACTTTCAAAGTCTCCCACCTATCCTACATAAGATATAACCTAATCCAATGCCAAGCTTTAGTAAAGCTCCACGGGGTCTTTCCGTCTTGGTGCGGGGAAACGGCATCTTTACCGCTATTGCAATTTCACTGGGTCCCTCGTTGAGACAGTGATCAAACCATTACGCCATTCGTGCGGGTCGGAACTTACCCGACAAGGAATTTCGCTACCTTAGGACCGTTATAGTTACGGCCGCCGTTTACTGGGGCTTCAGTTCCTAGCGTGAACCAGTCCCCTTAACCTTCCAGCACCGGGCAGGCGTCAGTCCGTATACGTCATCTTACGATTTAGCACAGACCTGTGTTTTTGATAAACAGTTGCTTGATCTCATTCGCTGCGACCTCCATTGCTGGAGGCAGAGCATCTCCCGAAGTTACGCTCGCTGTTTTGCCGAGTTCCTTAACGAGGGTTCTCCCAAACACCTGAGGATACTCTCCTCGACCACCTGAGTCGGTTTGCGGTACGGGCGCCAATACTTATTAATCTGAGGCTTTTCTTGTCTGTGTCTTCACTCGAATCCTACTTTTGACAGTAGTCTTACTCCTACACTTTGGTGCAGTTAAACAGATATAGCCATAAATCTGCTCGAGCTTGTGCCCAGCGTCACTCAGGGAACGGTATTAGCGGTACAGGAATATCAACCTGTTGTCCATCGACTACGCCTTTCGGCCTCGCCTTAGGCCCGACTAACCCTGGGACGATTATCGTTGCCCAGGAAACCTCGGTCTTGCGGTGGGCGGGTTTTTCACCCGCCTTATCGTTACTCATGCCAACATTCTCACTTCTAAGCGCTCCACCAAACTTTCCAATTCAGCTTCACTGCAGCTTAGAACGCTCTCCTACCACCCCACATAAAATGCGGGATCCGTATCTTCGGCACTATGCTTAGCCCCGTTATATTTTCGGCGCAAAATCACAATTGACCAGTGAGCTGTTACGCACTCTTTAAATGCATGGCTGCTTCTAAGCCAACATCCTGGTTGTTTATGCAACTTCACATCCTTTCCCACTTAGCATAGATTTTGGGGCCTTAGATGACGGTCTGGGCTGTTTCCCTTTTGAGCGCGAAGCTTAGCCCCCGCGTTCTGACTGCCGTAGTAATTGCTTCCGGTATTCGGAGTTTGTTTGGGTTTGCTAAGCTCGCGCCCGCTAGCCCATTCAGTGCTCTACCCCCGGAAGTTAGTATACGACGCTAGCCCTAAAGCTATTTCGGAGAGAACCAGCTATCTCCAAGTTCGATTGGAATTTCTCCGCTAACCACAGTTCATCCCCCCCATTTGCAGCTGAGGTGGGTTCGGCCCTCCACTTCCTTTTACAGAAGCTTCAGCCTGCCCATGGTTAGGTCACCTGGTTTCGGGTCTAATCAACGCAACAAAGAATTTCGGGCTATTAACCCTCGCTTTCACTATGCCTCCGCCCCTTGGGCTTAAGCTGCTACGTCAATTAACTCGTTGGCTCATTCTACAAAAGGCACGCCGTCACAGAACAAGTCTGCTCCGACTCCTTGTAGGCACACAATTTCAGTTTCTATTTCACTCCCCTCACCGGGGTTCTTTTCACCTTTCCCTCACGGTACTAGTTCACTATCGGTAGATTCGAATATTTAGCCTTAGATGGTGGTCCACCTAGATTCAGACAAGATTTCTCGGGTCCCGTCCTACTTAAGTACAGACGTATAAAGACAAAGAACTTTAATGTACGGGGCTATCACCCTCTATGGCGGTCCTTTCCAGGTTCCTTCCAATAACTCTTTGTTTTGTAACTTCACTCCTACTCTACAGTGTAGGAAACCAGAGAAGAAAAGATCAGTAACCATTATTCCTGTTCATGTTATTGCTCAGTCCGGAGGGACCCTGCAATCGTATTCCAGGAAAGTTTACATACTGTCACTCTCCATCTCCAGACACCAGTATAAATACTGATGTACGTCTATCTTTCAACCCTCTTTACACAACGCCTGTAGGCTTTAACATGTAAAAAGTTTGGGCTGTACCGCTTTCGCTCGCCACTACTTACGGCATCTCGTTTGATTTCTTTTCCTGCGGCTAATTAGATGTTTCAGTTCACCGCGTGCCCTACTATAACCTATGTATTCAGTCATAGTTGACTGGACATGACTCCAGCCGGGTTGCCCCATTCGGAAATCCCGGGATCAAAGCTTGTTTGACAGCTCCCCCAGGCTTATCGCAGCCTACTACGTCCTTCTTCGGTTCGAATCTCCAAGGCATTCATTGTGTGCCCTTAATCGACTTAATTTGTCGTTCATTTTAGCATTTGAGTAACTCTTTGGATTTGTTGTTCTTACGAACAACGGGTCTTTTGAGTTAATTTTTTTGTCTTAACATTGCAATAATGTTATTTAATGACCGTTGACTGGCAGTTCATAACTGCCATTCGTTTACCCTATTTTCTACAAATAGATTTACTTTGGGATTTCAATCTATCTGGTATTCACTTGTCAAAGTTCATATCCCTTTCGGGTATGTGCCTCCGAGCAAGCTCGTTGGCACGTATCCGATTGTGATTTAGGCTTTAAAAAAACCGCCTTGTTTGGCGGGACGTCAGCACAATTATAACTAGACGTTTACAGTTTCCCGCATTTCTTAGCTAAATATTGTGTTATCATCGTCCCCATCCCTATTAGTGACTTGAAAATTGTATCAAATATATCAATTGTATGCAAGTGTTTTTATGTGGAAATATTCATATCAGGATTTGTAACTGGATCATGTGAATTCTGAAGAAATTGAACAAACCTGTTACCTTTTTCGGTAAGGCTAACATTAAATCCATCATTAGCGATCAAATTAGAGCTTTGCAAGGCGTTAATGATGGCTATTCTTTCTGCGGCCTGGTTGTTAATCTCAGGAGGTAAATAAAATGTAGCATAAAATTCTCGAAGAGAAGTATTACCTGAAAGGAACGATATTAAGGCACGCTTCGAATTCATCACCAGAAAACCATTTGCTAAATAGTAAAACTCATAACGTTCCACGTTGTTCGAACCACTAACGGCGACCGAACTTTCTGATACGCCTTCGGTTGTTCCAGCCTCAGTCTGGGTAATTGTACTTAAAGAATACTGACGACCCGCCTTATCAACCCAAGTAAGTTTATTGGTATTTTTCAAAAAGTTTTCAATTGGCAAGGCAAATTTTGTTAGAATTATCAACATAATTGTAAAAAAGGATAGCGGCCAAGAGTTCATAACCACAATGAGTATCTCCTTGAACGATAACCATACCCGAGAATCTATACTTGTCAAAAAATCTAATATGTTCCTGCTAAACAGGAAGATAATAAACAAGAGAGTTATAGTAAATGCGGCTTTGTCTTTCATGGGTACTTTATACTCTAAATGATTAAAAATGTCTACCATGTTCCAAAAATATTCCGGACAAGTTTTTCTGCCGTGAAACATTTTTGTTTCACAATTGTTTCACGCTACCAGGGTGTCAGCCACAATCTGTATTTTTTGCTATCCATGCGGTATAATCACACTGTTTCTCACATATCTGCGACCTGGAGGTCATCATGTACCAGAGACTTGTCCGTAGTTCGGACGTACCTATCACCGATGCGCAGAGGAAGTCGCTCGGCAACTGGGCCTTGGTCCGCTACTTCGGCTGGGGATTCGGACTCATGATCGTCCTGATACCCCTCAACTTCGTGGCCGTCCTCATCAACCGGCTACTGGGACGAGCAATCCCTCCGAGCGGGGTTTGGTTCTACATCGGAATGATTCCATTCTGCCTGGTTTCGGCTCTCGTCGGCACCTACGCGCACTACCGCATCCGGCAGCTGCCGTGGTGGCGCGCACCCGAGCCAACTGAGACAGAGAAGGCGAGGGACACGTACCAAGACACGGCCGGTGACGTCTGGATCGGGTTTGGTATCGCCTTCTTCGGTACAATCGCCGGTCTCTTCTCCGGCGTCTACTGGTTCTACCTCGCTATTCCTGCTGGAGCCGGCTGGAGCTGGCTTGTCTACAAGTCGGCCAAGGCGCAGTACCAGGAGTATCTGAGGTTGAAGCAGGAAGAACAACGGGTCCCCACTGCCGCTACGTAGCGGTCAACGCGCCCAAGGCGCACGCAAGAGTACTACCGTACGACGGCGCTGCACTTTGGGCGCCTTTCGTTTTTGCCCTTACATAATCATGAGACTCCATGACCTTGAAATATTTACTCCCCCACATACGTATTACAATTACAGGCGTATAATCTATTTATGAGCAAAGAAAAAGAAACTGATGAACAACTAGCGGTAATGCTCCAAAAAGGCAATAAAGATGCCTTTGGGCAACTTATCGACCGCTACGAACCCGCTCTCCTGCGCTATACTCACCGCCTACTTTCTGACCAAGATGCCGCTGAGGACGTCACACAAGAAACTTTCCTCAAGTCCTATAGAGACATCCAGGGTTTTGATCCAAATCGAAAGTTTAGCTCGTGGCTTTATCGTATAGCCCATAACCAAGCTATAGACGCTATCCGCAAAAGGAAAGGTACGGTAATACTAGAAGAGGCAGAGAGTATCGCCTCAGAAGAAGATATACACGACGATATCCAGAACAGACTAGACAAGAAGCATCTGAGAACCAAGCTAGATACCGCTATCGCCAAGATACCCACGAAGTACCGTGAAACGGTGATACTACGCTTCTATGAAGAGAAAGAATATGACGAGATTGCCGAGATACTCCACCTTCCTATTGGTACCGTCGGAACATATATATCTAGAGCAAAAGCAGAACTGAGAAAACAATTAACTGAAATTAATATAGAGGATTACCTATGAGCGAGCTAAAGAACAAACTTTTGAAAAAAATCGAGAGCGAAGACCTGAAGATGAGGTCACGTGGCTTTTTTGTCTTTACTCGGGCCCTTATCGAGATTGCGCTAGTAGCGATATTGGTAGCTACCATATATCTAGTAAACCTAGCGATCTATTTGCCCAAACGAGGACTAGGACCCATTCGACCGCAAGCATTCCGGATAAATATGTTGCTCGATATAGTACCTTGGCACTATCTGATCTTCGGAGCTATCGGACTAGGGGTTTCTTTTTGGCTGCTATACAGGTTCACCGGAACCTACAAGAAACACTATCTAGTAATGGTGGCTGTAGTATCAATACTAGTACTATTATCTGGGGCTCTACTCGCCTTCAGCAATCTGAATGAACGATTCGAAAACAGACCACATATGCGCGGCCTCTACATGATGGACGATCCTAGGCTTGGACCTGGCAGAGGTATGGGACCAGGATTCAACAGATTGAAATAAATTCCATCGGCGCACCGTATTATATATAGAGGTGCACACTCTAAAGAAACTAATCAAGGAGAGACAATGAATAAGAAACAAATAATCGCCGCAACAGCCCTAATAGCTGGAATCGGTCTAGCAGGAGCCTACGGCATCCAAACAGCAAAAGCTGCTACCGACACAAATAGCTTCCCACCGATGATTCAAAAAATGGTAGAGAAATTCAATCTAAACACAGACGAGGTTTCGAAATTTGTAAACGAAGATCGAGAAGCCAGACAAACAGAACGAGAAGCTGACTTTGAGAAGAAACTTGCTGATGCAGTGACTGCCGGCAAGATCACAGAAGCTCAAAAGACAGCTGTCCTCGCCAAGCACGACGAACTGCAAACGAAGAGAGAAGCTCTAAGAGACCAGAACAAGGAAGATAGAGAAGCTCATCGTACAGAGATGCAGGCCATACACACTGAGATGCAAGATTTCCTAAAAGCCCAAGGTATCGACGAATCAGTCTTGCCTACACCAAAAGGTCCACAAGGTGGTGGAATGGGAATGGGCGGCGGCATGCACCGCGGTTTCAACCGACAATAGGAACTGAATATACTAAAGAGCTCTACGGAGCTCTTTTTTTGTGGCGAGAAATTATATCAAATCTACCCGATAGGCAGAAGTTTTTTGTTAACGAGCATTATATACAAAATGTGAAAAGCCCCGCAGGGCGTTTCAGTAACGAAACGTCCTTTGGGGCGCATTAGTTGGATACGGAACAGCCTTTACTGTGGCTGTTCTTCTATGACTGGTAACCTGGCAGGAAGATCCGGATTTGCCTTAAAGAACAAGGAAAGCCAGATCGCGAATGAGACAATGACGAGGATGATAAAGATCATCCCCCAAATCATGTACAGTTTGCTGTTACGCTCTTCCCTTCTCTCTCTCGCTGCCTCCAACCTCGCGCTTTTGGCCCGGGCTGCCTTTTCGGCTGGAGTGGAGTAGTGCCAATGGGGTTGATGTGAGATTCCTCCGCTGTAGCTACCAGCGGGAGCCGAGCCCCCACTGGTGCCACCAGAAGGAACGTAGTCTCCTCCGTAATTCCCGTAGGAACCAGACGGAGAGTAGGTAGATCCTCCACCAGCAGCCGGACTAGACGAACCGTCGGGCGGTCTATCCAGACGAGCAGCCACAGAACCAGCCACCGAAACACCGTACTCGGTACCGCTTCGGCTATCCCATGGCATTTGAGCCACATACTCCGAGTGGCCACCGGGTGAGGTTACCGAAGTGTTGCCAGCGAAGTTGGTACTGACGCTAGCAACCTCTTTGCCAACACCCCCAAGTAATCCTGGTTCGTGCACGGAGACGCTGCCATCTATCTTCTCAATGCCAACGCTCGTGACGTTGCCGAAGAAATCCTTCGTTACGGTCTTATCTCCCCATGCCATCGTGAGCACCTCCAACCTTCTTGTCCAAGGAACATATAATGATTGGCGTATTTATACCACGAAAAGGAGTAAATTGCAAGTCTACAAAAGGCCATTGATCTTACCACGGACAAGATTATTCTGTTCAAAAAGGAAAACTTGTGCTAGAATGCTCGCACGTAATGATGGTATGGCCACAAGTGGCTGATTTGACAACTAGATTGGAGCTGGCATGGACACTGAACTGCTAGACGTCACTGATTTCGAGCGCATCGGTGGTGGAAAGACCAAGGACATCTTCCTCGACCCTTCGTTCCGAGGTTACGTTCTCATCCGAAGCCGCGACGACATCAGCGCCGGAGACGGCGCCCGCAAGGACACCATGACCGGCAAGGCCGAACTCGCCACGACGACGACCGTGAACAACTTCCGCTATCTCGACTCTTGCGGCATCTTCAACCACTACGTCGCTGGGGTCGTGGACCCGGTAACCTTCCGGGCTCTCGAGTGCACACCGATTCCGATCGAGTGCGTCGCGCGCCGGTATTCGGCAGGCGGCTCGTATCCCAAGCGCGTTCCCGGCATTCCCGTCGGCCACCGCTACGACCACCCGGTCGTCGAGATGTTCTGGAAGCAGGACGTCGGCGAGTACACCGATCCGTTCATGGTCTTCGATGCCAAGAAGGGGTTCTTCGAGCTTCACCCGGCCCAGGAGCCGACTACGGCAATGAACGTCCTGTCGACAATCGCAGCGAACGAGATCCCTGGCTTCGAGAAGTTCGCTGACCCACTCCAACTGATCGCGACCATGGAGATGATGACCGACAGAGCCTTCTGCGCCCTCGAGAGGGCCTACAGGATGGTCGCTCTCACGGTCGTCGACATGAAGATCGAGTTCGGACTCGACAACGCGGGCGACGTCACGATCATCGACGTCATCGACGCCGACTCGTGGCGCGCCTGGGTCGACGGCGACCCGGAGAAGGCAGTCGACAAGCAGTTCTTCCGGGATCACCCGGACGAGCCGGCCGACACCTCGCTCCCCGCCTATCGCTACGTCGCCGAGAAATCCGCACAGATTCTCGAGCTGCCCTAGCGGCATCAAGCAGCCATCACTACGAAGGGGCGGTTTCCAATTGGAAACCGCCCCTTCTGCTTTTATAGAGATAATAGCCTCGAATACATATAATGGCCGTGAAACATTTTTGTTTCACAAAAGCAAAGAGCCCACGAATTCAGATGAATCGTGGGCCCCCGCTTTGACTTGAATCTGGGTGCTGCTACGCGCTGAGCAGCATCCTTGCGTCCGGGCTGTTCTGGGTGAGTATCTCGAGGACAGAGGTCGCGAGCATCGGGTCGTCGGTGACTACAGTGACGGTACCGTCGCGGCACAGAAAGAGATCGGCTACCTTGCCGTAGATCCTGAGATTCGCGTACTCGGTTGGGCCGACGTGAACCATACGCGCCTCGTACTCGGAGTCGATGACGTAGCCCTCGGCCTCCCAGTGATAGTCGATCCCGGCGACGTTGAATGCGTCCGCGATGGCATCCATGTAGCGTCGCCCGCGAAGGTTAACGTAAGCCCTAGCCCTGCCGCTAAGGAGTCCCATCAAACGACGGGGACCCCTCCCAACACTGAGCTCGAAGCCAGGTGGCAGACCATCCGTGATCGGGAAATGCATGGTAGCTCTCCTCTCATGTGGCGAACTGGATTCCAGAATGTCAAAGCGAACCTTGAGCAAGGTGGTGACCACCTTGCTTGGGAACGTAATATCATAATACTTTTCAGCGCAAATGTCAATCCACACCCAGGTGTGCTCTGGTGATTTGCCAACCGAAGTTGGGGAGAACTACTTCTTCTTGGAGCCCTTCCTAGGACGCTTGGCTTTGTGTTCCGCAACCTGCTTCTTGAGCTTGTTCTCTGTTCGTCTATCCGATACCCACTTGAGGCCCCACAGGGCAGCAACACCGGCGAGTGATGATAAGCCGATAGCTAGAGCACCGTTTAGCGACGAGTCCGCGGTTTTCTCTGCACCTGTGAACTTTGGATCTACTAAGTTGATTGAAGCGATTTTCGACTTGTCAGACAAAAGCTTTTGCGCGAGCTCGGTAATCTGCTCTGGATAATCTCGACCAATTTCTGGCAACTGCAAGAGTGCAGATAGCTCTGCGTCCACCCCTTCACCAAGGTCAATCAGCCCAAACTTCTCTGGCTCTGCCGCGATAGCAGCTACGAGCTCTTTAGCAATCCATTGGGCGCCCCCTCGGTAAGAAAACTCGGAATATTCCGAGGATCCCCAATCTAAAATCCGCGACAGTGAAGCCGACTTTTTCTCGGTAAACATGAGCTCCCCGAGCATACCCATAGTTTCGTCACGGACACCCTCGGCAGATTGGGCCTGCATAAGCTCCAGGGCGCTCGTGGCAGCCGCTACCTGGTCCAACCCTAGCGTCTCCTCGTTCTGATAAAACAAGTGCCCCATTTCGTGTGCCACAACTCTGGTAGGCACCTCTACATCAAAATCTTGAATATAACTCTCGGAAACAAATGAACCGAGCTGCATAGCTAGCACTTGTCTTTCCTCTACTGTCTTTCCTGCCTGCATTATCTTTTCCGCTCGACTCTGAATATCGAGTAAGCCCTCTGACCCTATTCTCTCCTTGGTCTCCTGTATTTGTTGCTTCTTCTCGGCGGCCTCGGTGTCAGCACCTTCTTTGTAGATAAGGACCGACTTGTATCTAGTTTGCCCTTCTAGTGGGGCCGTTGTCTTCACGCTGCTGATGCCCTCGCCATCGAGTACTAGTGGGCCGATATTCACAAGCGGAACCATCCTATCGCCGACTGCTGTCTCCACTACCGTATGCTTTGCCGACTCTACACTAAAGAAATTTGTGATAACCCCAAAATAATCCTTGCCGGTTTCATCTGCGGCGATGGCCAAGACAGACTTGGCAAAGATGCCATACTGAGCCATTGCCTCTGGGAATCTTCGCTGCATCACTTGTTTGTACTGTTCGGGACTAAAAGGAGTTTCTTCGTGCAAGACTTGTGCGACTGCCTGGTAAGCATCCTCGTGTGCTGCCGTTTGTTCGGCTGTAGGGGTCACAAATCCTGCGACTGTCTCCTGGCTATCGGCCATACCATCTGCAGCCACTAGCCTCTGGTATTCTTCTATCGCTGCTATCGCACTTTTTGCTTCTGCTGTTATCGGCTGCTGTTCGACCGCAAAGTCGATTGGCTTCATGGTTTCTTTGATATTCTCTACAATAACTTCATTTCCGCGAAACTCTGTCGATGCCTCGGCACTTGTCGGTTTCTCTAGAGCCTCGGCAGCTACTGCCGCCGCTGTGCCGGCAACCCCCTGTAAAAACTGCCTCCTGGTTATTCCTCGTTCATCTTCTGCATGATTCTCGGCCATGGTGCGCTCCACTTATAGCAATATTTTACCCTTCTATATGTAATATTCAAAGCTGTTTGGACAAACTTCTATAAAGCAAAGTGCCCGCCTCCCACGGGCTACTCTGAAGTAGTGGTGGAAGTACGGGCACGTACTAGGCGGGATCCTTCTGGAAGGTGAGCTGTTTCTCTTGCCCATTCCAGATTCTCACCCAGTTCTCGCGGTGGAGCCAGATGACCATAGCCCCCATCGCGAATGCAATCACTGCTGGCCAGGTCTCCAGGGTGTAGAGGTAGACCAATATCCAGAAAAGGCCAGCGATGGCGGTAGAGCCGATGGCAACGACCCTCGTGAGCGCGACTGCGAGCACGAAGATCACGAGCAGTACTAGAGCCACCGGCCACATCTGGTAGAAGAGCGCTCCAGCTCCGGGTGCGATCCCCTTGCCGCCCTTCCAGTGGAGGTAGAACGGGAAGGTGTGACCAGCGATGACGGACATCATGATCAAGAGCATGATGGAAGCTGATGGGTGTTTCAGGACCGTGGCAGCGAGCCACATAGCCAGGATACCCTTGCCGGCGTCCAGTAGAAGGACGGCTAGCGCCGGCTTCCACCCCAGTACCCGATACACGTTGGTAGCGCCGAGATTACCGGAGCCAGACTCTCTGATATCGGTGCGGTAGAACACCTTACCGATTACGAGAGCCCAAGAGATGGTACCGATGGCATAGGCCAGTGCGGCACATCCCACGTAGCTGAAAACCACTTGCCCACCTCCTTGGGTGGTAGGAACGATGGTGCGGACCCTACTCGCCTTCGGCAAGAGCTTGGTTCGCGCCTTCGTAGATGCGGTCGACGATGGCAGCTGCAGGCTCGATAGCGTGGATGTGACAGGCCACCTGGCCACACATCACACTACCCCACACCGTGTCACCCTGCTTCATCGCTTTCTCGAGGGCGCCGTCACCGAGGGCAGCCTTGCCATCCTCATCTCCGGCAGCCTCCAGCTCTGCGAAACGTTCCGAGAGTGCGTTCACGAGGACGCGCACGGGTCGATGGCCGATAGCCTTGGGCGTGTATGTGACTGTAGTACAGTCGCCCTGTGCCGCAACGATCATCTGCTTGACCTCATCTGCGATCTCGGTCTCCTCGGCTACGAGGAAGGCCGTCCCGACCTGAACGCCTTCGGCGCCCGCGAGGATTGCCTTCGCTGCACTCTGTCCGTCGTAGATACCGCCCGCGGCGATAACCGGGATACGGCCAGCGACAAGGGCGATGATGTCCGACAGGATGTCGAACAACCCGTGATTGCCGATGTGACCGCCGGATTCGAGCCCCTCGACGATGAGAGCATCGACCCCAAGCTTCAGCCAGTAGTTGGCCCACTTTACCTCAGCGACCAACGGGATCACCTTGACCCCAGCGCTCTGAAGCAAGGATACCTTGTCCTGACGAAAGACGCCGGCGCCAATCGTGACCGCAGTGACTCCACCTTCCTCGATGAGGACATCAATGAGAGCCTGCGCTTTGACTGCGTCGACTGCCATGATGTTCACCCCAAAGGGCTTGTCGGTAAGACCCTTGATCCTGCGGATTTCATCCCGCAGTTCCTCGGGGGTCATTCGACCCGTGGCGATGATGCCAAAGCCGCCAGCATTGCTGACGGCTGCCGCAAGGGTGGCCGTAGAAACACAAGCCATCCCTCCCTGTAGCACTGCCTTCGCTATTCCGAGCAACTCGCAGATGCGAGCGCCCCATTCGCGTATTCGTGCCATGCCGAACTCCTCTCCTCGAGAGCCAATGGTCTCTAAACTGTCAATGAACCCCCAAGTAATCTATCGTTGGGAATTGGCTGGATTATACCCTAAAACCAAGCTTTATTCAACGAAAATATCGCAGAAACGCAAACACTCCGCCCCGCAGGCAGTACAACGGAGTGTTATACGCCCGCAAAGCGGAGTGGTAATAGAGGGCAGCTATTGAGCAGCCCAGACACGGTCACGGAGTGTCCGTGCAGCAGTGGGGATGTAGTTCATAGTGATGACATCGGCAGGAAGCTCCAATCCCTCAAAGCAACCTACGCTGCACGCCCGGAGCGCCATGACACCGCTGAAACCGTCGGCGCTGAGCGCTTTCAGGACATCCGCCCCCTTGATCCCGTCGTCGAGGCAACACTCGGTGAGGACGCCGGCCAGATGGCAGTCGTGGTGCGTGATGCGCGCTTCCTGAAGACTCGATACGGCGTAGACCGACAGGTCTCCCAGGTATCCGCGATACGCCTCCAGAGCTTCTGCTCGGGCAACAACCATGACGGCGGGCTTCACCAGCAACTCAAAGACCCCCGGGTGAGCGGTCTTCCAATCACGCCAACGGGTGTACTGGCCCTCCATGCTATCGAGGAGCTCGAGCAGGGAGAGAGCACTGTGTTCCGCCGGATTCGGGAAGTAGGCAGCGGGGTTCTCCCAGGTGTACTTCTTGTAACACCAGTCGCCCTCCCCCCTCTTCCAGAAGGTTACCGTGTTGGCGCAGGGCCCACCGATGAAAGTGCCCTGAGGAGTAACCACCTCCATCTCCTTGGCAGTGCTGCCCCAGGCGGGTCCCTGGCAGATGTACTCCACGAAGGAGCGAATCTGCCTTGCCTCTTGGGCAGTCACTTCAACGGAGCCAGGAAGCAGCGTAGCGATGTAGTCCGGTCTTCCAGGATCCTTCACAGGGATCCCCAGCTTTACGAGGTGCTCGTGCATATTTCTAGCCTTTCTCTCGGCGTAAACTGCAAGTCGACGATATTATACGACGAAATACCGCTTTCTACAAGCATAAGATGACACATCGGCGGGATAAGCCTAGTAATGGCAATAACGCAAAGGCTTCACTTTTTTCCTTAATTGGGCTATAATCCAAGCGGTTCTTTTGTATACATGCCGACACTGGGGGCGCTATGAGCGAGAAACCTTTGACCCGTAGCGACATCGTCAGGGAAGGAAGGTGGCTGCTGATCCTCATCTGGATCTGGCAAGATGAGGCAGACATCGACAGGTACTTCGAGCTGGCTCGAATTCTCTTCGGGATGATCTTTGTGGAGCACAACACGGGCAAGCTTGCCGACCCACTGCTCTGTCGCCCGAGTTGGGCAAACCTGCCTCTTGCCAAGGCCGTCTTCGTACTCGCCAAGGCACAAGGATTCCAACGGGGCGAAGGTAGCCAGCTGGCTACCAAACTCTGCCACGCCAAACATACCCACAACCACTACCCCGTCATCAATCTCATGGTGATACAGGGAGTGCACCCCCGGGTGGCGCCTCGCCACGTTCCCCATCTCATCGCCTTGGTCGCCTGAGAACCGCAGCGCCACTGGCGCACAGTCTCCCGCAAAGGAAGCGCCGTGCACCACTGGCGCTTCATCATTTGTCCAAAATTATGATAAAATATAGCCATATGAAAACTCTAATCACCTATGCCAGTAAATATGGCTCCACCAAGAAGTGCGCTCAGATGGTAGCTGCAGGCCTTATCAGTGAAGCTGATCTTGTAGACCTAAAGGAGTCCATCATAGTCGACCTAGATAAATACGACACGGTTGTCATTGGAGGCTCAGTAATGATGGGTGTAATTCAGCGTGAGGTCCGCGAGTTTCTAAACAAATACGAAACCAGGCTGCTAGACAAAAAGCTGGGACTCTTTATTTGCAATATGCGGACCGATGAGGATGCGCAAGCTGAGATCGAGGTTGCCTACCCCAAGATCCTAAGGGATAAAGCGACGGCTGTAGAATACTTTGGCGGCGAACTAAACATGGAAAAACTGAGTAGATTTGATAAATTTATCATAAAATCAGTTACTAAGGAACGCGAGAATCTCTCTGCCCTACTTGAGCCAAACATAGACCGTTTTATCGATAAGATGAACCAAACCTAAGAAATTTCCCGACAAAATAACATCCTAAAATTCTATAGAATATTAGGATGTTATTTTACGATAAGTACTCAGAATCCAGTGAGTGCGCGGTAGAAGAGAAAGGCAGTAATAGCCAGGAGTACAACAAAGACAGCTGTGCGGAAAACATAACTATAGGCGAAAAGGAAACGTAAGTAGAATATTACAAAGGCAATCCAAACCAAAACTCCGACAAAGAAAAGTACCACCAGTCCCGCCCAGAAGGCAAAGAACGCCAATACCAGGATAGCGATTACAATCATCACATATAGTAGAAACCGAGAATCTTGGCGCAATTTGTTCAAGAAATCTTTCATTACTTTGCTTCCTTCTTCTTGGGTTTCTTCTTTGCTGCTGGCTTTTGTGTCACCACGGCAAGACCATCATAGGCTTTTAGCCCCTGATAAATCTGATAGAGGAAATATCCATGAAAGGCGAGAGCAATGAAGTCCTGCATCCAGAGAATGAGGAGTGTATCCAATACATAAAGTACCAGTGCCAACTTGATAGCACCGCGGCTGCCCTCGTTTGCCTTCTTGCCCAGCATGTAAAAGATAGAGGAAAATGCCACACTGAGACCCACTACTATTGCGTTTACCGTCAGCGCGTCATAGCCCGCGCTTCTAAACGCGATTCCGAAAGCGTCGAAGATCATGCTGATGCCAAGCCCTATGACGAAGGTAACGCTAGGGTAAACAATAGAAATCAAGGTGTTGACGACCGAAAAGATACCGATCTGCATTAGGACGTTTGTCCCACGGAAATAGCTATTTTCGAGCTTTATCTGGCCAACGGTCTTCGTAATCACCTCATCATCACCAGGTGCTGCTACTTTTGAAGGTTGAACTGTTGTCACAGAGCCCGCTGGGACCATTGGCGAACTTTTCCCAAAAATCATAGCAAGACCCTGGGGCTTTAGCTTACTGGCTCCCATAAACATATAGGCAATAAAGAAGCCCATGCGGACCAGAAGATAGAGTAGCGCAAATATGGAAACCACGAACATGAAGTTTTCGTAGGCGCCACTACCCTCCATGAGCCGGTCGATGTTAGTCACAATGATAGTCAAAAAATAGATCGCAAACAGATCTACAAATATTCGTTTGCTGTTCTTGAGACTATAGAATTCCTTTAGCCGTTGCCATAATGTGTTCATAGGTTTCCTTAATTAACATTTATTAACTAACAAATATCTTGGACTGAGCTTACGCCTTTTTGTGCCAACCTTCAATATCAATTATGTGAAGCGCGTTGGTTTCAGCCACATACAAAAATTGGGAGGCTTGATAATCACTAAAATCAAAGTTAAAGCCATGCTTTTCAAAATATTCCTTGAGTCGTACTGCAGCACCCGTTATCCGCCGGACAACATCGCTCTTTTCCGCTAGAAAGTCGGGGTTACCCTCACCTGAAACGATCCTCTGCTGCAGCTCCCCTATCGTTTCTGCACCAGGAATATACTCATAGGCAACATATTGTTTGGCTGTGTGCTTTTCGTCTACCTTCCGACTTACCACTCCAAAGATGGGTTCCGCCAAGGCAATATCGGAGAATCCTGAATCAGCAACGATCCCCCTGTACTCCTCCGAATCTGCGAGGGTCTTGATCTCACTAGCCAACTTTAGTTCGTTCAAAATGCTGTGATGTGCGTTCATACCGCGGAGTATCTTGCTGTCGTGCTCGGTCTTCTCCTCGGGTGCTTTGCTCCTCCGTTCCAGATAGGGCCTATTTTGCACCTCCGTGAGTCCACTGGATTTCTTTTGCTTGATGAAAATCTCAGAACCACCATCGACGGCAGGCAAAAGCGTGAATCTGCCGGTCTGGGGTTTATTCCCAGCCGTTTCTAATCCGTCGAGTGTATTGTTAGCGGCCATAGAAACAACCTCGACCATAGCCTCGTAGTTTTCGCTACTGTGTTTCCCAAGCGGCATTACGGCATCTACATCGCCAAAATGATAAATCTTGTTCGTTTGTGCAGCTGGATCTTGCTCCGGTTTACTCTGTATCTCTGGCATTTCTCTCGTTTCCTAGTTTCTTTGCAGTTTTGCGCTATCCAGCTTTGTTAGTATTTCAGAGCTGAAAGTATAGACTGTACCCTTATTCGCATTATATCTTTCCTCGGCCAGAGAGATAAGGTTCTCGACCAGCTCCACGCCTGAAACACCCACTGAGCGCCAATTGTGGTCATAGAGCCCACCGGGAAGAGTATTGACCTCATTTACGTAAACCTCACCCTTCTTGCCTTCTATTAGAAAATCAACCCGGGCAATACCCGTACACCCGAGGGTACGATAGGTCATCTCTCCATACTTCAGGACCTTATCGGCAAGTTTCTTGTCTATAACTGCCGGTAGCTCACTATATTTTCCGTTCAGACTACCGCCACCACCAAGCTTCTTACCACCAGAAAGGTACTTGTCCGAAAAATCAAAAAACTCAGTTTTATTTAGTGGCCGCTCTATGTTGGCAAACTTCACAACGTCGTTGCCCATCATAGGGAGCGTAACCTCAATCAGGTTTTCCACCCCTTCCTCTACAAGGACTTTCTCGTCGTAATGCAGCGCCACCTCTATAGCATTTTCGAGTTCCCCATATGTTTTTACCTTCGAGATAGCGATACTGGAGCCCAAATGAACGGGCTTCACAAATAGCGGCAATTTGAGCTTCTTAGCACTACCAAGTAATTCCTTGTTCTTTGCTGCCCAATCCGCGCGAGAAAACCACACAAAAGGCACCACCGGCACGCCCTCGGTTTGCAAAGCTTGCTTCGTGAGAGCCTTGTCCATCGCCACAGCAGAGGCAATGAGGTCACAGCCCACAAATGGTACATTCGCCATTCTCATCATCCCCATGAGACTCCCGTCTTCGCCGTAGGTGCCATGAAGTGCTGGAAAGACCACATCAATTTTCTGCTGCCTGGCCTTGATTCCGCCAGACCAGACGAGTGTAAAACCGTCATCAAAGGAGAAATGCAACTTCTTGAGTTTACCGATCTTCTCGTCAATATCCTCCACTTGAAAGTACGAAAAATCATTCATTGCAGGCTCTGAGTACCAGGAACCGTCCTTGGCGATATAGACCGGCACCACAGTATACCTCCCGGTTGCCTGTAACGAGCTGATTATCGGATAGTGTCCCGTAATGATAGAAACGTCGTGCTCTGCACTTCGCCCACCGAATATTACTGCAATTGTCTTCTTCATATCGCCTCCTTCGGCATAATTATATCATCTGTACTGATCTGGTAAGTCCGTAGATAAGAGCACCACGTCGCCTTTTACGGTAAGGTGGGGTAGCGCCCTGTGAACTGCAACCGTAGACTCATACCACAGGACTTCGCCCTGGTAGCCAGAATCCTTGAGCCCCTCTGCAACTATTTCTGTCATCGATGTTCGGACAAACAAGACCTTGTCTATCTTGGCTGCAGTAATTTCCCTGGCAATCTCTAGGTGCACTTCTCTGTTTTTTGCCCCCATCTCCACGAGGCCTGAAGTAACGTAAAATTTACGGTGTCCCTGGAGGTCGGCGAGGAAATCGATAACAGCTCTTGCCCCATCGGGATTACCGTTGTAGCTATCATCTAGAATGTAGATGTCATCCTTACTGCTGGTTAGCTCTAACCGCCTCGAGAAGGGCTTCGTGGCTGCAACCCCTGCGGCTAATTGCTGATCAGTGACCCCGAGGGTATGCCCTATTTGCATAGCAGCCACTAGTGAGCCCACCAAATGAACTCCGAGTAGGTCGGTATGTAAATCCAGAGTCTCGGCTCCATTTTGTACTGTAAAGTTCGTCCCGGTAAGGTCCGATGTGGCCGCTGCTACTTTGTAGTCGCCACAACCAAAACCAGAGTAAAACATATGGCTCCCCCGCCCCGCTGCCTTTGCTAGTTTGTTTTCGGCATTGATATACAGTGGTTTCTTCCCGATGCTGTCTGCGAGTTCAAAGATTGTAGCAACGGTTTTCTCAATAGACCCAAACCTCTTCAGATGCGACTCATTTACACCGGTAATGACTCCAATGTCAGGACAAATAACTTTTGCAAGCCTAGCCACGTCACCGGGATAGTACTCGCCTAGTTCAAAAACGAGAACCTCTTCGTCTCCTTTGAGGGTTTTCATAAAGTTATGGATGCCAAGTAAGGTATTGATACTCCCGCCAGGAGCGGCGACGACTTTACTGGATGAAATCACAGTCCGCAGTATTTCCCGCATGGTGGTCTTGCCGTAGCTACCAGCGATGGCGATCTTTACCCCTGGGTGCCCAGCGATCACCTCCTTGAGTTTCTTTGCAATCGCTAGCTCGTACGGTTTCTGAATTAGATACTTGATAGTAAGAACTGGGATCGTGGCGAGATAAGGGAGCAAGTATGGGATTGCAACGATGCCAGCAAGCGGCCAGTACCCAAGTGTAGGGAAGAAACTAGCTGTTGCTGCAATCACGGCGAACAACATGGCCAAATACTCTAGCCAGATTGCACCCCATATCACAAGGGCTTTCTTCGTCTTGTCGAGCCGCTCCACGTTCTCTACCTTCCTAAAGTTCGCTACCTTAAAGTACCATTCGAAGTAGTCGCCAAGATAGTATTCACTCGCCTGCAACATATATGTGAGCGACCGGGGGTAGCGAGGGCTAAAACGAGAAAGAGTTCGTCTTAACATAAGAAATTCCTAATCTCGGCTACCACATCGGCGGGATTTTCTTGGTGCACAAAGTGTGTAGCCCCTGGTATGACAATAAATCGCGAGCCTACTATCAATCCTGACAATTTCTCGCCATCTTCTTTGGGAGTCGAGGTATCGTTCTCCCCCCAGATTAACAAGGTTGGAACCTTAATCTTTGCGGCGTACTCTCGCAAGTCCTCCTTGATTGTCAGGAGAAAATTTTCTCTAAGTGCACCCGTATCTAGGTAGTCACTACCGATAGCCTTATAAAAACGCTTTTTGATAGTATTCCTATAGAATAAAAATGGCGGCATAAAAGTAAGCAGTCCAAAGATCTTCGCGGCTGTTGCAACCGAAAGATTTCGCAACGATTTGCCCTTTGCTATTCCTGCAGAACCGATAAGTATCAGCTTTGCCGTCTTGAACTTGCCCGTCGAAATACCCTTGATTGCCACCCTGCCGCCAAATGAGTGCCCAAGTATCGCGTATGGATCAAGGCCTAGTTTATCGATAAAATGATTTACAAAACTTACGTATTCCGAAATCCCCCAAGTCTCTTGTGGTTTCTCAGTTCCACTAAACCCTGGCATATCTAGGCGCACTACACGGTACTTTCCTGCGAGTTCAGCGGCTATTGAATCGAAGGTATGAAGATTGTCCATCCAACCATGAAGCAACAGGACGACTTTCCCCTTGCCTTCGTCTAAGTATTCTGTAGCGAGTTTATCGACAATTATCTTCATATTTCCAACTAATTATAGCATAAGGCCATAGATAGAGACATTCTTTACTTTTGCCCTTGGGAGTGGTATAAATTTATGCATCGACAAGATTCGATGCGCATGTGTGCGCAAGAGGGGTAGGGGATGTCGTATGGCGCGAAGGGCATGCACTTGCACTACAGGGGAGGCCTGTGACGTGTGCGACCCGCACGGTTCGATCCGGAGGGAGATTCGCGAACGCAAGGTTCGCATCGCCGACATGCTGGCTGGTTTCTACGGAACCGACACTCATGAGGTGATTCAGGCTTTCGGTCATCAGCACAGCATCTTCCACGACGAGTCCGCCGTAACCCAGATGGTCACCGCCGGAAACTAGGGAGGTCGGCTATGTGCCAGCTCGGTATGTGCCTACCCCTTCTTGGGGTCTATGACGTCACAAAGGACGGGGACCGCGAACCGCAGGCTCAGATCGACGAAAGCGGAGAGTGGGCCACCCAAGCAGCTCCCACAACCGCAGACGACATGGAAGTCGACCTCGGCGACGAAGAATGAGGTGATACTTCCATGGCAAGGAAGAAGAAACACCACCTGCTCGTAACGCCGACGAAGGCTGTCTGCAGCTGTTGCGGCTCCCGACTCACTCGGCACTCAAGAGAGTGTCCCAAGTGCGGTCCGCTCCGCGGATGGCGCTGGGCCGGCAAGAGCGATCCTCCGAAGATCGGAAATCCACTGCATTTCCTTGGCCGGGCGTAACCTTTCGCCAGTCCAAGAAGACAAGTCACACATGCGAAGGCCGCGACCCGTTAGGGTTCGCGGCCTTCCGCTTTTATCAATTATGTATCGTTTATCAATATTATGAATGGGGCCGCAAGCGCGCCCCCATCCTTGATGGTTATGCGCTTGCGGCCAGGAGTCGTACTGTGGCTGCTAGGGGTGAGATGAATTGACGATATCAACCACCTCCGAAGCTCCCCACAGCAGCAATTCCTGAAATGCGGGGTCCATGATGCCAATCGATTGCCAGTACTTCACGATATCGAGATACTCGCCGAAGTAGTCCAGGATGAGTCGATGAAACTCATCCAAAAGCCCAGCCACTTCCATGCCATGATCCAATACGGCCTCGCCGTTTAGGATATGGCACATAGTGACTGCCGCCTGCCGAGAATCCAAACCGCTAGGTAGCGGCATGCGTAACGGCACCGGATGCTGCTTGATGACGGCCCATTTGCCTTCGCTGACCTCTTGGGGAACATACTGAGCGTCGGCGTTGCCCGTCTCTATCAGGCTGCGAAGCTTCTTCGCAAACCTCTCTAGCTCGATCCTCCTGAAGAGTTCTCTTTCTTCGCCAGCCACATCTAACACCACCTATCAATGTACGGGCCACCGCAGTGGCGTGTCTCCTAGCTGGCATCCTACCCTCAAACGAAACATCTGTCAACCCTAATGGGTAACTTTTAGGCTAGACCACTTCGTCCTTTGTTTTACGGTGTAGTTCCACTTCCTCGTAGTCCTTTTCCATATATATAGCCAATATAGTTGTAAGAATAATCCCAATTCCAATGTATAAAATATCCATGTGCACCTCGATTATCAAAATAATCCAATTTGGTCATATAGTGGGCAATAGCGACAATAATTACCTCATCGCCGCTATGCCCTATACTTGATTTCCGTCGTTTTCTTTCTCTTGCGCTTTTAGTATTCTTGCTGAACCGAGCGGATAACGTTACTCATAAGTCGGCTACATGCCTCCAGCTCCCCGGCTACATGAAAGTGACGATGATCATCCATTATATTTTTTGCGTCCAAGATATCAAGCTGCGCCTGATCAAGTATTTCAATTAGTCTATTTTTACTCATAGTATTCCCCCTTAATATACGCTGTTTTGTGTCTCTTCGCGGATATATCCGATAATCATATTTATCGCGGTTATCTCGCCACTCAGTTCCTGGAGCTGCTTTTCCCTTAGGACCTCACCGGCTCCTGCCAGGTTTATCCCGGCTTGGCAAAGATGTTGGATTGCCTTGTCTTTACTACTCATGGTATTCCCCCTAATCTTCTTAATGTATTTCACTTGTCCAGTCGACCATGGACTCTATAGTAATCTTATTTTGGGGGTCGTAAATAGCACCCTATGTTGGACTATAGGTGTCGCTCAAAATATGGGAATGAAGAACTTCTGAATCCTCGTGATTACGCTGCGGGTTTCGGGTGTGTGGCTTCCTTTTGTAGGTTCTAGTTGGTCTATCATCGTACCAAAGATAGAACATACTTGTCAATAGCTGAAAGCTGTGGAAATCAAATATTTGCAATCTTTAACCTTTGCGGCAGCAAAAGAATTTTAACTATTTTTGGATTACTGCAACACGGTAATTTTGGAACCAGAATGCAGCCCGGGATAAAGCCTTCCATTAACTAAAATTATGCAGCAATCTTATGCGTAGACCTTGGAATAACAATACAACAAAAAGAAGCATTACTGCTTCGCCACATTTTCTCTTCCTTTATTGAGGTTGCCCGGCCCCTTGGGGCCGGGCAGGTTGTAGGTACATGTCACTTGCGTTTGGGAAGCAGTTTGAGTGGGTTCTTGGTGTGCCAGTTCACCCACATTTTCGGCCCAATCCCAAAGTGGAGATGGACCGTCTTGGTTAGCCCGGTTTTGCCCATCTTACCGAGCATTTTCCCTTGCTTGACTCTCTGCCCCTTCTTCACGCTCACCTTGGAGAGGTGGGCATAGATGGAATAGAGACCGTTCTTGTGCCGGATGACAACGTAGTTGCCATAGCCTCCACCCTCGTTCGAGGCGCTGTGCCGAGCCTTGCGGTTTACGGCAACCACTTTGCCCCCACGAGCGGCGTAGATCTTGGTGCCTTTCTTGTTGGCGATGTCGATGCCGTTGTGGCGCCGCCACTCACCCGTGACAGGCTGGTGGCGCATCCCCGGCTTGGATATGACCTTGCCCTGTGCGGGCCACTCCCAAATGGAGGCTGAAGCCACCGATGGTAAAGCCATGATGCCAAGCAGAAACACGGTAAATACGTAACGTTTCACGCTTTCCACCTTCTCCTAAGAGAGTCGATGCAGACAGGTACATGAATCAACCAAAATATGGTCGACTTGTTACAATACACTATATATGCCCATGTGTCAAGGGTTGAGTGTCGATCCAGCTTGGGCGCAATGCAATGAGGCACTTAGCCGCGTACTGGATTGTCTTTAAAAAGAATTAATTAGTTGGTGAAGCATTGCCTGTGTAGCGCCGTAGATTGGAGTCTTCTAAGGTGTTAATCGGGCTATTCGAAGTCCCCTTCAAACACATGCGTCTCGGGTTTATTATCTAGACCCTGGGCAGATGTTTCCTCGGTTATTACTACCCTTTTATAATCACGACTGTCTTTAGCTGATTCGTAAGTCAAGGTATAGGTGTCTGAATTTTTCGTCATTTTACCAGTCGAGAAGAATGAGAATCCCTTGACTAGCCAGCCCTCAAAAAATTTACCCGTAGCGGGGTCAGGACTTTTTAATATCACGGTGTGTAGGAATTTTCCATCCAGATAGCTCCTGGTTGCAGAAGCCGTCCCCGTGTAGCTGTTTACTGCCTTAAGGTTGATTTCGATAGGGTATCCAGAAGTTAGCCAAGGACCATAATTACCCTCAAGCCTATAAACATTAGGGATTCCAGCATCTATCAATTTCTGAGCACCAGGGATAGAGGCGCTGTCGACGTGACAATAAACAAGATAGGTCTTTTGCTTGTCCAAGGTAGTAACTGCCTTGTCCAGTGATCCGTCCCCCACATAGTAATTAACCGCGCCGGGAAGATGACCTTTATCAAACCTTGGCGAAACATCAACGATAACTAACTCGGGGTTTTCTTGGATTAATTTATAGGCATCCGCCGGTCCAACGTCTTTGTACTTATTGTCTTGGGCTGGTTCTGCCGTAACAACCTCATCTTCGGTTTTTGTTTGTATTTGATTACTACTAACGTACCAATAGGCCAAACCAGCTATAAGAACAGCAAATATAGCTATTGCTACAATTATAATAGTTTTCTTGTGATTTTTATTGTTTGCGTCTCTCATAAAAATCTCCTTCTGTTTTCTATAGTATACCTCATGCCCATAGCTAGGGGCAAAACCCAAAGTATGTTAGTCGGATCCGACCCCCCTGAGTTTACGTATCAAAAAAGCCACCAGATGGTGACTTGCTTGATGGTGGACCCGACAGGACTCGAAGGGCGCCGTGCCCTATTTGCTGAAATCCTTAAGTCAGTTTTGTCGGAAAACCAATGCGATACCCATACCAATACTTAGTAGATACGCTTACTTCGCAGATTCTCTCCGCCGAGACAAAAAAAATATCCCAGTCAAAAGACTAAGATATTTTTTGGTGGACCCGACAGGACTCGAACCTGCCACCTCCTCAGTGCAAATGAGGCGCTCTACCAGATGAGCTACGGGCCCATGAATGTGTTTACTCGACTAGTATGGAACCTGCCGGATTAACTATGGCGTAATATATCCAATCCCCAAATCCGAACATTACTAGCAAGGAAACAATAAAGATAATGACTCCAACAAAGCGGACAAAAGTATATGTACCTGCGCCACCCATATAGCGCTCTGCGAAACCTATCGGTCCGGTAATCTGCTCTACGATGTACCTGGTATAGATAATAATAACTATCCCAGACGGTACGCCGATGAGACCAAAGATTATTTTTCCGAACATATACCCTCTCTTTCCCTCGAGTAACAAATAGTGACTAGGCACTAGGAGCTAGTTTCTACTCCGTCTTCTTCCGGCGATCCCGCCAGACAAAATCGTAGATTTTTTCTGGAAAGGAAGCGTAGCGAAAGAATTTTTGCAGTTGGCTTTGTCAATCTGCAGAATTCGTCAGCTTACGCTGACGTTGGTGGGCGATCGAGGAATTGAACCTCGGACCTCGTCATTATCAGTGACGCGCTCTAACCATCTGAGCTAATCGCCCTCGACTCGTTTTTAGTTATTGGCTATTTGTTTTTAGCTAAAAACCAGAAACAAATATCAAGCAACTAACAGACAATATTCTACCAGATTATGCCGCTATTTTCAATGATTTTGGCTAAACTTCCTGGAAAAAATCTTCTGTCCCATAAAGTAGCATATATGGGTAACCTACGAAGTTTCTCTCAATCTTGCCAACGCCAACAGTCTTTAAGTAAGCGACCATCTCTGCCGTTACCGCGGCTGGGTCTACCTTCCCGCGAGCCTTATACTCTACCTCGACAAAACTACCAAGCTCTGCTATCTCGTCTATGGAGACCTCGTATTCACCGTGATTCCAGCTACGACGGTGTTTATCTACCGTAATAATTGGTTTGATATCTAGGACTTTGAATATATTTCTTACCTGTTCTACGTCCCCTACAGTTGTTTCATATTCGTCACAATGATTCGATTTGCCGTCTTTGTCATGATGCCAATTTTTGTAAGTAATCGAATTTGCTCCTGACTCCCTAACACGAAGCCACTCGTCGGTCGGCTTTGTTGCGAAATAATCTCGATGTACCGGAGTATAATACTCGTCCTTTTGATGGTCATCTAAAACAAGTTCACCTTCCTTCGCCAGAAGCTCAACAAGCGGCTGAACATTTTCAACTCGAACTTGAATTTCAATCTCGACATCTTTCATTTGACAATAATATCACAAAGAGACCCTCGCGTCGCAAAAATACTATTTCACTCCCCAGGGTGACAGCGGGGAGGAGTAAAACAAAAAACACCACCGAAGTGGAGTGTCTTGCCGACTTTTGACAGCCGAATAATAGCAGAACAGGGAACCAAACCTTCAAGATAATTTAATATATTATCAACCCTGAGGGTATGTTTAACATATGTAAGTCTCGATTCGGCCTAGATTGTTGAATAAACAACATCTTACTCCTTAGAAAGGAGGTGATCCATCCGCACCTTCCGGTACGGATACCTTGTTACGACTTCACCCCAATCGCTGATCCCACCTTAGGACGCATACGCGTACTTCGGATGTTACCAACTTTCGTGGTGTGACGGGCGGTGTGTACAAGACCCGGGAACGTATTCAACGTAACGTGCTGATTTACGTTTACTAGCGATTCCGACTTCATGGAGGCGAGTTGCAGCCTCCAATCCGAACTGGGACCGGTTTTGTTGGGATTGGCTCCCCCTCGCGGGTTGGCAGCCCATTGTACCGGCCATTGTAACGCGTGTGTAGCCCGAGACGTAAGAGTCATGCTGACTTGACGTCATCCCCACCTTCCTCCCTGTTGACCAGGGCAGTCTCGCATGAAAAATACAACATACGATGAGGGTTGCGCTCGTTGACGGACTTAACCGAACATTTCACAACACGAGCTGACGGCAGCCATGCAACACCTGTCATCTGGCTCCTTTCGGCACAGCCCTATCTCTAGGGCCTTCCAGAGATGTCAAGTCTCGGTAAGGTTTTTCGCTTATTATCGAATTAAACCACACGTTCCACCGCTTGTGCGGGTCCCCGTCAATTCCTTTGAGTTTTAGCCTTGCGACCGTACTCCCCAGGCGGATCACTTAACGCGTTAGCTACACTACGCAGGGGGTCGACTCCCCGCACAGCTAGTGATCATCGTTTACGGCGTGGACTACCGGGGTATCTAATCCCGTTCGCTCCCCACGCTTTCGTGTCTCAGCGTCAGAATATGGCCAGTAAGCTGCCTTCGCCATTGGTGTTCCTAGTAATATCTACGCATTTCACTGCTACACTACTAATTCCGCTTACCTCTCCATACCTCAAGCATGCCAGTATTAAATGCAGCCTCTGGGTTGAGCCCTGAGATTTAACATTTAACTTAACACGCCACCTACACACTCTTTACGCCCAATAATTCCGGATAACGCTTGCATCCTACGTATTACCGCGGCTGCTGGCACGTAGTTAGCCGATGCTTATTCATATGTTACCGTCATAATCTTCACATATAAAAGAAGTTTACGACCCGAGGGCCTTCATCCTTCACGCGGTATTGCTCCATCAGGCTTTCGCCCATTGTGGAAAATTCCTCACTGCTGCCTCCCGTAGGAGTCTGGGCCGTGTCTCAGTCCCAGTGTGGCTGATCCTCCTCTCAGACCAGCTACCGATCGTAGCCTTGGTAGGCCTTTACCCTACCAACTAGCTAATCGGACATCGGCTCATCTCAAGACAAGAGGCCTTGCGGTCCCCCTCTTTGCTCTCACGAGATCATGCGGTATTAGCCAAAGTTTCCCTTGGTTATCCCCCATCTCGAGGTAAATTCCGATGTATTCCTCACCCGTCCGCCACTAAACCAGGGTTGCCCCCAATTCCGTTCGACTTGCATGTGTTAGGCATGCCGCCAGCGTTCAATCTGAGCCAGGATCAAACTCTTCAGTTCAAATCAAGAACAGATCCGAAGATCCATAAAGTTTTGAGCTAGAAGCCGTCCATGACTATCATTTCGTTGACGTATCTTTGACGCTTCCTTGCGAACCCCTTCGGTTCACTCAAGCGCCCACACAAGACACTTCTTCATACTGTCAAACAACTTCGCTACCTTGGCAGCGTCCCCCTGCTCGTCACCGGCGTTTCGCCAGTCAGTCGCCGCAGCGGAGAAGCGAGATAATACCCTGGGAATTTCCTGCGTCAACTACTTTTTGAGCCTGTTCTTGGTTTTGTTCAGGAACGCTTAACAAAAGAGGCGCCAACCCACGATTTTTCGTTGTTGGCATAGTGTTCGTGCTTCCAGATGGGCACTTCGGCCTTGATGCGGTCGATGATCAGTCGGCACGCGGCAAAGGCTGCCTCACGGTGCGCTGCGCATACTCCCACCCACACTGCGACTTCGCCGATCTCCAGAACGCCCACACGGTGCACGCAGCCAGCAGCCTGGAGGCCGTACATATGGCTCACTTCCGCCAAGATCTGCTCACCACTGTGCTGCGCCAGCGTTGCGTGCGCTTCGTAACGCAGTCGCAGCACGGACCGTCCTGCATGATGGTCGCGCACCCAGCCTTCAAAACTGGT
>JBGSPL010000002.1:0-114149 GCA_041738615.1 Patescibacteria group bacterium
TTCTTCCACCGGGATGAACTTCATCACCTTATACCCAGAAATTGGTCCGGCCTTTACCGTAAAAGTAAAGGTGGCTAGCTCATTATAAGCCACCGTATCCGTTGTCATCTTAATTCTGGTTGGTTCAACCCAGCTTGATGAATCATAGAAGTCTGAAGCCCCACTGTAAACTGCCAGTCTGAATGGTGTGGAGCCGTCAACGGTGTCGGACTTCCAGGTGATATTACCCTTGTTTCGCAGCACTACACTCACTGTTGCCTGATCTCCTGAGAGTAGGACCGAGGGAGGATTAGTGGCAGAAACAAATTCATATGAATACGGGGTAAACCAAGCATTGAAAAAATAGATAAAGTTATAGTTACCATAATAATGACTGCCATTCGTTGCATAAAGATAGGCGCTATCAGGTCTGTGCGGTGTATATCGGTATAGAGCTGCTGTTGCAGAATTTGAAATATAGGTTGCCTTGCCATCAATCGTTGGGGTATTCCATCTGTAATAGATACCAACCCTATTCGTATCGGCGGCTTCCGAGCCATCAAAATTATGCATGAACTGGTAGGCTGCACCATCCATCTGTCTGGCAAATCCGTAGTAGAAAGAATTACAAGCATTTGTCTCTGGGCAAGCATATCCCATAGCCGCCCTCAGATTACTTAACGTGCCACTACTTACTAGGGAAGATTCCTTCTGTAGTGTAGCCAAAAGAACTTGCGGATTAATCCCATACCAAACTGCAGATTCCTTAATTACTTTTGCAGCAGTCCAGCCCCTCGATTCCACTGTAAAATTGGGTCCGATCATAGTTGGGACTGAATTGTCAGAAGGAACGACGTAACCGGCAAGCGCACTCCCATGGTTGGCCAGAAATTGCTGGATATCACTCTCTGACATAGTCCCAGTCGCTCTAAAAGCAGAGTCTTCAATCATCTTATTGTTATATGAAGAATCTATAGGATCGGCCGCCCGTGCCACCCTCGCAAACGAAAACGATAAACAAACAATGGCCAGGGCAATTAGTACTTTAGACCATATCTTCACTAGAAGACCACTCTAATTTCTTTTGTTATTACTACCGAGCCTTTAGCAAGCCCTTCGATTTTTAATATCCCCGTGGCACCTCCCCCTGGCCTACCATTCATGTAGACTGTCCTCTCCATTGATGAACCCTGAGTAGTATTTTCAGATAAAATCTGCCCTTCACTAGTCGCTAGGGTCGCCCTGGCTTCATCTACATCTGGCGATATTTTAAATTTTATAGTGTCTGGCATCGAAAAAACATCACCATCTTGTTTATTAAGTCCCGATATAACGTAAACAGCTGATGGCTGGCCATTCTGCGCTCCGGTACTCTGCTTTACGTCGTTGGCGAACGATAATGGTTTTGGGTCATTCGATACTTTTGTCGACACCCTACTATTCATAAAATTATTCAAGTAGTACAAATAACCTCCACCGCCTAGCAGCAAGATACTAACGATAGTAATGGCTGCCCTAGTTATGGTTTTTACGTTATTTTGAGATATTTCTTTCACGCCACTCCAAAGATTATGTTTCTGTATTATACAGTGTTTGGGTATCATTTACGAGTACCCTAGACTACTGTATACGGAACACTTTATGTAAAGTGTTAACTGACTATGTTAAGATATATCTCGAATGAAAAAGCTTGCAGTGATCATCGTAAATTGGAACGGGGAGAAGTATGTCAAGGAGTGTCTTGATTCTTTTGCAACCCAAACCTTCAAAGACTACGTTATCTATTTTGTTGACAACGATTCTAGCGACAGGTCTCTAGCTATCGCCAAGACTTACCCGAACCTTAAGATTATTGAAAGTGGCGCGAACTTAGGCTTTGCGGGGGGGAATAATCTAGCAATTAAGGAATCTTTGTCAGAAGGCTTTCGATTTATAGCGCTAATCAACCCTGATACTGTGCTCCAACCGGAAACATTGCAGGGGCTTGTAACCACCATTTCGTCTAACGAGCACGTTGGCGCGGTGCAATCTAAAATACTCATAGATGGCACAGACAAAATCAATACTTTTGGCAACGACCTTCACTACCTCGGATTCAGCTATTGCGGTAACTACAAACAGCCTAACAAGCCGATAGTAACCCACGAGATCACCATCGCCAGTGGCGCGGCTGCGATTTTTAGCTCCGCTGCCCTGAAGAATATTGGTATGCTCGACGAAGACTTTTTTATGTATCAAGAGGACGCCGACCTTTCTCTCCGACTCTGGGAAAACGGGTATAAAGTGCTTGTTTCCGAGAATTCCACCATCTACCATAAATACAGCTTCTCAAGGAATAAACATAAGTTCTATTACTTCGAACGTAACAGACTAATTATAATGTTTAAAAATTACGACCTACGCACCCTAGCAGTGCTGTTCCCCATAATAATATTTACAGAGGCTCTAATGCTTGGCTACTCACTTATAGGTGGCTGGCTAAATCTGAAAATCAAGGGTTATATGGACATCATTCGCATATGGCCGTCAATTATGAACGGCCGCCGAGAGGTTATGGCGTATAAAGTCGTGAGAGACCACACCCTAAAGCAAAAATGGGTCACGGATCTCGTTTTTGAAGAAGTCCACAACCCACTTTTTATTCCTCTGAATTTACTTTTTAGAATCTACTGGTTTCTTTTCGGCTGGCTTGTATGATTCTAGCTTACGAACCCTATTCTCTAGTAAACCAAGTTGCTGCACTAGACCAATAATACGACTTGTCTGATGTGATACTATAACGGAAAGCATAATTGTAAGAATAAGCAACGCAAAAATACCCACCATAAATAGCAACGATGGCCCGTAAATAATGCCGATATTCTTTGCTGCTATATCAAGTAACCCCGGCACAAGAGAAAGACCAATCAGTCCAACTGAAACAAATATCCAAACAAGAGCGTATTTTTCGCGCAAATGCTTCCTTCTCACTAGTTCTAAAACGACGAACAATAAACCAATACTCGCTCCTGTTCCTAAGACATGCAAAATAGACATTTTATACCTTCCTTATCTTGTCGATAACCATCGCAAAAAATACTTTTATCATATAATAGGCAGACTTCATCATGTTTATGGACGAGATGCCGGACTCGCGTGCGTACATCTTTACTGGGATTTCCACAACCTTTAGATTCCGCCGCGATAGCCCCACCAGCACTTCAGGCTCCGGATAATCAGAAGGGTAGTTGTAGGCAAAATACTCGATGACCTTTCGGTTTGCTAAACGGAAACCCGAAGTCGCGTCCTTTACGGACTGCCCTATCAGGAATCTTGTGGCCAAAGAAAATATATTGATACCCAGCATTCTCATGAACTTCTGATTATAATCAGTTTTTTTTATAAAACGCGAGCCTATGACCATGTCGACGTCACCCTCCTGCATACGTGACTCCATCTTTGAGATCTCTCTAGGATCATGTTGCCCGTCGCCATCCACTTGAATGGCAAAGTCATACCCGTTGTTTATCGCATATAGATACCCAGTTTGCATAGCCCCTCCGATACCAAGGTTCAGGGGTAAATCAATATAGTTAGCGCCCATCTCTCGCAGGATGGCCGCCGTTTTATCTTTCGAGCAATCGTTGATAACGAGAACGTCATAGCTGGCGCTGGCAGCACATATACGATGAACAACATTTTCGATTGACCCTTGTTCGTTGTATGCAGGCACTATTACTAGTAGCTTATTTCTCATACAAGTCCTTTCTAATAAATCGACCTTTTAGATTTGCGTAAATCACTGCAACTAACATAACGCCACAAGGTAGCACGTGAATGATGTATCTTTCGAAAGAAGCAGCCGTAAGGCCCTCTGCGGGGCCAAAAACAAATAAATATGATGCAAATAAATACCCGACATTTAGAACGATAAGTGTAAACAGGAGAAGACCCAGCTTATTCTCTCTGAACCATACCACCAAGGCTCCTGCTGCAAGAACAACCCAACCCCAAAATAGTGAGTAATTATCCCGTCTCACGGTCTTTACGTACATCTGTCTTGCAACCACCCAGGTATTCTCGAATAGATTATCCATATTGGAAAACATCTTTGCCGTCCACCCCGCCTTTGCATAATTCTGGAACGTCCCTATGATAGACCACATGACTGGCAACGATACGGTCACCCCTATCAATATGGCTGGCTCTGCTAACTCAAATTTCCGGGTCTTCCTGCTGTATATATAGTCAAAAATATATAAGGTGCAAGCCGAAGCAAAACCAATTATCGCCCCCTCCATTTTGGTCCATGAAGATAGCGCTAGCAAGAGTCCTGCGGCAAGATATATCCTTTTACGCTCCATGTTTGGCCTTAATATCACGGTTGAAAAAAGTATTATTGCAGCGGTGTAGAAATATGCATAAGGTGTGTCTGCGTACAGCAAGGCAGAGATGATTGTCAATTCGTGCCCCGCAGTAAGTAATAGAATCAAGAATAAGAGGATTTCTGTTCTTTTGAGTTTAGTCTCCTGTAAGAATACTCCCACCATCACTGTCAAAAAAACCATGGTTGTTGGGCCTATCAAACGAGAATAGTTTTCTACAAAGCTTCCGGCGACTATATTTAGTGAGGCAGCGTTTATAGGTAAGTGCAAAGGGTATCGATCAAATCCGATATAGACAATGTCCTTCAGGAAGACCGAGCCGGTCTGAAAAATTCTTTTGGTGGCCACCCCCCAAAAAGACCACTCGTCAGGTCTTTGGAAACCCATCCGTAACGCTTTGTAGTAGAGCTGAAACAAAAAGACCCCAATAGCTGTTAGTAAAGCAAAGTCAGTCAGGGAGTATCTCATCGCAATCAGCTTTCGAAGCGATTCCTTTTCCTTCTCAAGACCCACCTTGAAATACATTCTAGCGATCTGCAAAAGAGCAAGTACTACTAGGGTGCCACTCCATATCAGGGCAGCTGTTACCCGTATCTCCCCCAAAGAAAACAACAGAAAAAAGATGGTGTTTACTCCCATTCCAAGAGCAAGTGAAATTCCAATATCGTAGCCAAGAGAAAGCCCCAGTCTATCTAGAAACAACCGCGAGACACTATAGCCGACGAGTACCCAAAGAACCAAAAGCATAATCATCTCAATCATATTGTCTTTCCAGGGCTAGCCCCTCCTTATCCATCCGGTATAGCTTTCCTCCTGGTACTTGCCTATCTCCGACACCAAAGTTATAAAACGGCATATTCTCTGAATATGTTACCAAATACCTTGAGCCACTTCTTTTCATGATCTTTTCAACATCCTGAAGATTCGGGTTTCTCTCAAAATTATAGTCGACTTTTCTCACCCTGCTGAACCACATGGAAATCCGAAAGTATCTGTCCATGTCCGTCCCGTCGTTCGAGTCGTTAATGAATTGTACCCTTGCGTCAAGTGGTATGTCCCGATCGACCATCTTCGAAAATTCGTACATCTTCCCACCAACTGCGCTTCTTGGGGTGCGGTAATATTTGCCATTGGTTGCTACAAGCTGGATTATCGAATCCTTGATTTCTTCAAATTCATATCGACTTGGGTATTTAAAATATACAAAACCCTGAACAAGTACTGCCAAGAATAGAATAAATATAAACAACTTTTCGCTGATTTGTCGGCTTTCTTTCATTGAAGCTATTCTACCTTATTTGGAGCGCTTAATAAACACAAAACCTCTAAAATACTTAAACTCTCCGCCCTGTACTGCTATAATTACAGAGCTTACTTGAAAGGAACAACATGCTAGAAGTGGTTATCTTAACCATATTATTCTCGATTACAACCGTAATCTCCATCCTCTTGCTCGGAAGCCGCGCGATTATCGCTGGGGACATGAACGTAGTCAGAATTATCCAAATCATTTTCTCGTGGCAATTCATATTAGGCGCTGCTTTCGCCTTTGGCTCAAGACTAATATTTATGCTTATCAACAGCGCTATTTACAAGATACCCTCTCTCTCTGGAAGTTCTACTACCGTAACAACCCTAATAACAACTATCTCGCTAGTCTTTGTTATAATTGCGAATTATGTTTTTCTTGGCGAAAAAATTAATTTCGTGCAGGGTATAGGGGCAGTTATTATACTCCTTGGAATTTATTTAGTCGCCAAGTAGGCCCCAAACCTAGGCGGCGTGGCCGATATAGCTCTTTAATGAATTCTTCCACTCGGCTAGCGTAGTCCCCACTGCCTTGCTTTTCGTAAGGTCTAGTGCGGAATACTTTGGTCTAGGAGCGATCTTGCGATCTTGCTTGTCCGAAAGATACTCTTCGGTTGTAATGTCTGTAACCTTTGTGGATTTGCCCGCTATATTAAAAATTTCACGTGCGAAATCTGCCCACGAGATTACTTCCCCATCACCGGTTACATTATAGATACCAGCCTCTGGGAGCTTTAGAACTACGTCGTAAATAGCTTTTGCTAGATCGAGAGCGTAGGTAGGTCTTCCGACCTGATCCGAAACTACTTTGATTTCGTCCATTTTTTCCGAAAGGCTTAGCATGGTACGAACGAAGTTGTTGCCTTCTCCATAGACCCAGGAGGTGCGCAGAACATAGCCACCAGCGATCTCGCGCGTTGCAATCTCTCCCGCTAACTTTGTCTCGCCATAAACGCTGAGCGGGGCTGTTAACTGAGATTCCAGGATAGGTGCGCTGAAGTTACCGTCAAAAACGTAGTCGGTAGAGATGTATACCATCGGAATCCCGGCACCTTTACAGGCCTCTGCCAAGATCTTTGTCCCCTCGGCATTTACCTTGCGTGCCAAGTCTGGGTTTTCCTCGCAGCCGTCAACGTTTGTATAGGCGGCACCGTGTACTAAGAATTCTGGCTTAAATTCAGCGAAAACTTTCGCAACTTGAGCCTCATCTGTGATGTCCATCGTGTCACTGTCTGTCGGCAACAGTTCTTCGCTCTTCATTACTTGCTGCAAAGCGGTCCCTAGCTGCCCATATCCACCTGTAATAAGTATTCGCATAATGACTCCTTAATCTAAATCAGTATTATAAAGTGAGATCTTTCAGGAAGGGGTGTGCTTTATCCTTTTCAGAAACGATGGCTTTAGATAAAGGAATGGGCCAATTGATAGCAAGGCCAGGGTCTGCAAGGTTCACAAGCGTATATTTTACTTCTGGCGACCAGTGGGCATTGACCAAATAGGTGTAGAGAACATCTGGAGTTAGGGTTTGAAACGAGTTGGCGCAGCCCTCTGGCACAAATATAGCTTTTTGAGGATTCAGTTCAAAGGTTTCTACTACCCCAAAGGTTTCTCCCTTGCGCAAATCTACTATTGCGGCAAATACTTTGCCTGTTTGGATTGAAATAAATTTGCTCCAAGGCTCTGCATGAATACCTCTAGTAACGCCCTTTTCCTTATTTGCAGATACACTAAGTTGCACAGGGATGAAATCTGCCGGAAGCCCTGCTTTTCTTAGCTTCTCCAGTTGGAAGCTTTCTTTAAACCAACCCCTATCGTCACCGTTTAAAACCAAATCAAAGAAAAGTAAGCCAGGAATACGAGTTTCTCTGCATTTAATTTCCTTGTTTTCATACAATGATTTATCGTAGTTATTGCTTTCCATAGTGCTCACTGTCCTTTTGTTTGATATTACTTAATGGTTATTCTTAATTGTTTATTCCGTACTGCTTTTCATAATATTTTTCGTAATCACCGCTCTTGACGTTCTGCCACCACTCCTTATTGTCGACGTACCATTTTACCGTCTCTTTGAGTCGTCGCTCAAAAGGATGTTTGGGTTCCCATCCTAGCTCGTTGTGTATCTTGCTCCAGTCAACTGCATATCGGATATCATGTCCTGGACGATCGGTTACATACTCTATACTACTCTCATCCTTGCCCATAATCTCTAGGATTTCTTTTACAAGCTCCAAGTTTGTGACATCCTTTGTAAGTCCACCGACACAATAGGTCTCACCGATCTTTCCTTTCTCGAGAACCAGGTCGATTGCAGCACAATGGTCGTCGACAAACAGCCAATCTCGAATCTGGCCACCGTCCCCATAAACGGGGACCTTCTTGCCCTCGAGAAGATTTGTAACTGCTAGTGGAATTAGCTTTTCTGGAAAGTGATAAGGCCCGTAATTGTTTGAACAATTAGTAATTGTATAGGGCAAACCAAAGGTATCGCCGTAAGATCTCACCAAGTGGTCCGATCCTGCCTTCGAAGCCGAATATGGACTGTGCGGGTCATAAGGAGTGTTTTCGTTGAACTTAGTGCCATCTAGAGGTAGAGCGCCAAAAACCTCGTCAGTAGAGACGTGATGGAACCTAGAGACGCCCTCCTTTAGAGCAGCGTCAAGTAGTACCTGGGTTCCAACTACGTTGGTTTTTACAAACGCCGCCGGCTCCAGGATAGAACGATCAACATGTGACTCTGCGGCAAAATGTACCACCGTATCGATCCCCTTCATCGCAGCAGACACGGCAGCCGGGTCGGTAATGTCTCCCCTCAGAAAAGTATAATGAGGGTTATTCTCAACATCCTTTAGACTAGCTAGATTACCAGCGTAGGTAAGAGCGTCAAAATTTACGATATCAAGCTCCGGGTGCTTTGCAAGCATAAAACGAACAAAGTTGGAGCCGATGAAGCCTGCTCCGCCTGTGACTAACATCTTCATTAGCTATGAGTCTCCGCGTCAAGATGTTCCTGGACTACTTCTGCGAGCTCCTCAATCTCTTCACTCTTTTCCTTTAGTTCCCATTTGAGCTCCTTAAGACCTTCGATGCTATGACCGTCCTTGGCACAGGCCTTCTGAGCCATGATAGTGCTGGCTCGCAGTAAACTGTCAAAGGTCCCGGCATCTTCCCAGACGCCCTCAATCATCTTTACCTGAAGTTTGCCCTTCTCCCGATAAACATTGTTAAGGTCAGTGATTTCAATCTCCCCCCGTGGAGATGGCGCTAGGTTTTTGGCTATCTTAATCACGTCGTTATCGAATGTATATATTCCCACGACCGCAAAATTACTCTTCGGCTTTTCTGGCTTTTCTTCGATAGAGAGCACCTTGTGATCCTGGTCGAACTCGACTACTCCAAACCTTGCTGGGTCATGTACTTTCTTCGCAAAGACTAGTCCCCCCTCTTTGAACTCTTGGATATCCTTAGAAAAATCGTGATCAAAAATATTGTCACCGAGGATCATCGTTACGTCATCCTTGCCGATAAATGTTTCCCCGACGATGAAAGCGTCAGCAAGCCCTCTTGGCTCTTCTTGGATTTCGTAGGTAAAACGTGCTCCAAATTCACGGCCTGAGCCGAGCAGGTTTAAAAAATGACCGGCGTACTCTGGCGCTACGATGATTAAGATATCCTTAATTCCCGCGTTCAAAAGAGTTTCCAAGGGATAATAAATCATCGGTTTGTTATAGACAGGAAGTAACTGTTTCGAAGTAATTTTGGTAAGGGGTCGAAGTCGAGTGGCTCTGCCACCGGCCAGAATAATACCTTTCATGAGGCTCCTTTTGTTATAATAACGCCTCATATTTTACCTCATTATCACCGCCTGGTCAAAAGCCAATCCTATATATACGACAAGGGGCCGTTCCCCCTTTCGG
The DNA here is from genome assembly GCA_041738615.1 of Patescibacteria group bacterium. Taxonomy (GTDB): domain Bacteria; phylum Patescibacteriota; class CPR2; order UBA1875; family CAIMLA01; genus JBGSPL01. The sequence continues at coordinate 9,566 of JBGSPL010000002.1, forward strand.
GAAAACGGCCCTTGTGCACGTTGAGCATCGAACTAATCCTGGGCTGCCACCATATGCGCGTAAGCGGAAAGGGTGAAGCCGCAGAAGATCTCGCCCGACGCGATCAGGCCGGAAAGCTGCTTCATGGTTACCCACTTGAGCCTCCCAACCCACTCGTTCTGTTCGGGCGATAGGTGCGACGAACGAGAAGTGTCCAGCTTCAGCTTGAAGATCGGTATGCTGAACGGGTAGAACGTAGTGTTCTGGTTGTACTCCCCGATCTTGACCGGAGCGGAAATGGCCGGATGGCCAACTTCCTCCAGGGTCTCGCGAACTGCGGTGTCCTCAGCGGCTTCCACTCCCTTCGGGAAACCCCGAGGGAACTCCACCGAGGTTCGTCCAAGAGCTGAGTAGTCGCCGTCCAGGGGAAACTTGGCTCCTTCTCGTGCCACGATTGCTCGGTACACCTCGATGAGGCCGTACTCGCCGCGCTCGTTGACCGGAACGGTTACCGCACCGCCTGGCCTCTCTACGATTCCAATCTGATCCCACAGGGGACCCTCGTTGTTCTCGATTTGGAGATGCAGGATCTGGACTCCCAGATTCCGCTGCTCGATAACGACATCACCGATGCCTTCCGACCAGCCCGTGCACTCCATAGTAACGCTAGCTACCTTGGGCATTTCATAGTCCAATCGCTCGAGGTTTTCCGCCCGACAACTAGGTGCCCCGCACCAAGTTTCTCTCAACGTACGTCACAATGAATGTGACACCATACTGTACCATACTAGCCTCCACTTGTCAAGCCCTTTTCTCTATGTTTAGTTATTGACTTTTGTATTCTTTTGTGTTAGAGTATGTAGTTCCGCCGCAATGGGCAGCGGACCGACCTCCTGGAGGAGACATGTCTAAGACCCCCGAAACAACTGGCAGCGTCGAGCTGCTTACCGAACAGCACCTTGACCAGCAAAACCAGTGGAACAAGCCAGTCGTCGGCTGGCTCCCCACATCGCAAGGCCTCGGAGGCCTGTTCAACCCGATGGGGTTCGCGCTCCTTCGTGTCGTGGTCAACAAGGTTGCCGGCGACATCAAGGCGGCGCTTTACGACCAGCCGATGATCGTGGAAAACGCAGGAGTGATCATCATCGCCCAGATGGGCGACAAGGTCGCACTCGTGCGCAACTTCCGCATGATCGGTCCTCGCCTGTTACCTGACGCCGGCGCGAGCTACATCAAGAAGCTCAACGAGACGAAGTCCTGGAGCAAGCTCCTCGACTCTCTCGGCCGTTGGAGCATCGAATGCCCCCGCGGGCTGGCTCCTGGTAACGGCGAGGAAGACATGGAAGCCTTCCTCATCCGTACGGCCAAGCTCGAGGTTCTCGAAGAGGCTGGTCTGACGATCAAGAACGCTAAGGTCGTCGGCAACCTCAACGCGAACACCACCTTTTTCGCTCACGCGCAAATGGTGGTACTCGCCGAGATCATCTCCATTGGTGAGGCAAACCCCGAAGATCTGGAGATCATCGGTGGCGTCGACCTCTACACGATGGCGGAGCTCCGCGAGCTCAACGACTCGGGCGAGTTCACGGACGGCCTTACCTTGGCCGCGCTCGCGCTCTGCGGGATGCACATCTAGCCCGCCGGGGCTTCGCAAGAAGTCTCAAAAACCAAGAAGCCCCTGATCGCATTTGCGGCCAGGGGCTTTCTCGTTATTTAGAATTAGTTATTTGATAGTTCCCAGATACTCCCTAAAATCAGCGCCCAACTTCTTGTGGGTAAGGGCCATATGTACCGTCGCCTTAAGAAACCCTAGCTTATCTCCCGTATCAAAACGCTCATCGGTGAGTTTATAAGCGTACATCCCGTCATTTTTGATTAGCTCTAAGATACCATCGGTTAATTGAATTTCATCCCCTGCACCCGGCTTCGTCTCCTCGAGATAGTTGAATATCTCTGGCTTCAGGACATAGCGTCCGATAACAGCATAGTTTGATGGAGCGTCTGCCTTTGCGGGTTTTTCAATAATACCTTTGAGCGCGAAGGAATCCTCTTCGCTCCCGTCGATTGGATCCACAATTCCATACGAAGAGACCTTGTCTTCTGGAATTTCCTCAGTCAGAATTACTGACTTACCGCTTCTCTCAAAGACTTCAATCATCTGGCCGATACATGGTTTGGACCCAACCACCAGGTCGTCTGGCAATATCACTGCAAATGGCTCGTCGCCGATAAAGTCCTTGGCGCGGAGAACAGCGTGGCCAAGCCCTAACGGCTCCTTTTGCCTAATATATACGATATTCGCCATATCCGAGATGCTCTTTACCTCTGCGAGCACGTCAAGCTTGCCCTTGAGTTCCAGAGTGTGTTCGAGTTCATATGAGTGATCAAAGTAGTCTTCAATCGAATTCTTGCCGCGACCGGTAATGATAATGATATCGGTAATCCCCGACTTTACCGCCTCTTCTACAGCATAGTGAATCGCGGGACGGTCTATTATCGGTAGCATTTCCTTAGGCATCGACTTGGTCGCTGGTAAAAATCTAGTTCCAAAACCCGCGGCGGGAATTACTGCCTTACGAACTTTCAATGCTATTCTCCTGATTTAGGCTTAATAATCAACACGCGTTCTTTACCGACTCCCGTGGAGTCAGACGTCAGGCCTTCTCTGTCAGCGATACTGTGCACTAGCCGTCTCTCGTATGAGTTTAGTCCGGTGAGACGCTCCGGGAAGCCGCTGGTCTGCACCTTTTTGATGGCCTCCAGGGCCATGGACTCGGTACGGGCGTCCTTATTCTTCATATAATCACCGGCGTCGATGCGAAGCACAAAATCCTTGTCAACCTGGTGCCTTACCATAATCCCAAGGATGTAGGAGAAATCTGCCAGTGTTTCGCCGTGAAAACCGATAATAATAGAGGTATCATCGCCAACCAGCTTTATCCTCACGGCCTCCGTGTCGGCGCTAACCTCCGGGTGCAAAGAGAGCTTCATCCCTCGTAGTAGATCTACAGTGATGTCTTCAATTCTTTTCAGATCGCCGTGTGTTACTGCCATGGCTACTTCTTTTTCTTCGCTGGTTTCTTTGATTTAGCGTCTTCGGCCGCAACCTCAATCGCTGCCTCTTTATCCAGCTCGACAACATCTTCTCGCATCGAAAGCCATTGTTGCAAGTAGGCAACCGCTGTGGTCACTGTCCAATATAGAGGCAAAGCCGCCGGCCAGATAAGTCCAATATATAAAATCATTAGGGGCATCATATACGAGAGCATGCCCAACGTTTGCGCACTCTGATTGTTCTTTTGATCCTTTGGTACCATAAGTCGCATCTGGAAGAACTGAGCCACCGCTGCTACGACTGCGAAAATGATTTCCTTGTTGATTACCAGTGGGCTTGTACTAACGAGTGCCTTTTGTGAGAGGTCAAAGAATCCCATAAAATGGGTATTGAACGTTCCGGCAAGCGCACTTTTTACAAAGGCGAGGCTATCGACCCAGCCATAGAGGTAATGCCAAATACCAGCATCCTTGTTGATAAGGTTTACGAATGCAGGCTCGCTGAATTTGATGATTGAATAATAGAGTGCAATCATTAGTGGCAACTGAATCAGTGAAGGCAAACAAGAAGAAAGCGGGTTGACCTCTTTTTCTTTATAAAGCTCCAGTGTCATCGCCTGCACCTTTTGTGGATCGTTCTTGTATTTTTCGCTGATTTTTTTGATCTCTGGCTGCAGTGCTGTCAGGGCCTTCTGGTTTTTCATCGTCGTTGCCTGTAGCGGCCACAGGACGGCCCTAATCAGCAAGGTAAGAAGGATTATGGCGATACCAAAGTCGTGGAACGGAATAATACTATAGAGAAGGACTAAAACATTCACTAGGGGCTGAATAAGGATTGTTTCAAAAATGTTCATATATTTCTTTCTACATTACACTACATCAGTGACCATTTTAGCACAGAATCTCGTCTCGGTTAAGTACCCCCGGCGAGGGCACGCAAACCCTGTCTTATCCCCCTAAATGTGGATAAGATAAAGGGGTTGTGGAAAACTATTTTTAGTACTATAATGAGCACAGATTTGACTAAATACGGGGTCTTGGGCGGCCCAAAAGAGGTGGAAATTGGAAAAAGAACAGGTCTGGAAATCAGTCCTTGGCGAGCTTGAGGTTTCTCTCTCAAAAGCTAACTTTACAACCTGGTTCAAAAACACTCAGATTGTGGCAATCACAGAGACGAGTGCCGTTGTTGGTGTTCCCAACGTTTTCACCAAGGAGTGGCTAGAAAAGAAGTACCATCCGCAGATTCTAGAGGCAATCCGCAGCTCAGCGCCTGGGATTACCATAATTGAATACAAAGTGGGTTCTCTAAAGACCCTCGAGAAGGAAGTTGCTAAGGAACAGCCAGTTGTTGTACCGACCGTAGAGACAACCCCCACATACCAGCCACTCGCCGATAATAATGCCGTTGGCTCAAGCGGAATGAACCCACGCTACACGCTGGATACTTTCGTGGTTGGCTCTTCAAACAAGCTGGCCTTTGCTGCCTGCCAGAGTGTCGCAGAAAACCCAGGAACCAAATACAACCCTCTCTTTATCTATGGTGGTGTTGGCTTGGGAAAAACTCACCTGATGCAGGCAGTCGGAAACGCCATTCTAAAGGCGAACCCAAAGAAAAAGGTGGTTTACGTTACTAGCGAGAAGTTCACAAATGACTTCATCTCTTCTATTACCGACAAAAAAGTTGGCGGCTTCAAAGACAAGTATCGAAAAGTAGATGTTCTGATTGTTGACGACTTGCAGTTTCTCGCCAACAAGGAACAGACACAGGAAGAATTTTTTCATACTTTTAACGCTCTCCATCAGGCAAATAAGCAGATTATCCTTGCTAGCGACCGCCCACCGAAAGCAATACCTACCTTGGAAGAAAGGCTACGTTCACGTTTCGAATGGGGGCTAATGGTGGACATCCAACCGCCTGATCTCGAAACTAGAATCGCAATCCTCCAACGCAAAAGCCAGGGCCGGGGCTACATAGTCCCACTAGATGTTCTCGACTACATCGCTCGCAATATCCAAAACAATATCCGAGAACTCGAGGGGGCGCTGAACCGCATTCTTGCATACTGCGAACTAAACGCCGGCGAACCGACACTAGAAGTGACCAAGTCCATCCTCAGCAACCTGATCGCGGGGGCCCGAAGGCGCGGCTTTACTGCGAGACAAATTGTCGAGAAAGTAGCAGCGTTCTACGACTTGTCGGTAAACGAAGTGTTGGGGTCAAAGAGAGACAAAGAAATTGTCTTCCCCCGCCAGATTGCAATGTATCTGATGCGAGAAGAATTGCAACTTTCTTACCCAAAGATTGCTCGCGAGCTAGGCAAGAAGGATCACACTACAGCCATCCATTCGTGTGACAAGATCGAAAAGGAACTCGACCATAACGAAGTTCTGCGGCACGAAATCGGTTTAATCAAAGAGCGTCTCTATGGTTAAACTGTGGATAAGCCTGTGCAGAACCCCAGTATTCAGTGGAAAAGGTTGCGACAATAAAAAGTATAAATTATGCTCACTAAACATGGTCCAGAAAGTTAGAAACAGTTTTTGCAAGAACCTTACCCCCTGTTGTACAGCCCCAAAACTGTAAGATGGTTACAAAGATAAGCACAAAAAGCGGCTTATACGCAGAATACACAGCCCCTATTACTACGATTACTAATATATAAATAAGAAATTATATACACGAGCCTGTGGAAAGGGAAAACAAAATGAAAGCATCAATACTCAGAGAGAATCTCGCTAAGGCACTATCCGTTTGCGGAAGAGTGGTAACCACTAGAGGAAGTCTAGAAATTCTTAGTAATGTTATGATCAGTACAGAATCTGGAAGAATGAAGATCTCGGCTACCAACCTAGAGGTCGGAGTGAACTATTGGGTTGGCGCAAAAGTAGAGAACGAAGGGGCGATTACTGTTCCTGCGAGACTAATCACTGACGTGGTGAGCTCCCTCAACTCGGAAAAAGTCTCCTTGGAATTAGAGGAGATGACCTTACACGTAAACTCCGATACGGACAAACTCTCGATAAAAGGCATCTCTATTGATGAATTTCCACTAATCCCAAGCATAGAGACTACAGCTTTCAAGATTTCTGCGAAAGTACTTCGTGAAGCCCTCTCACAGGTTACATTTGCTGCGGCCCTAGATGAGGCAAGGCCAGTTCTCTCTGGAGTCTACTTCTTGGTAGACGGCGATAGCCTGACGCTTGCAGCCACTGACAGCTATAGATTGGCCGAGCGAGTGATTAAGCTAGAGAAGAAGGTTGCCGATAAGGTAGAGGTGATTATCCCTGCGCGTGCCCTTATAGAGCTAGCGAGAACCCTCGCTGACATTACCGGTGACATCAAAGTGTGCGTAAACGATAATCAGGTCTTATTTGCAGCAGACGAAGTCGAGTTTACATCTCGCCTCATAGACGGGAATTTTCCGAATTATAAACAGATTATCCCAGAAGGGAATGACACTAAAGCGGTTGTGGGAGTCTCGGCGCTCGCAGGTGTGCTCAAGGTGGCGAGTCTCTTTGCTCGAGAGAACGCGAATAGTGTAAATATCTTTGTTCGTTCCAAGGGGAAAATTGAAGTCAGTGCCACGAGTTCCCAAGTTGGTGACAGCTCGTCTACAATTGATGCACAGGTTGAGGGGAAAGATGGGGATATCTCCTTCAACGGAAAATATATTCTAGACGTGCTCTCAAATATCAAAGAAGAGAATGTAGAATTCGAAATTAGCGGCAAGTTGAATCCAGGGGTAATCCGTCTCGAGGGGAAAAAGGACTACACTTACATCATTATGCCACTACGCTCTTAGGGGAATACAGCGGAAAATGCTGATTACAAAGTTACAACTTCAGAATTGGCGTAACCACGGCAAATTTAGTTTTGAGTTTGACGGGATTACGGTTCTTGTAGGCCCCAATGCTACAGGCAAGACAAACTTCCTAGAGGCGATTTATTACTTGGCCACAGGCAAGAGTTTTCGGGCTAAGGATGAAAGCCTCATCGGTTGGGATGAGCAATTTTCGCGAATCGAGGCGGATATTCAGAGAGAAGAAGGCTCAGAAAATCTACTGGTGGTGCTCGAAAATCAAGGGAGAACAGTAAAAACAGTGAAAATCAAAGAGCAAAAGGTGGCCTCGGCGAAGCTTTTGGGGCACCTGGGAGCCGTCCTTTTTACTCCTGAAGAGATTGAGCTTATTTCCACGCTGCCCGAGGCGCGCAGGCGCTACTTAAATATGATTATTAGCCAATCTGATCGGAAATATTCGTACTCGCTGATTCACTTTCGCCGTACTCTAGAGCAGCGCAATTCTCTCCTCAGGAGGATCTTCAACGGTGAGGCCAAGGAAGACGAGCTCGAGATTTGGGATGGGCGGTTTGCTGAGTATAGCGAGCAGATTATTGCCGCGCGAGCTGGCTATGTGTCAGAGATCAACAAACACCTTACTGTACACTACCAAAGACTCGCGGGGAATAAGCAGAAGCTGGAGCTTTTGTACATCCCAAGCATTGAGCCTACGCAGGGTTGGGCTGGCATCGTCACTAGGCTTACACAGAGCCGCCCCAGGGACATTTTGGCCCGAGTTACGACCATCGGCCCGCATCGTGATGATATGGGCTTCACACTCGACGGTAGGAACTTGCTGACTTTTGCCTCGCGCGGCGAGCTGAGGACTGTGATGTTGGCTCTAAAACTCGCAGAGGTAGATTTTCTGGAAAGCATCATGGGAGAACGCCCGGTGTTGTTACTCGATGACGTATTTAGTGAGCTCGACGAGAAGCGCCGAGATCTTCTCTCACAGGTATTCACCGAGCAGCAGACAATCATCACCACCACCGACCTAGATCATGTAAGCAAAAACATTCTCGATAAAGCAAAGGTGATAAACTTGGGTTATGACAAATAACATTTTCAAAAATAGGTTGGACCAGCTCGGCATCGGCCGGCAAGTGGACGCTGCCGTTATTGTGGCACGGTCACAAAAGATCATTCATGACCATTTTGGAGCTCATGGTGATAACAATCTACGGGCTGTCTCTTACAGAAACGGCGTTTTAAAGATAGCAAGTAGTTCAAGCGCATGGTCAGCGGAATGTCGCGGTGCTTTATTAGAAATACAAAAACCGCCTGTGACCCGAGTGGTATTTACTTTTGCTAACACACCAGAGGAGTAGCTATTCGGTAGTTAGGTCAGGATCGGAGGAGTCGTCATAATCGGGTGCAAAAATAACCGTTACTTCGGTGGTTTGGTCTTTAGAAACCACTACTGCTTGAGAAGAAGCGGCTGCATCACTATCTTTTGCCTTTGCGGTTAATCGGTATTCACCCGGCTTAAGGGTAATTTCTTTGGCTGAACTAAGTTCTTTGTCTTTGCCGTCTATTTGCACGGTTTGGATATCAGTTGGTGATGAAACCTTAATTTTGCCCGTTGGGTTTAAGACAACCCAAATAAACGTACCGATAATAATCAGCAGTGTTAGGGAGCTAAAAACAGCTATTTGTATAAGGGTTTTTCTATTCATCTACATAAACTCCTACATGTATGTGGTTCGTATGTCCAGCAAGTGTCTGGGCAGAATAGTTGAAGGGTTTTCCGTTCCTTAAATTGTATTTATTTGCACTAACCCCAATCGCTGTATTCTTGTATATTAGTTCATCAATACTGAGCTCATCAGCATGTGCATATGCCCAAGGCATTAGGGTTTTAGCCACGCTCTCATCACCTATATCGAAGGCGAGACCAATCCAGTGGAGGGTACCAGGCTTGTGTCCTGTTTTCATGACGGAAATTTCTAGGGGTCCTTTGTCCTTACTATCCAGGTAGTCTGCCATTTGCAGGGCGGTACGGATTGTTTGGGCTCGTACCTTACCGTTGGCAACATCACCGTCAATGTCACCTATGCTTTGTTTGGTGATTTTACCGACTTTACGATATTTTTTCCAAGTCTTGCGAAGCTCAGTGATATCGCCGTCTAACGCTGCAGGATTATCCCCTGAGTCGTCTGTAGTATCGGTATCTACTTCCTCGGCGCAGTTATTATTTACAGCGGTACCTCCAGCCGCAGTAGGGTCCTTCCCATCAACGACGCGAACATGGAAGTGGTCATCATGTTGAGATAGTAGAGACATCTTTCCGGGGAGTTTCTTGTCGTCAGCATATTTATTAACAGCGGTAACCACGGCTTGGTCGTAATAGAAGATAGTGTCTATAACGCCGGTGTCGATAAAGTCCTTTCCTAGCTCTATGGCGAGAGAGCGTTCGTAGTTTGAGTTATTTGAGTGACCCGGTAATGACATGAATAATTTACCTCTTGAGTAGATGTCTACGTCTATACCCTTTTTGTGACTTTTGTGTCCGGGTGCGTTCAGGTCTCCAACTCCAAACTTCTCCTCAGGGTGTTTGCTTGACCAAGTCTGCCCAACGGCAAGAATGGTATTAACTAGAGTTTTGCCTCCCCATTGCTGTGAAGGAGGTGAACCACCGTTGACGTTACGTTTGTAAAAGCTTGACTTTGGTAGCTGGTAGTAACCACTAGAGTTGGCTTTACCAAGGTCGTTTACAGTTGCTCCAGATTTTGGAAAGTATATTTCGACCCCGTCTGCTATCGCTATAGCTACTTTCTTTTGGTTTGAAGCGTCACCAATAAAGTCAGCGTCTTTTTTAACCTTCAAGCTAGCCATCTCGACTAAAGAAGTTGGGATGTTATATGTATAACCGAACCCGGCATTTGAAGGGTGTTCGCGGACTTCGCTTGGGTAAGCTGACCCGCTTGCATATGTTAACTTCGCAGCATCAAAGGCCTTGTTTAGGGCTTTGGCAAAACCGTTATCTTGTGAGATGGTTGAGTCTTTGCGTCTCGCGAAGTACTCTCCGTTAGCGCCTTTGGTGTCCCATTTATTCTTGATTACATCTGGGTTTGATCTGTAAAAGACAATGCCATCTTTGGGACCATTGCCGTCATTGTGCAGCTTTATGATTGCGGTTGCATTCTTCTGTTTAGCTAACTGCCCTCGATCGTAGTTACTCATAAAGGTGTCAGCATTGTCTTTAGTAAGGATGGCGTCGTAGCCCCTGCTCTGTAGTTCGGTTTGAAGATAGTTGGCGACCTTTTGGTTAACTTCTCTTTCTGAGACACCATGGCCGGAAGTACCAGAGGTAGCGCCTGTTTTGCTTCTTAGCCAGTTTGCTAAGTCGTTGGCGTAGTCAGCAATCGAATTAGAACTGTCTAACTCACTTGGGTGTCCAGGATCAATAACTATAACACTGCCATTAGCGGCATCTGCGCTTGCCTCGTCGCACTTTGTTGTTGGAAACGCCGCCGCCAGAGTTTGAAACATGAATAGCGTGAGGAAGAAGATAATTATAGCGATAACGATAGAGACAACAAGTCCCCAACCACTGCCCAGAAATGCTGCAATACCGACCACAGTTTCAGTTTCAGCTGCTGCAGTTGCTGCTGCTGCGGCAGCCGTTTCCGCTGCAGCAGCACCCTCGGCGGCTTCTCCTAGCTTTGCGGCTTCGCCTCCGAGCTCTGCAGCCTTGGAGATGCCTGGACCTTCGGGCTTGGCTGGTCCCCCGGGGCCACCTTCCTTTTGGAATTCGGGGAGGTCGCTCTTTGCATCTGCGTCTTCGCCGATGCCCGGCTCTTCGTCGTCAGCTTGCTCTGCCTCCTCAGCGCGGTCCATCAGGTCGTTCTTATCGGCGTAGTTCTGCCGAGCGGCAGGGTCGGACGCTAAGTTGTAGCCGTCATCTGACTCCTCGGGCTTTACCGTCTCGTTGGGGTCGGTACTGCCAGCATCTTCTCCCGTATCTTCATCTTCTCCACCTGGAGCTTCCCCGTTTTCGGCTTCTTTCCCTTCCGCATCTGGTCTTCTGGTCTTACCGTCAGAGCGGTCTTTGCCTTGGCCGCTACCAAGGGGGTCTATCCAGTTGAAGGCGGGGCCGCCCGCTCCACCACCGAGATAGTTTTCTAGTCCTTGCTGCTTCGCCCAGGACTTGTCGTCCATCAGGTCATGAGCAGCCCGATCGTCGGTTCCTGCTCTACGCCTATCCTTGGCACTGGTAAAACCTTCACGGCGAAGCTGACGTGCGGCCCAATCATGGGCATCATGCCAAACCTTGTCATCCATATGCTTACGAGGTTGGCCAATTAGCTCAGGATGCCCCATGCCCCTGAGTCTTTCGTTGAACCAATAATCGTAATTTTTGTTGTTTACCATATTCTTATTCCGTTAGGAAAATCGGTTTTATGTAGTTTACTGTCAGCGTTTATTCTTGCTGTTAAATTACTCACGGTTTTCCTCCGCCGAGCCTTAGAAGTTTACCGACATAGCTGTCTCCGGAAAAATAAACAACCCCACTATCGCTTAGCCCAAATAGCTTGTAGTAATCGATATTATTAACCCCATAGTTTATTTGGTATGTTGTGCTGTCCTTAGCTAGATAAATATAGTCTTTCTTGTATTGTGAATAGATAAAGCAGTTTGCACCCGCGGCGAACTGGTCGGAGGGAGTAATATTAATTTTCGAGGGCGCGTGATTAGCAGGGAAAAGTCTGATTGAACTACTGTCGGCATATATTAGGCCACCGTTATCAAATATTCTGATGCGGCTTGACTCAGCAAACTTTTGTTCCAGTACCCTTATTGTTTTCAGCTTTTCATCATATATCGTGACTTTCCCATTGATGTAATCTGCGAAACTTCCTCCAGCAGTCGAAAGTATGGGGGGATTGCTTGATAATTTAGTGCCAGTCTTTTTCCACTGGTCTCCTGTATGTTGGTATACGTAGTTAGTGCCCAGGCTTAGTATTTGGCTACCGGTTAGCCACGTGAATCCGGGCGCAGAACCTAAAAATATTGGGAGGTTGTCACCTAGATTATATGTCGCGTAAACCATTGTAGTTTCGGGGTCCTTGTAGTTACTATATCCCTCCAGTGCGGCTGGATCATTAACAATCTCTAGCAGCACCTTCTGCTTGTCTGGGTACCAGTATAAGTTAGAAATCTCTCCGTTAATAACTTGCTCGCTAATATCTTTCGCGGTCGTTTCTCCATTATCTATCTTAGCGAGTGCAGTGTTGCGGAAAGTCATAAATGAGACATCATTGTCCGAGATATTTATGTGTTCCATCTGACCTTCAAGTGAGGTGAGATCTATCTCGGACGTTACGGTTTGGAGCGGGGCCGTTTTGGTAGAAACCAGATAAGTCATGATAATAACAACGATAATTAATATGGTACTGATAATTGGAATAATAATCTTTTTGTTCATCTGATTACAGTTCCTTCTATCTTGCCCATGACCTTTGACCCGCCATTCAAGCCGCTGCCGCTGTCTAGTTTAAGTTTGTGTTTTTTCCAGTAGGCTACCATCTCCGGGCAATAATCCACACAGGCAAGGTCAAGTCGGTTCGGTTTGGTTACAGTGGAAGCAAAGTGGTCCCCTACAGGGGTCGCTTCGCTGTTATTGTAGCCGGGAATAATTATCTTGGCTTGCTTTAGGACTTTTTTGCTATGGATCAGTGGTACAGGAATCTTGTTTATATCAACATGCCCGCCAGAATGATACTTACTATCTTGGGGGACAGCTATAACACCAGTTGAGACCTTTTTGCCGTTGTACTTACCGATATATCCCGTGGGGCTTGACGAGTTTAGCCAAACTTTAAGCATAGACCCGCCGCCGTTGTGACCGTTGATACCCCCTTTGCCAGGGTCATAAGTAGTTATCCAAAACTCAACGTCACCGGTAATGGCTGCAGTATCCGTTTTGTCTTCCACCTCTCCTCCCCCGCCCATTAACCCGACCGTTAGGGCAACGATAAATATTATAAAGACGCTTGAGGCAAAACAGCCCCCCAGCGTGCAGCCTACCTGTGATTTCCCTCCTGCCACGTGTTATTTTCTCCCGAGTTCGTTCAGCTGTTCTGGGTTTGTGGTAATTAGCAGATCTTCCTGGTAGCTTGGAGTGACCTTCAGGGCGACATGATTTAGTCCGGCGAAGAAGAGCCCCTCTCCTTTATCTGCGTTCAGAAGAAAGTACTTTTCAGCCGTGGTTAGATTGAAGACCCTAGAGATGATATCCGCAGTGGCCGGGTGCTGCTTGAGCAGCAAGGTCAGTGACGAGTTGTTCACAATCGCCCTTCCGTAGCTAGAGCTGATAAACTCGTCAACATCCTGGCTGATAGTCGTAAGGCCGAGGTAATATTTACGAGCCCGCTTCGCAATAGAGTAGATAAACTGGGCAGAGTCTTCATATTTCATCATCAGCCACGCTTCGTCCACGATGAGCATGCGGCGTTTGCGTTCGCTCTTCACGCGGTTCCAGATAAAGTTTAGGATAATGTGCATTGCGATAGGTCGGAGCTCATCCTCAAGGTCGCGGATAGAAAAGACGATAAACTGATTATCCATCTTGATGTTAGACTGTTGATTGAAGAGCCCCGAGAAGGTACCTGTGGTGTATTTCTGCATTCTGATAGCCATGGTCTCTCCGCCCTGGATACTGCCAAGAATCTTCTCTAGGTCCCCCATGGTCGGAGGCGTAAGGCCGTGAGTCGACGGGTCACTAGTGATACCACGCGAGGCATATGATTCGATAAGCGCACGGTCTAGGATATTGTCTTCTACGGCTGTCAGAGTGCCACCAAGCATGATACGCACGAGCCCGTGGATAAGTATTACGTTGCTTCGCAAGATGTCTTCACCGTCCTTGGAGCCGCTTGCGGATGTAGGCAAGTCAAATGGGTTTATGCGGTAGTCGGAGTTCAGGGAGACATTCAGATAACTTCCGGCTACTGATTCGCAGAGCGCCTCGTACTCGTTTTCTGGGTCAATGATGATGACTTCGGTGCCAAACATCATAGAGCGCACCGCCTCTAGCTTGATAGCGTAACTTTTACCTGCACCAGACATAGCCAGTACTACCATGTTGGCATTTTCTAGAGTAAAGCGGTCAAATAGAACCAAGCTGTTGTTGTGCCTGTTGATGCCGTAGAGCACGCCTTCGTTATTTGAAAGCTCGGAGGAAACAAATGGGAAGCTAGTAGAGAGAGCACCAGTGTCGAAGTTACGCGAGATATCCATGACATCGTTTCCGAGTGGAAGCCCAGAGTCAAAACAGTCCTCTTGCTGCAGAGTGGCCCTCTTGGTATATACCAGCATTCCGCCCAGGTTCGTCTCGAGCATGTCGGTAAGCTGGTCCAGCTCCTTCAGCGTTTTTGCATAGAGGTTGATGTATAGAGACATCTTGAAGAACTTCGATTCGCCGCGTTGCAGTAAATCGCGTAGTTCCTCTACGTCCTGGTAGGCCGTCTGAAGCATAGGATCGCGCACGGCGCCTTTTTCTTGTTGCTCGGAGTAAGTAGACTGGATTTGTCCTACCTTTGTCCTTAGCTTGTCCATGATCTCCTTATTGTCTATCGGGTAGATAAACATCGAGAGATCGCCTTCGAAGCTTCCATTGATGATTGGTGAGAGCCACTCGGTATATAGATAGCGAGGATATGTGTAGACAAAGAATGATCGAGCGTAGTAGCCGCCTATTTCTATGTGGTCGAGCTCCACGTTGATGCTGGAGGGCGCGATGATGTCACGCAGAGTGGCCATACCTTCACGATAGACGCGCTCTGCCTCGAGCTTGCGGGCTTCGTTTGCCTCCCTGGCCTGCTTTTCCGCTGCAGACTTGGGGTCAAAGATATTATCAAGCATTTTCTTCTCCTTCGGGATTGGCTGGATTTGGACCGATACCACCAGAGATAATCTCCGCTTCAGATCCAGAAATGTCAGTGAGTTTCTCAGAGCTAGAAATGTCAGGGTTGTATATGGAGTAGTACAGCTCTATCAGCTCCTCGGTGTTCAGCGCTGCACATCGAACCCCGATGCCAGTAAGCCCGTTTATAATATGGTCTACGCGTTCTAGGAGCTCCATCTTCTGCGTTCCAAAGTCAACCGTAGCCACGCCTTCTTTCCCTGAGAAAAGATTCTTTACTACGTTCACTTTCTCCGTCCCAGTGGGGTAGAAAGGAACCACCAGAAAGAAGCGTTTCTCCATAATGTTGGAAAACTGGAGAAGTTCAGCGATAAAGTCGATGTACTGAGTGGTTTGCAATTTCAAAAGCTCATTCGTCTGTAGGCTCAGCTGTTTCTCCAGAGAGTTTACATAGGCATCTAGGTGAAGCTGTCGTGATTTTACGTATACCTGTATTGGAAAGCCGAGGGAATTCAGGAAGCTCTGGTACGAGGAAACTATCGCGTTCTTTTCATCATCGCTCTTTAGGGCAAAGTTTACAGAGGAAACCAAAAGTACGGCCCTCAAAGAACCGTTGCGCATCACGACTACACCTTCTTTGATTTCCTTGATCGGAATAAATTGCTGAGTAGACGGTGCCTTTACCTTCTTGTTGTACTTTGTGTCAGACATAACCCTCGCTTCGTACACTCATTTTAGCATAACTAATGAATACGAAGAAACTCTTATTTAGAAGCATCTTTGTGCGGGGTGAGGTTACCCCCTGTCAAATTTCTTGACCTTAGCACTATCGAGCTTTTCCTCTAGTACTCGCTGGTTTTCTTGAATTTTATTCAGTGTGGATTCTAGCTTCTTTTCGTCTGCGAGCGAGAGCTTCGAGTATTCAAAGTCGTCCTTGTTGGTTTTCTTTGTTGCTAGCGTACTTACTGGGGTTTCCTTCTTGTTTTTTTCGACATACTCTTTCGCCTGAGAGATGATAGAGTCCATCATCGGAGCGGCTTCCTCGGTTTTTGCTAGAACGTCCTTGACTGCCTCGGGCTCCTCTACTTCTTTCACTTCTACGTTAGTCTGCCGGTTCACTGTAGAGTCCATCCCTGCGGCACCACCTGAGTCCACGACCATGGCTAGCCTCTCGAGACCACTCTTGATCTCGTGAATACTTTTCTTTGCAGCCACGGTTTTTCTAGTATGCGGTGTCTCGTCATGGGTGGGGATTTCGGGATCGTCGTCCTTGCGCCAAATTCGTTCATGGGGCGCAAACAGGGATTTGACACCGGCCATGATAAAGGTCTCAAACGGACGGTCGTTTATTTTCACAAAGGCAAATGCGATACCAACGCATGCTGTTACAAGTGCGAATGGGATAAAGAGGAATTGCAAAGGTCCAACGAAGGCATAGAACTCCAGGAGTCCCACGCCACCAGCGACCATGACGAACATGAACTGTCTGAGCGTAAGCCCGGCAATTACCTTGTCTTCGATGTCTATGTTTTGGGGGACTTTATATTGCATGGAACCTTAATTTCTGATTTATTTCTGTCGTTTCTTTCCTTCCATTATATCCTTGATCTCTGCTACGGTGTCAGGTCTAAAGTTAGTAGCTCCAATCTCTGGATCTGTGGCGGCTTTGTACAGCTTGGTCATACGAGGAGCACCTTTTTTCTTTATCAGTTCGCTAGCCTGGAGGGGCGAAATATTAGAAGTGAACTCATTTGCCAAGCCAGCCATGAGAACGTCTTGATCGCCTCCTGCTATGCTCCTGGTATCTAGCCCCCCATTTTTAATCTGATCGTTTTGGGCATCAACTTGGCCTCTCAGTTCTTTGGTTATTGGTTTGGCATAGTTTAATAGTCCACCAATTTCTGCCCCAGTAGATGCTGAAAGATCTCCATCTATCATCTTCTTTGCGGCCTTCCTTCTGAAGTCGGCAGTGACAGAATCGTTTTGACTACCAAAAATAAGTTCCTTGTGACTCTTGATGCCAAGGTTCTTCATGGCGTCACTCTTACCGATAAACTCATCAAATAGTCCCTGTGCACCCTGCTCGTTACCGTCTTTGTCAAGTACTGTGTTACCACCAAAGCGCTTCAATTCATTGGCATCCATGTCGAGTAGCCCTCGGCGCATTAGTTCTGTTGCCGCAGCCTCACGCGTATATTGGTCATGCTGTTTTCCTGTAAAAGACATAAGTTTTTCTTTTGAGGTACTTTCGTCGCCCATACCTGCGGCAGCATGGTGGGCTGCCACAGTTGCTACGTGGAGGTTATTTGCGGCCATTTGCCCTCTATTGCCGGCGACTCCTGTTGTGGCCCACGTAGAACCCGGGATGTTACTATTCGCGAGCTTATCCTGGAAGCCGAGCAGGTGGGCCTTGTCCTCTGCGGCTTGGTTCGCTCTTCTGTTTTCGAAAAAGCCCTTACCCTTACCAAGCATACGATTGACGGAGTACTTCCCTCCCACGCGGGTAGCTGCCCAGCCGGCACCTTTCAGGGCATTCCCCCCCGTAGCGCCCCAGAGTTTCTTGCCTGCGCCACTCCAGGATTTCATAATGCTGCCACCCCATTGCATAGGGAGAGTGGCAGCCATATATAGAGCAGCCGCAAAGATGATTAGTCCTACCAAAGCACCCGTTCTGCCGGAAGAGCTGAAATCAGCAAGGGCAGCAGACGAGGTGAGGTCACTTGCTCCTTCATAACCGGCGCTGCTAGCTATTAAGCCTCCGAGAGCAATGATTGCCATAGCGATCGGCCCCATGAACATCCACTTGAAGAATTCACTCCACCACTGCTTATACATATTGGCGGTGAATGGCATGATGTTTAGGATAAAGGCAAGCGGAGCTACTACTAGCAGGAAGCTAAGCATGACCATACGTATCAGAAGAGTAAAGAGTAGTACGATGCCACATGCGATGACTCCGAGCAGAATCACGATTACCATAATCAGTATGCCAAGGTTTGCTATAATGTCCCCCGTAGAGGGTGCGGATATGCTGAAGGAAGACAAAGTCCCTAGAATGTCTATGCCCCCAGCGAGACCTACGGCCTGGGCTTGTATCGCAGCGGTAAAGTCAAAAAAAAAGACTACGATAATCCAGCTAGCGTATGCCATGACTATAGAAATGATGATACGGGGGATCATACGAGTAACGCCGTACTGCTCTAGGTTAATTTGCAGTACATTGGCAAAGGCAATAATAACGAGTGCCATCACTAGCAGGGATAGTGCTACGTTCCTTACGCTGATCCATGGCCCCCGCATAGTTACCTCTTTGGCATTCCCGATATCTGCACCGACCTTGCCAACAACAAGGTCTGCAGTCCCAAGAAGCAAGGCATTGATTTGTTTCATGACAAACCCCAGGGTCGTTTCGACGCCGCTCATCACCCACTTGATAGCGTTGGAGATAGCCTTGTCTAGGGGGGAGTCAGTTTCTTGGGAAACAGTTATCCGAAACCCTGTGTACTTTTCGTCGGTATCAGGCAGTTGCTTACCGCCAATTGGAGATTTTGCCTCAGTGGTATCATTCTTGTCGGAAATTGTTACTTTTGCGTAGCCACCCTTTACGTAACTCAAGTGAAATGTTATTTCCCCAGTCAGAGTTGCAGTACAGGAGATTTGGTCAGCTCCTCCACCCTTCATTTCTTTAGAGACGCAGTCGGCATGTTCAGAATATTTAAACTTTATCGTATAGTCGTCCTCGTAGATGCCTTTACCGCTGTTCATGGTTGGGATATCAAAAGACTGGAAATAGTATTTTCCACCTTCTTCATATACTTTCTTATTGCCAGTCGAGATCTTACCGCTCGTTTTGCTCCAAAGCTCGATCGTCCTGTCCTTCATTTGGACGGCATTGTTTT
Source organism: Patescibacteria group bacterium (assembly GCA_041738615.1). GTDB lineage: Bacteria > Patescibacteriota > CPR2 > UBA1875 > CAIMLA01 > JBGSPL01. The sequence continues at coordinate 28,204 of JBGSPL010000002.1, forward strand.
CGTTTACGCTGTCGTCAGGGATAAGCTGTCCTGTTATTTTGCCCTTTGTAATAAGTTTTACTGGGGCCGACGCAACATCTTCGGGGTCGGAGATGGTAATTTTAACTGGCCTGCCGCCATTGCGATCTGTGTAAGTATAGGTACCGGTCAAGGGGTCCTCTGGGTCATATGCAATTATGGACCCCCATTGAGGGTTGGTTTTTTGTTCAAACTGCTCCACTAGCTGTTCATTAACATAACCATTTGAGCCGGCATTTGCCCAACCCTGGCTTAGAGCAGCGAGGCGCGGGCTTGTTATCGACAAAAACTTCGTGCCGCCACTAGGGCAATCAATTTCTTCTAGGCTGACCCAAACACAAGTAAAGCTTGATGAGCCGTCTGGAATCGCTGGTTCTTGCCCGGTGTTGTAAGTTTGAGCATGAGTAAAAAGCGGAAATACTAACGCAAACAACAAAAAAGCACATATTTCTTTATAAAATACTGGCTTATTTGAAAACAACTTAGGCACCCTCCTTTGTTGAATTTATTATGAAGTATTTGATGAGCTCTTGCAAGGCTCAAAACGCGAAAGCGGCCACCACGGGATTCCGTGGTGGCCGCTAGGTGATGCCCGCGAAGCTGTTACTCGAGTATCTCTACCCATTTACCATCGCGCTTTACGAGTGCCGAGATGCCGTGAGTCCCGTCAGCGCCGCTCCACTTGTAGACAGCCGTCGGTTCGTTGTCGACGGTGACGGTAATGCAGCGGACCATGTCATCGGCGACCTGCTCGGCGAAACCGCCGGTGTAGAAGAAGTCCTGGATGTCGGTATCGGTCGCAGGGCGGAATTCCACGATTTCTGCGGTTGTGAATTCATGGATCTTCTGCCGTGCAAAAGGCTCGGCTTCTCGCAACAAAGCCTGCCTGTCGAGGGACTTCTTCGCCTCAGCGGCTTTGTTAGCACCAGCCTCGATTGCCTGGTTTGCCGTTTCTCCCGCTGGCTTCACGACTTCCTTGTAAAGGTAGGTCCCGAAGCCAAGTATGACGACTATGCCCACGAGGTAGACGAACCACTTCGGGATCGCCATGGTTCCTCTGTGCTGGCTACCCGCAGGGCTTCCGTTCAAGTCGACCATGACAGCCTCCCTTGGTTTTGGCCCCCGCGGGGGCGGTGCTAGCGGACAATATACTTCCACGGCTACACATTTGTGAGCGCGTTGTTGCCTTGCTTGCCGCTATAATACAACAAAATTGGCGATATGGCAATGGTTTCTGTGAAGCCGGCAAACAAATTGATAAAATGAAAAAGCCGGCGAGCGCCGGCTTTAAAAGAGCAGAAGTGTTTAGTTAGTGATTACGCCACCTATGTTCTGGCGGATAAATCCAACGATGACGAACGATAGTAGGATCACTACAAGCCCGACGACTGCGTAAAGGATGGTACTCTTTGCGGCTTCGGCACGCTTCTCGTTGCCTGACGCAGTGATGTACTGTAGGCCGCCTACAATCAGGAAGAGCACAGCTACTACAGCCGAGAATCCTAGTACCCATCCGACGATGTCAGCAAGTACCTTCCCGATAGTCAGTGAGCTGTCGTCCACTGTTATGGGAGTGATTGAGCTTGGTGTTTCTGCAAAGGCAGGGGTTGCTGCGAGTAGAGCGAAAGCAGCCAGGCTGATTTGATTTAGTTTTTTCATGTTTCCTCCGTTGTTTATATATTAACTTTTAGGACGCTTTTGTTATTGGTATCATGGCTTGAACTACTAGCTGCACTATCACATATGCTAGTAGTATTACTATAAGTCCCAGCACTGCGTAGGTCAAGGTTTGCTTGGCAGATTCTGCCTGCTTCTCGTTTCCTGCTGCTGTGATGTACTGGATGCCGCCCCAAATGATGAAAAGAACTGCAATGGTTCCAGCAAATCCTAGTATCCAGGTTGTAATGTTGCTGATTATTTTGGCAAGGTCGGACGTAGTTCCAGTCCCATCTGAGCCACAGGGTGTGATCTCACCGGTTACCCTGTTATACCCACATGCCGCCTGTGTTACTACTGGAGTAAGTGAAGTGACACCCCCGAGGGCAAGTAGCGACAATTTAGAGTTTAGTGACATGGTTTGTACCTCCTTATTGTTTAGTATGGCATCGAGCCGGAGAATACTGCACCAACAAAATCCCCAGCTATAATGTTTAATATTACGGTTGATAGTAGAACTGCAATTAATCCAATAATAGCATAAGTGAGGGTTTTTTTTGCATCCTCTAAACGTTTGGGGTTACCGGCAGAAGTCACTAGCTTCACGCCACCAATAACGATAAAGAGCACCGCTATAGCGCCGGCGATTCCCAGCAGCCAGGTACGAACAAATTTTAGAAATCCATCTAGGCTAGTGCCTTTGTATGTGTCTAGTTTGGCCGCGAAAGAGTAGCTGGGCATGGCTGCAACCGCAATATATAGCATTAGACTTAGCTTCTTCATTATAATATCCCTCCACCAATTACCGATGCAAACAGTGAGACGATGAAGTACGAGAGGATAGTGATGAGTAATCCGATAATAGCTGCAGTTAGTATCCCCTTTGCCTTGGTCGCCGTCTGTTCGTTTCCGTTAGATCCCATATAGGTAATCCCGCCCAAGATTATCATGATTGTGAATAGTGTTCCTACGATGGGTAGGAGGACATTATTCATAACATTCTTCACTACCTGTAATACCTCTTTCAGCTCTGTAATAGGTTTGTCGCAGGGTACGCCTGCCAGTATACCGTTGGTATAGTAGGTTCCATCGCCTACGCCATCGCCGCACTTGGTCTCTGCATAGTCTGCAGTTTGCGTTTTTGCAGTAGCACTAGCAGAGGCCGGTCCGGAGTCGTCTTTGGGTGTGGCACCGCTACTACCGCCACTGTCACCACCATCACCACTGTCATCTTTGCCCGCATCAAGAACCTCACTGTCTTTTGGAGGAGTGTCGCCCTTTTTGCAGGATACTAGCTCTGGATTACTGAGGGTTCCAGTGTATTTGCAGCTATAGGTCGCACCAATGTCGGTGGACTTGGGGTCCCAAGCATAGTTTGAGTTAGAAAGACTTCTTCCCAGTAAAAGTGAACTTCCAGATGAAGGATTTACCCTATAAACCGTGGTCCCGGTGGAGGAATACTTCTCTAGCTTACCTTTGACTGGTCCCTTAACCTCTGGGATTGGGCAGACTGCGCAAGTACCCCCTCCCGATTTACTCCAGCTGTACACAACAAGATATCGTAAGCTCAGCTTGAAGGTTGGATTGCCACAGATAGTCTGATTAGTATATTGTTTTTGGCCTGTAGTACGAGCGTTGCCACCCAAGGACCCATTGGCTTCATAGGTAATCGTCCATCCCACATCATTGATCTCAGGACTGTTACAGCGGTAGATTTTTTTTGTAAAGATAAAATACGACCCCTCTGTACGAGAATATATCGCACCATAGGATACGTTGCTCTTCGTTATCTTTACGACAACGTCACTTGAATTGTAACTATTTACAGGCACTTTAACAGTAACAGTGGTTTGTGTCATGACGGCGGCATTGCTTGAGCTTGGAGCCAAAATAAAACAAAACGCAATTGCAAAGTACAGCAAGATACGGTTTAGTTTTGCGTACTTTAATTCACCCATGGTACCCCCACCACATATTGTAAAAAGAATCTACCGAGAACTATGACCGCTACTCCCGAAAGGGCTCCAAACATCAACTTCTTCGAAAGCTCTATCTGCTTACTATTACCCGCACTGCCCATATATATAATACCGGCCGCAATGAGAACTACGGTAGCGAGGAGCAAGATGGCGGTCTGTGACCAGCTAAAAACTTTTGCGATGTAGGCTGTAAGAGCCTCGTTGTCATCGGGTTTAAGGCTCTTGAAAAGTCTGAATTCTACAGTTTCTGCGAATGCGAAGTGAGGAGACAGGAGAAGAAGCAACCCGCAGGTTGTGCTGGCAAGCTTTGTGCATCTGAGTGTGGCCAGGAGTTTTCTAACCATAATTCCTCGTTTAGCTTACTTTGAGCTTACGTAGCTTGTTTGTCTCGGCTTTTGGCACGCGGATAGTTAGGATGCCCTTGGAAAAATCAGCCCTTGCCTCGTCAGCGAGCCCCTTCTTTGGCAATGTAATTGTACGAGAGAAAGACCCCCAGTAGCACTCTTGTGCGTGGTAAGAGCCTAGGTCTACCTCTTTGATTTCCTTGCGTTCGCCCCGGATGATGACAATCTCGTCGGTAACCGTGATGTCGATGTCGTCTCCGCCCACTCCAGCAATTGGGGCTTTGATCACGACGTCCTTAACCGTTTCATAGACATCAACGGCCAGCTGCCCGTCAAGTGCTGGCTCTTCGGGTGCCTCTACCAGGGGGCCTTCCAGCCAATCTTCGGTCAGTATATTATCCTCGAGAAAAAAGCTCTCCTCTGTAACTGGGCTTGGAGCTGTTTTTACCTTTGGTTTTGGCATCATCATCATTATGTCCCCTCCCTTAGTGTATTTGTTAAATCTATTGTGCCACGGGTAAATAATAATAGCAATAGGCAAAATATCCGTAAAAGCCAACTTTTGAGCACGAATTAGTTCAAAACTATGCGGCCGCACAAGAATAGACTGGATGCGATATGTTGTAATGTTTGGATATTTAGCCACGAACCGCTCATTTGTATGCGGCCGCATATTATTAGACATTTACATTATCTGGGTATACTATAGTAGCAAGCTTGGGAGGGTGTTTATGGTCAGCTCGCGTACAAAGGGTCGGATTCTGACCCGTATGATACTTATGACTCTAGCAGAAGCCGGCGGAGGCCTGGTGGAGTCATTTCTCGATCCTTACGGGAGGACTAGGTTTGCGAACCAGTTTATCGAGAAAGGCAAGATTGATCGGATGCGCATGCGCAAGAAACTACTGGCCCTGGAAAAACAGGGTTTGCTTACGGTAAGGGAAAAGAAGAACGAGATTACAATCTCCCTAGAGGCAGCAGGATTACTGCAGGCCCATAAATACAAGATCGAAGATATGAAGCTAGCGCGTCCTGACCACTGGGATCGCAAATGGCGTATGGTTCTCTTTGACGTTCCGGAGGAAAGCCGTTCGGTGCGTAATATCTTCAAGAAGAAGCTCGACGATTTGGCCTTTGTGCAACTTCAACATAGCGTTTACGTACACCCTTACGCTTGCCATAACGAGATCGAATACATTCGTACGGCTTATGATATAAAACAATATGTGAAGATGGTAATCGTCGACAAGATAGAGGGCGATACCGTGCTCCGTAAGCACTTCGATTTATAACAGTTTTGGTCACAAATGGTCCGTTTCTATGCGGCCGCATCATATTAAACAACACCGAGTGCAATTGTTGCTTTCGGGAGGTAATCCATAAAAGAGCTATTTGTCTACCTTGCAGAGAATGCCGTGGAGGCGATCTTCCCCTACAAGTGTAGTTGTGGAAAGTGGGGGAAACCTCTTTGCGAAGCCTGTTTTGCTGCCATCCATGATACAAAGTCAGAGCTTTGCCCATTCTGCAAGAGGCTTTCCGACTTTGGCCGTGTGTGTAGCTCCTGCCGACATAAATCAAACCTCACAGGTGTGATGGTGGTAGGGCCGCACGATGGAGTGCTAAAGTCCTCAATATGGAGGCTCAAGTACGGCCCTTTAAAGGCAATAGCGGAGCCTCTGGCCGAAATAGTGGTCACAAAGTATGGAGAATTTCTTCGAGAGAAACGATTCGTGGTTACCTTCGCTCCGGCAAGCAAATACAGGCTAAATTTACGGGGTTATAATCAAGCAGAAGAGCTTGCAACCATAGTTGCAGGGCAGTCGGGTCTCCAGGTGCAAAGTAGCATGACAAGGCCAAAAGATGTGCTGCACCAAGTGGGACTAACTCGTAAGGAGAGGCTAGAGAACGTGGTGGGTACCATTATTTATAGTGGCCCTAGCGAGCTTGTGAGTAAAAAGATCATAGTCATCGACGATGTTTATACCACAGGCGCAACACTAGAGGAGTGCGCTAAAGTGTTACGGGCAGCCGGATATAGGGAGGTGTGGGGACTGGTGCTGAGTAGGGACTAGTTGGCCTCTATGTCGATATGAGTGACTGTTGGCACTTCATCCTCTATGACTTCTTCTAGTTTGTCGATTTCTTTACCTAGAGTCCTGGTGACTTCATCGCTGAAGCCCACACAGAACTTTATGAAGTCATTGTAATCCTCAATAGACTCATACTCTTTCCTAAAATCACGGCTCTCCAGAATTAAGTCGGCTAGGTAGTGGCCGTTGATTTCGACCTCTGCTTTTACTCTGTAGCCATCGGTGGTAATCATAATAGTCTTGAAGTCGTGGATTTCATCGACTACAGGCTGATTAGAGAGGATAGTAAATATCTTCTTCCTAATGTGTTTGGGCACAGCTCTGCCCAGTAGGTATTCGCGGTTTACGTTCATAAGGATGATCGCAACGACGCCGAGGAGAAGACCAATAAGAATGGAACCATAGCTATCCCAATAACTCTGTCCAGTAAGGTTTACTAAGATTAGGGAGAAAATGGCGATGCCAACGCCGACTACGGCAGCCGAATCCTCATAAATAATTGCAAGTAATGTGGGGTCACCAGAGTGACGAACATATTTAAAGATATTCTCACCATCGGCGATTCTTCTTAGCTCTCGTATAGCCATGAAAAGCGAGAAGCCCTCTAGCAGAGCCGAGACTAGAAGGACGGTTATGGTCCAGGTGCTAAAGTGAGATTCAGTATGTGTGAGCAGGGTGTCGATTCCGTGGTAGATAGTGACTCCAGCACCAATGAAGAAAACACCACAGGCAGAGAGAAGAGACCAAAAGAACCGCTCATTCTTGTAGCCATAATTGTAGCTGTCGTCTGCTGGTTTGTGCGATCTCTCAATACCGATAAAGAGAAAAAGCTGATTCGCTGTATCCGCTATAGAGTGGATAAACTCGGAAAGCATGACGCCAGAGCCGGTGAAGAGGAAGGCTACAAGCTTGGAGGCACCAACGATGCTGTTACTGATTATTGCTATCGTAACACTGCGCTTGCCTACTTTGTGCGGGTGATGTGCGGCTTCTGGCATCTTATTCCCTAACCACCCTTAGCACCTCACCGATGGTAGTTTCACCAGCGATGGCCTTTAGGATACCATCCTGCTCCATGGTGGCAAACCCTAGCGAACCAGCAGCTTCGCGAAGTTCGTAGATCGAGGCGCGATCGTTAATGAGTTTTTGTAAGTCACCAGTCATCTCGAGGACCTCGAAGATGCCAACGCGGCCTTTGAACCCTATGTGCTGGCAGCTCGGGCACCCGGCACCCTTGTAAAAGTGGACCTCGCTCGTAGGGCGTAGCTGAGCAGGCAGCTTGGCGGAAATTTTGTTGTACTCGCTAAACTCGAAATCACTCGGCTGATACTCTTCTTTGCAGTCTGGACAGATTTTACGTACCAGACGCTGAGCAATGATAATGTTGGTACTCGCTGTAATAAGAGTGGGATCGCCAATCATGTCATAGAGACGAGTGATGGCAGTGATGGCGTCGTTGGCATGCAGAGTGGAAATCAGAAGGTGCCCGGTAAGTGCCGCCTGGATAGCAGTTTCTGCAGTACTGGCTTCGCGGATTTCACCAACCATGATGATGTCTGGGTCCTCACGGAGTACGGCTTTGAGCCTGTCGGCAAACGATTCCCCGTCATTAATCTGTGATTGTGTAGTTCCAGGCATCTCGTATTCGACCGGATCCTCAAGGGTGATGATTTTGACGTCCTCGGTGTTTAGAATGTTCAATATGGAATAGATGGTGGTAGTTTTACCAGCCCCTGTAGGTCCAACTACCAAAATCATGCCGTGAGGACGAGAAATAGCATTACGTACCGCCGGGAGGTCATGGTCAGAAAAACCGAGCTGTTCGATGTGAAGGGTCTGCGATTGAGTATTGAAAAGACGAATTACGATGTCGTCGCCGTGAAGGGAAGGCATGGTTTCGATACGAACTCCGAGGTCGCGATCTTCGAATTTGATGGAGAAGCGTCCACCCTGAGGATAGGGGGCATTTAGCTTGATGTTTGCGTTTAGCTCTACCTGGGAGAGGACATAACCATACTTGTCAGCATCGAGTGTCGCAATCTCGTGTAGGGTGCCATCTAGGCGATAGCGAATGCGAGCATAGCCATCTCTTGGCTCCACATGAATGTCGGATGCACCGGCCTTGAAGGCGACTACTAGAATCATCTTTAGTAGATCCTGGATAGGTGCTTTTTGTAGTTTGGTCGCAAGCTCTTCGAAGCTGGTGATATCCTCCATCTTTGTCAGGTCTATTCGCTCGTCATCAAGGTTGGTAGGTGCCATCTTGGTAATCTCGTTGTATTTAGGGAGCCAATCTAGGTAGGAAGGCTCGGAGATGAGGGCAATTGGCACCTCGCGAATGCCGTAATTCTTCTTCATGCCCTCGAATAGAAGCGAAAAGTCTTTCTCGGGATCAACGATGCCGATATATAGTTTTCTCTGCTCACTTTTTAACGGTATTGCCTTATATTTGATAACTTCATCACGCGAGAGGAACTCCAGTACTTCCTTGGGGATAGAGGATTGGCGCAAATCTGCATAACCAATACCAAGTTGCGAAGCACGCGATCTCGTATCGGCTTCCTGACCATTTCGGTAAAGGTCGGTAGCTACATCATTAATTTGCTTCTTGTCCGCCAAGAATACCCTCCATTGTTACTTGTATTTTAGCACAAATCCAAAAGGATAATAATTATTACGCTACAAAGCGCTAACAGCTCAAAAGTTCGGTCAATGAGCGATAAGTGCCTGATATTTCCAGAGGTATTTCGTGATAGAGACCTTCTTTCCAGAATGTTTTGAAAGCCTGGCCGTCGCAACCTGAGGAGAGAAGGCGAAAATTGTCGTCCATAATTTCGATGGCGCTGCAGTTACTGAGCGCGATAGCTACGCCAGATGTAGATTTCATCATTTCTTTTAGATCGTCTCGGCGGTCTGGTTCACTTATAAAGTGGGGACAAAGCAGAGCGTCAATAATTCCAAGAGCCACCACTTTTCTCAATGCAGCATCAGGGTCTTTGAACCTGCCAGAGTCCGAGTTACCATCGCGAAACCAGCAAATAGCACCAGCACTCAGTCCGGTCATTAGTATCCCTTTCTCGTGTGCTTCCCTCAGGACCTTGTCTAACCCACATTGTCTCCAAACCTTTATCATCTTTGCCGTATTTCCACCGCCAACGTATATGACGTCAGCACACATAACGCGCTTTCTCATCTCGGCAGGAGTCATTTCTTTATTGGGTAAGTATAAACAATCGGTAATGCAGCCAAGCTCCTGTCCAAAGTGTTTCTGAACGTCGGCGTAGTACTTCCTCTGATTTGTACTTGCTGTAGGTATAAAAAGAAGCTTCGGATTATTCTTTCCCGTAAGCTCGAGTATTTCTCTGTCTATCGACGTGGTTTCGTGCGGATGACCCGGTCTTCCTATCTCACCACCGCCTATAGCGACTATTCTACCCACAACACATATCCATAACGACAACTTTAGCACGAATGTTTCGGCAACAAAACAGGGACTCAATCAAACGATTGAAAACGTGCACGGATTGCTGTATAATCAACGGGTTATTTAGGCGCCTGTAGCTCAGGGGATTAGAGCGTACGGTTGCGGTCCGTAAGGTCGGAGGTTCGATCCCTCCCAGGCGCACCACTTCGGATTTTGCTAACGTGTTCCGCGGATTGGCTAAGGCCAACCACTGCACACTTTCGCAAATCCTCGTTGTTCCGTGAAAATTACAAATTTCCACGGAAGGGAACGACGAGGGAACCGAAACATTCAAGGAAAAGTATATCGAAGTAGCATCAGCTATCGTTAACGTGGAGAGGTGCGAGAGTGGTTGAATCGAACGGTCTCGAACACCGTCATACCGCAAGGTATCGAGGGTTCGAATCCCTCCCTCTCCGCCATAAAAAAAACCGGCCGTAGGCCGGGCTTTTGTTATTTACAGTCTGAACCACCGCATCAAAGTGTCTGCAATGTTCTCTGTGCGATTGCCTTCTTCGGGGATGTATTTCCCTATTGCTGCGCGAATTTTTACCGGATCTACATCACCAAGCATAATAGTAAGTTGTGGCAAATACTTCTTTTGAAAGATTATGTTCAACGAAGGGTGGTTCCGGTGTAGCAAGAACCAAAAGGAATACATTTCGTTATAGGGGTAGAAGCGAGTATCTATGTAAAGCCCAAGCTGTGAGAATCGGTAGGTTTTCTCGACAGGACTTTGCTGTTGGTACCAATACATAAAGCCGATGAGGACGACTATTATGGCAGCGCCATACCAATCTCCTGTGTACAGCGAGTATCCGATAACGCCCAAGAAAAATAAGCCGATTACTGCGTAGTATGCCGTAGAACGGGTATATTCTGGGTACTCTTTTGCCTTCCAGGCTACGAGTACGGTTTCTTTAGTGTCTTCCTCCGCCATGACTTCATTATACAAAGTATATTTGGAAAAGTAAAAGTTATAAAATGACCCACCTAGTGGTGGGTCATTCGGACTTTGTTTAGTAATTCTCGGAGAGGAGCTGATAGAAAGCTTGTGGGTGCTCACAGACTGGGCAAACTTTTGGTGGCTCGGTTCCTTCGTGGACGTATCCACATTCACGGCAGCACCACCACACTTTTTCGCCGCGCTTAAAGATCATGCCACTTTCCACAAGAGAAAGTAGTTTGGTGTATCTTTCCTCATGATGTGCCTCTGCCTCGGCAATATCGGTGAGTCGGTTGGAAATGATAGTGAGACCTTCCTCTTTGGCGACCTTAGCAAACTCTGGGTACATCTGGCTAGTCTCGAAGTGTTCACCGGCAATTGATGCCTTCAGGTTCTCTAGGGTCGTGTCCCAGACGTTTGGGACCTCTGTAGGAATTTGGATCGCAGGATAGTTCACGTCATTATTCTTGAGCTCCTGGATATGGCCCATGAGCATCTTGGCGTGAGTTTTTTCCTGGTTAGCAGTTTCCTCAAACACGCCAGCAATCTGTTCGTAACCTTCTTTGCGAGCAACCGATGCGTATATGGTGTAGCGATTGCGGGCTTGGCTTTCGCCAGCAAAAGCTTTGGCTAGATTCTCGATAGTTTTCTGCATATCTTCTCCTTATGCTTTAATGATTTGTTCGCGCCTGTTCTCAGCGTCAGGGGTACCACTTAGGTTATCCCAAAGGCCGTGTACGTTACAGTAAATCGTCACCAGGTAATCTTCACCCTCCGGGAGTCTAAAAGTAGCTCTAGGGGCCTCTCCTGCGCTCAGGAACTTACGAAATGAGGTTGTGGCGGTGGCAAGTTCTATCCACTCGATGTAATGCTCAGGCAACATTGGATGTTCCACAGTTCCCACGACTACTTCTACTTTACTGTCGAGAGCTGTAACCACCGGCACATGTTTCTCGTGACCCTCAGGGCCGTTGCTTGGTACGAGCAATACCATTGGTTCACCGCAGCATTTGAGTGTTCCGTGGCCTGCATCAAGCACGGAAACTATGTTTCCGCATTCCTCGCACTTGTAATAGTTTTTTCGTAATGCCATTTCTACCTCGCTTTCCACTTCTATTTTAACATAAGGGAGAAGAGGGTTGCCCCTCTTCTCCCTGTGATCAGATGTGGCTAATTATCGTAGAGTTCCACCCCATACCTGCCAAGCAAGAAGCGCCTTGGCAACTAGTGAGAAGGTGATGTAAGCGTACTCACCGTAGAGGTAATCCTGCCATTTACCAATCTTTTTGTATTGAAGAATCATATTTACCGAGAAGACGTTGAAGGCGATAAAAAGGCTCCAAAAGATTGCGTAGACAAAGTTAGGGACAGCATCTCCACCGGCGGCAAGGGCATTATAGAAATATAGTCCCATCACTACCCATGGCATCGCCCCGGCAAAACAACCGAAAAGATACGCAGTCCAGTCGGTCTTCTTGGTGGTTTGGTTGTGGACTTCCATCATCCAGCCAAAGAGAATCATGCAGGCATTTAGTGAGAAGATCAGAATTAAGGTAGATAAATCGTAGATACCACAAAGTATGGCAATCACCACGACCATCATCGAAGATGTGATAGCATACTCTGCCCAGCGAAATAGATTGATGCCCTTCTGAATCTGCTCTTCGTACTTTTTGCGCCATACGAAAGCATTACCGAGTAGAAATAGCCCAGAAAGCAGTAGAAATGAAGCCACGATAGGACCGAGGCGCCACTGCGCAAAATTCGCGACTAGGGTGGTTGGCATTCCTGGAATATTACTGTTCTTGCCTAGGTAGCTAGTAGTAATTTGTGCGGCGCTGTCGTTTGAAATCGCCCACATTAGCACACCCTGTGCAAACAGTAGTACTCCGACTACAGAATTGTAGATCCAGAGATTATTTAGTTTCTTTTCCATATTTCCCCCCTTTCGATATGTGTATAATACACCGATTTAAATAACAAAAAAATACCCGTTTCAGGTATTCTTTATGGCGGAAGGGGTGGGATTCGAACCCACGATACCATTGCTGGTATGACGGTTTTCAAGACCGTTCGATTCAACCGCTCTCGCACCCTTCCACGTCGCAACACGTTATGGGTTTCGCAAGTCGGCTTTGCCGATTGCTGCACCTCTGTACTGTTGCTCCTTTCCCCTTAAATCCTTCGGATTTCGGGGGCCCCACGACGAAGTAATTCGATAGAAATATATGGCGGAGAGAGAGGGATTCGAACCCTCGCGCCAGGTTGCCCCGGCCTACAGGTTTAGCAAACCCGCCCCTTCAGCCACTTGGGTACCTCTCCGCGAACGCAAATTATCTGACAATTTGCCGCTAAATTATAGCTGATTTGTGGCTAAATAACAAGTGAATCTTGGATTGTAGCTGGTGTTGCCATATAATGACGGCATGAGCCAACCCAAGGTAGACCAGATTAATAAGAGAGTTAACCGAGGATATATTTCTTTCGCGTTAGCTTTTGCAACTATGTCGGTCTTGATTGTGTTATCTGGTGTGCGAATATCTTCTTTTTACTTACATAAGGCCGAAAAGTCAGCAAGGTCAGAAGAACATCTGCTCTATCTGTCTCTTTCCGATGCTTTCTGGAGAACGGAAGACTCTCAGTACAAGCTGGGACAGTATTATCTAAAGCAGAAGGATTACGTCCGCGCAGCTGTGTATTTCTCGGGAAATAACGCTATATCAGCAAAAAATGCTTATGTGGAAGCAAAATATTACGTTTCCGATTATCAGTCCGTGGTGAGTAGATATATGGGCGAGCCAACTCTATATGCTGAACCCAGCAGAATTTTGGTCGCCAAGAGTTACTTGAAGCTCGGAGACCTCAACGAGGCGAGAAAGTTACTTTCCCAGCTACCAGAGGCAGGGCTAAGTATTGGCGAGAAGTCGATTTTGGCTGTGGAAGATGAGGAAATGAATTATCAGCTCGTATATAAAGCACTAAATACAGAGGGTTTTCCACATGCAGCTACTGAGCTTCTCCGGGAAGGCGAAACGAAGAAGCATCTCGATAGAGATGCTCTTCTCAGCCTTGCGCAAGCAGAAATATACGAAAGCCACAAGGATCGTGCATACGAAACACTCATTCAGGCGCTCGCCAAAGATGCCTATTATCCACAGACTTATCGACAACTAATTACTACCGGTGGAGAACTTGGGAAAGACGTTTCGGTATACAAAAACCGCCTAGCCGAGCTTGAGTGGTAGGCGGTTTAGGGATGTTTCACCCGACTCCGTTATGTTTCACGTGAAACATGACTTCGAACGGGCAAGCGCTAATTTGATAGAATTACTTGGTCTCTGGCCACTTGCTAATAATTAATGCTGCATCTTGGTCCATTGTTGACCAAATTGATTCCGTGACGAAAGGCATGAATGGATGAAGCAGCTTAAGAGATTCCAGCAAAACCGTATGGATTGTGTACTGAGCAGCAAGTTTGCTTGATTCGTTATCACGAATTCTTACTTTGGTGTCTTCTATGCATAAGTCGCAGTAATCGTGCCAGAAAAAGTCGTAGAGAAGCTCAACTGCGTGCTGGAAGTCGTATTTGTTTAGGTAACGATCAACCTCTTTGGAGGTTTTATCCAGTTTTGCTAATATTTGCTTGTCTTCTTTGGTTAATTCTTTTTCAATTGTTTCACGTGAAACAATCTTGTAATCAGTAAGATTCATTTTAGTAAACTTACTCGCATTCCAGATTTTATTCACAAATCTTTGAGACATTAGTAAGGAGTCTTCGCTGAATTTCATATCTTGACCTTGGGCGACCTGCCAAAGCAGTCCGAAGCGAGTGGCATCCGTACCGTACTTATCGATTAGAACCAGGGGGTCGACGCCCGTACCAAGCGATTTAGACATCCTTTTGCCTTCCGAGTTGAAAACTGTTGCATGGATGTATACGTCCTCGAAAGGGATCTGACCGGTAAATTCTATCCCAGAGAAGATCATACGAGCCACCCAAAGATAGAGGATATCCCTAGCTGTAGATAGGAATGAGGTCGGATAAAATGTGGATAAGTCAGGTGTCTTCTCCGGCCAGCCCAGAGTTGCGAAGGGCCACAGGGCACTGGAGAACCAAGTATCCAATACATCCTCGTCTCTTTTTAGCTTTGCAGAGCCGCATTCGTGACATTTAGGCGTTAGTTTAGGATCAAGTGCCCACTCTTTAGAAACAGTAATTTCACCACACTCGCAATACCAGGCTGGGATCTGGTGGCCCCACCAGATCTGACGTGATACGCACCAATCGCGAATGTTGTCCATCCAATCGAGGTAGACCTTTGTCCACTTGGCAGGGTGAAACTTTACTTTTCCAGAGCGAACAACCTCAATTGCAGGCTTTACAATTTCGTTCATCTTTACGAACCATTGTAGGGTAAGGAGCGGTTCTATCACGGTATGACAGCGGTAGCAATGGCCAACTGCGTGAGTGTGTGGTTCGGCTTTTACTAGCCATTTACCCTCTTCAAGAAGTATGATTATGGCTTCGCGTACCTCATATCTGTCTTTCCCCACAAATTGCTCGCCGGCTTCAGGGGTCATGTTTCCTTCGAGGTCGATTACGACAATCTTCTCTAGGTTGTGACGCTCGCCAATCTCAAAGTCGTTTGGATCATGTGCCGGAGTGACTTTTACAGCTCCAGTTCCAAATTTTGCATCAACATAATCATCTGCAATAATCGGGATTTTGCGGCCAAGGATAGGCAAAATAGCAAAATTTCCGATTACTGATTTGTATCGTTTATCATTTGGGTTTACAGCTATGGCCGTATCTCCGAGCATTGTCTCTGGGCGGGTAGTGGCTACTACAATTTCACCACCGCCCTCTATTTCGTACCGAATGTGCCACAAATTGTCCTGACGTTCTTCGTGCTCAACTTCTAGGTCAGAAAGTGACGTTCCACAGCGTGGGCACCAGTTTGTAATTCTGTTTCCTCGGTAAAGATAACCCTTCTCGTAATAGTGGACAAAAGTTTCGATCACGGCCTTGGAGTAGCCCTCGTCCATAGTGAAACGAGTGTGATCCCAGTCGCAACTACATCCCATAGTTTTCAGTTGCCCTAGGATTCGTGGTTCGTACTCCTCTTTCCACTTCCAGGTTTCCTTAATAAAATTCTCTCGGCCTAGGTCAAAACGAGTTTTACCCTTGGCAGCAAGTTTTTGTTCCACTTTGTTCTGGGTAGCAATGCCGGCGTGATCGGTGCCAGGAACCCACAGAGTCTCGTTTCCCTTCATACGATTCCAGCGTACCAGAACATCCTGAACAGTATTGTTTAGAGCATGACCCATGTGTAGTACCCCAGTAACATTGGGTGGTGGGATTGTGACAACGAATGGTTTACTACCACCGCGCGAAACTGGCTTGAAATAGCCATTATCCGCCCATGACTGATAAATACCTGCTTCCATTTCCTTCGGTTTAAAGTTCTTGGGCATCTCCATGCTAGTGCTCCTTTTATTTAAAAAAAATCCCCACTGCTTAGGGGCTCTCGCGAGCGGTACCACCCTAATTCTGTGCGGATACTTACTTTCCTGCTATTACGGGCTTACCCGTCTAGGTCTACTTTGCCTTTGCAAGGGCATTTCTGCTAGAAACTTACTGGTGACTGGCCAGCTCAAACGTTTATGTGCAAATTATACAACGGTAGGTGTAGGTAGTCAATGGGCATTGACAAAACTCGTATAATGTGTTAGTATAAATAGTCCTGATATTCAGGGCCCTTGAAAGCTTGCCCGCCTGGCGGCGGGAAGATGTATCGGAGAGTCAAATGTATCTGCCTCCGGAGCTCGGCTCCCCGCTCAGCTACACGTACCTCGGCCTCACGCTTTTCGCATCATGGTCTTTTTACCTCCTTCTGTGGAAGGTCGTCAAGCATCGTGTTTGGCGCGTCGCTGTCTCCCTGGCAGGTCTCTGGGCGGCATTGTCGCTGCTGATCCAGATCATGGCACTTCTCCAGCACGGCAGCCAGCACGAATTCTGGTTTACCGTCGAGGTAGTCGTCTTGACGGCAGCCTGGGTCTGGGTTGGTCCTACGATAGAGATGCTTGGGGCTGATCTGAAGGCAATTTACAGGAACGCTGGCCGCGTGAGCGACCGCAGTTCTTAACCACCCACTCTCGCGAACAAGTAGCTAGAAGCACGGCTTTCAGGGTCAACCGCCTCGTCCTTACCTATCTCATAGGTATTGGCCGGGGCGGTTTTCCATTTACGCTAATTTGTAGTTTGGGTCAGGAGTAAGGTCTTCTGGGTTTGTATAATCACTAATTTGGGCATGAAAATAGGCGGCGGCCGCGATCATGGCGGCATTATCGGTGCAACACGTAGGCTCCGGGTAAAAGAATTTCGAGTTTTGTGTTCCGAGTTTCGACTTGATCTGTTCCCTCAGGGAAACGTTGGCTGCCACGCCCCCAGAAAGTAAGATTGATGTTGGCTTGTGCTTTGTAACTGCACGTACGAGGTTGCGGGCCAATATCTCGTTTGCAGTGTATTGGAAAGAGGCTGCAATATCGGCTTTTTCGGCTTCGCCGAGGGTGTTGCCTTGTTTCTCGAGTTCTCTTACCTTGCGGATGACAGCACTTTTGAGCCCAGAATATGAAAAGTCTAGAGACTCCTCAGCTTCAACCATAAAGCCGTCTACACCTCTTTTGGGCGCTGCGGTCAGATCGACTAGAGGAAATGCGTATTTGTGTTTGTCGCCTTTTTGGCTTAAAAAGGATATTAACGGCCCTCCTGGATAACCAAGTCCGAGCAGCTTGGCGACCTTATCGTAAGCTTCCCCAGCCGCGTCGTCGTGTGTTTCGCCGATGATCTTGTACTCCAGGTGGCCTTTCATATAAAGCAGGTTGGTGTGCCCACCGGATACCGTTAGGCATACTAGAGGAAATGTGGGTACGTTGTTATCGTCTTTGTGCAGCCAATTAGCGTACACATGACCTTCCGTATGGTGAACCGCAATTAGTGGTTTCTGATGCAATAGTGCTAGAGTGCGAGCAGTATTTACCCCCACAATCAAAGAACCCACAAGGCCAGGGCCCTTGGTAACTGCTATCGCATCGATGTCTTCCCAGGTAACTGCAGCCTCGCGCAGGGCTTCGTCTAGCACTGGTATCATATTTTGTATATGGGCTCTTGCGGCGACTTCTGGTACCACCCCCCCATACTGAGAGTGTTCTAGCTGGGTAGCCACAACCGAACTTAGGACATAAGTGCCATCCTCAACGATTGCAACCGAGGTGTCATCACAGCTTGTTTCAATAGCAAGTATTTTCATGCGGTAATATTACCACAAATCACTCTGCTAAACACAAAATTGTGCGCGAATGTTCTATTCTGATGCGGCCGCACAGGAATGATTGGCCAATATCTGTAATGACATTGACCGTTTGCGCGTGCTAGAATTACACCACATGGATAAATTACTCTCGATTCTAACAGACCCAAAAAATAACCTCTTTCAATCGGCGACCTGGGAAGAGTACCAGGAGGCGCTGGGGAATAAGGTTTTTCGTGTTAGTTGCGATGACAACGCCGCCCTGCTTGTAAAATTGCCGCTGTATAAGGATAAGAGCTATCTTTACTGTCCTAGGGGCCCGATGTGCATGAAAGAGGGCTGGCACGTACTTCTCAGGAAAGCACGCGAAATTGCCGCGGCCGAGAATTGCGTTTTCTTGCGAGTAGAACCATACCAACTACCTGCGAAAACTGTAAAAGAGCTTCGATTCCGCGAAGTTATTTCTTACACGCCTCTTTCTCGCCAATATTCACCCATGGATACCCAGATTCTTGATATAGATAAACGAGATGACGATCTACTGGCCGAGATGAAACCAAAGTGGCGATATAACATCAAGCTGGGTTACCGCAAGGGAGTACAGATTCGGCAAAGTACAAAACTTACTGATCTGCACAAATTTCACGAGCTCTCGTTAGGTATGAAAGACCGCGGTTATACACCATTTGAGCTTGAGCATTACGAGCGATTGCTCTATACGCTGACTCATGGAAAGAACGTGACAATGTTCGTTGCGGAGCACAAAAAGAAGGTCCTATCCGTCATTCTAGTGACTTTCTGTGGTGAAGTGGCAACATATCTACACGGCGCCTCTAGTGACGAATCCAGAGAGTTAATGCCAAACCACCTAGCGCAATGGGAAGCGATCCTGGAGGCGCAGAGGCGCGGTTGCAAGCTCTATGACTTTTGGGGAGTAGCGCCCGAGGGAGCAGAGAATCATAGTTGGTCGGGGATCACTCGTTTTAAACAGGGTTTCGGGGGTCGCACCGTACATTTTGTAGGCGCCTACGACGCAGTATTTGACGCTAAGTGGTATAATACTTTCTGTTTGGCGAACTTGTTTCGCAAGCTGATAAAGAAATGAATTTAGATAAATTACTCTCAATTTGCAGGAAACTCATACCGAAAAAGATATTTAGGTTTTTTCAGCCTGGTTACCACTTGTTGCTAGCTATCACCGGTAATCTTCGCTATGTGTTCCCGGGTAAAAAGCTGATTGTTGTGGGCATTACAGGGACAAACGGTAAATCTACAACTGCAGAGCTTACGAACTCGGTACTAAAAACAGCAGGCTTCACAACGGGAATGCTTTCTACTGTTTCCTTCGAGATTGCTGGGAAGAAGGAAGAGAATACTACTAGCCGGACCACTCTAGGCAGATGGCAGCTCCAGAAACGTTTACGTCAAATGGTAGATACGGGATGTACCCACGCTGTGTTAGAGGTGGCAAGTGAGGGGCTCTTGATGCACCGTCTTTGGGGGATCCCATTTGACATTGCAGTATTTACGAATCTATCACCAGAGCATCTAAATACCCACAAAACGATGGATAATTATCGTGAAGCAAAGGGATTACTCTTTGCAGGGCTTGCTAGAGGACTCAAAAAGAATGTACCGAAAACGATTATCGTAAACGCGGATGACAAGGTTGCCAAGTATTTCTATTCCTTCGAGGCAGACAGGAAGATTAGCTATGGCCTGTCGAATGGCGAAATCTGGGCAACTAATATGGTTTTTGGCGAAAAAACGCAGTTTGAACTTGTAGACGAGGACAAGAAGCACTTGGTAATGTCCGATCTTCCTGCGAAATTTAATATTTACAACATACTCGCTGCTTATGCGGTGGGTAAGGCTCTCGAGATAGAACCGAAGAAGATTGTCTCTGGCCTCGAGAAAGTAAAGGCGGTTCGGGGCAGAATGGAAGAGATTCCAAATACGCGAGACATCAAAATCATGATTGACTATGCTGTGACCCCAGATGCCTTTGAGCTGCTATTCACCGAGCTTCGTCGCGTCAGTAAGGGTAGGCTAATCGCCGTTTTTGGGGCTACTGGAGACAGGGATAAGGAGAAACGACCCCTGCTAGGACAGGTGGCAGCAAAGATGACGAACTACATTATCCTAACCGACGAGGAGTCGTACAGCGAGAATCCAGCCGTGATCGTGGATAGCATAGCTGCAGGTGTGGAGAAGGTACGAAAATCAAACTATGAGATTATCTTAGACCGCCGCGAAGCTCTGAAGCGTGCCATCGAGATTGCAGAGACTGGAGACACGGTGGTGGCAACCGGCATGGGACATGAGAAATATCGGAATCTTGGTGGGGATAAGAAGGTGGAGTGGGATGAGGCGGAGGTGATTCGCGGGATTCTAGCCGAACTAAATAATAAGTAGGTATATTTGCCTTGCTGAAGCAAGGTGTACTCGATACTTTTGCCCATAGTCACAAAAGCCCGTCCGAATTGGTAGTCCGGGCGGATATCCAAAAAGACATTTTGAATGCGTCGAGCTGAGGCTCTCCGCAACGGCTAGCCATATATATTTATAAATCAATGACCAACTGCTATTTGTGACAAATCCAAGAAATCTATCTGCGGGCGGTTGATTCTGTGCTGGTTTGTGCTTGACAGGATAGATACTGGGGTGTATTATTACGAGTCGCATTAAATCTGGTGGGTATTAGTTTCGGGAGCCATTATGGAGTTATCACCAAAGCAGCAGATTGCTGAACTAGTAAAGAACAACCAGAGAATTCTAATCGTTGGGCATAAAAACCATGGCGGAGATTGTGTCGGTTCGATGCTTGCCCTTGAGAGCGTTCTCACCGCGCAGGGAAAAGAAGTTGGGCTTGTACTATCAGAGATGATAGACCAGACCCTACTGTTTTTGCCGAATGTGGATCGAATTCAACGAGATGTCCCTGCAAGAGATCTCATAATCCAGATAGATAAGGCCAAGAACGACGTCGAAAAGATTGGCTACAACGAAGATAATGGCATTCTTAGTATTGTGATCTCTCCTAAAGGGAAGCTACTTTCGGCAAAAGATCTAAAGATCGTAGCTGGTAACTATAACTATGACCTGATTATCGTGCTCGATACACCTGACGTAGAGAAGATAGACAGTGTTTATGATAAGTACACTGAGCTTTTCTTCGAAGTGCCGATAATTAATATCGACCACCACAGTGGTAATGACTATTTTGGCACCGTGAACCTTGTGGACATGACAGCGACCTCTACTGCGGAAATTCTGGTCTCAATCATCGAAGCGATGGGGCCAAACTACTTTGATGCAGACGTAGCTACCTGCTTGCTCACTGGGCTTATAGCTGATACAGCTAGTTTCAAGAGCACGAACACGACTCCAAAATCACTTACTATTTCTGCGCAGATGCTCGCGGCCGGGGCTAGGCAGCAAGAAATTATCCAGAACTTATACAAGACTAGACCACTGCAGACCCTGAAGCTTTGGGGCAAAGTGCTTTCAAATATTGTTTATGACCATGAATATCGGATGGTTGTCTCCGTTGTGCCAGGAAGTGACCTTGTGGACGCAAATGCTTCTCCAGAAGCAGTAAACGGCGTCCTGGACGAACTGCTTGCTAGTGCGCCAGGTACTGATGTCGTATTAGTTCTGACAGAGGAAAAGAACCGAGTCTACGGATTCCTAAAGGGGCTAAACGGACAAGACGTTCTCTCTCTGGCAGAGAAATTTGGAGGTCATGGGAATGCCTTGGCATCTTCTTTTGTGCTGCCAAACTCTACTATCGATAAAAACACAGCTGCCATTCTAGAAAAGATTAAGTTGCTGCGTAACAATCAGCTAGGTAAAGAGAACTTAAGCGCAGTAGAAAAGGTTGCTCCCGAGCAAGCTACTCCGAAAAATGTGCACCCGAAGGTCGTCGAGAATCCCTCTCGTATACACGAACACGAGAAGGTAATCGTAGAAGTTGACCTCAAGGCGAAGAGTATTGAGGATCTGAATGAGCTGCTCTCTATCGAAAAATTGATAGAATCGGAACATACAGTGGAAGTAGAGCCAATCTTTGAGGAGCTATTTACAGAGAAACCGCTCGTGCCAGTGAACGTAGAGGTTCAGCCTGCGAATGATGACATCGAGAAAGCCTTGCAGTCAATCGATTTCGAAATTGAAAGCGGTGGGACACCAAAAAATGAAGTTACGCCAAATATCGATGTTGAGGATGTGAGGGACAAAAAAGAAGCCCTTCGTCAGCTGGGTGATGTTATGCGAGGCTATACTCCAGGGAAGGCCCTAGACGAAAAGGGAAACCAACCGATAGACGCTAAGCTTTGGAAGTAATTGAGCCGAGATAAGGGGCCATACTGGCCCTAGATTTCGTTTCAAAGGGAAACGGGAGTAGTACCCCGACTAGCTGGGAGGCGAGGGCATGCTGGAGGTTACCGATAGCAATTTCCAGGAAACAGTGGAAAAGCAGGGAGACAAGCCGTTGTTCGTCGATTTCTGGGCACCTTGGTGCGGCCCATGCCGCATGATGGAGCCGGTGTACAAGGAGCTTTGCGCCGAAAACCCAGAACTTGCATTCGGACGGGTGAACGTCGACGAGAACCCCGATCTGGGCAGGCGATTTGAGATCCTTTCGATTCCGACGGTCCTCGTGTTCGTCGGCGGCAGGGTGGTCAAGAAGTGCGTCGGCGCGATGCCGAAAAAGTGGTTCCAGCAGGAATTCGCAGAGTGGCTGTAGCCATATAAGCCACTACTCAGGCGCCAAAGGAGGTGTAGGCGTGGGAGCACATTTCGGATACGTCGCCTTCATGGTGGTTCGGGGTGAGAAGCGATATCTCTGCTTCCGGGACGGAGGCGAGGTCATCGATCTTGACCGCCTGAGGATGCTCAAGCGAGCAGCCTCAGTACCATGCAAGGAGGCCGATGCTGACGCGCAAGCGCGACTGGAGACGCTCACTGTCAGCATCAAGGATGACGGCAAACTGACCTATGACGGTGGTAAGGCCCACCCTCGGTCAGTTCCCGCCAAGATCGAAGTCTCGTACTTCGAATGGAGACTGAGCCCTTAACGGGCGGTGATGAAGTGGTGAGCCCACCTCTAGGTGTGGGACACCGAAGACCCCTGCGGCTAGAAGGCGACGAGCACTCTAGCCGCCTTTCGTAAATAAGGTACAATATAACTATGAATAAGATATTCTTGATAGATAAGCCTACCGGCTGGACTAGCTTCGACGTGGTGGCCAAGATTCGGGGAGCAGCAAATGCGGCCGCGCAGTCTGCTGGTTTGCCCAAGACAAAGCACGGGGTGAGAGTGGGTCACGCTGGGACACTGGATCCCTTTGCTTCCGGTCTTCTCATTGTCCTTGTTGGCAAAGAAAACACCGCGAAGCAAGATACTTTTATGAAGCAAGACAAAGAATATGAAGCTACCCTAAAGCTAGGATATACGAGTACGACAGGAGATCCTGAAGGTGTCATCGAAAAGGTCATTAGCGGTGCACCTCGTTTCTCAGCTAAAGATATAGAACGGGTTCTGAAGCAGCTCACAGGGCAAAACAGCCAAATTCCTCCTATATACAGCGCTATCAAAGTAGATGGTAAACGAGCTTACAAGCTTGCGAGGGCTGGTGAGACACCAGTTATGAAACCGCGCACAGTCACTATTCACAACTTGAAAATTGAAAATTACGAATATCCAGAATTGAAAATTCTAGTGGAGTGCAGTAGTGGGACCTACATCCGTACTCTAGCAGAAGACATTGGGAAATCGCTTGGAACGGGGGCATATCTGACGGCATTACGTCGCACCAAGATTGGCGGCTATCGTCTAGAGGACGCAAGAAGGATCGAAGAAGCGGTCACACAGCTCGTTGCCACTTGAAAATAATGCCCAAATACGCTATAATCTACATATAAATTAAGTAACACCCTCCCTGGTGCAGTGCACTTCGGGACGGGCAAGAAGGAGCCAAAATGGCAATCCAAAAGGAAGAAAAAGAAAAGATCGTCAAGGAAATCGGTCGAAGCGAAAAGGACACTGGTTCTCCAGAGGTTCAGGTAGCTATTTTTACTGAGAAAATCAAACAGCTCACAGATCACCTAAAGACTCACAAAAAAGACGAGCACAGCCGTCGCGGCCTGCTAAAGATGGTTGGTAAACGTCGCAGACTGCTCGATTACCTTTCAAAGAAAAACAAGGAAGCTTACGAACTAATTATCAAAAAGCTCGGCCTTCGTAAATAATATACTGATAAGGGCCTCAGTCTAGGGGCCCTAGTTAGTACATTAAGTAAAAACGGATAGGAAACAGAGACAGGAAGACTACAAAGCCTTCTTACCCTGGCTCCTATCCACAACGACCCGCCTACGCCTAACGGCTACGGACGGGCAGGAAGGAGCAATATGAGCTCAAAGAACAAAGTTTCGACATTCGAAACTGATTTTAACGGGACAAAGATGTCTTTTGAAGTAGGCAAGATGGGCCTGCTCGCCGATGGCGCCGTAGTAGTTCGCTACAACGACTCTGTCGTACTTGCCACCGTGGTGGTTGCGAAGAAAGCCAAGGTAGGACAGAGTTTCTTTCCTCTATCGGTAGAGTTCCAAGATAAATGGTACGCAACCGGTAAGATTAGCGGTTCCCGTTTTATTAAACGTGAGGGGCGTCCTTCAGAGCTAGCAATGCTACGTTCTCGTATGATTGACCGTCCTATCCGTCCAATGTTTCCAAAAGGATACCTAAACGAAGTACAGATTATCGTCTCTCCTTTGTCGCTTGATCTTACGATTGATCCTGCAGTTCTTGGCCTAAATGCTGCTTCGGCAGCCCTGATGCTGACAGGTGCTCCATTTGAGGGGCCGCTCGGTGCAGTACGTATTGGACAAGTAGATGGCAAGTTCATCATTAATCCTACTAAGGAAGAGGAGGAAGCGAGTGAGCTTGATCTTCTTGTTGCCGGTTCTGCGGAAGCAATTACGATGATCGAGGGCGGCGCACAACAGATCCCTGAAGATAGAATTGTAGAAGCCCTGGAGCTTGCACACAAAGCCATGCAACCTGCAATCCAGGTACAGAAAGAGATGCTGAAGGCGCTAGACGTGAGGGCAAAAGAATTTTCTTTGCAGCTTCCAGACGAAGATGCTTACAAAGCAGTTTCTGATTACTTGTCTACAAAACTGGGTGAGGCTATCCGTCACAGTGACAAGATTGCTCGAAATCTGATTCTTTCGGACCTTGAGGACGAGGTTCAGGTAGAGTTCGACGAAAAATACGAAGACGCTGATATCACTGAATCATTCGAGAAGGTTATCAAATCCGAGGTACGTCGCTCGGTCCTTATGGACGGAATTCGTCCAGACCACAGGGCGATGGACCAGGTTCGCGATCTTTCGGCCGAAGTTGGCATATTGCCACGGACCCACGGTAGTGGACTTTTCCAACGCGGACAAACACAAATCCTTTCTATTGTTACCCTGGCTTCACCTTCGAAGGCACAGCTAGTGGAGAGCATGGACCAGGAATTCAGCAAGCGATATATGCATCACTACATCGATACGCCAGCTAGCTACGGCGACACAGGCCGTATTGGCGCAGGGCGCAGAGCCATCGGGCACGGCTTCTTGGCGGAGAAATCTCTAGAAGCAGTGCTTCCAGATGAGAAAGACTTCCCATACACTATCCGTGTAGCCTCGGAGATCCTAAGCTGTAATGGTTCCAGTTCCATGGGTTCAGTCTGCGGTTCATCCCTCGCTCTTATGGACGCAGGCGTTCCTCTAAAGGCCTCTGTCGCTGGTATCGCTATGGGTCTTATGACGACAGAAGGTGATCTATCGAAGAAGTACGAAATCCTGACAGACATTCAGGGTGCTGAGGACTTCGCCGGCGATATGGACTTCAAACTAGCAGGTACTCGTGCTGGTGTCACCGCAGTTCAAATGGACATTAAGGTAAAGGGTCTTACCATTGAATTTCTAAAGGAAGTAATCAGACGCGGTACAGTTGCAAAAGCTGAGATACTCGACGTGATGGATGCGGCAATCAAGGTGCCAAGTGCCGAACTTTCCAAGTACGCACCACGTCTTACCTCTTTCCAGATTGCTCCAGAGAAAATTCGTGAAGTCATCGGTAAGGGTGGCGAGGTGATCAACAAGATTATCGCTGAAACTGGAGTAGAAATTGACATCGATGATGACGGAACTGTTGTAGTTGCCGCTGTTGATGGCGAAGCCGCTGACAAGGCCGTCGCCTGGATTCAGTCCATAGTTGCGGAGCCAGAAGTAGGTAAAATCTATGATGGTCGAGTAGTGAAACTGATGGACTTTGGCGCATTCGTCGAGTTTATGCCTGGCAAAGAAGGCTTGGTACACGTTTCACAGATCAGTAATGACCGCGTAGAGAAGGTCTCTGACGTTCTGAAGGAAGGTCAGGAAGTACGCGTAAAGCTTACAGAAATCGACTCCCAAGGACGTAAAAACCTGTCGATGAAGGCAGCACTACCAAAAGATAGCAAATAGTATCAAGGAAAAGAGGCCAAACGGCCTCTTTTTTGTTAGAATATATGCAAAATAAGGAGAATAATATGAGCGCTATTCAAGATGGTTCTAGCAGCCCAGAAGCAGCCGAGATGGGTACAGAGCGTAATGGTCAAGAGGGTGACAGGTTCAAACCGGAAGAGCTTGAAGAAATCGGAAAAATCGTAGACCAGCTATACGACGAGAATGATAATTTGCTTCCGGAGGGAACTCTGGCGGAAATGAAGCCCAACCCCCTTAATGAGCTCGTGAATAATCACTGTGACTATGACTGGGCATACAGAATCGGCGCAAAACGGGACGAAATGCTTCGATATATCGACGAACAGAAGAAAGCCCCGGGAGTCACGGAAGCTAATCCGAGCAGTGAGGGCACTCCGGAAACTGAGCTTAAGAGGCATAATATTCGCATTCCGCTTCAAAAGAATTACCCTGTTGAAGCAATAACCTCCGAGTCTAAGATCATGTTTGTGCGCGATGACGGGATAAAGAGTGGTCTCCGCATAGAATTGTATAGCCTAGAAACTGGTGCCAAAATCAAAGAAGTTCCCTTCGAAGAAGGCGTAAATTTGATAGAGGCCGCGGATATTCCGACCATTACTGTAGAAACGGGCAAGATATCACCAGGCGCTAAGTCGGTAGACGTGTCTATCTATCAAGAAAATGTAGACGTAAAAGCTTTGAACGAAAGGAAGACCAAGGCTGCTCTCTCCCTAGCCGCCTAGCAGCGCTGTAGCAAAACAGTGAATCCCGTGGCCTTATTTTTGTATCATTACTATGTTCGCAAAGCGCCCTGTTTTCTTCCCGTCGGCGCGGTAAGAGAAAAAGATATCGTTATTGCAGGAGGTACATATCCCGGATTCTTCGATATTCTCTGGTTTAACGCCAGACTCTAATAATTGCGCTTTGATTAAGCTTGGCAAATCCATATCATAGCAGCATGGGTAAATGCATGGGCCTATACTGACAACAAGATTCTCGGTACAAGTGCCATAGATATCGTGCATCTCTTCTGTTGTTTTGATAACTATTTCTGATTCTGTTCCCTTCCGCCCTGCATGGGCAATGCCTATGGCATGGTTTACGGGGTCATAAAGAGAAACCGCTGCACAATCTGCAGTTTGAATCAGTAGGGGAACCTTTGGCACATTAGTTATCAGTGAATCAGTGTCTGTGAAGGCATCCTGTAGAGATCTAGAGCCCTTACCAGCGCTTTTCTCCGTAACCGCCTCTACTTGAGCGCCGTGCACTTGCTCGCCACAGGTAAGGGTATCTGCGTCAATGGAGAGTGCCTTGCATAGTAATTTACGGTTTTCGAGTACTGCATTCTCGTTATCATCTACATGGAAGGCAATGTTTAAGCTGCTATAGCTTCCTTGGCTTATGCCGCCCAGCCGCGACGAAGCAATATTTAGCATCTCAGGGTATTCAGCAAAAGCATCAAAGGAATATGTGGATATATTGTCGTTTGTGGTCGGTTTCAT
The DNA here is from genome assembly GCA_041738615.1 of Patescibacteria group bacterium. Lineage (GTDB taxonomy): Bacteria > Patescibacteriota > CPR2 > UBA1875 > CAIMLA01 > JBGSPL01. Next base: position 56,032 of record JBGSPL010000002.1, read on the forward strand.
ACTATAATATTAGCATGAAGATGGCAGTGATGGCGGATATCCACGGTAATATGGCGTATCTTGAGCGTGCAAAGAAGATAATTGACGGAGAGAAACTCGAGATTGTGATAGTCTGCGGAGACGTGCAGGACATAGAGGCGCTGCAGGAGCTAGATACATGGGAGCAAAAGGTGTATATCGCGCTAGGAAATGCGGACTACGAGATACGCCACAAGCTAGATGCAGGGCTGATTTGGACGGAAAGGGTAGAGATATTCCTGGACTATGGGGTGCTCAACATCGGGGGCACTAAGCTAGCTTTTTGTCATTATCCGAAGTTTGCTCGGAAACTGGCCGAGGGCGGTAGGTTTGACGTCGTGTTTTACGGTCACAACCACAAACCATGGGAAGAAAAGGTGGGCCGCACGGTGATGCTTAACCCGGGCGAGATTCAGGCCAGGGATGGCAAGCCAACATTCGCAATATATGACCTAGTTGCGATGAAGGCTGAGCTTAGGCTGCTAGTATAACCATTGACATTTAGCCGATTATTTGCTAGAATATACGCAACGTAGTAGAACTCTCTCAATAGCCATTAACCAACGAAAAGGATTTTTGCGTCCGACGCATGCAGATTACTGACGAACAGATTGATAGTGCTCAAAGTATAGCTGAGATCGCAGAGCTGGTTAGTAATTGCCAGAGATGTTCTTTATACGAGACGAAAACCATGGATGTGGTTGGCGTAGGATCAGATGCCGCTGAGATATTCTTTATAGGCGAAGCTCCTGGTAAGAAGGAGGATCTCGAAGGAGAGCCCTTTATCGGAGCGGCTGGTAAGTTTTTGAACGAGCTTCTATCTACCATAGGATTGGAGCGAAAAGACATATATATCGCAAACGTGCTGAAGCACCGCCCACCGAACAACCGTGATCCCAAACCTAGCGAGGCAGAGATATGCTGGCCATATCTGAGACGTCAAATAGAGCTCATCAACCCTACGTTGATTATCTTTCTTGGACGCCATGCAATGAACAGATTCTTTCCGGAGCTTAAAATTTCGGAGGCCCATGGGAATGAATTTACCAAGCAAATGTGGGGCAGAGACCAGACTTTCCTTGCGCTCTACCACCCAGCAGCAGCAATGTACAACGGCTCACTGCGAGAGACGCTAAAGGGCGACTTCGCGCGGATACCAGAAATAATCAAAACTATTAAAACCAACTAAATTATGCCGTGCATATTGTCACGGGATAGACGACCCGCCTACGCTTAATGTGCTATGGACGGGCAGAAAGGTACTAGAAAACCAAATATGGAAAAAGTACAAAAGAAACCAGAAAAGAAGCAGCGTCGGCAGAACAAACCATTTAACGACAATGCATTAAAGAACAAAAATATTCGCACGAACAGTGACCCTGTTCAGCAGTCTTCGCATACAAAGGATCCGAAGAAGGGGCTCCTCAAGATTACTCCACTGGGTGGTCTTGGCGAAGTCGGCAAGAATCTCACCATATATGAATACGAGAACGACATCATCATCGTCGATATGGGATTCAAGTTCCCAGATAGCGAGATGCTTGGTATCGACTATATCATCCCAGATATCGCTTATCTCGAAGACAAGAAAGATAAGATTCGTGGAATCTTCATTACCCATGGCCACGAGGATCACATCGGCGCAATCCCATTCATTTGGCCGAAACTCGGCTGTCCGATCTATGGGACCAAGCTGACTATCGGCATGATCGAGGCTAAGCTCTCTGAGTACAGCTTTGACACCGGTGGAGTCCTGAAGGTGATTGATCCCGAGAAGGATGTCCTTCGCATGGGCGCCTTTGAGGTAGAGGCTTTCAGAGTAACGCATTCCATCCCAGACGCTGTCGGCTATGGAGTAAAGACGCCACTGGGACGAATTATATACACGGGTGACTTTAAGATAGATCACTCACCGCTTGACGATAAATTTATCGATTGGGACAAGCTAGCTCGTTTCAGTAACGAAGGGGTACTGTTATTAATGTCTGACAGTACAAACGCCGAGCAGCCAGGATTCTCGATGAGTGAGAAGAAGCTCGAAAAGTGTTTCGAAGACATGTTCGATAATGCTAAGGGGCGCGTAATTGTGGCTTCTTTTGCTTCACAGATTAATCGTATACAGATGGTGGTAGACTCTGCTCGTGACCATGGTCGCAAGCTTGCCTTTGCAGGGCGTTCGATGCTCAAAAACGTTGAAATTGCAGTAAGGCTCGGATATCTAAAGGTGCCTGCCGGCATGATTGTCAGAATCCAGGAAATTGACAAGTTTCCAGATCACATGGTCACGGTAATGGCTACCGGTTCCCAGGGACAGGCGATGTCGGCTCTTGGAAGAATGGCAAGTGGTTCACACAAGAACATTCGCATCAAACCAAGCGACACCGTGATTTTCTCTAGTTCTCCGATACCAGGGAATGAGCGTGAAGTTGTAGCGGTGATGGACGATCTCTTTCGTCAGGGCGCAAATGTGCTCTTTGATGCAGAAAAAAGTCGCACTCACGTTACTGGTCACCCTTGTCGTGAGGAGCTGAAGATGATGATCGCCATGATTCGGCCAAAGTACTTTGCGCCCTTCCACGGTGAAAGACACATGCTCGTACGCCATGCTGAGATAGCCAAGGAGCTTGGTATCCAGGACCAGAATATCTTTATTCTAGACAACGGCGAACAAATCTTGATTGATGCAAACAGGGCTAGAAAGTCAGAGAACAAGGTCGCTAACGGAATTATCCTCATCGACGGCCTCGGTATCGGTGATGTCGGTGAAATCGTTCTTCGCGAACGAAAATCGATGTCGACAGAAGGCATCTTTGTTGTCATCTGCACGCTCGATCGTAAGACAGGTAAGATGATGACTAGCCCAGATATCATTTCTCGCGGGTTCATCTATATGCGTGAGAACGAGAAACTCGTCAGTAGTGCTAGGGCGGAAATTAAGAGAACCGTAGAAGTCCTGGGTAAAGAGGGCTCCGGCCAGAACTACCAAAACCTAAAAGTGCGTTTGCGTGATGGGATCAGTGAACTTTTGTACAATGAGACACAGCGTCGACCACTGGTATTGCCAGTAGTTATTGAAGTCTAATGAAATGCCCACATTGTGGGCATTTTTTATTCCAGAACACTATGTTTATCGTAAGGGGCGTTTGTGCTATAATCAGGAAGAATAAGTAGGTGAAAATGGCTCGACATCGCAAACCAGGTCGCCCGAAGGGCTCCAAGAACAAATCAGCAGCAGGTAGCGGGTCCCCAATCCTAACAGGAGTGGATCCGATAGTTCGAAATCAGATAATCGCGGTTCTTCTTTTCGTTTTAGCATTTGTCATTCTCGTTAGTTCCTTCGGTTTTGGAGGGCCTCTGGGGATTGTTATTAGTAAATACCTTCGGGTAGGGATCGGTTGGACTATCTTTGTTCTACCACTGATACTTGCTGGGGTCGCCTACTCACTTTTCAACCCAGAGGACTATGAGATTACAACGGCTACAATAATCGGTTTGTTTCTGGCCACTATTTCCTTTTCCGGGGTATTCCATATCTTTGTTAATGTTTCAAATGCGGGAGCGCTCGCTGCCGCGGGTAGCAATGGTGGTTACGTTGGTTTTTATCTTCAGAAGCTTTTGCTGATGGTTTTCAACGCGCCAGTCTCTTTCGTTTTACTAATTGCAACGTCCACCATCGGGATGCTTCTGGCAACGAATACTCCATTTACTGGTATCAGCAATGTCTTCAAAAAGAAGGACGAGGAAGAATCAGCGCCAAAAAACGACATAAAGATACACGAAACCGCGCCTGCTTCCAGGGCTCCACTGGTTGATCCAAGAAAGGCCGCACTGAAAGATCATTCCGAACAGGCGGTAATGTCCACGGTAGATACCTCAGGTTGGAAACTGCCCCCGCTAAATCTGTTTGAAGAGATGACAACCCGGGCAGACAGTGGGAATGTGCGCGAGAATGCTGCCACGATTCAAAAAACCCTTTCCAATTTTGGCATAGAGGTCAGCATGAGCGACGTCAATGTCGGGCCTACGGTGACGCAATATACTCTGAAACCCAACGACGGGGTGAAATTAGAGAAGATTACTAGCCTCGACAAAAACCTGGCACTATCGCTAGCGGCGCATCCTATCCGTATCGAGGCCCCGATACCAGGAAAGAGCCTTGTAGGCGTGGAAATGCCAAACAAGTCAGCGCAGATTGTACGCATGCGGAATATCCTCGCCTCTCAGACTTTCAAAGACCGTAAGTCCAAACTTTCTATCGTGCTCGGGCTCGATGTTGCCGGACACCCTCAGATTGCAGACATTACCAAAATGCCTCATCTGTTAATCGCGGGGTCCACCGGGTCGGGTAAATCGGTTTGCATCAACGCGCTACTTCTGAGTCTTATTTACCAGAATACGCCACAAGACCTGAAGCTGATTCTAGTCGATCCGAAACGAGTAGAGCTGACGCTTTACAACGGGATCGCTCACTTACTCACTCCTGTGATTGTGGATCCAGATAAAACTGTTTCAGCACTAAAATGGGCGGTAGCAGAGATGGAGAGACGTTACCATGTGCTTTCGCAAGCAGGAAAAAGGAATATTACTGAGTACAACCAGGCCAAAACCAAGGAGGCAATGCCCTTTATTGTCATCGTTATTGATGAGCTTGCCGACCTGATGGCAGTCTCTGCAAACGAGGTGGAGGGTCTTATCTGTCGCCTTGCGCAGATGGCGCGCGCTGTCGGGATGCACCTCGTCGTTGCCACGCAGAGGCCTTCGGTAGACGTTATAACGGGTCTTATCAAGGCCAACATTCCTACTCGTATTGCTTTCTCTGTGGCTTCAAACACAGACTCCAGAACCATTTTGGATCAAAGCGGTGCCGAGAAATTACTGGGGATGGGAGACATGCTCTTCCTTTCTGCCGAGCTTTCCAAGCCGCGTCGCATTCAGGGTGCCTATGTTTCAGAACAGGAGGTCAAGGAGGTCACTGAGTTCGTGAAAACGCAGGCAGAACCAGATTACAACGAGGAAATATTGATGCAAAACGCCAAAGCTTCACACGGTGGGGACATGGCTGATATAGACGATGACCTCTTTTATGATGCGGCAGAGACTGTGATCCGTGCCGGCAAGGCGTCCGCGTCCTTACTTCAGAGACGACTGCGCATCGGTTATGCACGAGCAGCTCGTCTGCTAGACATCCTGGAAGACAGAGGGGTTGTGGGCCCACAAGACGGAGCAAGACCTCGAGACGTGCTAGTAGATGATATGAACGATATTACTGGAGAGGGAGATGGGGGCGATTATTAATGGCAGCGGCCGTAAAATTTACACGTAAGACTCTCCCTCAGAAGGAAGGCTTAGGGGAGAAGTTAGCAAAAAAGCGAATCTCCCAAGGGCTAGACCTCAAAGATATTGAGAAAGCGATCCGAATCCGTTGGAAGTACGTAGAAGCGATAGAGAACGGCAGATATGACATCTTACCGCCTGATGTTTATGTTCGTGGCTTTGTCCGAACTTATGCTACTTTTTTGCAGCTAGACCCGGATAAGGTAATGAAGCTATACGAGCGCGAAAGAGGACTTATCGAGAACGTACGCAAGGCCAAGGCAGGAGCTCCAGTTGTAAAACCTATAGAAGCGCCAAGGGTGGTGATTACCCCAAAGACCTTAACGGTAGGAAGCATAGTATTTGCCAGCCTGCTGATACTTCTATACATTGGATGGCAGGTTGGAATCCTTACCGCGCCACCCAAGTTAAGCGTCACAACGCCGAAGGACAACATCAACATCGCTAGTAGTACGACGACTGTAGAAGGTACGACCGACAACGGGGCCACGGTTACGATAAACGATGTTGGTGTGGGGATAGACCAGGAAGGTAGGTTCAAGGAAAAGATTAGTTTACAGAATGGCGTGAACATTATTCATATCAAGGCCCAAAACAAACTGGGGAAAAATACACAGCAGACGCGAACAGTGGTCGCTCAAACAACAACGGCTGCCGTAGCGGCAACCAACGGAGAGGTAGAAGTCAGATTGGTTGTGGGTCCACGTTCGGCCTCGCTTTTTGTAGAAGTTGATGGGAAGAAGCTTACTGAAAAACCAACGGTCGTCGTATCGGGGGTAAGCCAGGTTTACAAAGCAGTAAACAGTGTAAAGATTACAACGACGGATGGCGGCACAGTCCAGGCTACCTATAATGGTCAAAGTGTCGGTCCACTAGGTAAAGATAACGAAACAGTCAGCCGAGAATTTATTAAAGGTATGAAAATACAGTAGGAGAAGCCATGGCAAGTGATTATTCATTTGATATTACGTGTGATTTTGACCACCAAGAAATGGCAAACGCCATAGATCAGCTCAGACGCGAAATAGTTGGAAGATTTGACTTCAAAGGCGTACTTGCAGACGTAGAGTATTCAGAGAAAGACAACCTGATTACAGTCCATACAGAAAGTGACTATAAACTAGAGGCTATCATCGACATTCTGGAATCTAAGATGGTCAAGCGTGACCTGAGTTTGAAGATTCTGGATAAGAGTACTGATTTTGAGTTAGCTAGCGGTAGCACAGTACGAAAGAAAATCACTTTGCGCAGCGGGCTGTCTTCGGAGAATGCCAAGAAGATTAGCAAACTGATTCGTGATGATTTCCCTAAAGCAAAGCCCGTCATCCAAGGAGATGAAGTCCGTGTGGTTTCAAAGTCCAAGGACGAATTGCAGCAAATCATGGACTTGCTGAGGGGTGCCGAACTAGAGATGCCACTACAATTTGGTAACTACAGATAGCACTAGCATGTATGACTTAGTTGTAATCGGTGGTGGTGCGGCTGGGATGATGGGTGCAATTGCTGCGGCCGAAAACGGCGGACGCGTTCTTTTGATAGAGAAAAATGCCAACTTGGGGAAGAAGGTTCTTGCTACAGGCAATGGTCGTTGCAATATTTCCAACCGTAATATTAACGAAAAAAGATACCATGGCAGCGTAAGTCGCCTTTTTAATGACGTATATTCAAAATTGGATATTGATCAAACGGAGAAGTTTTTCGGTTCTCTCGGAGTCGAACTCAAGGAAGAGAACAACGGCAGGCTTTTCCCTACTACCGACAAGGCATCAACTGTTGTGGAGGCAATGCGTCTTCGCCTAGAGGCCCTAGATGTAAAAGTATGCTCTGGTTTTGCAGTCAAAGACATTACACATGAGGGGTCATGGAAAACAGTGCTTGCTGACGGCAAGGAAATAATGTCTCGAGCGTTGCTTCTAGCGACTGGGGGTAAGGCAGCTCACACCCTAGGCTCTAGCGGAGATGGCTTGTTTTGGGCGATGAAGCTAGGGCATAAACCAACTCCAATTTTTGCGGCCCTAGTTGCGATGGAAACCGAGGAAGAATTCGTCAAGAATGTTATGGGGGTCAAACTGGGCGTCATTGCCTCCTCTTTTGTCGATGGCGTAGAGCGCAGATCACAAAAAGGCGATATGCTCTTTACACATTACGGTGTTTCGGGACCTGCGGTAATGGGCTTGGCAGGATCTCTGTCTCCCTACATTGGGGAAGCAAAGACCACCCTTACGATAAATTTACTCCCAGAATACGACACGCGATATCTAGACAGCTTTTTGCAGCAAAGCTTTGCTAACTCACCCAAGAAGCAGCTCGGGAGCATTCTTTCTGAGCTTTTGCCCTTGAAACTGGCAAAAGAGTGCGTTTCGTTGTTGCGACTCGCAGAAAGGAATGTTTCAGAGATATCAAAAACGGAACGTAAAAGCATTGTGGATTTACTACAGCATTTTCCACTTACAGTACGAAAGGTGAGGCCGCTAAAAGAGGCTCAGGTGACATCAGGAGGGATACCAGTAGACGAAGTTACGGCTCAGCTTGAATCAAGGGTTCACTCTGGCTTGTATTTCGCAGGTGAAATCCTGGACATCGATGGAGATTCGGGTGGATATAATTTACAGTGGGCTTGGTCTAGCGGTTATATTGCTGGGAAAGCCGCAATAGAGGAGATGAGATGAGAGTCTGGCTAGAAAAACGAACCAATATGTTACTGGTTACCATGATTTACATACTTATACTGATTCAGTACCCAGCAGGAATTGCGATTACTCAACTCATTTTGCACAAAAACCTCACAGCGGCTATGGAGCCAAGTTATCTGTTACTATGGGGTCTAACAAGAATCGTTGTGGTCCTACCTTTGATATTTGTTTTAATGCAGCGTCTCTCTTGGGACAACAACAACATATTTATGCGCTTTGGGGACTACAAGAAAGTAACGGCGATTACATTTTGGTTGACCTTTGGGTTTATGCTGCTTGGTCTCGGCCTGTATCCTTGGTTTCTCCATTCAACAAACTTGAACCCCATCTTGCTCTTAGAGTACTTGCCGGTATTTTTACTTTATGCTATTTCAAATGCTTTCGTAGAGGAAACATTTTTTCGGGGAATAATGCAAAATTACTTTTCCTTAAAGTTGCCGATTTCTTTTGCAATTATTGTCCAGGCGATTCTTTTTGCCGGTATTCACTTCTATAGTCCTATGAGTAGTAATCTTCTTCTGTTCGTGGGCCTGACCCTGGTACTAGGTCTCATTTGGGGCTACCTCACCAACAAATATAGAAGCTTATTGCCCGCGATTGTTTTGCATGTAGTTGCAGATATATTTGTCGCTGTCAGCCTGTTTTAAGCACGGAATCGTGCTATAATTGACCAATGGCGACTCTAAAAGAACAAGTGCATCATCAGCTGCCACAACTTTCAAAGGCAGATCTCCACATCCACAGCAACTTTTCTGACGGTATTCCTACAGTCGAGGAAATTTTAGAGTACGTAGAAAATGAGACTGACCTCGCAGTAATTGCCATCACCGATCACGATACTATAGATGGTGCCCTGCTTGCGAAGAAACTGATGAAGGGTAAGAATTACCGTTTTGATTTGATGATTGGGGAAGAGGTATCGGCCAAAGAAGGGCATATCCTCGCTTTAGATATCCAGGAACGCATCTCCCCGAATCAGAGTGCTCATGAGACACTAAAGGAGATTCATGCCCAAGGAGGGATAGCTATCGCTGCACATCCGCTCTATGTATCTCGGATGAATCACCGACTACCGACACCAGTCAATGGAGTCGGCGCAAAAGAGCTGTTGCACGACAAGCTGCATTTTGATGGAATTGAAACAGTGAATGCCACACCAATGATGGGTGAGGAAAATCTGCGTGCCAAGTATCTTAATCGGCTGCTCCTTTTTCGCACCGAGACTGGATCCAGTGACGCTCACATCCTGGATGCTATCGGCAAGGGATACACTCTTTTTGAAGGGCATTCCGCCAGGGACCTACGCGAAGCTATTCTTACTTTCCAAACTCAGTCTATGAATGACAAGTGGAATCTTCTCGGTGTGCTAAAATATGGTTTCTTCTTTTTACCGATGGGTTTTCGCACGACGTTCCACACTTTAGTATTTGGACCGAGCAGAACAAGCCCAGATATTATCAAATTTCCAAATCGCTTCAGATTGAAGAAAGAATTGTCAGGAGAACAGGATGAATAAGAGATTGCTAGTGGTACTACCACATGATAACTTTCGGGACAAAGAATACGGTTGGCTCATAGAGCGGCTGGCGGCAGCTGGAATCGGATACACAGTAGTGTCCAGCCATCTGACGGCGGCGAAAGGACGTTTTGGAGAGGTTGTCATGCCTGATTTGCTACTCCGAGAAGCTATTCTAGAGGGGTACGAGGGGATTGTCTTTATCGGTGAGGAAAGCGCCCAAGAGTTTGTTGGGCTTCACGAAGTCACGAAAATTTTGGAGTATGCCAGAGGGCATAACAAAATGGTAGCAGCGATAGGTCACGCAGTTTCGGTATTGCTCGATAACCACCTGGTCGCAGGGATTAAGCTTACCGGTCCAGCCCAGCTGAAAGTGAAGATAGAGGAGGCGGGGGCATTTTATAGGGGCAAACTGGTTGAGGTTGATCACAACGTTATCACTGCAGATGGCTCTCACGCTGTAAGAGAGTTTGCCGAAGAAATCATCCGATGGGTTCACGACGAGAAAAACATAGAGGGTAGAAAGTTTTTGAGATAAAATGCCAGAACTACCAGAAGTAGAAACTATAGCAAGACAGCTCAACGCAAAGCTGGCAGGCCAAATAATTACCGATATCGAGGTCCTAAATGAAGGCTCATTTGTGGGTGTTGCTCAAAACATCATAGGCGATAAAGTCCTGAGCGTTACTAGAAGGGCAAAAACCCTAGTATTCGCTTTGGAGAGGGGTCTAAATTTGCTTGTTCATCTCAAGATGACCGGCCAGCTCATATACCAGGAAGAGGAAATGAGAGTAGCGGGGGGACATCCTTCACACGATTTCCATGCTGATCTGCCGAACAAACACACGCGCGTAATCCTGTACTTCGATGATAAGGAGCTCTTCTTTAACGACCTCAGAAAGTTTGGTTGGATCAAGGTAGTCACAAACGCACAGTCAGATCAATATTTCTCTACCTATGGCCCAGACGCAATCCCGAAGATAGACAAGGAGTATTTCCTAACTAGGGCAAAGCGCATGGGGAAATCTAGCATCAAGAGGTTTATTCTTGACCAAGGGGTAGTGTCGGGAGTTGGGAATATTTATGCGGACGAAGTGCTTTATGAAGCTAGCATACATCCGATGACTTTGGTCTCCAAGATTTCTACAGAAAAGATGATCAATCTTGCCGATCTGATTTCGGAGAAACTGGAGTTTGCTATAGAAAAAGGCGGGACCACAGACAACGATTACGTAAATGCCTACGGAGAAAAAGGGGGCATGCAGGGCTACCTCAATGTTTACCATCGCACTGGCGAGCCGTGTCCTAGAAATTGCGGGGGTACCGTTACACGTATAAAAGTTGCTGGGCGTGGTACACATTTTTGCCCAGTGTGCCAGAAGGAGGCCCGGTGATATATCTTCTGTTTGGCCCGGATAAAGCACGCTTGCAAAACCGCATCAAGAAAATCAAGGAAGAAGCTGGAGTCACCGACGATGGTATTAACTATCGCGAGATTTCCGCAGATTTTGACGCATCCGCAATAATCAGTGAGTGCTCGGCAATGCCTTTTTTGGCAGAGAAAAGGGTGGTTCTGCTGCGGGGCTTACTAGCTAGCAAAAACAAAGAGCTTCTCACAAAGATAGCGGAGTGGCTGCCTGCAGTGCCACTGGAGACAGAATTGGTGCTCGTAGAGAACGAAGCGCCAGATCAGAGGCTCGTAATTACTAAGACCTTACACAAGGTCGGTAAAGTAGAGCTCTTCGCAAATATGACGCCTGTAGAGGCCGTAAGGAATATTGAAAATCAGGTTGCAAAGGCCGGGGGTAGTATCGATAAAGCAACCGCTACTTTACTGCAAATGTATCTGGGTACAGATTCACTAAGGGTCAACAATGAGGTGAATAAACTGGTGGCCTATGACAAGAAAGTGACTCGGGAGAATGTGGAGCTGTTGGTTAATGCGGGCTACTTTAATACAATATTTGACCTTACGGATGCGATTGCCACAAGAAATACAAAGAAGGCTTTGCATAATTTGGAGAAAATTCTTGAAGGCGGTGAGAGCGAAGTATACCTAGTCTCTATGATTGCGATGCAAGTGCGGAACTTGCTGATTATTCAGGACCTGAAATCACATGGTCTTTCGGAGTCGGAGATGGTTTCGAGAAGTAAGCTTCACCCATTTGTTGTAAAGAAGTGCCTAGGGCAGACCCGTAACTTCACCGAGGAGCAGCTAGTATCGATGCACAAGGGGCTTCTCGACTTGGATATAGCACTCAAGAGTGGCGTTGCCGACCCCAAGACACTCCTCACTAAGTATATATTGGACTCTATAATCTAAAAGACCCCCGAAGGGGTCTTTGCTATTTCTTGGTTGTTTTTGCTGTCTTTGCGGCTGGTTTCTTTGCTGCTGCTTTTGCCTTAGGTGTGGCCTTTGCTTTTGGTGTTGTCTTGGAAGAGACAAGCTCTAGAGCTTTGCCGAGAGACTTGTTAAGAGCAACTACTAGTCTAGATTTCCTGCGAGAAGCTGTGTTCTTGTGAATCACACCCTTTTTAGCGGCCTTATCAATTGCGGAGATAGCTTCAGCAGTAATTTTACCGAGATCTTTCTCTCCGGCAGCAACTGCCTTCTTCACTGCTTTTACCTTACCACGAAAATCGGCCTTGGTCGCTTTATTGCGCTCGTTAGCCTTGCGGTTCTGTTTCATTGCCTTGATGGCGGACTTTGTTACTGGCATATTAGAATCCTTTTGTTTACGCCTAATGATTTTAGCACAGAGAGGGGAATTTGTAAATAATATGCTGCTAGAATGAATACGACCTGCGTGTTTATCCACAGTGCCAAAAAGGCTTTGCAAGGGCAAAAACAACAACATTTGGGCTATAAATACCTTGACAATTACCTTGCTTAAGAGTAAAATCGTAAGCACGCCGAAATGCGTAGAGGAGGTAGGATGTTACCATTACTCATGTGGGGAGCCGCTTTTGCGTTTACCTACAAGGTGCTGAGCATTCAAAGCTAAAATATAGCGAAAGCACAAAATAAGACCACTGCTAGTCAGTGGTCTTATTTATTTCAAGCAGTTTTGCAAATGTTGCTTTCGCTACTGAATAGCTATAACCTTTACGAGTAAGAAACGATATCACTCTGGAGTAGTTTTCGTCTCGGGTTGCTGTTATTTTGTATTTCTTAGAGCCTAGCACAAGCGCAGCTGATTGCTGTCTCGCTGGTTCTATTTGTGCTAGTAAGTTTTCAATGATCCCTTTATCGATACCTTTTAGCTTTAGCTCCTGGCTGAGAAGCCGGACACCCCGTGTTCCGCTACGTTCCCGTACCCACATCTGAGCGAATTCCTGATCGTTCGCATACCCCAGCTCGCGTAAACGGTCTAGACAACGACCGATGAGCGGTTTGTCATACTTCTTACCCAGTTTCTGCCAATACTCGCGCTCTGATTGCATCCTACGAGATGCTAGGCCCAATGCTGAATTCATACATTTTTGATACTCGTCCTCGCTGTCTATACTTGAAATTTCAAGGGCAGTTACTTCTTTGCCCTCATAGAGGCCTAATCTTGCTGCCGTCCCGACATCGAGACCAGAGTGAAAGACCCTATCTACGTATAGATTGAGTCTTTCTTTATTCTTTCTTTGCGGTTCGAGTGAAGTTACCTTCATGGCGCTTACTTTGCAGCTATAGCGGCTTCGCGTACCTGTTTTTCTATTTCACCCGCGAGCTTAGGATTGTCGCGAAGGAATTGCTTACTTGCCTCCCGACCTTGCCCGATTTTTTCTTCCTTGTAGTCGTACCAGGCGCCAGCTTTGCCTACGATGCCATACTTTACCCCTAGGTCGATGATTTCCCCAACCTTAGAAATACCTTCGTTGTACATGATATCAAATTCTGCGGTTCGGAATGGAGGCGCTACCTTGTTTTTTACAACCTTTACTTTCACGCGGTTGCCGATAATGTTATCGCCGTCTTTGAGCTGCTCACTACGGCGAATATCCATACGTACTGAGGAGAAAAACTTGAGCGCCTGACCTCCAGAAGTAGTCTCTGGGTTACCAAACATCACACCAATCTTCATACGAATCTGGTTGATAAAGATAACTACGGTGTTGGACTTGGAGATAGCTCCTGTCATCTTGCGTAATGCCTGAGACATAAGTCTGGCTTGGAGACCCATATGCGAGTCACCCATATCGCCTTCGATCTCAGCTCGTGGTACCAGTGCTGCGACAGAGTCTATTACAAGCACATCAATCGAGTTGGAGCGCACTAGTGTCTCCGCAATTTCTAGAGCTTGCTCGCCAGTATCTGGCTGAGAGATGAGAAGTTTATCAATGTCCACTCCGATATTCTTGGCATACTCCGGATCTAGGGCATGCTCGGCATCGATAAAGGCGGCGATTCCACCATTCCTCTGTGCCTGAGCCACAACGTGGTAAGCAAGAGTAGTCTTACCAGATGATTCTGGCCCATAGATCTCGATTATACGCCCCTTGGGAACGCCGCCACCCAGGGCTAAGTCCAGTGATAGCGAACCTGTAGAGACGGTCTCTACGTGACACCTGTTGGCCTCTCCAAGCTTCATGATGGCACCTTTACCAAACTGTTTCTCGATAGCATCAACAGCGGTTTGTATGTCTTCTATTCTATGATCAGGGGTTACTGCTACTTTGTCTTCTTTTTTAGCGGTCATTACGTATTCCTCCAGTATTTACTAAAAGTTATTCTTTACAACGCCAATGACCTTGCCCTGGATCATGAAGGTACCAAGATCGGGGATGATGGGGGCATGCATGGGGTTGTCACTCATAGGTTGGAACACGATACGTTTGTGCTCCTTGTCTACGCGATATCTCTTCACGGTGGCTTCACTTCCTATAAGAACGACGACCTTGTCACCTTCTTCGGCTGTGTCCTGTTTGTGAAAAATGATGTAGTCATCCTCATCAATGCCGGCTAGATTCATAGAGTCTCCCACCGCCTTGAGCATAAATACATCGGAGGTGTACTTTACGAAGGCTTTCGGCAATGGAATGATCTCCTCAATCATCTCTTCCGCCCAGATTGGCATACCGCAAGCGACAGATCCGACTAGAGGGACCTGAACGATATCGTCGTCGCTCTTGATGCCATCACCGGTGTTGAGCATGATGCCGCGGGCCTTGCCGTCGACCTTAGTGATGTAGCCTTTTGCCTCCAGCGCGTTCAGGTGAGCCACAGCCCCCATAGGCGATGAGCAACCCAGCTTCTCTTGGAGTTCGCGAACAGTCGGTGCCTGTCCTGTTTTCTGAACCGAGGTCTCGATCCAGCCGAGTACTTTTTCTTGTTTGTCTGTGAGAGCTTTCATGGCCCCTCCAATTAGTATACCAAAAGTGTATACTACCACTTATCCACATGTCAAGTACTTTGTATGGTGTACAAAAATAGTATGCTATTTTGAGATAGTTAGCATCACGCGACCTTGATTCATTTTGCTGGTTTGGGCGTCGATTGCCTGCCACAGGATGGCCCAATCATAATGGTGGTCTGCGCCGTTGCCGACGCCTGCATCATTTGTGATTACTCCGGTGGCGTCAAAGCCCTTTATCAGAAGCACATGATAGACGCTCACGGGGCCATACATGCTGTTTTGTAAGGAGTGGGTCATCACGGGCACGACTACAGGATTGCCACCAGCCAATGCGGTTTTGATGCTAGTTTCGTCTGCTGCCGCTGTCTTGTAGGAAAAGCCGTAGTACTCTTTGTTGAATTTGCCCAGCGCTTCCATGGTGAGGTCGGGTTCGCTGCCATAGTGAGCTACCTGCCACGTCTTCATAGTTCGGTAAATAGGGTCGACTGTAGCATCTGGAATCCGGTTGTCGCTATATTTGATACCTGCAAGGTGCTCATGGACCATGAAACTGGCTGCTTCTTCGCAGGATTCCTCATGCACTGTCCAGTTGCCAAAGGGTGCCTGTGCCGCGTAGGGAACAGCTAAGCTCACGGTGGCTGGGAGAACTGCCGGCTTATGTTCCTTGTTAGTTACCTTTAGGGTAGTCTCTTTTGGCTTTGATGCAGTAGTCGATATGCGGGCTAGATTTCCTATGTAGTAGCTGTAAAGACCCACAGAGGCACCAGCAAGAAGAATTCCTAGAACAAGCAGTATAGCTACTTGTCTGGGCTGTGAACTTTGTTTGGAGGATTTATGTTTCATGTTAGAGTAGCCTGTTTACTACTTGATTATACACTAGACGACCAGCTGGAGTGAGTTTGTAACCCGGAGACACAAGACCAGCGACCAGCAATTCGTCTGGAATAATTTCACATGGGTTGTAGGTTTGCAGCTCAGTTTTGAAAGGTTTGTCCAAACGCATCGCAGCCAATAGATTTAATCGATTAATTTCACTTGTGGAGAGCGTAACCTTTGCAGCCAGCGGACCGCCCGTTAGGTATTTCTCGAAAGTACGAGCATTTGTGCTAACAGTGTTTCCTACGCGTGAAGTGGCACCTAGACCGAAACCAAGATAGTCTTTCCCTTCCCAGAAGTCGAGGTTATGGCGACAATATTGCTGATTTCTTGCAAAATTAGAGATTTCGTATTGCTCATAGCCGAGTCTGACAAGAAGCTCCCAGGCCGAGGTGAGCATTTCGGTCGCCTTATCGTCGCAGGGTAATGGGAATTTTTCGGGACGCATGCCGATTGCCGATGAGTTGTCTGTTTCTAGGTCATAGAGTGATATGTGGTTTATACCCATCCTAGTTAGCTGATTAATCGCTCCTAGGAGTGAGGTTTTTGTTTCGTGCGGCAGACCAGAAATAAGGTCTACACCAACATTTTCGAAATGTTTCTTGGTGAGTGCTACTCGCTCCAAGACCGCTGCGGCTGTGAGTGCGCGATTCACAGAGACTCTAGTAGTATCGTTTAGACTCTGAACCCCAATACTAACCCTCGTTATCCCAGACTCCTTCCAAGCCACAAGTTTCTTGTCCGTAATGTCCTCGGGGTTAGACTCGAGCGTAATCTCGAAATTATCTGTAAAACTGGTTCTGCGTTTGAATGTCTCGATAATTCTTCTAACATTCCTTGGGCTTAGTAGGCTGGGCGTACCGCCGCCGAAGTAGAGGGTGTTTACCAAATTATCAGTATTAAATGTATAATGTTCTATTTCTCTACAAAGCGCTGCAACGTATTCGTCTTCTTTGTCTAAGTCGCAGTGACTCAAAAATGCGCAGTAAGCGCATTTTGAGTGGCAGAACGGAATATGGATGTAGATATTCATTATTTATGCTTAGAAATGGCCTCTTTTGTGGCGCGGTAAACCTTGATGGTCCAAAGTATAAGCCAGAGAATCATGCCACTGACAAAAGCAAGAAGTAGCCAGGGATTCATGCCGAGTGATTTATCGAGCGCTGCGGCATTCATGGCGTAGACCATGTAGGTAAGGAGCACACCAACCCAGAGGCCAGTGCCGACAAGCATGGTACGAATAAGGTCAAAGGCGTGATCCTTGACTTTGTCTTCCATCGTCATAAGCCACATAGTGGTTGGCATATCGGAGTATTGAGGTTTCCAGTAAAGAAAACCAAACATAGCGACCATCAAGGTTTGAATAGCCGGCAGTAGAAACGCCCAGAGAATGGACTTGTTTTGCCAGTCGTCGGCCATTCCGTTTACCCCGAAATGTGTAGGGATAACGTCGGGAAGCTTTCCCCAATAGATTAGCGCTATTGCCCAGCTAGCGGTAGCTAGTAGTATACCTATCCCGAGTCCCCACTTATGCGTTTTCTTCATTTTTTGACAGCCTTTCTAGCTACAACTGTTGCTAAGTACGATAATATCGACCAAAAAAAGATGTTGCCCACTAACCCTATATAATTTTCATAATCATCTGTAACAATATGTACCCCTGGACATGGCGTATTCGTATAGGTTGTGACAAACACGAGTGGTAAACCACGAAATGAACGTTCGCTTTCAAAGCAGCCATCTGTGACTATCTTCTGACTAAATTCGATTGCAGTATTGTATACTGGCGGTGTTGTACTGCTCACATAGAAAGCGCTAACAGCTGTGATGGTAATACCGATTATGGTAGACCAAACAATATATTTATATTGAATCACTTTGTATCTCCCCAGTTATCACCTACGCCAATCTCGACCTCTATCGGGACGTCGAGCTTAGCTATATTTTCCATCTTTTCCTTCACAAATGCACGTACTTTCTCGACATCCGCGTCTGGGACCTCAAGCACGATTTCATCGTGGACTGTGAGTAGAAGCTTTGTCCTGGGACTAACGTCAGCTATCGAGTGGTCGATCTCAATCATGGCGAGTTTCATGAGGTCTGCTGCAGTTCCCTGGATAGGCATATTGCTAGCCATACGCTCGGCACTGCCACGCACTGCGAAGTTGGAGCTGGCGAGTTCTGGTAGATAGCGTCTACGGCCGAAAAGGGTTTCTGCAAAACCGCGCTCCTTGGCAACTTTGATCACGTCATCCATGTATAATTTGATGCCTGCATGGGTAACGAAGTATTTCTGGATAAAATCCTTGGCTTCGCCATAAGTGAGAGTGCTTTGACGTTGAAGACCATGAGCCGAGACGCCATAAACGATACCAAAGTTCACGACTTTTGCGGTGCGGCGCATCTCTTTGGTGACCTTATCTTCCAGTACCCCGTAAACTCTAGCTGCAGTGGCAGTATGGACATCAATTCCTTCTCGGAAGGCACGGGTCATTTCCTTATCTTCTGACATGTGGGCAATCACGCGTAGTTCTATCTGCGAATAGTCTGCTGACATAATCTGGTATCCCGGGTCAGCGACAAATGCTTTGCGAATCAGCATGCCGGTCTCTGTTCGGACGGGAATGTTTTGCAGATTCGGGTTTGTAGAGGAAAGCCGGCCGGTAGCAGCAATTGTCTGGTTGAAGCTAGTGTGGATGCGGCCAGTCTTTCTATTCACAAGTTTTGGCAAGGCATCGATATAGGTACTTTTGAGCTTCGAAAGCTCGCGATATTCGAATATTTTAGCAATTATCGCGTGCCCAGACTCTTGAAGTTTTTCGAGCTGCTCCGCCCCCGTGGAGAAACCACCCGAAGGTAGCTTCTTGATGTCCTTGGGATTTGGGATCTGGTTGTGTAAGTCAAGCTTGTCATAAAGAATCTTGCCGAGCTGTGCTGGGGAGGCAATATTGAACTCTTCTCCTGCAATATCATAAATCTCTGTTTGCAGCTTAGCTATGCGCTGTTCAAACTCCTTAGACAAGACGGCGAGCTGCGCGGTGTCTACCTTTACACCGTTCATTTCCAGGTGAGCGAGGACTACAGTGAGGGGTGCCTCTATTTTGCCCATCAGCTCGTTGAAACCGCCGTTTTCTAGATCCCTGGTAAGGTGGCGGTAAAGCCTCAGTGTCATGTCGGCATCCTCGGCGGCATAGAGAACGGCCTTTTCGATATCTACTTTGTCAAAGGTGGTTTCGTCCTTGCCCTTGCCTATTAGTTCTCCTATCTTTGTCATCTCGATGCCGAGTTCGGTAAAGGCGAGATCGTCTAGTTTTTGGGCTCTGGCATTTGGGTTTATCAGATAGGCGCCGATCATGGTGTCAAAGAAAATTCCGTTTATGATGTAGCCGTTACCGACCAGTACCTCGTAATCAAACTTGATGTTGTGCCCAACTTTTTTGATTGCTTCGTCGGCGAGCATTGGCCCGAGTACCTTTCTGACATCATCTGCTGCTAGATGTTCACCGATGCCAAGCACAGGGATGTAGTAAGCCTGGCCCTCTTCCCATGAAATTGAAATTCCTACAAGATTTGCTGAAACGCTATCAAGGGAATCAGTCTCAGTATCGACCGCTAAAATCTGCTGTTTTGCTGCCTTCTCAGCGAGAATCTCGAGCTGTTCAGTCGTGTTTACCAGGTGGTAGTGGTCTGAATTGTAGTGGTCACCTGGAGCTACAGAGGCTGCGGGTGATAAAGATGGTGGATCAAAGAGGTTTCTCTGGTTCGATTCCGACCTTGTGGATGTTTGGCTTGTCAGTGAAAAGCCATTTACTTTATTACTCTCAATAACCTTTGCAGCAGTCTCTGGCTTGCCCGGGAGTCTAGCGAGGAGCGATTTAAATTCTAGTTCGCTGAAAAGTTGGAACACTTTGTCGCGGTCGAATTCATGGGTTTGGCAATCGCCAACACAGATATCGAGGGGGATATCACGAATAATTGTGGAGAGATGTAGGCTCAGATAGGCATTTTCTTTTCCGTCGATAAGCTTTTGCTTCATGGCTGTCTTTAAATCATCGAGATGAAGGTAGATATTATCGAGAGTCTTATACTCCGATACAAGTTCGATAGCGCCCTTCTCTCCGATTCCCATGACACCAGGAATGTTGTCCGAAGCATCACCCTTCAGCGCCTTTAGTACTACAAATTCGTCTGGGGTCAGGCCATAACGTTCCATCACTGCTGCCTTATCGTAGATAAAGGTATCTGAGAACCCCTTTTTCATAGTGTAGATACGGACATTGTCGTCTACTAGTTGCAATTCGTCGAGGTCTCCCGTGACAACATAGACATCGTGATCTTTCTTGAGTTTTTCTGCGGCACTGCCGATGATGTCGTCCGCTTCAAATCCTGGTTTTTCGTAAACAGGAATCCCGAGGGCTTCGATGATATCGTAAACACGTGGGAATTGCATCGTGAGGTCGTCATCTGCCTTCTTGCGGGTTGCTTTGTACTCTGCATAATCGTCGTGACGAAAGGTTTTGCCGGGTAGGTCCATGGCGACAGCTACATACTCGGGTTTCAGGTCGCGGAGTACATTAAGGACGATCATCGTAAATCCATAAACTGCATTTACCATCTCGCCATTCCTGGTGGTAAGGGGTGGTATTGCATGATAGGCGCGGTGAATCAGTGCGTGGCCATCAATAAGAACAAATTTAGCCCTTTTCATAAGCTAATTATAGCAGATTATCGGTGATATTATTGCTCTTATCTTCTGCTTTCTCGACAGCTCGCAACATAT
The DNA here is from genome assembly GCA_041738615.1 of Patescibacteria group bacterium. GTDB lineage: Bacteria > Patescibacteriota > CPR2 > UBA1875 > CAIMLA01 > JBGSPL01. Next base: position 76,594 of record JBGSPL010000002.1, read on the forward strand.
GTAAATTGTATTTGACGTATTCGAAGTATCGTCGGCTAAGGAAGAATAAAATAAATGCCGCAAAAACTGCCACGAGGTCGTTTGGTGGGACATTGGCTGCCCCAAAACCGGACAATAAAAGAGAGGAGGCCTTGCTTGTCATATATATACTTGCGGAGTACATAATCCCCTTGCTAAAGATATTTATTGCCAAGTTTGCCACAAGCAGAACAACCAGAAAGCCTTCAAAAAATAAAATAGAAGTCTCTGCAAAAGAAGCAAAGTTTTCTGGAAGGTAGGCGAGTCGAAAAAGAGGGTGAAGCTCACCCTCTTTTTGTTTGATCATGTAATGTTGCTTTAACTTTTCCATGATATTCCTAACCTACGTGGTGATGTTGCTAACGAAGAACCTTGAGCAATTTCAAGATACCAATTAAGACGACGGACCCCAAGATGGCCCAGAAGAAGCCTACCAGGCTAAAGTTCCCGGAAGTAAAAGCACTTCCAAACCCGAGAACTGAGCCAAAAAGCCAGCTTCCAAGTAGTGCACCGACGACACCGATGATGATGTTTACCAGAACTCCCATTTGCTGGTCGGTCTTCATAAGCATGCTGGCCATCCAGCCAACAAGTCCCCCGACGATAAGTTCTACAATGATTCCCATTTCTACTCCTTCTCCGACACTGCGGTCGGAACCCAACTCTCGTTCTACGAAATGTCGGGTAGTTAATTATTTTTTAAAATTATTGGTTTTGTCTTTCCCCAGAAAGTATGGCTACTAGGCTGACTATCCCCCAAGCAATTACGGCATAGACAGCAATGGCGACAAGTGTGGACGGTTCAAAAACTGCTGTCGTTTCTGCTCCCTGGCCGAAAAGAGACCTAAAGATTCCCTCGAATGGCCAAGTAAACGCACCGCTAAGGTCGTAGATAAAGCTTACGAATCCACTAGTAGCGCTCGCTCCAGATAGTTTTAGCACAAATCTGAATGCCAGTAATATCTCTACAATGCCAAACAGAAAATATACTAAATAACTTACTGTTTGTGAGCCGCTCGCATCTCTCTTGGGTGATGATTCTGTCGCCGGGACAGTGCTTGTTTCCTCGGTGGTTACTGTTTCGGTTGTTCTTTCCATTGGTGACCTCTTTTCGCTTTGTTTATAAACTATTGGTATTTTTTTGCTTGGGATACTAGCAGAGTGAAAGAGCCAGCGATCACTAGGCCTAGCACGAGTGTTAGCCCAAAATCGTTTACTTTTTCGGGACCTGTACCGGTCCTGGGCAGAGTCGTGGCAGTTGTGACATTCTCCGTTGAAACGGTGCTTGCAGTGTTCACGGTGCTTGTAGATGGCGACAAACAAGAAGAACCAGTGAAGGTATTGTTATCGAGCGTCACCGCACCAGTCTGTGCCAAAGCGCGCCCGGCTAGGATTGCACCTGTATCCATACTAATGGAAGTGAGTGCCAGTATGTTTCCAATAAATGTTGTGTTTGTGCCGAGAGAAGCAGAACTGGCGACCTTCCACCAAACATTACATGGCGAGCCAATCCCGTTAAGGAATTGGACAGTCGGATCATCAGTTTCGCCCGTAGATGTAATTAACGTACTTAATTCTGCTCGGAAAATCCAGACTGCACCAGGGTCACCCTGAGCGTCCAAGGTAAGCATTCCAGATAATTGAAACGCATTTGCACAGTAGACCCCAGGGATAAGTGTCAACCCTTCCAGTTCTTTTGTAACGGCTCCGTAGTCTTGGCCGCTGCACGCTACATTGGGCGCAGCACTAAGCGCGAGATATGCTGCGGTGTTAGCATTCTGAGCCGCCAGCGAGTCTCCTGCGTTGCGGATATTCCCTGGAGGCCCAACAAGGCCAGGCGGGAAACCAGTTGGGGATCCGCCTATACTTATACCGATATCGCCGGGCATAGTGGTAGCACCAGTGTTAGTTACTGTTGTATGCCCAAGAACCGAGTAACTTCCCGCTGCACTGAGTGTAGGAGAGGTGGCCGCAAAAACCTTTGTGGCTGGGCCGGCTACAAAGAGCAGAGCCGCTATAGGGAGTGCAAGAACAATCGGAAACTTGCTCAAAAATTTCATACCGCCTTCTTTCTATTCAGTTTATTAGCACTTTCTGATAATTATATTATACTCTCTCTTGTCAACTTTTGCTTTGATGATGGGAATTCAAGCACAAAAGAGGCCCCAAATGGGCCTCTTCTTAGATCCTGAAACTGGTTCAGGATGACATAATCCTTGGGTCTTAGTATAGGTAATCGCGGAGCTTTTTGCTCTCACGGTGCTTCTTGAGTTTTTGTAGAGCCTTGCTCTCGATCTGACGGATACGCTCGCGAGTAACGCCAAATTCTTGTCCCGTCTCCTCCAAAGTATGGGCACGTCCATCGTCCAGGCCGAAACGCATACGAAGGATACGTTGCTCACGCGGAGTCAGAAGCTGGAGAACGTCACTGATATTCTCTTTTAGTAACTGGTAGGTAGCAGCTTCCTCAGGGGTAATAGAGTCTCGGTCTTCGATAAAGTCAGCAAGACGAGAATCTTCCTCTTCTCCTACTGGAGCCTCGATAGAAACTGTATCTTCCTTGATTTTTAGGATATAGTTTACCTTTTCTGTTTCGATACCCATTTCTAGCGCAATTTCCTCTGGCAAAGGCTCACGCCCAAGCTCCTGAAGAAGACGACGCTGTGTACGGATAAGCTTATTGATGGTCTCGACCATGTGTACTGGGATACGAATGGTACGTGCCTGGTCGGCAATAGCGCGCGTAATCGCCTGACGTATCCACCAAGTAGCGTAGGTAGAAAACTTAAATCCCTTGGTATGGTCAAACTTTACAACGGCACGAAGCAAGCCAGTATTCCCTTCCTGGATAAGGTCCAGAAGGTCGAGGCCACGGCCGATGTATTTCTTGGCAATCGAAACTACGAGACGCATGTTTGCCTCGGCAAGGCGCTTCTTCGCTTGCTTGTCGCCAAGTAGTATTTTCTTTGCAAGATCGATCTCTTCCTGCTGAGTAAGGAGAGGGATCTTTCCGATTTCACGTAGGTACATACGCACAGAGTCGTCTGCGAGTTCGGAGATATCATCAAAAGTAGTATCTACGGCTTCTTCGCCTTCCTCACCCCAGATCATCTTTTCACGGTTATCGAGAACTTCTATTCCTTGTTCCGCAAGAGTGGCATACAGCTCATCGAGTTTCTCGATATTATCTTCTACGTCTGGGAAGCGTCCCAAAATCTCTTCTTGTGTTACGAATCCCTGTTCGCGCCCCTTGGCAACGAGGGCTTCTACTGCTTTATCAAAATCAACCTCTTTGGCCATGAGTCTCCTTGTAGTAGTTATATGTTACGTTCTTCTTCTATTAGTTCTTGAAACTTTTGTAGTAGCTCCGTTTGGAGCTTCTTGTCGCCACCTTTTTCGGCAGCTGCAAGACGCTCGTTGAGCTGTTTTTTGCGAATGTCCAATAACTGATGTTTGAGTCGGACGACTGAGTAGAATATTTCTTCCCCGAGCAGTTCGTCATCTGCATCAGCAAAGTTGTCTTCCGAGCGCAAGATGAGCTGGTTGACGTATTTAGTTGTGGGTTCGTCCAGACTGTTCATCCAGCCCTTTATATCAAACGAACCCTTTGTATCAAATTGTTTGTGAATACTGTCTAGCAGAGAGTGTACTGGTACTTCGGTGAAGTCGTCTACAGACAACTTATTGAAGAAAAACTCAACATACTGTGGCAGTAATAGCAGCATGGACAGAGCATGCTCTTCACGACTTTCCTTGTGCCTAGCGGGAGTCTTGGCGACTTCCTTTTTTGCGAGACCAGAGCTTCTCAATGCCGCCGGCTTTGCTCGGGTAAGGGCACCTTGAAGTGCGTTTAGACTTACTCCCACGCGGGCGGATAATAGATTGAGGTAATGCTCTTTCTCGACTGGGTCCCCAAGCTTTTTGATCGTCTCAAGTAACTCTTTGGTTGCTTGTTTCTTGTCTAGAATATTGGAAATGTCGTATTTTTCGAAGGTGCTGTCAAAGATGTAGTCTACCACATATTTTGCCTTTCGGCAAGCCTCTACCCACTTCTTGGGGTCGTTCTTCACAAGGTCCGCCGGGTCTTTTCCTTCTGGCACAGCAATAACTTTGATATTAAACTCGCGCTCCCACGCAAGCTCGATAGCGCGGCGTGTCGCATTTTGTCCCGCCATATCGACGTCGAAGGCCATCTTTATATTCTTTGTAAACCTCTTTATTAGGTCTAGCTGATGATCTGTCATCGCAGTTCCGCTGGTGGCTACTACGTTCTTGATGCCAGCCTGGTAGGAAAAGATGGCATCCATTTGACCCTCTACCATGATGATATGATCTTGTTTTCTTACCTGCTCTTTGGCTTTGTCGAAGCAGAAAAGCACGTCAGACTTGTGATAAATTGGTGTTTCGGGAGTGTTGATATATTTCGGTAAGCTGTCGTCTAATACACGAGCTGTAAAGGCGACGATTTTCCCGCTAGGATTCATGATAGGGAAGGTGATGCGGTTAAAGAATTGGTCCAATGTTCGTCCATTGCGATCCTTGGCAACACCAGCTTTCGCGAGCTCCTCCTTAGTGAATCCTAAACTTGTCAGCTCCCGAACGATGATGTCACCAGCCGATGGTGCAAAACCGAGGCGGAAAAGCTTGATGGTGCTGTCTTCCATGCCGCGTTTACGTAAATATTCTAAAACCGACTTATTCTCCTTGGACCAGAGCTGTTTTTCGTAAATCTCGGAGGTAGAGTTGTTGGCCTCGTAGAGTCTATCTGTAGGTTCCTTTTTGTAATTCCCGTAATCAGGAAGTTTGACTCCTGCCTTTTCGGCAAGCTCCTTTAGCGCAGAGGGAAAGTCGACACCCTCGATCTCTTGAACAAAGGAAACAATGTCGCCACCCTTGCCGCAGCCGAAACAATGGAAGATTTGCTTGTCCGAGCTCACCATGAAGGAGCCTGTTTTCTCATTATGAAAAGGACACAGGCCCTTGAAGTTGCGGCCAGCTTGCTTGAGCGGTACATATTTACCAATATATTCGACTATATCTAGCCGGTTTTTGATTTCTTCTAGTTCAGTCAAATCCACCTCTGTTTGACCGCATTATAGCGCAAATCAGCCGCTAATTGAAGATATTTAGGAGAATAGTTCGAACCTGTCGTGGGCGACGCCGCAGATGGGGCAGATCTCAGGTGCTTTATCGCGGGCACAAAGGTAACCGCAGACGGTACAGCGCCATATAGGAAGATTGCTTCCTAATTTTGAATTTCGAATCTCGAGTTTCGAATTGTCAGTTGCCATTTCTTGCCTCATTACTTTAGGTTTACGTCTTTCCGGAATCGGTTTTAAAGTTTGTTTACCTTCAGTTATCGCTTTGTTTACGTAAAGACCGCAGTAACAGGCCCCAAAGTCTGTAAGGTCGGCATCCCTGTAGTCACATGGGCAGATGATGTCGAGGTCTTCTGTTCGCTTACCGGTCGCAAGCCTACAAGGGCAGGCCTGGTACCCATATCGTTCCTCATTTACCATCAGGCTTTCTAAGAGCGCTTTGGTAAAGTCGAGATCGGGATTTAGAAAGTAGCCTCGCTTATCTGCGAGGGATTTAAGCCCAGAGTAGAGGTTATTGGTTTTATCGGCATCTGCCATTATCTACTTATACACTCGCGAATATTATCTTCTTCAAATCCAAGGATTACCTTCTCGCCATCGTTGAAAACAAAAGTAGGGAAGGAAGTGCTGGGGTTGTACTTGTGCATTTCCTTCATCACTTCCTCACCAGCATCGCCCTCTACTAGGTCAACATCGACATAGTCGTATGCGACGCCGAGCGCACTCAGGAGTGCCTTGGTCTTGCGGCACCAAATACAGGTGGAGAGGGTAAACATGAGTATTTTACCTTTATCTTCGCCTTCAACGTGAGTAATATTTTCTGAGTATGACATAGTCTATCTCCGTTAGCTTTATACTAATTATACTCTATCCAGGGTGGCCCCGATGGATTTGATAATAGTGAGTACATGTGGCCAATCACTTGCGACCAACAGATTGTCGTGTTTTTTATCGTTTTCATTGTATGGCGTTTTGAAGTATATGGTAGGGATTCCTTGTTCGGCACATTCATTTGCAAACATGTGATCATCATCGACTATGACGTCTGCCCCGTGCTCAAAGCAAATTTGTGACTTAGAAAAATGGTTAGGATGGTCTGATGGTAGATTGGAGTTTGTGAACAGGACTTCGTCTATCAGCCCGGGATACTCTTTCTGTAGCCAAATTTCGGTCTTCTCTCTTGTCGTCTCTGGGCGACCGGTAATCGCGATTATTCTGTTCCCTGATTTTAGGGTTGTCAGTACTTCTCTCGCACCATCTATAGGCAAAGCTTCATCACAATATGATGAATTGTAATATTGTAAAAATAGTTCCCAATGTCCTTCCGGTGTGGTGTGGAAGAGGTCATATAATCGGTTGCTTTTGATGTCTTCTCGATTAACGGAATAGCCAAGTTCTGCGGTCGTAAAGTCGACAAAACTGCCTATAAAGTCAAAGAGAACATTATCGATATCGACTGCTATAACCAATGGAGTAACCCTGGCATTACTTTTGCTCCTCTACTTCCTCAAAGTTTAGACGGAAGCCATAGCCGTGCTTTTGGAATCCCAGCTTCTCGTACCAGGCGTGGACTTTTTCTCGAGTGAAACGACTGTCTGCAAGTAGTTTGTAGCATCCTTCCTCTTTGGCGAGCTCTATTACTTTATTTACGAGCTCAGTACCTAGACCTCCGCCACGGTATTCTGGTTCCACGCGAACATCGGCAAGCAGCCCATACTTCTTACCCCTATTGGGATTAGTGAGGACGTAAAGGATGGCGATCCCCATCTCTTCTCCGCCTTCAGAGACTGTGACCATGATGCCTTCTGCAGGTACGCTCGAACGGCTATACTTGTGAGTCATTACTTTTTCCTTTCTTGAAGTGATTCATATCAGTATAAAAATCTTTCAGCTCTGAAACCTGCCAGACCAGTAACATGTTTACGGTAAGAATCAGCATAAAGATAACAATTAGTGAGCTTCCACCGAGAAAGATACCACCCAGGGTCGCGACAATACAGGCTCCAATTATCGTGATTATGTTATCCATCGCGACACCTACTACCGCGTCGCCAATCCTACCCATAGGGTTTACGGTAAATTTGTAGACTACTATCATTTCGGCTAGACATCCGATGATCCCAGCAACGGTGCCGCCTATAACTACAGGAATTTGGAATAGGATGCAGGCGTGGTTTACGGCCTCGACCATCGTTTCGGCAGTCATAAATATCGACCCGGCACAGATAGCAAGAAACACCCAGATGACGGCTGTTGGGAATTTCTCAAAATAGTTATCGTGCATCCCGAAATCCTCGCTGTAGTTTTTACTGAACCTTACTAGGATGGCGGCAGCTATCAGCAGTACGGCAAGGCCAATCAGGGGTTTTAGTCCATAAAGTTCACCGGTAAACCCAGCTGGGGCAACAGAGCGTCCAAAGAGAACCATAAGGATGGCAATCATCGCGGTAAGTACACTGAGAGAAGCAATGATGCGGATGGAGGTATTTACTTCGATCAGGTTTGGCCGACATTCATGATCATCCATCGGTTTGAGCGTCGCTTTGCCGAAAATAGGCAAAAACTTGATTTCCTGATGTTTCTTGTTTGCTCTGTTTTGGCGGAAAATGCAGTACGCTGCGAAACCTATGTTATAAATGTTGGAACCGAAAGTTGCACTGGCGGCAATTATCGCGTAGCTGATGGCAAGTGCGTAATTGGTACTAATAGTCTGGATGCTCATAAGAGCTGCCGTAACCCCCACAATCATGTCGGGTAAAGCGGTCCCGACGGCCTGGATAAGCCCACCAGCAAGGCCGGTGCGTTTTCGCAAGACTGCGGTCGTTTCCTCGATAATCTCTGAAATCAAGAAAATGATGTAAGTACCGACACCGAGAGCAATCAGGATAGCCGTTATAGAGTACAATCTGCTTTCGTTCTCTATGAAGGCAAAATCTACGAAACGCAGGGCTAGCGAAGCTGCAACTATAGTAAATATCTGGACCACGAATTTATTTTTCATGCTTACTATTTTATAACGTAGAAGCTTTCAATACTAGAAAATCCCAGCAAGCTGGGATTTGTAGTCTATTTGGCGGAGAGGAAGGGATTCGAACCCTTGATACCTTGCGGTATACACGCTTTCCAAGCGTGCGCACTAGGCCAACTATGCGACCTCTCCACGTCAGCGTAAGCTGACGTGCTACATAGATTGATAGAATCAACTATTTCGCACTTTCGCTACGCTTCCTCTTCCGATAACAACAATAAAGTCGTTATTATCGGGTCACGAGGAATACAAAAACAAGGTACAGTATACCTTGTTTTTGTATTTTTTTGAAGGTTTTAAAGCTCGATGTCTTCGAAGAGTTCGTCTAGTTTGAATTCAAAGTCCTGAGGATGTAGCAACCATTGGAACTTTTCAGGGTTTTCTACAAAAGAGGTGTAGAGTGGCTTTGCCTTAGTGATTCCCCATTCGGGTTTCTCTAGAGCACGGACAATCCTCACGGATTTGATGTCATAATTGGGATTCTCTACAAGCCCTGCCTCGGTTCGGTATAGGGCCCCGCCAATTTTTTCCTTGAACATGCCGTATTGTGACTGATTCGGGTTATCACGTTTCTGGATATCAATTTCTGCTGCAGGTTCTGTCCCTACATTCATGCTGACATGACCGTATCCGGGAGGCATGACTACTTTGTCACACTCATCGGCTACTACCCAGATTACATCGACTTTTCCGTCCTCATCTTCTTCACTTTGAAGTAGATATTCGAATTTGCCAGAAACAGCCTCGTATACTTCGGGGTAAGCGACCTTAGTACCTTCCACATATCCATGGTAGTGGCCCACTGTCTTTGTGAATTCATCACCTACTTTACCTGGGTTTATGATGGTAAGGTCCGCCATAAAGTCGTTGTCCACGAAAACAGCTTCGTCGCTGGTTTTCTCCATGTAGCGGTTACCAAAATATAAGGTCTTCGACAATTTCGAATTTCGAATTTCGAATTTCGAATGATCGCGATATGCATACTTCCCTGCCTCGAAGGTCTTGTCCCACTCCACAGCGGGCGTAAAATCCTCTCGCGAGTAATTTAGTTTATCTTCTCCGATGGAGAAGTCTAGGCCTGATTTTTCTTTGTAATTTCTCATGTACCTATTGTAGCAAAAATACCAAGACAGAAACAGCCCCCGAACGCTAGACGCGTCGGGGGCTGCAGAACATTTGTCCCAGACAGTGCGAGAGGGGATCCAGCACTGCCTGGTTCATTCGGGGCGGAGATCGTAGCCGCTGCCAGGCGGTCCGTTCTCGACGTCCCAAACTGGGGGTTACTTGAGAGTTGGAACCATGTACTTCATGGGCGAGTCGGCCGTAGTGACCGTCGGAAAAGATGCCTTTTCGAATTCGTCTATGGTGTAGCCGGCAGCTTCGACTTCATACTCGTGAAAGTAGTAGTCGAAGTCGCGGTCGTCTGCGCCACCGATTATGGCAGCCACATGTGGCTTCGCTTTCAGCTCTGCGATGTGACGCGCCTTGTTATCGGTAGCCTGGTTCGTTACCTGTTGGGCATTCTTGTCCGCCGAAACCATTTGCCATGTACTGTGTGCTGCCATCAGCACGAGAGCAACGGCCATAATGGTCAACGGAACCGTGAAATACCCCCAGTTGTTCTTGTACATTGTAACGCTCCAATCTATGAGAAGTCTGCGGGGAGCGTCCCCTTCTAGCACCTTTTGGTACTCGACGTATATTCTAGCACAATATGGCTTTTCTGTCAAGTATATTTTTGAGGTAATTATATTGATTAAATACAAAATCCATGTTAGGATTCGTGCACTGTACAGCAGTCTTCTTGTGATGAGAGGTGGGGTGTAGGTGTTTACCAACGAGGCGATAGTCAGGATTGACGGAGTCGGGACGAAAGTCGAAGCGGTCGGAGAGGGCTCGGGACTCAATGCTGCGACGCTGAGTCACACGATAGCGCGTACGCATATCATGTCGCGCGTAGCGCGCCTCGGCGACGGTAACGACGTATTGCTCGGGTATTCTCGCAGCGGTGGCACTACAGTTTTGCTTCATACGGAGCATGGGATTGTCGGCCCCTTTGCCGGCATTGCCTTTACACCTGACGGAATTACCGTCGTCGCCGAAGTGACCCATCGTGGGTCGCACAAGAAGAAGGCCAGCTAACGCGTTTGCGATAGCTGGCCTTCGTCGTTTTATATTAGATTCCGAGGCCGATAGTTTCTTTCACTCTAGCTAGGGTTTCAGCGGCTTTCGGTGCAACTAGAGTAGCACCGTCCCTCAGGACTTCGATTACGTAATCATCGGTCAGGGAAGCGTACTTTTCTTGGAACGGGGTAAGCAGCACAATAACCGCTTCGGCGACATCTTTCTTGAACTCTCCGTATGACACACCTTTGTATTTTTTCTCGAGCTCGGGGACAGAAGTCTCGGTACAAACCGAGAGTATGTTGAGGAGGTTAGAAATACCTGGCTTCTTGTCCTTATCGAATCGTATTTCGTTGTCGCTATCGGTTACGGCGCTTGCCAGTTTTTTACGAATATTATCGGACGTATCTAGTATCTCAATCCTGCTTTTAGGGTTTTCGTCGGACTTGGACATCTTTACAGTCGGATCTGTAAGGCTCATGATTCGGGTTGCTGCCTTATTGGTAGTGAATTCTGGAATCTGGAATACTTCTGTTCCGTAGCGCTTGTTTACACGCTCCGCGATATCACGACAGATTTCGACGTGTTGTTTCTGATCGTCGCCAACAGGGACTTCGTCGGTATCGTAGAGTAGAATATCTGCAGCCATGAGCACTGGGTAGTCAAAAAGACCAACCGAGACGCTCTCACCTTTGGTTTTAGATTTATCTTTAAATTGCGTCATTCGACTAGCTTCCCCAAACGGTGTGTAACAATTTAATATCCAGCAGAGTTCGGAAACCTCTGGTCTGCTAGATTGGACAAACACGATCGAACGGTCCAAATTAATCCCCGCTGCAAGGTAAATTTTAGCAATTTCGATAGTTCTCTCTTTCAAGCGAGTTGCATCTTGGGGGACGGTAATAGAATGAAGGTCCATAACACAGAAGATATTATCTTTCGTATCTTGCTCTTTTACCCACTTGTAAATAGTTGCAAGGTAATTTCCGATATGTAAGTCACCGCTTGGTTGGATTCCTGAAAAAACGCGTTTTGTTGCCATGAAAAATCCTTTGTTAGTAGGTTAATTGTAGCATAGCGCAGACTTTATTTAACGTCTACGGCAGGACCGATGGAGTTATCGGACTTATTTACCTTGAAGCTTAAGTAGACGGGTGCGCTCATAGTCCCCGTATTTTGGCTGAAGTTTACCAGCCAGTAAGTGCCCTTATCCGTAATGTCACAAGGGTAGTTGGCCTTGATCGATGAAGGATAATGTTTTCGCACCAGTCTACAAGCATCGCTGTCGTCCTCGTTGACCGTAACTTTGTTGTAGTAATCTACGAGTACCCAGGAGCCAAATGCCATCATCCCTAAGAAAATCAGCACTGGGAAAATACCAATGAGCAAGGCGCGTTTACCGCGGATAAATCCCTCGTCGTTATTGAATTTTTGTTTTTTAGGCTTTTTTGCCACCGATAGCCTCCGTTAGTTCGGCGAGTTTCTCTTCGGCCAGTTGCTGCGACTTCGCTTCTATATTTAATCTTATCACAGGCTCGGTGTTAGATCCACGTAGGTTCAGGTGCCAGTCAGCGAAATCTATGGAGACGCCGTCTGTGTAATCCATAGCCCCAGAGCTGTAAATGCTTTTTATCTTCTCTATAGACTCGGCGACACTATCTACGTAGAAATTAGTTTCCTCGATGGCGAAATATTTACTTCGGTAGTCAGCGACAATTTCGGAAAGTGATTTGCCTGTTTTCGAAACCATCTCAGCAACGATGAGGAAGGGCACCATTCCGTTGTCGGTATACCAAAGATCCCGGAAGTAGTAGTGAGCCGAGGTCTCAGCACCAAAAATTGCATTCTCTTTGCGCATCCTTTCCTTGATAAATGAATGACCGGACTTGTTGATGGCGAGTTTAGAATTGTACCTGGCAGCAATTTCTGTCGGTAACCAGGTAAGCCGTGGGTCTACCACTACCGTCTCCCCTGGTGCTTTGCTAAGAAAATAGTCCATCAGGAGGCCTGTAATGTAGTATGGCAAGATAAAGTTGCCTTTTTCGTCATAGAAAAAGCAGCGGTCGGCATCCGCATCCCAGATGACCCCGAAGTCCACAGCTGAACTGGCAACGAGCTCGGCAGTTTCTTGACGTAGGGCGGCCTGCATGGGATCCGGTTTACCCTTAGGAAAACTACCATCCTGCTCAAAATTGAGTTTTACGAGCTCTATTCCTAGCGACTTTGCAATTGCTTCGGCATTTAGATTTGCAGCACCAAAGTTCGGATTTGCTACTACTCGAAGAGGCTTAATGTCATTCGTATTCACAAATGTGAGCATCTTGGCAATGTAGTCGGCGTGGATTTCTATCGTTTCAATCTTCCCTTTCGTAGGGGCAGGTGTGAAGCTAGGGTTCATGGCAAGATCGCGAATCTCGGCAATGCCACTATCCATTGAAACGGGGCGAGACTCCTCGCGAACAATTTTCATCCCATTATATTCCTTGGCGTTATGAGAAGCAGAGAGTGTGATTCCCCCGTCTAGTCCATAGTTCGCTACAGCAAAATAGAGCATATCGGTGGTGATAACCCCGATATTAACCACGTCTACTCCCATCTCAGTAAGTCCTGTAGCAGCAGCTTCCCAGAGCTCTGGGCCAGAAAGTCGGACATCTCTACCTAGGGCAACCTTCTTCTTGTCCGTCGAAGCATTGGCGGAGTCGGATGGCTTCAGCCAGGAAGCATACGCCATAGCGATGTTTTTCGCGTCCATCGCATCCATTTCTGTTGGGTAAATACCTCGTATGTCGTAAGCCTTGAAAATTTCTGCTTTCATCTTGCTCCTAAATAGATTGATAAACTTGTTGATAACATTATAAACTATAAGTGATGTCAATGACGAGTACCCAGGGAGGCGATAGACTTGAGTGTAGCTAGGCTGGTTACGGAGTTTCGACTCTGGCAGATAAGTCGTGGTGGTTGTTGCCAGCTAGACAAAGCGGTGCTCAACTCGAGAGCCTTCAGCCTGAAAGGTATCGTGATACCCGTGGAGGTGTTTCTCGGCCTGGTAGACTCGAGAAATGCCACGATGCGGGTTCACGCTACATTCGACCCCTCAAAGGTCCCGAGTCTTGCGAACTTCACGGTTGTCTCCGTGGAATGCTCGCAGATGGAGGAGGTTTGGGTGGTCCCCAGAGTGGCCTTCGACCGATACAAGGAATCGGTTATGGCACCAGGGAGAGGACTTGCTCTCACGTCATGAGGACCCAGCCTAGAAACGGAGGTCTCAGGTGAAGAAGCTTCACAGTGGGCTCTGTCCGAAGTGCGACAGCGACTAACCGGCAAAGGAGGGCAAATATCTCGCCAGAGAGGTGACGCTCCTGGTCGGATATCCCCTAAGCGCTGTGTCCGCAGTGCGAGGAGTGATGCCGAACGCCCCGATACCGAGCTTGGTATCGGGGCGTTAGACTTTGGGATATTCGAATTCTAATGTGAAAGACGTATAATAGGTCTATGATAAAGTTTGCCTCAGAGCTTAGACTAAAACCAGTACTACTCCGTAAAGAGATGGCACTTGTTGGTGTGGTCGAGGATATTATAGTAAACCCAGACAACGGAGAATTTGCAGGTATACTTGTAAGGGAAGGTTTCGGTAAGAAGCATCTAAAGACCCTGCCTCAAAAGGACTTACTCAGTATTACCTCTGAGTACTACTTGATTTCGGAATACGGTGCACTGGGAGAGGTAGATGAGATAGTACGGCTGAAAGAAATTTTGGATAGGGATATCTCGATTGTTGGCGCCAAGACCTATACTGTCAGCGGCAAATATCTCGGAAAGTGCCGCGATTTTACACTCAATCTGACATCCATGAAAATAGACAAAATATACGTAGACCCACCGATGCTATCTGCTGCTATGAGGGAGCATGTGATTGCTTTTCCGCAGATAGTTTCAATCGAGAAGGACAAGATTACGGTAGAGGATGCATTTGTGAAAGCACCAAAGACGGTGAAGGGCAAGCTCGCCGAAGCCGTAAGCTAGGTTAAATCCGGCAAGAACTCACTTTACGAAGGGGGTTCTTTTTGATACAATACAGCGTCCTACCTGTTCTATTCGAGTACGTTGGTGCGCGACAGACCACCGGAAGGTCTGAGAGAAGGGTGGTGTACAGATGACAGATTCAGTTACTGATCAGCGGGAAACGTATTACGGCAGTGATGCTGTAGCGGAGCTCGCGAGCATTCGCGAAATGATCTCCAAGGGAGACCAGGTACCTTGGGCGATTCCGATGGGTTTTGACAGCCACGGCGCCTACAAGATCGCTGGCATCACACCGAGAGCCGACATCCCTGACTTCACCGAACTGGTTGTAGCCGTACCTCAGGGTGAAGAAGGCGAGGTAACCCTGGGATTGTTGCCCTGCCATGGACTATACGATCACAGAGACCTCACGATAGAGGTATTCTCGGTGAGGGGAACGAAGTGGTGGGTTTTGTCGGAGGCCGGGGACATGGGGTACTTCGACTTGGCGGTCTGCTTGCTTCCCCAAGGCGCAGAGCCGCCGCAATCCATCAGTCGGGAAGACCTCCGGGCCTAGCCGGGAGCGATTACTGCTCGTTTGTCTGTCGTCGTCAGCTGTCCTGTCCGGAGGGCAGCTCGACCAATTTGATTGACATTTACCTGTGTTTTGGTATAATTACTGCAGATTTGAGATATCAAATAGACCAATTGTAAAGTTAAATACGGATACTTACTCGTTATCGTCCCGCACAAGAGGTGGGACTCGCTTAGCAACATAAGCGATCCGTGAGAAAGGAGTTTTTTTAATGCAAAAAAACTATGAACTGCTCTATATCGTCCATCCGGACCTAGAGGGCTCAATCGAAAAGATCACCGAGAAGGTGGCAGGATTCATCACCAAGGCTGGTGGTAAGATTACCTCTAGTGAAGACCTCGGCAAGCGCAAGCTCGCCTACAAGATTGCGAAGAATGATTTCGGCATCTACTCTTTGGTTTACTTCGACATTGAGTCGGTAAATCTAAAGGATGTTGAACGCGACCTTCGTCTCTCAGAGGAGATTATGCGTTCAATGGTAGTGGCTGTTCCTGTGGTCTCTCCAGTAACGCTCGCAAAACGTAAGCCTCGTCTAAAGAAGGAAGAGATGGAGGCCAAGAAAGACGCTCCAGCTTCTATTATCGTTGCCGAGGAAAAACCAGAGAAAAAGGTTACAAAGAAAGCTGACAAGGCGGAAGTTGCCAAAGAGGCAGTAGCCGAAGTAGCGGAAGAAAAGGTTGCCAAGAAAGCAGCTCCAAAGAAGACCGCCAAAGCTGTCGAGAAAGAAGAGAAAGAACGCCTCAAGAAGCTTGATGATAAGCTAGAGGAACTCTTGAAGTAAAGTTATTCCACCCACCTTGTCATCTCGAGCAGTCGAAATGACAGATGAGGGAAAAGGAGAAAACTATGAAAAGCGTAAATATGGTTATCGTCATGGGAAACATGACACGCGAGGCAGAGCTTCGATACACACCAAATGGCAAAGCAGTTGCTAGCTTCGGAGTAGCGGTGAATCGTTCCTTCACAGATTCGTCTGGCGAGAAACGCCAGGAAGTAGATTTTTTTGACATCGTCGCCTGGGGTAAGCTCGCTGAGATTATCAGTCAGTACGGTGGCAAGGGGCAGGGCGTTCACATTGTTGGCCGTCTGCAGAACCGTAGCTGGGAAGGTACCGACGGTACCAAGAGAAACAAAACCGAGATTATTGCAAATGACATCTCATTAGTCGGTGGCAAGGGAAGCGGCTCATCTGCGCCAGCAGCTCCAGCCGGTGCCTCGTCAGGTGTCGACAAACCAGCCCCAGAGGCTGAGTCTCAGGTCGTAAACGAAGACGAAATCAATATCGACGACATCCCGTTCTAAGTAAAATAACAATCATAAGGAAACAATAACTATGGCCTATCAAAAACAAGAACCACAATTCTACGGAAAGAAGATCTGCCGCTTCTGTGAAGCAAGGGTAGATAATATCGATTACAAGGATGTAAAGAGCCTACAGAAGTTCACTTCGAGCATCGCTAAGATCGAGACACGTAAGCGCACTGGTAGCTGTCCTAAACACCAGCGTGCACTCTCTACCGCTATTAAGCGCGCTCGTATCATGGCACTTTTGCCTTTCGTTAATCGCTAAGTAACAAATATTCCCTCCCTGTCATCCTGAGTGGAACGAAGGATCCAGGACTGGATTCTTCACTATGTTCAGAATGACGGCTTGGGTGTAAGGAGAATATTATGTACGGAATTACAGATTTAAAAAACGGCACGACCTTTGAAGTAGACGGAGCTCCCTATATCGTTCTCGACTACCAGCACTCCAAAAAGGGCCGTTCAGGCGCCGTAATGCGCACGAAAATAAAGAACCTCCTGACGGGCGCTATAGTCCAGCGTACGTTTTCTGGTAACGAGAAGTTCCCAGAGGTAGATATAGAGCGCCGAAAAGTGCAATATTTGTACAAGGATGGCGCAAGCTACTACTTTATGGACGTGAACAGCTACGAGCAGTTTGACATGACATCTGAGGACCTCGGCAATAATATCAACTATCTAAAAGACGGGGATACTGTAGGTTTTCAGTTTTATCAGAACAAGCCTATCAATCTAGAGTTACCAATCAAGATGGATTTCGAGGTCACCGAAGCCTCTGAGGGCCTGAAGGGCGATACCGCCTCGGGAGCCACCAAGATGGTAGTGATAGAGACAGGACTAAATGTCTATGTGCCGCTTTTCATCAAACAGGGTGACAAAATCAGAGTAAATACATCCGACGGATCCTATGTAGAGAGGGCAAAATAAAGCGGCAAGAGCCGTTTTATTTTTTATGAAGAAACGCATTGACCAGATGCTCGTGGATAACGGACTAGTAGAAAGTAAGAACAAAGCCCAAGCACTTGTGATGGCTGGTCAAGTTTTTGCGGATGGCCACATGGTGAGCAAATCCGGGACGAAGCTAGATGCAGAAGCTAACGTCTGTGTGAAGGAGCTTTTTCCGTATGTTTCACGTGGAGCATTGAAGTTAGAGAAGGCATTCATTGAGTTTAATCTCGACTTTAGAGGGAAAACTATCTGCGATATCGGCTCCTCGACAGGGGGCTTTACCGACTTCGCGCTGCAGAATGGTGCCGCGAAGTCTTTTTGCGTTGATGTCGGTACGGGGCAGCTCGCTCAGAAAATACGTGAAGACTCACGAGTCGTAGTAATGGAGAAGACAGACTTTAGGGACGTTTCTTTCCCCGAGCCTATCGACATCTTTGTCTGTGACGTCTCCTTTATTTCGTTGAAGCAGATTATCCCGAAAATAGCGGAACTAATTCGAAACTCGAAATTCGAAACTCGAAATTCAACAGAACTTGTTCTGTTAATTAAGCCTCAATTTGAAGCAGGAGTAAAAGAGGTTAGTAAGGGCAAGGGTGTAATCCGAGATGAAGCCTTGCGCCTCGAAATTGTGGAAGACATCAAAAAGTTTGCCGTTGCGAAGGGTTTCCAGGTGCTAGGTGTCACAACGTCCCCAATTACTGGTGCCAAGGGGAACGTAGAGTATCTACTGCATTTAGACTATAATTAACTCATGATAAAAGTAAGTAATTTCTCGATTAAGTATAAGTCAACTGGTCAAACGACGGTCAAAAACCTCTCTTTTACAGTTTCCAAAGGTGAGGTGGTGGCTTTCATGGGGCCGAGCGGGTGCGGTAAAACAACGCTACTATCGTATTTGCAGGGTACCTTATCCCCCGAGGAGATTTCCACTCAGGGTACAGTGTCGGTAGACCCGAGCGTGAATATGATCCGAACAGTGTTCCAGGAACCTCGTCTGTTGCCATGGAAGACTTCTCTTGGCAATGTTGCTCTAGGGCTGGAACTAGAGGGCGTGGAGGAGAAGGAGCTCGACAAGCGTGCCACAGAAGCACTTAAGCAGATTGGGCTTTCAAAATTCAGGACGACTTACCCCGGACAACTCTCTATGGGGATGAAGCAAAGAGTTAATTTTGCGAGAGCTATTGTCATGAAACCGCAATTGCTACTCCTGGACGAACCGTTTTCGGCCCTAGACGATGAAACGAAAAGCCAGCTCCTAAAGCAGTTTGTCAGGGTTATTAAACGAAGTAATATCACAACCATCTTTGTAACTCATAATCTGGAAGAGGCGGAGCAAATTGCCGATCGGATAATAATGCTAAAACAAGACTTCGTGGGAGTACGTAATTTACGCGATGAGAGCAAGGTAGTAGCCAGCTTTGACTCTGCTATGGATTTGGAGAGTTAGGTGAGAAAGTTTGCTAAAGATAACTGGATCAGCGGATTAGCACTTTTGACCTTCCTGGTAGCTTGGGAGCTCTTCGCACTATTTAATGTTGTAGACCAGTTGTACATAGGGGTGCCTCATCAGATATTTCTGTCGCTTTGGGTAACTATTTCTGAACCAGCCTTCTTGTCGCACCTCGGAAACTCTGGCAGGGCGTTCCTTATGGGATATTGTTTGGCGGTTTTGGGGGGAGCAGCACTGGGGTTCGCCACTAGTCTGAACAAAGTCGTGCGACAGGTGCTATCTCCGTTTATTTTAATCTTCAACTCGTTGCCGTTCGTCGCTATATTGCCGCTTTTGATAATCTGGTTTGGGATGGGAATTTTTGCAAAAACAGTGATGGTGTTTTTGATGGTTTTCCCATCGATTACGATACACGTGAGCGAAAGTATCCGGATGACCGACAAGGATATCAAAGTCATGTTTCAATCATTTGGCGCGAACAAGTGGCAGACGGTTCGCAAATTGTATATATATCAGTCTCTTCCATACATTTTTTCTGGAGCTAGGATTGGGATCGGCAGAGGGCTGATAGCGATTATCGTAGCGGAAATTTATGGCTTGGGCAAAGGGATTGCATATTACATACCGTATTATGGTGCGACTTTCCAAACGGATAGGCTACTTGCAAGTGTCCTCGTCATTATATCTATTAACTTTTTTTTGGTATACTTGCTTAATGTCATACGGCAAAGGGTGGTATTTTGGGGAGGGGAGACGGCAGTAATTAAGAGGGAGAGACCATGAACAAGAAAACATTACTCGGGATATTTTTGATAGTAGGAACCGTCGCATTGTTTGCGGCATACAACCAGGGCTTCTTTAAAAAGAAAGAAGTAGAGAAAAAGAATTTAGAACTCATCAAGGTTGGATTTCAAGCAGATGAGTATATGTTTGAAGCATTGGTAGATACGGCTACAGACAAAGGGTATTTTGCTGAAAACGGTATTAAGGTCGAAAAGGTTCAAAACACCAACAATCTCATAGCGGCATTGTCTTCCGGGGATTTGGACGTTAGCCTAGGCGCAAATACCGTGGCCTTGCTCAATTTCCTGAACAATCAAGACACAGTATTTATAGATAAACTTATCAATCGACCACCATTTACGGGAGTTATTACAAGGAAGGGTAACCGCTCTGAACTTAGCAAGGCGGCTGTGGCCAAACTTGCAGGGGCGGGTCAAATCTATACTGAGGTAGTGAAATCAAACCTCGGCACAGTTGAGGAAATTGATTACTCGGTGGCAGCTATCGGAGCTCCTCAGATTGCCGCTATCGAGTCGGGAGTAGCAGACTTTACCGTAACCAATGTGCTAAATGATGACACAAAAAAGGCAGTCAAGGGCAAGGATCTAGAAATCGTTAGCCCCGATGATACGTGGAAAAACAAAGAGCTTCCGATGGGTGTAATCTCAACCAAGAAATTAGTAGAATCAAAGAAATCTTCGGTCGGCGGTTTTGTGAAAGCCCTCAATAAAGCCCAAGAATATGCTCTAGGTCACAAGAAAGAAAGCGTCGACAGGATCAAAATAATTTCCAAGTATAGCGAGTCTTCATCATCCGAAATCTTTGTTGCATATGCGAAGACAGTCTCGTCGAGTCATAAATTGGACGAAAACAGCTTGAAAGATGTTATGGAAGCGGTCAGGACTCTGAAACCCAAGAACGCTTCACGGAACTTGTCGGAGTATATCGACACTCAATTCGTCAAATAAGGTGCGAAATTATATTCTTTGATTTCCCTAAGGTTGGTAGCTCAGTTACCAACCTTATTTTTAGCGGTTTAAAGATCCCGGCATCGACAAAGTCAGTGAGAGTTTTCTCGGAGCTCAGATAGAGATTATCCTGAATTACCTTGCTGACGATTCCAATGTCAGGCAGGTTCACTGGGTCTTTTACAATAAGCTCTAGGGTCAGCTCCGTATACAGCGTTCCCTTAGCGTTCACTTCATTTACATTCATCCTGAAGTTCGATTCAAAGATATCTTCGACAACAGCAAGGGCATTGGCTATTGCTTGAGTATGCAGTAATCCACCCGAAATTCGCATTACGTCTAGGTCCGCCTTGCCTCGTAGATAAAGCAAGTGGTCTTGCCCACATTCACAATCGCAGTCCACCTTCTTGGCAATGTCACCTGTACGATATCGAATCAAGGGGAACGCCCTGTCCGTTAAGTGGGTATATATCATGTCACCGTAGCCATTAGCTTCCGATTTATCTTCCTGAAATTCAGTAAAGCACTCGCCGAGTAGGTGAAACACGTTCGGCGGGTCAGTGTATAAATGCTTACACCTGTAACCCACTACGCCTCCAATTTCCGAGGAACCGTAACTTATGCGCAGTGAAGCCGCCGGGTACATCTTTCGAAAGTAAGCTGCTTTCTGTTCGGTGCAGTACTCGGTACTGATGGTAATCTGTTTTATTTGACCCATATCGAAGCCGACTTCTACGAGTTTTTTTGTAAACAAATATAGTATTGTCGGAGTGGAAATGATGGCATCGGCACCGAGAGCCTGCGCGATATTTGCGCTCAGGTCGAGCTTCTGTGGATCTCCAGTCAGGTAGGGTACGCGCATCTTTGCAGCCTTGCCTACTGCCCTTACTAGAGGTAGCATAATTAGTACTTTTTTTGCCCCGTTTCTCTCGAGACAGTTGTATTCGGAATATTCAAAGTCAGGCGAATCTATAGTGGGAGTTACGAGTGGCCTATTATTACTAGTGGTTCCACTCGAAATTGTATAACCAGTGATCATATCTTCTGGTACAAACATGCGCTGAGGCAGCGGTACCTTTAGCAAATCGTCCTTTGTAATTACGGGTATCTTTTGAAAATCTGCATAGCTATTTACAGTATCTGCGGTGATATCTAGGCCCTTATATAGATCTTTATAGAAATCACAATACTCACTAGCAAGTACGTAGCTTAGGAGCTGTTTTATCGCAGGAAGATATTTATGTTTAAATTTCTTTTCATCCACTGTACCAGTATAATATGAAAGTGAATAAAAAACACTCAGTCCTATTGCTGCTTTTTGCGCTTGGCATATTACTTGTTTGCTCTCCCTTGATATATGAACAATATCTATCCTTAGGGGTTCGCGGAAAAACTATAGAACACATAAGTCTGGGCTCAGAGAAATACTTTGTGCGGGATGGCAAGGTGCTGGCCGAGAACCAGGACCACGAAGCGTCATACGGCGTAAGGCTGCAGATACTGAGGATGGCGAACACCTATCAGTCATTGGTTAGTGACCCACTGCTTACTGATGGGAATTTGCATTCAGATACAAACGAGAAATATCTGGACGAGCTGGAGACGGCACAGGCCGAGCTACTAAAAGCCTCAGGACAAGATATCCAGGTAGTCCCCGTAGGGTTTCTAAAAGGGTTGTTGTCTCTTTCTCAGAGTAGAAAGGCCCTAGACACTGGTATCAGCGCTGGGTCCCTTGCCAAATACTTGGACCAGGTTCAAGAAGTGGTAGGTCAGTATCGTCAATCAGCCACGGACTTACTGAAGAAACAAGAGTCATTGGGTTCGGAGTTTTCTACCAGTAATATCTTTACTTCCACAAACACGAGCATCGTCAAAAACGACCTAAAGTTACTAATAGATAACGCCAAGTCTTTAGAGTCAGAGATAGAGCATAGAAGGCTGATTCTGTCAGGGGTTGTTCCGTATCTGGATTTCGACAAGAAAGTAACACAGGTAGAGAATATCGATACACATATGTTGGGACCAGAGCTCGATAAGGCAGATTTACCTTCTGGGTCAACAGTCACTCGGATTTCTTCAAAACAATTTGTGACTAAAACGGGCTGTTTCGACGGGGAAAATAGCGAGAAAGCGTTCCTTCTATATTCGTATTTTCATAGCTCTAGGCAAGCTCTGTTACCGAAGCTTGCAAATACTAATATATTTCAAAAAGTATCTGCAGATAAGGTCTTTACCCTGCAGAGGGACAGGGGCCTTCTGTGGAGCCAGTTGCGAGAGGGCAATAACTACCGTTGCATGGACAACTCGTATCAGGTAGATATTCTGAATACCTATACCTACCTGAAGAGATTTGACCAGCCTGTTTTGGCTAGTATCTACAGAGAGATAGACCACAAGAAATTGTCTAAAGCCGAAAAAGGCTCTTTTGAAAGTGCTATCAACGCCGAAGCTCGTTTTTATAGTAATGACAGTATCTATTACGACGATCTAGTTAGGTTATCCAACAATTACCAATACGTTGCCACAACCTTACAGGGGAACGGTAATAACAGCGATTTTACCAGGATCCTAAACGAAAGGTCTCGCCATATCGACAATCGAGAGTCAGGACTCGAAATGCTTTTTGCAACGGTTTTCAATCTGGATTCCATGTTAAAGTACGCAGACAAGGAGAAACTGGCTACCCCTACAAGCTTAAAATATTTGTATTTCACGAGGGTAGACTACTCGATATCGTACTTTACCTTTTCTCCACTCGTTTGGAGGCACAAGTCCTCTCCTACCTACCAGCTCCCGACCGCGAAGAACGAACATTACAAGTATTACGACGATCTAGTTAAAGTGCTAGGAGTTGTAAAAGTCCGTGAGATTGAATCTATATCACGGACAGATGAGATGGAGTACTTGGGACTTTAGAAAAAGCCGTTACAGCCGATAAACAGGCATTCGGTGTTTCCCTGCGCGACCTTGTCTAGCTTCGAGCAATCCGTTTTTCCGGCATAATCCTGTTTTTGCAAATGAAACTCTAGCCCCCCGGCTCGGGAGAGTGTGATTCTTTTTGTAGCAAATAGATAAGCACCTGTGAGTACGATGCTAAATATCAGCAGGGCCATGACTGCTACTAGGTATTTCTGCTTATTTTTTGGAA
Organism: Patescibacteria group bacterium; assembly: GCA_041738615.1. GTDB lineage: Bacteria > Patescibacteriota > CPR2 > UBA1875 > CAIMLA01 > JBGSPL01. Next base: position 100,062 of record JBGSPL010000002.1, read on the forward strand.
TTTTCATCAACTTAATTATCTAGCCAGGGCAATCAGTTGTCAAGTTGCTAAAGTGTTTGCACTACACTAGTAAACAATATAAAATATAGACATAACTTGTGAGGGTAATGAAGCGAAGACGCGCTAATTTCGATTTTTTGCGAAAGAGCGTTACGAACAGGCTGACTCCAAGCGGTCCTTTTAGTGTACGCAGATTCCGTATGAAACTGGAAAAAGACCTCCGTGAAACCTATATCTACAGGGCATATCGTACTGGCTTGCGTTCGCCATATTCGGTTAGGAGACCACAGATAAAGATCTGGCACTCTGTGAAAGATGCTAAGAGGACTTGGAAGCGGCTGCACTCATTGCTGCTGGAGCTTTTCTACGCTCCCCACATCGCGGTACGCTACCTGCACGACCACCTGTACCACAAGTCCAGGGGCTATAAAAAGTATCATGATAGACCGTCAACAGAGACAGTACACAGAGCTGCCCTAGCTGGATTCTTGGCTTCGTTCTTGATCTTCAACGTTTTGCAATACTCCTTGCCGAGTTTCTTCGACCTATTCAAGCCCAAGGCAGCCTATGCCGACACCAACTCTGTTTCCTGGGACACAAAAGGCGAGTTCTCTACGGGGCAGACACCAAACGTCGACAACAATGGCCAAGTAGTGGTGTCTGGTACTTAGGCTGCCGATAATGCCACAGTATCGTTGAAAAGCACCAGCGACATTGGCACAGGATTGGATGGAGAGCTTATAGTCGATGGTACAAATGCTAGCCAAACTAAGGTGATAAGGCCAAATAACACGGTGATAACGCTCGGATGCGGTCCGACGCGGGCCTCTACGATATGTAATGCATCTACTCCGTTGTATTTAAATACTGCTATCGCACCGATAGACGGCAATACACATAGGATATACAACTTTACCAAGGTGACTATCAAAAACAACGGGGTGCTCACCCACAGTGATGGTGCAGGACTTAACGATACGATTTATGAGGGTATAAATATACTCGCCACTACACAGGTAGATATCCAGGCCGGCTCCAGTATTGACGTAACAGGCCGTGGTACCAAGACGACAGCAGCAGCTGGTGGTAGTGGTGGTTGCTACGGAACCGTTGGAGGATTTGGTGGCCAAGTAGTGAGCTTCCCCTATACTAGGACTCAATGCACGACTTACGGAAGCAGTACAGATGTGGGCTATATGGGTTCAAAGGGAGCGAACTCCACGTTATCTGAAATACTGGGTGGCAATGGCGGCGGACGCGTCCAGATATCGACAGACGCGCTTCTAGTAAATGGGAGTATTCAGGCAAACGGGACAGGTGGAAGGCATATCAACCCCGGTTATGCTGCGAATAGCATTGCAGCAGGTGGTGGTTCTGGTGGGGGTATAGTTTTGGGGGCCAGGGTGGCTACCATTACTGGCTATGTCAGTGCAGCTGGTGGTGGAGGTGGTGGAACTGGTCTGAGTTATAGCACCGGCATCCAAGGATCACCTGGCTATAATGGCGTAGGTGGTTCTGGCGGTTGGTGGAACGCTGCTTATAACTCTATACCAGGAGGTTTGCCTGGTACGGCTGGGTCTGGTGCTGATGGTGGTAGCTCAGGTTTAGCCTACGGGACCTATCCAGGCGAGGCAGCGGGTAGTGGCGGTGTTTATAACCCAACGGTTAATAATACAGGGGGCGGCGGTGGTGGCGCGGGCAGAATCAAGGCTACTATAGGGACTATAAACGGAAGCTATCCAACCCATTATGTCTACGATGGCAATCTATCCGCTTCAACAGGATGGGTCGTAGAGGCAAGCACTCCCGGGACCCTGGATAGTAATCTCGTAACTAGCTCGACCGTGGGGGCAACCTATAACTACACCTTTACGAACTCGACAGCTGTTGTCCTGATGGCTTCGAAGATTCAGAACTACGGTACCGCTGAGGTGTGGGTAGATAGTGGTGCCAAGACGGTTATCAATGAGGATGCAGGACCAGACGTCTGGATACCTTGCAACATGATATCGGGTTCGTGTGAGGCCGGTACTGGTGTTTGGGCAACCCCTAGGTCCGACCAAGTGAATATGTTTAGCCAAAGCGGTCTAGACCCTACCTCTAGCCATACTATATATGTGAAAGTTCTGAGTGGAAAGATCGATATAGACTCCTTTACTACGGCCAACATATTACCAGCTTACTCATATAATGCAGATATACCGGCAAATGTAGGTCCATACGGCTACTATTCTAAAATTGGTTTCCTTACCCCTGGGGTACTAGGCGGGACAAACTCGGCAAGTCTGAAGATCGGACTTCGTAAGAATTTGGGCAAAAAGGTAAATTGGAAACAGATACAACTCACGGGCAGTAGCGTGATTCCAGCGGGAACGACCGTGAAGGTTATGGGGCGGTTCGCAGACACCTATGGATCTAACGGATTTATGGCGCCCGACACTAAAGTGTTGGATAGCTATTCAGCACCGATAAACAGCTCAACCCTCACTTTGAATATGGGATCGGATATATACTCGAGCACTATAGAGCTCTATTTGGAGCTGTCTAGTCCTGCGGGTATAGCTACGCCAATAGTGGACGGCATTACAGCGAGCTACGACGCTCTGGAACCGCCGACTAACGTAAATACAACTTTACAGAAAAATAATAACTCATACCTGAAGAAAATAGACGGGACCATCATAGATACCCCTAGCGGCACGCCGGCTGCTGGGCACGCACTTTACGGTACTGCTGGGGGCACTACAAATGAAACAACGCTCAAGGTTACGGCCAGCGGACTTACTTGTGCTGGTTGTACCGGGACAACCACAGGGAGACACTTGGAAGTTCAATACAAAGCTGTCGGTACTGCATTCGACTCGCCGACTGCGGATGAAACTACCAACCTTTTCGACGGTTCGCCCGGAGATATTGCCAGTGTAACATCGACGGCAACGCTTACGGGCTTGTCGGCGGGTACCTCCTATCAGCTCCGAACGCGAGCCTCCGACGGTAGTGGCAGGGCGAGTGCTTGGACATACTATGGTTCGGGCACCAACAGTGCGAATGAAGCTGACTTTACAGTTGATCAATCGGCACCAGTGCTCGGAACTTTTACTGTCAAAGGCAACATCGGTGGAAGTCCCAGCTTCGTCAATGCTACCGAGGACGCCAGTCTAGCGAAGGTCGAGGTACAACTTCGAGACAACATCTCCACTAACGTGGATGTCCAGTTTTCCGAGGACGGGGTGAATGGCTGGGGAGCTTACTATGCAACCAATGGCAGTAATAACCTCGATAACAATTGGGGCGCCAATAGCTACATCACAGTCAGCGAAGTCACAAATACGCTTTCTTTGAAGACGTTGTCTGCCGCGTGGAAGTTTACGACTGACGGGGCAAAGCAACTTTACATCCGAGTTAGAGACAACGCAGGGAATATTATTACCAGTGGAGGCTCAAATAATGTCACCTTGGATTCGGTCTTTCCTACCGGTACTGTAACGATAAACACAGGTGCTGCGAGAACAAACGATAAGAATGTCAATCTGATCCTAAACCCTAGCGAGCAAACCGCAACGGCGACAGTTTCCGGGATCAAGGAATTCCAGCTCTCCAATGATGGATCCAATTGGGGTACCGCATACAATCCGACCACAGGTGCTTACAGCGGCGCGTGGCAAGCATGGCTACCGAGCCATGCCAGCAGTGGATACACATGGAGTCTGGTAAAGGGAGCCTCGGATACAGGGACGGATGGGGCTAGGACAGTTTATGTCAAATATCGAGACAATGCAGGTAATATCAATACTGCGAGTCCTTTACCAAACACAGTTACAGTTGGCGGCCAGACTTGGCAGGATCGTAACTTAAATAGCGGTACAATGGTACCTGGCGGCACCGCACAGAGTGTCGGACAGAAGTGGTGCTATGACGACTCAGAGTCTAATTGTACGACTTACGGCGCACTGTATCAGTGGAATACAGCGATGGCTGGCAGCACCACAGAGGGTGCGCAAGGTGCTTGTCCGGTAAACTTCCATGTGCCGAGTGATAGCGAGTACAAAACTCTTGAGATGAATCTAGGGATGTCGCAAGCACAAGCCGATGCCTCGGGATGGCGAGGTACAGACGAGGGGACCAAAATTAAAACAGGCGGTACTAGCGGATTCGAGGCATTGCTGGGAGGTTACGCTTACCCATTCTCTGGCAGCACGGCATATACATATTTCTGGACTAGTACCCAAGCCAGTGCCAACTTTGCTTGGTATAGACAGTATGTAAACACACTACCTAACTCAATCCGTGACAACTCAAGCAAGCTCTCTGGGTACTCTCTACGTTGTATTCAAAACTCGGGGTTCTACAATTCGGCTATCAGTGCAAGCACGACCCTAGATACTACCGCGCCAGCAATAAGTGTTGCGCATTTAGAGTCTAGCAACTCATCTGTCTCGAAGGCAAAACCAGGTGATGTAATCACCTTGACTATGGTTGCTTCTGAAGCGGTTACTACACCATCGGTTACTATTGCCGGGCATGCGGCGGCCGTTACGGGAAGTACCCCAAACTTTACCGCTACGTATACTATGCAGCAAGCTGATGCCAACGGTACTATCGCCTTTAATATATCAAGCTTTGCAGACCTAGCTGGTAATGCTGGTGTGACTCGGACTACGACTACAGATAGTTCGGCAGTTGCTTTTGACAAAGACACTCCCACAGCCCCAACATTCGACTTTGTAGAGGGTCTTTATACCAATAGCCCGCTTGGGCAGGCCACGCTGAGGATGTCTCTCGCGGACACTGGCGGCTCGGACCTCGTTAGCTATCAGCTAGCCACAGAGGATACAACATCTGGTTGGCAAGCGGCGAGTGTAAATGTGATTTCTGGATCTGCCTATACGGACAATTCGATTGTTTGGGACCTATCGCCTACCGAGGGGGTCAATGATGCCTACGCTAGGATTATAGATGGAGCAGGTAACGTCTCGGTAGTACATACTAGTATTACTTACGATGTCACGAACCCAGGTAATCCAACGGCTATTACCGCCCAGAAGTCGATCTCTGATGCTACCGTAGTAAACCAGTCTACTTGGTATCCACATACCGCACCGAAGTTTAGCTGGTCGGCGACTGACGGGACACTTGGTTCCGGAGTCAAGGGCTACTGGGTATACCTAGGTCCGCTATCTAGTGGCGTCCCTGTAAAAACCGTTTCACCCGACGCAAATTATTTCTTCCTCCCTATCCAACCACAAGATAACGGGAATGCTATTTTGAATATCAATCTTAGCGCTGGAGGATATCCAGAGGGGAAACTTTACCTAAAGACAAAAACCGAGGATAACGTCGGCCTACTATCAAGCGGCATGAATAGCTTTACCTACTATTATGACAAAACCGTCCCATCTGTAGTCTCTGGACTTACAGCAAGTAAAGATGTTCTAAACAAGATTCACGTTTCCTGGAACGCCTCCACACAGCTTTCTTCAGAATCGCCACTTGATGAGTATCAGATAGAACGAGTAAAGGCACAATACACAATCGGTAATGACACGTTTGCGCCTCAGCTTACAGATATAGATTGGTATAACTCCGATGCCAGTAGCGGTTACGCTGTTTTCGACTTCTACCGTGCGGACCCAGTATTTACTGCCCATGGTTTCGACGACGACAAAGACAACCCGATACAAGGCCAGACAGCACTCCAAACGGGCGTCCGTTACACATACCGGGTGCGAGCAAAGGATATCTCCAATGCTGGATTTGGGGAATGGCAGAACAGTGGCTATGTGTTTGGGTTGACCAGGGACACCATGAAGCCAGAGGTCATCCCTAGCGGACTTACCGTTGGCGTCTGCGACACTGGCCATCTCGAAATATGCTCAAATAACACTTCGCCGGCTTTTGGCCACGAGATCAAGGTCACCTGGCTGGGTGGCTCTGACATCGGTTCCTTCATGAAGGGTTATAAAATATATAGGAACAAGGTAGGCTCGGCTGAGAACTGGGAGGTAGTCGGATTTGTTGATGTATCGGGGGGCGGTGCCCCTGCTCTCGAGTGGTACGACAACGATGCGAATAATGCAGATACATTTACTACCTTCAAACCGCAGGCTTCAAGCAACGTGAATGATTATACGATTTACGAATATAGGGTTACCGGAGTGGATAACTCACTGGATTACAACGAGAATTTCCTTGGAAACGAGGTAGACACTTATACCGAAGAGAATTACAAGAGAGCAAGTGAGCGTACACCAGACGTAACAAATCCTCCGATGCCAACCGCGTTGTCTGGGGCAGCTCTCGGCCTAGATGATTCTGACCCAGAGGCTTACACAGCCCTATCTAACGGAACGGGACAGGCTACTCTTGCAGGGGTAGATTACTTGGTTGATAGCGCGAAGAGCTGGACCCCAGACTCATTGGTAGGTTTCCAGGTAAGAATTATCAGTGGAACCGGAAGCGATGGCGCGCTGAAAAACATAGCTTCAAACACTAGCAATAGAATCAATCTAACCGATTCGTGGGATACCGAACCAGACGGCAGTTCGGCATACGAGATATATGCTGGCCACCAATGGGTAAAAGTTCGTTGGCTGCAAAATAACGATACCAATCTATATGGTGGTAGCGGTAGCGGGATCGTCGATATTCGTCTCTTTAGGTCGGAAACTCTTGGGGGTACCTATGTAGACGTGACTGACAGTACGGATTTGCCCGTAGAATGTTCTCTGAATACCTGGGAGTGTACTCAGAAACGCTTACCAGATCTTACTGACTTCTATTACAAAGTATTTGTTACAGACGCAGTGGGTAATTTATCACCACTATCCACTAGTGTTGGAGAGGTCACTACGGCTAGATCATCTGCGCCAACTCTTCCTCAAGATGTGCAGATTAGCCATACAGCAGGTGAGCCTACAGATGCAAACAAGATTGGCCATAAGTTGCACGTAAGCTTCACTGGTAGTTACGCAAAAGACTGTCAGATTGGTAATAACAAATACTGTCTCGAGGCTTACGAAGTATATCGATCGACTACAAATTATAGTACCGATATGGATTGGCTGGACCAGGCAAAAACTACACGTTTGCCAGACATTACTTTGGCTGCTGGGACCAAAGAGGAACGCGGCTACCCACGGTCGTTCGATGATGAAGGACAGACCTACCTAAACCCAACAACCAAGCCAGGTCTCTCTGATGCAACGCGTTACTATTATAAGGTACGAGCTAGAGACAATACCCCCGTTGAAGACGTTGTTCCTGGCCCCTTCTATTCGGCACTTTCTGAAGTTGACGAAGTGAGCCCAACGGGATTACACAAGGGCTGGGATATCACTCCAGATGCAACTAAGCCAGTGCTTAAGTCAACAAACCCAGTGACCCACGACGTCACCCAGGGGCTCGGTGTAAAGGTGCGGGATACACATCCAAACCGAACGCAGCTAAGGAACATCGTTTCTTGGCTTGTTGTTGACCAGTCAGGCCGAAAAAAGTTGCCATATGAAACCTGTAATTCTTTCGTGGAATCGGGCACAACCTATTGTAGTGACTTTGCAAAATATGAGATATGGAGACAAAAACTAGATAATAATACGGTTCTAGAGAATGTGTTAGTGGGAACGACAACAGACATCCAGACCAATTTCTTTACAGACTATCTGGCTACTGATTTACAATTTAACAAATACAACTATTATGTTGTTGTTGTAGATAATTCCGATACTCTCTTCAAGTACCCAGCACCATACAATACCCTGATCAATACCGACGCAAATCGTAGTCAGAAGGCAGTTTGTCCCGATTCAATCATCCCAGGGAAGGCTACACCAACAATTGTGGGTAATGTTACACTCTCGAACATTGGTGTGGCTAGTGCCACAGTAACTTGGAGTACAGACCAGGATACCGATGCCGTAGTAGAGTTCCGAGAAAAGTATTTACGTACATCGGATGGCAAGGTAGACACCGCTAATCTTAATTCAACAGGAGCTTTCTCGGTGATTGGTGCCAACACCCAGCCTGGTGAGTCTTCTAACGTTCAGGGTCATACAGTTAACCTATTTGGGTTACAACCGCTCACGCCTTATGAGTACCGAGTAGTTTCCAAGAACTATCTTGCAAATCCAGTATCAAAGGGAGGTTCCAACGTTCCAGAGCTTACCACCAAAGGCTTTACGATTACCTATAACCCAAGTCCAGAGGATATATCGACGGTTTCTGCAGAGATCCACTGGACTACCAACATGCCCTCCAACTCGAATATGATTGAATTCCGTGAGAGCAATGGCACGCAGACCGGGGCTGTTGCTGAGACTCCGATGAGCACCCAGGCTGTCGCAGAAGACGCTAAAAATTGTGACACCAATCCTGGTTCCAAGCTCTGCACCCACTCTGCGTCTATAGAACCGTTAAAGAAAGCCACTGAGTATACGATAAACATTATTTCTGTGTCCCTGGACAACTTTACGGCAAATTCAGGACTCCAGAAATTCACGACTGCAAACTCTGACTCGAAGCAGTTTACCATCGCACCGTCAGCATCTAACGTTGCGGAGCGAAACATTACCTCTACCTCAGCTCAGATTATCTTCCAGACTTCTGAGCCCACTTCGGCGACACTCTACTATGACACCAAGACAGGTGCCCCGAACTTTGATCCAAAGGATTATAGACAGACGGCAACAGACGCGATGAAGAGTACCACTCATGCCATCCTTGTAGATGGGCTCGAGCCGGGCAAGAAGTACTTCTACATCGTGAAGGTGGACAACGGACTCCTAAGCTACACCTCTCCAGAGGCCACCTTTACGGCCGTCCTAAAACCGAAGATTTCTAACCTCAAGGTAGCAGACGTGAAGCCATACTCGTTTAGGCTGACCTGGGATACAAATATCGACACAGAAACGCTCATTAATCTCGGGACGAGTGCTACATATGGCGAAAAACGTGGTAAACCAGGGCTGATGAAGGCCCACGACCTCTTAGTGGAGGGTCTGCTAGACAACACAGAGTATCACTATCAGATTCTTGCAAAGGACGAGACCGGCGAGGAGGTCGCTAGTGGCGACTCTGCAGTGCGAACCCCTATGGACACCGAGGGTCCAAAGATATCGGCCGTGAAAGTAGACGTATTGCCTATGGGTGAAAACGATACCACTTCTTCGATCATTGTTACCTGGCAGACCGATAAGCCATCTACTACCCTAGTTGAGTATGACCAGGGCCTCATCGGCGGCGACTATAATAACCGTTCTACAGAGGATGCTACGCTAAACAATTCGCATACGGTTATTATCAAAAACCTGGCCCCAGCATCTTCGTATCACTACAGGTTGGTATCCAAAGACAAGAGAAACAATGTCACAACTTCACAGGACTACACATTCGTAACTCCTTCGAAGGAAAAATCTATCCTGCAGATGATTCTGAAATCCCTAGAGGAAACCTTCGCCTGGACCAAGAATTTGAACCAATTCTTTGCCACTATCGGCAAGCGCCTTACGGGGAAAAGCTAGAACAAAAGGCCGCTCGGTCTTTTGTCAATTTCGACTTTCTAGTTCTGAATTTCGAATGAAATGGATTGGATAACCCCCTGTACTTAAGTACCTAGCTCCTAGTTACTAGTTACGATATACTGTTGTTATGCGAATCACGAAACAGGAAATTAAGAATAATGAAATCTCGGCACGGAAGTACCTCGACGAGTATGGGATCAACGACGACCTTGTCTTTGACCACTTCGGTTTACAATCGCTTACCTCCGATGAGTACTGGGAGTTGAAGAATTACTTTATCATTCGTGGTAAGTTCGAAGGCGAAATCCACTTCCATGACCGCCGTCTGGGACGTTTCACGCTGGGTGAGGACAAGGACAAGATGGAGCTCATCGAGCCGCACCCCGGGCAGGTGTTCATGCAGTATGACTGCTTCGTCGAGCATGTCGCCTTTCGTGTGAAAAATATAGATGCTCTCGCGAAACAGTTTAAGGATAAAACACTTTCCACCTTCAATATAGAAGGGACCCGTGGATTTAAGATCCAGGGCCCAGGTATTTTGCTGATTGAGTTTCGGAATAACGAGTTCTAACCGAAGTCTTTTACCGAATCCAATATGTCATTGTTTCGAAATTCAATTACTACGTCACTGGATAACTTCACTTTGAATCCGTGCGTTGAACCAACATCAAAGACGGTGGCTATTTGTCTCTTATAAGTAGTTCTAGCTGATTCGAGTTTGCTGCAAATATATGCTACATGGTCTATATGTGTCGCGGTAGTATTAGAACCAGGTTTCGGCTCATATATCTCTACTAGTCCAGCCGAAGTCACTACGGTAGCAGTATGCCTTCCACCGAAAAATATCTCAGTTTTAGCACCCCCAGCCTCCTTTAGTAGCCGTGCGTAATCGTTTGAGTCCTGGGCTTGTATGCCGAAATGATTAAAATGAAGTCCTTTGAGGTTTCCCAGCGAAGCCTCTGCAGATTCTCTGTATTTGATTAGACTTGGAATATCTATCATACGTTAAACTTAAAAATCATTACATCGCCGTCTGCGGCTATGTAATCTTTACCTTCCAGTCGGACCTTCCCTGCAGCTTTGGCGCCTGCCCAGCCCTTGTTGGCTACGAGATCATTGTAGTTCACGACCTCAGCTTTGATAAATCCGCGTTCAAAGTCCCCATGAATTACGCCAGCAGCTTGTGGAGCAGTGGAACTCTTCTTTATGGTCCAGGCGCGTGTTTCCTTTTCTCCTGCCGTGAAGTAGGTTTGCAGCCCTAGCAGGTCAAAACCTTTCTTCACCAGGGTATCTAGCCCGGGTTCGTCCTGCCCTAGCTCGGCCAGATATTCCTTCTTTTCTTCTTCCGAGAGCTCGTTGAGCTCTGCTTCTATCTTTGCCGATATAAAGACAACACTCTTTTCGTCCAGGCCAGTTTGTTTGATAAGCTCTGTCGTGTTAGCGAGGTGTTTTTCATCCCCGTTTAGAATGTATAGATGAGGTTTAGCGCTAAGTAGATTGAGGTCACGTATCGCTTCCTGCTCTTTTCCCGTAAGCGTGAGGTCGCGGACTGGTGTGCCAGCATCTAGGGCAGTGGCCACCTTTTTTATCGCGGTTGCTGTATCAGCCATTTTTGGGTTCGCACGAACCTCTTTCTCCAGCTTTTGCATCCGTTTTGCTACTGTCTCGATATCGGCAAGGATTAGCTCCATCTTGATGGTTTCGATATCTGAAACAGGGTTAATCTCGCCGGCTACGTGAAGCACATTGGTATCTTCGAAAACACGAACTACCTCGGCGATGGCATCACATTCGCGGATGTTCGAGAGAAACTTGTTTCCTAGCCCCTCTCCCTCCGAGGCACCCTTTACGATACCTGCAATGTCGATAAACTCGACGATGGCAGGCACGATAACATTGGTAGGTATGGCATCGGCAATAAGCTTGAGGCGCGCATCTGGTACTGACACAATCCCCACGTTCGGATCGATAGTACAGAAAGGATAGTTTTGCGCCTCCACCTGGTTTTTGGTGATAGCATTAAAAAGCGTACTTTTTCCCACATTTGGTAGCCCTACTATGCCGATAGATAGTCCCATCGCGTCTCCTTTTCGTAAGTATATTAACACTTTTAAGCACAAATTGTTAGTGAAAAGCGTTTGCTAAAAGGAAAACGGGGAGTACAATAATAATAAGATTATTACTACTTGGAGGGGTGTATGGCTAATGAAAACGAACCAACAGGCGGTTTTGCCGCTTTTTGGGGTAAGCACTCAAGGAAAATATTTGTTGCACTCGTAGTCGTGGTCATCGGTATAGCGGCAACTATTTCGGGTTTTGCTTTTTGGTATAACTCAGTCAAAATAGCAAATATAGATGTCGTCGCAGTGGTAGATGGACAAAAGTTATATACAAAAGATCTGAATACAGAGATTTATGCTGACAACTTTCAGGGTACACCAGAAAATCCGGCTTCAGTTTCTGAAGAGAGGAGAACCGAACTACTCAATAGACTTATAAACAACAAAATTGTTGAAATCGAGGCTGCCAAGCTGAATCTAGCTATCAGTGATAAGGAAGTAGACGCTGCGATAAAATCAAGAGATATCAAATATGAATTTTTTGGTACCGAGCAGAAAGCATTGTCTCGTGATTCTATCCGAAAAGAGCTGTTGAAGACAAAACTTAGCGACAAGGCCTCCAAATGGCTAGAGGGAGAGATACTACTATATAGATTTGATAAATATTCTAATTCTTACTCTGTAGATTTGCCAGGCAAAGGTGATAAAGCGCTTATGGCCAAGCAACGAAAATATGCGGAGGCATTGTCCGAAAAGACAGTATCGGAACTAAAGAGTGGCAAGATAACTGTTTCGGAGGCTCAAAAGGCCTTGATCTATGATCCAGAAATAAGTGCTGAAGCATTCGCACCAGTCCGTCCAAATACATTCTGGGGATTTACAAAAGATGATTATCTTTCCAATCTTGGCTACTTTGATCAAGAAAGATACAAAAACACAAAAGACAATCTAGCAAAGGCTAAGAAGGGTGACTATGTAGGACCCTTTGTTTTGACAACTGCGGCTGATGAAGAGGCTGCCTATGCTATCGTGGCCGTAAATAATGCTAATGAAGGCTTTATCACAGAGAATATATATTCTTGGCTTGATGGACAAAGAAAAAGTCGGGCTACTATATATCTTGGAAATGCTTTAAATTTCTGGGACTTTATTCTAAATCCTACAAAAGCTTACGCTGCTTGCCCGAGTCCGGCCAGTGGCGCGACCTATACTGGTGATTCATCACATGTCACAAACTTATATATTTCTGTGATGTATAAGACGGCCGCCGGTTCTTTACAAAACATGAGCGTATCTCAATTGGGTTACAATAACTTTGATTTACAAGGGACGAGAAAGTTTAATTCGAGTAACAACGATGTACTGGGGGCCCCAAACAACGGGTTTGTCTATTGGGTAAATAAATCAACTAAGAGTGACGTTTGTGACAAGGGTCTCGATTTCGATGGAGAGTTTGCTGCCGCCACAGGTGCCGTTTTGTTTGGTAATCGGTGGGTAATAAACTGTGGCGATCTAGCTGAGTTTAAACTGACATGGAAAGACCCAGAAAATCTACCAGGGACTACTACGGCAGGTTCTTACTGGGAACTAAAAGACACGGCTGGGACGGCGAACATAGACCCCAATCCATCAGCAGCAAATGAAAGCAATACTTCTATGGCAAGATGGATTGCTAATGTCGCACCCGCTGAAGCAAATGACAAAACTATATTTATCAAGGCTTTTTGTCGCTTTGTTGCTGGGGGCAATAATAATTCTAATTCTGATTGCCGCGGTAGCTTTACTGGAAATATTCATTATCCCAACGGCGCTTATTGGAGGTTTGGCCTAGTATATAATCCTGTCTATACATACACAATCACGCCCAGTGCGGATACTGGTTGCGCTATAAGCCCAGGTACTGTCAGAACAGTCAACTCTGGAGACGTAGCTAGAATCGGAGGAAATAGTGATGCGGGTTACAGATTCCTGGGCTTTAGTATTGATGGAGGAACGCCTTCTCTCGGTACTGCTTATGCTACTTGGTGGGAGATAAGTACACCCGCGATTACGAGCAATATGACTGTGGTGGCCAAGTGTACCCCTGTGACATATACGGTTACGGTTTCCAAGGCAGGAACTGGTACTGGTAGCATCTCTCTGAGTAGCGGCACTTTGGCCTCGGGAAGTCTAACCGGCGCGACCTTCCCAAGGACTGGAATAGTGAATCATGGTACTAGCCTCGGGATTTCGGCAGTGCCGGCAGCTACATCGAGAGCTAGCTGGTCGGGGAACTGTAGTGGCTCCTCAACAACCGCAGGTACTACGGTGCTAACAACACTATCGAACATGACTGCAAATAGGAGCTGTGTAATTACCTTTGAACTATTGGGCGTAGTCAGCCCTGTGGTAGAGCTGATTTCTCCAAGTCCAACCATTGACCCAGTTGATGTAAACGGAGCTGTAATACTTGCGACTAACAACACCTCCTTAGTAGCACGTCTCAGGATTCCAGGCTACGTTAGTACAAGTGG
>JBGSPL010000003.1:0-187941 GCA_041738615.1 Patescibacteria group bacterium
CAAAATTACTTTGTATTTTGTGTTTTGTAATTTGTTTTTTGCTGCCTGCAAAGCTGCGGCCATTACATCAACTCGCAACACCATCCCCGCTCCGCCGCCATATGGGGTGTCGTCAACTTGCTTACGCGGACCTATCCCAAAATCCCGGAGATTCACAAAGTCAAAGTCTACAAGACCCTTTGCTGCAGCGCGACCCAAAATGCTACTACCCACGATTTCGGTGAACATTTCTGGGAATAATGTGATTACGACAAACTTCATCTGTACCTCTTAACAAAACGGAACCAGAGAAACGTTCTGGCTCCGCTCAAATAATTAATCTCTATAATGTCCTAGATATCTAGGTCGGCCATCAGGTCATCGTCGTCTTCTTCGATTACCGGGGCCTTCTCTGTCTCTGCCGCTGGAGCTTCGACTTCTGCGTCAACTGCTGCCTTTTCCTCTGAGTGACGTTCTCGTGGCTCTCTCGGCTCGCCGCCTTCTGGTTCTACAATTTTCAGGTTAATGCGTGAATCGCTCTTGGCGCCCAAAACACGGAGTAAAGTTCGGATTGCCTTTGCAGTCTTTCCTTCCTTACCAATGATGACTCCCATGTCTTCGCGATCAACTGTAAGCTCAATAAGAACTCCCAATTCATCGATTTTACGGGTTGTCACTACCGCCTCTGGCTTGGTAACAAGCTTTCCGACGACGTATTCCACGAATTCCTGATCTGCTTCTTTTGCTGCCATGGATTCTCCCTCTTTATATAATTTGATTATAAAGCATCAAAAAACCTGGTGCAACCAGGTTTTTTATAATTATTCAGTTTCTGTAGTTTCTTCTTTGGTCTCTTCCGCTGGAGCTTCTTCGACAGGAGCTTCCTCGGCGGCTGGTGTTTCTGGCGTTACTTCTGCAGGAGCTTCTGTCTCGGCTGGGGCTTCCTCGGCTACTTCTGGGGTTGTCTCTTCGACAACTGGCGCTTCAGTTTTAGGCTCTTTTACTACAGGTTCCTTTTTCGGTTTTCTGTTCTTTTCTGTAATCACAACCCAGTCTGGAAGCTTGATGCCTTTTTCTTTCAGGAGCTTAGCAACTGTGTTTGAAGGCTGAGCGCCTTTTGCAATCCATGCGTTCACAAGTTCTTCCTTTAACGAGACTTCCTTGGTCTTTGGATTATACCAGCCAAGAATTTCGATAAACTTAGAATTTACAAAACGACGTGAATCTGCAGCCACGATACGATAAAATGCTTGTTTCTTTTTTCCGGTTCTAGTGAGTCTAAGTACTACCACTTTGATATGCTCCTCTGATTTTTTACGCCCCACAATTTTACTTGAAATTGGGCATTTTGTCAACGATTAGCTCTTTGCGACTACCAACGCCTCTGTAAGTTTCACGGACAATAGTTTCGAGATGTGGCTTTCGTCCATTGTGACACCATAGAGCGACGACGCACATTTCATTGTTTCACGGTTATGAGAAATTATAATAAATTGTGTTTTCTTTGCCAAATCCTCCAGAATCTTGATAAATTTGGTAGTGTTGGACTCGTCTAGTGCGGCATCGACCTCGTCTAGGACCACGAACGGACTTGGGTTTACAGAAAGAATAGCGAAGAGAAGCGCCAAGGAAGTGAGAGTGCGCTCGCCACCAGAAAGAGCGGTTAGGCTCTGCACACGTTTGCCTGGAGGATTTGCGCTAATCTCGATGCCGAAACTCCCCTCTTCGTCTTCACCCAAGGAAAGTTGGGCTGTACCCCCACCAAAAAGCATCGTGAAATACCGGTTAAACTCTGTGGCAATATTTTTGAAGACGTCAGAAAACTGATTCTTGATGCGCGCGTCTAGCTCACGTACTACCTTCGTGAGATCTTCTTTTGCCTTCGTGAGGTCCGCAACCTGTGTAGCCATCTCAGTAGCCCTGGCCTCGAGCTCGTGGTATTCTGCCTCCGTTTCCGGATCAATGCCTGCCGTGTTATCAAGTTTGCGGCGAATATTCTCTATCTTTAGCTTTAGGACATCCTTTTCCATCTGGTCTAAGTGCTCATATTTCTCTTTACGATCCAGATCAATGCCTGCAACGCGAATTTCTTCCATAACGTCCTCGAGGCGGATCGTAGCCTTTGCAAAATCAACATCAATGGTCGCGAGTTGACCCTGAATCTGTACTTTATGGCTCTCTAGCTCACGCCTTTCATTTTCCAGTGATCTCCCACTTTGCTCAAACTGACGTTCCTTATAGATAATCTGAGTAAGTCCACCGCGAAGTTTGGCAATATCTTCTTCCAGTCTGGCAAGTTCTTTTTCTTTTACTCCCAGATTCCCATCTGCAGTTTCATTGTTGGCTGAGCTGTCACGGAACCCTGTTTTTAGTTCACTGGCAATGACTTCCATCCTAGCTGCTGCCTTTGCCTGTTCTCTTTTGAGATTTTCAAAAGTTGATTCTCGGCGGGACAATTCCATATCAAAATTATGGATCTCCTGACGTAGCTCTCGAGACTCACCTTGCAACAAATCTTTCTCTCTAAGGATCGCGTTCTGCCTTTCGCTCACGACGCCACTGTACTTACGAATCTCCGACTGGACATCAGAAAGGTCCTTTTCTAACTGCTTGATTCCGGCAACAAGCTCCGACTCCACATCCCGAGAGGTTAAATCTTTTTCATCGACGCTGTACGAAGTCAATTCAACTTTCTTATCCTTTGTTCTAGATTTGAGATCAGCGTTTTTTTCTTTTGTCGATGATGTTTCCGACTCTAGCCTCACAAGCTCATGGCTTAGTTGCTGCAGTTCACTCTCCAGGACTCTTCCCTGAGCGCGTAATTCCAAAAGTAGATTTTCCAATTTTTCTCTCTCGGTATTGTTTACCGCCTTCGTAACGGCACGAAAACGAGTAATTACCTTCTCGAGATTGCTACCAAAATCTTTAAATTCAGCTTTGATCGCTGCAAAATCCTTCTCGCTCTTTGCGTTCGAAACTCTATCATAGAGCTTACGGTGAACGTCTGAAACCATCCCGATTTCACTTTCAAGCTCTGTAAGACTAGCCTCGGTAACTTGTTTCGCAAGACTCTGAACCTCGGTTTCTACCCTATCAATATCAGCGTGATTTTGTAAAACCGAAGTGTCTTTTATCTTCAGTTCAGCTTTAAGGCCCTGGACTCCAGACTCACAGTCAGCAATCTTCTTTTCTGTGGCAGCCAAATTCTCTTGCAAGCGTAAAAGTTCGTCTTTGCATCGTCTCTTAGCTGCTTCGTTTTGCTCTGCCCTAGCTTTCTGCAAACTTACTTCCTGACGAACAGCGTATAGCTTATTGCTCAGCTCTTCTCTTTTCCCAAGCAAGCCCTCGTGTCTTGTCTCAAGAGTGGCCATTTTTTGGCCTTCTTTATCTACAGCCGGTTCAGCAAGCTGACGATCCAGAACGCCAATCTGCTCCTCGATTACCGCCGTCTTCTCCGTTTCTGTTTTTATCTTTGCGCCTACTACTGAGATTTCCGAGCCCTCACTGGTGAGCTCCTTCTCTAACTTCTCAACCATATCTGTGAGTTCTGAAATTTCTGCTTCCAGCTGAGCTTTTCTGAGCTCTGCCTGCTTGGCATTGCTTTTGGCGCTCTCTATCTGACCTCGCATGAACGCCACCTTTTCACGCAGAGCATCGCGCTTTTCGGATTCATGTCTAATTGCACCCTCGGTCTCTCTCCGTTCATGAGAAAATGGATTATCACGGTTAGACTGAGATTTTACCACCAACGCCGCAATCTTGGCTTCTATTTCGGAAATCTTTGCAGTGAGCTCACTTTTTTTGGTCTCGGCACCTTTCACCAATGAACTATATTCAGAGAACAACGACCCAAAATATTTCCGTTGCACCGTCTTTATTTCGGCTTCTAGTTCCTTGCGACCCTCGGCTCTCTTTACTAGACGACGGAGATTCACTACCCTCGGTTCGAGCTCGGTCAAAATGTCTCGCAAACGGATCAGATTCGCATCTGTAGACTCCAGCTTACGCAGACTCTGCTCTCGTTTGATCTCGTATTGCTTAACACCAGCGGCTTCGTCGAAGAGGACCTTTCTTTCTGAGGCAGTAAAAAACAACAACCGATCAACCATACCCTGACCGATTACAGTGTAGCTAGATTGGCCAAAACCAAGCGACGCCAAAAGTTGCTGCACGTCGGTAAGACGAACTTTTTTACGGTTAATTAGGTATTCACTCTCGCCAGAACGATAGAGTTTTCGTGCTATCTCGATTTCGGCGAGTTCATGCTGTTTACCGTTGAGCTCAAACCTGACTGGTTTATCATCCGTAAGAACCAGGGTTACCTCGGCATAAGAGCCACGAGGCTTGGCCGCACTGCCGCAAAAGATTACGTCCTCGCTTTTCTTGCTGCGTAAGTTCTTGCTACTTTGCTCGCCAGTAACCCAGCGAATTGCGTCCGCGACATTACTTTTACCCGAGCCATTTGGACCGACTACAGCAGTGATGTTTCCACTATTTTTGTAATCAAAATCCAGCACACTTTTCTGTGCAAAAGATTTGAAGCCATAGATTTCTATTCGTCTTAGATACATTAACTTACCTATTGTACTAAATAAGCGCTGCTCTCGGCAACGCTTATTTAGAGGTCTACACTACACTCACCTGAAAAGAATGATTCCGAGTACTATCATGAGATCCAGAAAAACCCAAATAGCATTCGTAAAAATTAAGATTTTTTCTTTGTGTCCAATGCCATAAACCAACCACGCTACAGAAGCCACCGTATAAGCCAGCCAGGATGCCAAGGAAATACCAGAGACATTCCTGATAACCCAAATATCCCAGATTTGCGGCAAAGTCATAGTGATACTCATAGCAGCTATGACGTAGATATACTTGTCGATAAAAATAATCCACTGTTTTTCATGAATTCTGCGGTACCGTTCATTTTCCTTGTCAGAGTGCTCGTGAATAAGGTGATGAAAGATGTCTACCATCTTACCTCCTATATTTATTTACGGCGTCGGCAGCGGCCTCCTGCTGCGCCGTCTGCTTTGACGTCCCGGTTCCTTCCCCCCATTTGGTATCACCAACAAAAACTCCTACCACAAACTTCTTGTTGTGGTCAGGTCCATCCTCGGCTACAACTTCGTATCGTGGTGTCAGTCCGTCTTTCTCTTGCGCCATCTCCTGAAATTCGCTTTTGGGATCTATATAAAGCTTGGCTTCGAGGATATGCGGCAAGCGGACCAAGAGGTTTTTCGAGATAAAGTCCCTTGCCAGTTCGAAACCTTGGTCGAGATACATTGCTCCAACCATTGCCTCGAAGGTATTCGCTAAGATTAGCTGTCTGCTGCGTCCAAAACTCTTTTTCTCTCCACGGCTCATCATGATGTGCTCTTCTACGCCGAGCTTCATCGAAACATCCGAGATGGTCTCGGTCTTTACTAGTGCCGAGCGCCAGTTGGTCAGCTCACCCTCTGGATTTGGATAGTTCTTGTACAGAAACTCGGTCGTCACTAGCTCTAGAACTGCGTCTCCAAGAAACTCCAGTCTCTCGTTGTGTTCCTTGATATCCTTGTGCTCGTTCAGATAAGAGCGATGCGTCAGTGCCGTCTTTAGCAGCCCGGAATCTTTAAAAGTAACTCCGATGAGCTCCTCTACCTTTTCTAGATCGAACATATTTTTGCCTTCCTGCCCGTCCGTAGCTTCTTGGCGTAGGCGGGTCTTCCGACAAGTGTTTGAAATTCGATACATCAAATACCAAACACCATACCGTAAACGTTATTATTCTGTCTTTGCCTCTGCCTCTGGTGCTTTTTTTGTTTTCTTCTCTTGGAGTCGCTTGTCTTCCATCGGATCATATTTCTCGCTAGCACGAAAAACGGTTCCCAGCACCCCATTCACAAAACGCGAGGAATTCTGTCCACCAAAAGCCTTCGCGAGCTCTACGGCCTCATTTATCGCGACCTTTGGCGGTACGTCACTCGTAAACAGAAGCTCGTAGATACCCAGGCGAAGAATCACGAGGTCTACTAATGATATCTGATCCACGGGCCACTCCGGAGCTGCTGGGGTCAGGATAGCATCTATCTTTGTCTGATTCTCTTCTATCCCAAGCACAATTGTATCTATAAAGTCTCTACTATCAATGCTCTTTGCATATTCGTTGTAGTTCCGGTCAAGAATCGGCTCGATACCTTTATGAGTATCCGCTCCATCTGCGACATCTTCTGAACAGTTGCGCATTAGAAATTCCCACTCATAGAGAGTTTGGAATGCGACTATTCTTGAAAGGTGCCGGTTCGATGCCACTTATGCCTCTTTAGGTTCTGCTTTTTGTTCCTTCTTGAGTTTTTTGTCTAACTTTGTCTCAACATCGAGTACCTTCTTGTCGCCATAATAGCCACAAACTGCACACGCGTTATGCGGTAAAACTGCTTCGCCACACTTAGGGCACTTTGCGAGCTGAATCTTTACAAGTGCGTCATGTGAGCGTTTTTGTTTCCCTTGAGATGAGGTTTTTCTTTTCTTTGGTACTGCCATTTCTACTCCCTTTGGTCGTAATTACTACTACGAATTTCTAATTGTTTCGAGTCACCAATGATTAGTAACTTACCCTGCAATTTCTTTAATAATACATGTACATTCTTCGTGATTCAAGTTTCGTCCGCAACCGAGACAGATACCTGGACAATCTGCTTTGCAGAAATTTTGTGTCGGTATCGCCAGAAGCAACTCCTCGCGTACCGGCTCGCCGATATCTACCGAGCCATACTTGTCTACATATAGTCCCTCGTCACTCGCGGCTTTTCTATCCAGCTGATATTCTCGTTCAAAGCTAAATTTCACTGGCTTCTCGAAGTTATCCAAGCAACGATCACAGATTAGCCCAGTCTCTGTCGATAGCTTACCAGAGACTACGATACTGTCCTCTAGTTTAAAGGCAGTTACTTTACCCACGATTCTGCGTGCCACTACGGAATCAGGGAGCTCCAACTCTTTTCCGGACTCATCTACTTCGAAAGTTTCCGTAGCTCCTACGTCTTCTCTGAACAGATTTTTAACTGATAAAAGCTGCATTTTGTTCTTTCAAATTACCTTTTTGGGCTCGCAAATTATAGCACAAAAACTACTCGGTGACAATGCTCAGTATCTTACCCTTTACGTAGATCATCTTTTCTACTTTCTTCCCCGAAGTATAAATAGCGACCTTGGCGGACTCTTTAGCCACCTCAATCACCTCATCCTCACTAGCGTCAGCTGAAACGAGCAGTGTATCGCGGACCTTTCCGTTCACCTGTACCGCAATTGAGACCATCTCGTCCTGAATTAGTGAAACGTCATACTCCGGCCATGGCTGGACGTGCACACTATTTTTGTTCCCCAAATTGGCCCAGACCTCTTCTGCGATGTAAGGAGCAAATGGAGCCATAATAACCACCAGTTTTTCTAGGGTGACCTTAGAGATTTGTTTCTGCTGTACGAGCTCATTCACAAGAATCATAAGCTGAGGTACTGCAGTATTGAACCTGAATGCCTCTATGTCTTCGCCAACCTTCTTGATGCTTTTGTTGAGCAATCTCTCTACCAGGATATTCTCTGGATCTTCTAATAACTGAGATTCCGAAAGCTTCCAGACACGCTCGAGGAGCTTAGTAACACCGGTGAGACCCTGTGGGTTCCAAGGGCCGCCATCCTCAAACCGTCCCATGAATAGAATATATGTTCGGAAAGCATCGGCTCCTACCTTAGAGATAATATCATTTGGAACTATTACATTCCCTTTCGACTTACTCATCTTCTTCCCATCGGGTCCGAGGATCATCCCCTGGTGACGCAGCTTCATAAATGGCTCATCAAAACCTATGATGCCCGAGTCATATAGCGCCTTTGTCACAAATCTTGAATACAAAAGATGCATTGTGACATGCTCTGGACCACCGACATACATATCTACCGGCAGCCACTTCTTCGTTATCTCTGGGTTAAACATCTCCGTGTCGTCACCAACGTTTGGGTAACGTAGGAAATAAAAACTAGAGCAAACGAAGGTATCCATCGTATCTGTCTCCCGTTCAGCATTCCCGCCACACTTTGGACATTTGGCATTCACAAAGTCCGGAACCCCAGCCAGCGGACCTTTGCCGGTTCCTGTCGGACGAACTTGATCGATACTCAGCTCTGGCAATAAAACCGGCAAATCTTGCTCTGGTACCGGCACCGTACCACACTCTTGGCAATAAACCACAGGGATAGGCGCACCCCAGTACCGTTGTCTAGAGAATGACCAGTCACGAAGACGATAGTTTACTTTACTGGATCCGATGCCCTTTTTCTCGAGCCACTTCGCCATTTTCGCCTTTGCTTCTTCGGAAGTAAGACCAGAGAATTCCCCCGAGTCTACCAATATCCCCTTTTCGGTATGGATTTTACTTCGGTTGGTGAGTCGATCCCAAGTATAGCTCTGATTCCAAACATTTAGGTATTCTGCTATTCCGTCCTTTTCGATCCAGACCACTTCATGAGTATCTTTCTCGCTCTGCTCGACTCCATCCGTCTCCTCATTCACAAGGTCAAACAACACATAGTGAAAATGGGCCACTACGTTTGATTTTTTGTGAGGACGATAAAACTCCGCATAGCATGACCATGGAAGCTGCTCTACAAACTTTAGATTCTTGTACCCTGTCTCTTCTAGGAGTTCACGCCTTCCAGCCTCCTCTGGGGTTTGTTCATCCAAACCACCTGTCGGGAAAGATTGCCACTCTGCCTTTTTCCACTTGAGACAAAGATATTTGCCCGTCTTTGGGTTCCGAACAATCATGCAGGCAACTTCCCGCTTCTCTGTTTCGACTTCTGGTTTTGGTTTGTTCACTGGGTCCAAAAAGTATGGCGCTATTACTTCCTTTACCGAAAGATTAAATTTATTCGCGAATTCAAAATCCCGCTCATCATGGGCAGGAACCGCCATCACGGCTCCGGTACCATAGGAACCGATTACGTAATCTGCTATCCACACAGGCACCTTTTCTCTGTTGAATGGATTGATGGCATAAACACCAGCGGGTACTCCCGTCTTCTCTTTACCTTCCTGGCGCTCTAAGTCAGACTTACTCTTGGTATCTTGCAGATACTCTGCGATTTCCTTACTCTTCTCCCCCAGCTGTTTCGCAAGTGCATGCTCTGGTGCCAGAACCACATATGACATGCCAAAAACGGTGTCGATTCGAGTCGTAAATACCGAAATTTTCTCCGACACTCCCACAACTTCTAGCTCAAACTCCACCCCAGTAGACTTTCCTATCCAGTTGCGCTGCTTGAGTTTAGAGGAATTTGGCCAATCTACTTTGTCGAGGTCCGTATCGAGCCTATCCGCGTAATCTGTAATCTTAAAGAACCACTGTTTCATGTTTTTCTGAACTACCTCTGTTTCACAGCGCTCACAGATGCCGTCAATTACTTGCTCATTTGCCAGTACGGTTACACACTTTGGGCACCAATTTACTGGTGATTCCTTCTGGTACGCCAAACCTCTTTCGTAGAGTTTTAGGAAAATCCACTGTGTCCAACGATAATAATCGGGACTCGAAGTCGTGACCATCTTATCAAAGTCAAACATACAGCCAAAACTTTTGAGCTGCGCCGTAGCGTGAACGATGTTATCCGCTGTAGAGACCGCAGGGTGAACACCCTTCTTTATAGCATAGTTCTCTGCTGGAAGGCCAAAACTATCAAACCCTATCGGTTCGAAGACGTTTTTACCGTTGACACGCATATAGCGCCCGTATACATCCGCACCGCTATACGAATAGCCATGTCCTATATGCAAGTATTCTCCGCTAGGATAGGGAAACATCACCAAATTATAGAATTTCTCGGCCTTAGCGTCTAAATCCGTATTATTTTGCCTGGTGGTCTCCCAGATATCTTGCCACTTGGACTCTATTTGCTTGTGGTCGTATTTTGCCATAAGTAGGCATATACTAGCACGAAAATGCTCCTATTTGAAGGTCTTCTCTATGATTGTCGCAAGCTCAGCAACATCATCGGCGATTAAACTATTCTTTTTTTGCAACGAGTCGGCTGTATTGTATCCCCAAGTAACACTGACGATTTTAATCCCTGCCTCTCTTGCCGCCTCAATGTCACGAACCTCATCACCGACATAAATCACATCCTCGCTTCTGAGCCTCAGGCGTCTTATAATCTTGCGTAGTTTCTTACTTTTGCCAAAAAGACTCAGACTTGTTTCGATTTCCTCAAAAAATTCAATATTATGTTTTTTCAAAAATTTCACAATGTTGCGCTTAGAATTAGAGGACATGATAGCCAGGCAGAAACCATCCTCTCTTAGTCTCGCGAGTGTTGCAGCCAGATCAGGAAATAGCGCAATTCTATCTATCCTACTAGCGTTTGCTGAGTGGGCATCCAATGTCATGCGAAATAGTTTTATGGGTCCAATTCGGTATTTTCGCACAATTTCACGAAAGGGAAGCTCACGCAACGATTCAATTTCCTGCTTGCTCAGGGACTCATAACCGTATTTGGGAGCTAGCTCTTTTACTATTTCATAGGTAAAAGGGAAAGAATCCGCGATGGTCCCGTCAAAATCAAATATTACTGCTTTCATGTAACTATTGTATCAAAAAAGCAGCCGTTTGGCTGCTTTCTAGTAACGAGTCGTTATCCCCTTTGTTTACTATAGTTTAAAGTTGACAAGAACTTGATAAATTAGGATGGCAGGCCACACGATCGCCTTCAACACCCCCAGTAGACCGTCTCCAAAACTTGTTGCGTGCTGGATAAAATATACGAGTGCCCCGATGAGGCCCAACCCGTATACAGCGCCGCCGCCTGCGTGTCCACCCATGTTCCCGTAGTTTTTACCGTTGCAGCATCCGCTCTCTTTTGCTTCTTTCGCAACTTCGTGGATAGCAGTCTCCACTGCTGCCTCTGCTTTGCTTTTCGCCATCTTTCCCCCTTCTATTACTTTTTTATTATACCACTTGTCCAATATTTATTGGCCAGCAATGGAGAGTATAAATCATCCTCTATCGAAATCGAAATACTATCTTGCTCTAAATCTGTAATTTCTCTATCAATGAATTCTAAAAAGGGTACATCTGTAATTACAGCTAGCGGTGTTTGCTCGTCATTTTCACCCATCACCAATACGGCTGCGGCGGCGAGGCCGTCTAGCCGGCTTGCTTTCGTTGCCTCCATCTTACGACCGAAAAGATCTGGGGCTCCTATATAGTCTTTCAGTGGCAAAAAACCTGCAAAAGAAATACCAATCCCCGTGGTCCCCCATCTCAAAGGTGTCGTTGTACTATCTGTAATGATTACGCCCACTTTTTCCAAACCAAACCTTACTGTTAAGTACTTTCGTATTTCTTCAGCGCTATTTCTTGCGTCTTTCGGCCACAGTATTAGTGTGCCATTGGCATTAGACTCGTCTATTCCTGCGTCAGGTATCAGTATCCCGTCCTTAATGGTAAGATTTTTGCCGTAGGGTTTGCTACCAAGGAATATCAAGTCAGCCTCTTCCTCTACTAGTTTTTGCTTATCGGCACTGCCCACCAGAATTGTGTTACCTTCACAGATAGATACTATTTTTGAGGTCACAATTAGCAGCGACCCTTCCTCCAGATCCTGAATACAAGTATCTAAAACCTTTAAAAGATTATCTCCGGCCGTAATAAGCGGTGTTCGTATCGACTCAACCTTCATTTGCGTCCTCCTCTTTGCTGCTTCCCCGTAACCAGTTTACGCCCATGTATGCAAATGGGGTCTCAATGATTGACATCGAACACTTCAACAACCAATACGGCAGAATAATACTAACAAGAAATGTGAAATTACCCATAAAAGATATACTTAAGGCATAGAATGCGAGTGTCATGAATACGGTCGTATCAACCAGCTCAGAGGCAATATTTGATACATTGTTCCTAAGCCAGAAGCCCCGTCTGCCAAACTTTTCCCGGATCTTCATGAAGACATATACGTCGAAAAAATCGCTAAGTCCAAAAGCGATTAAGCTCGCAACGGAAATACGAATCGTTTTGAAAAAGACATCGTCGTATGCTTTCTCTGACGACAGAAAGCGCGTCGAAGGTGGAAGTGCTGTTGCTAGAATAGAAAACAACACAATCATGAGAATTACGAAAAAACCAGACCAAACTACACTGCGCGCCCTAGCCTTCCCGTAGACTTCTGCTATTATGTCATTGATTGTGAATATTACTGGAATTACAAAGATAGCGACACTGGCATTCAGGTGAAAACCGAATATCGTAGCCAATGAAAATGTTTTTGCCCCCATGAGCTCAGAGGCTGCAATACAGAAAATATATACTGAAACCAGAAAATCGAGTTTATTAATCTTGAACATAGCTATATCCTTCTATTATCTAACGCAAAGGGAACCTACCCCATGTAAAGTCGAAGGAGCTATTTTATAAAGCTAGACCAAGTTGTAGTTCGTTTATTTAATAGCATATATTTCCCCTCAGCAGCTGTGCAAAAAATGGTGGAGTATAGGAGACTCGAACTCCTGACCTCTTCGCTGCCAGCGAAGCGCTCTAGCCAACTGAGCTAATACCCCTCGTCAGCGCAAGCTGGCGAGTTTCGTAGATTGATGTTATCAACTATTTCACTCTCTGCTGCGCTTCCTCTTCCGACAAAAATTTCTGTTTCCGTCGGTTTTTTCCTAAAGAACTTGAGATATTCTAGCACAAAGCCCGTGGGTTATCTAGGCTCTGATTATAACAATTCTGTCTATATCAGCATAGTCACCGATTACTTCGACGCTTGCCTTGGGCATACTATCTTGCACAATTTTTGTGATCAATGCTCCCTGATTATATCCAATTTCCAGGAAAGCTACGCCATCTTCATCCAAATAACCCGATAATTCTCGAAGGAATCTTTCGTATATTTCCATCCCCGCTTTTCCTCCATCTAGGGCTAGCCTGGGCTCGTAATGTATAAGGTCCAGCGCTAAAGACTCCATGTCCTCGTGCGGTACATATGGCAAATTCGCAGTGATGAGATTAAATCTTACTCCTTGCCATGGTGACAGCAAATCCCCCGCCCTAAATTCTACAAGTGCATCTAGTTCGTTAGAAACTGCGTTTTTGTTTGCCACTGACAGCGCCTCGCTCGAGACGTCGGATGCCATGTATGTATTGTCTAGCCCAAGTTTTTTGGCTAAAGAGAGAATAATAGTGCCGCTCCCAGTCCCGACGTCCAATATCCTTGCTCCGGACTTGCCTGTAAACTCCGACAGAATTCTCTCTATCATTAGCTCCGTCTCCGGACGAGGGATCAGAACATCAGTGGTGACGTGGAGATCTAGCCCCATGAACTCAATTTCCCCAGTGATATACCATACTGGTTCGTGTTTCGACCGCTTCTCTACCCACTCTCGGTACTTTTGCTCATCCCGTTCCATTAGTGACTCCTCATCGTGAGTGTGCAGGTATGCCTTGTCTTTACCGATGACTTTGCGCAACAAAAACTCGGCCGAGGCTCTCCCGCCTTCAACCTTCTCTCTTTCTAGCACTTGCCTTGCCCATTTTAGGGCTTCACCTATAGTCATCTTACAAATAAACTATTCTAATATTCTTAAGAATATTAGAATAGTTTATCCCTTAAACTCGACTGATTTATCGAGGATTCTTATCTTATCACCAAAGTGAGCACCTAACTTCTCGGCCTTCTTGATGATGCCCATCTTTGTCATAATGTCATAGATTCTAGCGACCGCATATGGATTATTGAAGTCCGTTTTCAATACAAAAGGCTCTAGACGAGATGAAGTCACGATATAGTCGTCGCCCTCTTTCTTGACTCTCATTTCGACTTTTTCCTTCACATCTTCGATGGTATACACCTTCTTCTTGGCCCCAGGAAGCTTCTTCGGGATCCTAGCTAGCTCAGAAGAAATCTCGAGTAGGAGTTCCCTTACCCCAACCTGTGTTGCCCCCGAGATAGCAAAGGGTTTCTTGTCGAATTTAAAGATGTTTTTGTGTGCCGACAAAATTTGTTCGGCCTGCTGCTTTAGACCTACTAGCTTCTCTCCATTAACAAGGTCAATTCTCGAAATAACCAGCACCTGAGGCTTCTTCAGTATCTCTGGGTTAAATTCGGCGATTTCCGCATTTATAGTTTCAAAATCGGCTACAATGTCCTCGCTCGTGGCATCGAGCAGATGTGCAATCACACGGGTACGCTCGATATGACGAAGAAACTCATCTCCTAAGCCCTTACCCTGAGCCGCACCGGCAATAAGTCCTGGTAAGTCAGCTACGACGAAGCCTTCTTCACCGAAGCCCTCAACAACACCAAGATTTGGACTCACTGTTGTAAATTCGTAATTCGCTATCTTTGGTTTTGCAGCTGAAATTACCGAGAGTAAAGTCGACTTTCCGATGTTTGGAAGACCTACCAGCGCAACATCAGCAACCAGCTTTAGCTCTAGGCGAAGCTCTAACTCCTCACCTTTAGTACCAAGCTCGGCAAAACGCGGCGTCTGACGGGTAGAGGAAGTAAAGTGGGCATTCCCATAGCCACCTTCCCCTCCTTTTGCAACGACTGCCTCAGCACCTATTTCGTCAAGATCGGCTATCAGCTTGCCGCTTATAGAATCAAAGATGCTTGTTCCTACTGGCACATCGACAATAAGATCTTTACCGTTCTTGCCATGCTTACGTCGTCCCAGTCCTTCTTCGCCGGACTCTGCCTTTAGACTTCGGTTTGTCTTGTAGTAATACAAAGTATTCCAGCTTGGATGAACCCGAAAAGTAACGTTTCCGCCATCTCCTCCATCACCACCATCCGGTCCGCCAAATTCACGATATTTCTCATGCAAAAAACTAAGGTGGCCATGACCACCGTTTCCTGCCTTTATCTTTATTTCTACTTTGTCGCAAAACATAAAATGACCTTTATTTCAAAGGCCATTTTAACATGAATTTACTATTTTGTCACGGGCTGATATCGCCTTAGCCGCTACAACCGCCGAAGAAATTACAAGGATTTAACCTAGTGCCTCCTGTAATAATTTCAAAGTGTAGATGTGAACCAGTAGACCTGCCCGTACTGCCCATAAATCCAATCACCTGACCCTTGGATACATATCCGTCTATGATGTTTAGACTACTCATGTGTCCGTACCGGGTCTGGTATCCATTACCATGGTCGATAAGGATAGTGTTTCCGAAGCCCCCATTATACCCGTACTTAGCCTCGACTATTCTACCCGAATCTGCTGCGTAAATTGGTGTCCCAATACCACCTGGGATATCTATTGCCCAATTATGATAACCGTTGTAGTAACCCTCTGCATTGGACGTAGGGAACATATAGTTTCCTGACCCGAAAGTAGCCGACGTACTCCCGTTAGAACCACCGGAACCGTTGCTGTCGTCTGAAGAAATTGTGGCCTTTGATACAGGCGTTGGCTTTGGAGCCTCTGGTATTTCCCCGCCAGGAACCAGTAACTTCATGCCGTCTGTTATGTCCACTCCCCACAGATCGTTTGTCGAAACGATAATTGCCTCTGTTACAAGGTACCTTGAGGCAATACCTGCGAGAGTATCCCCAGAAGCAACAGTGTGAAGCACTCCAGAAACAGGCAATATTGTTAGGGTGTCGCCTGGTTTGAGATCATCAACGTTGGCGATACCATTTGCATAACGTACGGTATCCGTGGAAATATTGAATTTACTAGCAATAGTCGACAAAGTGTCGCCACTTTGCACCACATAGCTCTTTACACCTGTCGCCTGGCTCGAGCTACTATCATCTACCGCGACAACGGGGACACTGGCAAGATAATTTACTCTACTATCGACTGTGCTTAGGTCGTTATTCATTTTTTCTGCGACCAGTGCGGCGTCCTGACCCAACTTGTCGCTATGCCAGCCTGCCAATGTTGCGACGGCGTCCGCCTCTAATAGTCGCTGTTGATCCGCGGAAACAAACTGGCTCGCAGACTGCTGAGCAGGATTAAACGGATTTGTACTGACGCTGCCGCCGCTTTCCCCAAGCGAAAGGGTTGAGAAACCACTAAAAAGGGCTAGGACTATAACCATCACAATCGAAAGATGCGATACATCAGAAAGAGGGCGTCGAAAAGCATTCAGAAGATATCTACGGACGCCGAAGATTCCTTTCTTTGTTGCTTGGGTCTTCTCCCCAATCTCAGTCTTGAGTGTAGGAGACACCGTGGCTGCACCTTTTATAATTCTTTTTACGAAGTTTACTACTCCAGAGGCCGCTTTCGCTATCCTACTGGCTAGTCCCTTTGTGTGAGTACTAATACCCACCTCCAAAACTTAAAACAGTGTATATTCTAATCCTAGGCTTCATTTGTGTCAAGCCACCTTACCTTAGGTACTTTGCCACATTTGCATTGTGCTCTTCTATGTTTCTCGCATAGTAAACCTGATCATTGGCTGCGATGAAGTAGCGAAACGCCGTAACTTCCGGGTAAACGACAGCGTTTATTGATTCCAGCCCTGGATTACATATAGGGCCTACGGGCAAGCCATCTACAATATAGGTATTGTATGGCGAATCTAACTGCAAGTCTGCTGCAGTGAGCTCTTCTCGATCTTCTCCGAGTGCATATGCGACAGTTACATCTGACTGTAGGCGCATTCCTTCGTTTAAGCGGGAAAGAAAAACACCCGCCACCAGTTTTCGATCAGCTGGCTTATTTGCTTCTTTCTCGACAATCGATGCTAAAGTAATCGTTCTGTACAATCCCAAACCAGAATTGCTCGCAGCTCGTAGATCCGGAGTAATTCTCTTGCTAAAGTTATCAAGCATCATCTTCACCAAAGATTCAGGTGTTGCGGTCACGGAGACCTGATAGGTGTCCGGAAAAAGAAACCCCTCCAGTGAAACTGATTCCGGCTTCCCTTCGAGAAAGTCATAGCTGTATTTACCACTGGCAGCAGCCACAAAATCCGCTCCACTTACGACTTTCTCCTTCTCCAAATACTCTCCTATCTGTGAAACCGTCCAGCCTTCGGGAATAGTAACTGTCCGGCTAGTAACCTTCCCCTTGGTCAGAATATCCGCAATCTGTATAGGAGCCATAGCTGGAGAAATTCTGTATTCCCCCGCCTGTATAGTCCCAGAAAGTCCTGAAATCTTGAGGTAAAACATAAACATAATGTCACTCGAAATCAGCTTTTCGCTTCGGAGCTTCGTAGAAATAATACGTAGGCCTTCCCCGTTAATAACGGTAAAGTTTTTTTCCAAGGCATTTTTACTAAGCGGCGT
This sequence comes from Patescibacteria group bacterium, assembly GCA_041738615.1. Lineage (GTDB taxonomy): Bacteria > Patescibacteriota > CPR2 > UBA1875 > CAIMLA01 > JBGSPL01. The sequence continues at coordinate 17,260 of JBGSPL010000003.1, forward strand.
ATGAACAAAATGGTCAAAAGTGCCCCAGGCAAATAGCCCCAGAAGCAATATTAGCGTAGAGAAGATTAGTGAATACTTCTGTAAACGGTGTAACGCTAGATATTCTATGATTTTTTGTATAAAAGTTTTATTCAAAGTTTTCTCCCGTCTCTGATTGTTGTTTGTTATCATTTACCTGCCTGGAAAGATAGCTCTCCAAGATAATACACGCTGCCATTGCATCTATTTCTGCCTTATCGAGACGGCGCTTACCCATCGCATGAAGCCTATTTTCGGCCTCGTTAGAGGTAAGGACTTCGTTTTCAAAATCGATGACCGTCGCAATCTCCTTCTGGAGGTCAGCGACAAACGCCTTAACATCGCCTGCCTGAGAGCCCAATCCCCCGCTCGGTAGGTAGGGCATACCGACTATGATCGCCTCGGGTTGCTCTTTCGCAACCATCTCTGATATATAATCAACAGATTCTTCTCGCGTTACGGTGCCGAACGGACTCACTGAAATCCCCAGGTCATCGCATGTCGCAATCCCAACTCTCTTCGTTCCTACATCTAGTGCAATATACTTAGACAAGCTACTTCCTCGAGCTATCGGAAACTGTAATCGTCAAATAAATGTTGTTCTTTATCCTAGGGAAGCTGCGGATTAAAGACGGGAAATATTCCAACTTGCTACTATCTACACCGTCGAGAGCGCCAAGATAATTGGTAGCCTGAGTATTATTAAGGCCCGTAAGCTCAGCTTTTACTTTATCCTGATCTAGTTTATTCGCCACATAAGCTGTCGTCGTTACAGTCCCAGTAATCTTGCCGCTTTCCAGGTCGGCACTATCTGTGCGTAAGTCCAAATCAGCGGAACCGTCATCGATAATCTGTCTGGTGCCGCCTAGCTGCCTTGTGACTTCAGACTTAACCAGAGTACTTAGGTCTTTTGTGCTGAGCGCAACCGCTTTGATGCTAACCTTTATCGTCAAGGTAAAGTCAGATGCTTCCTGGTCTACGCTTGGGTTTGCAGTTGCCGAGACTATTTCGGTCTTTTTGCTGCTGTCGATTACCTTGACCTCACTGGATTTGGTAGCAAACTCCGCCGTGGCCTCATTCGTAGTATCTTTGGCCAGTGCATCTTTGGCCGAATTAATGTCTCCCTGAGTAACCACAGTTACCTGCTTCGTAGTACCGCCGGTGAACGCCACCGCTGATTTTACATCTATATCAGGATTCGGATCATTTACCGCGTTCATGGTCCTGCCTGCCGGGATGTTGTACTTTTCGCCTGCCACGTCGGCCGTGACACCTATAGTCGCCGAGCCAGAGCCACTAAACTTTGCTGCTGTGTTTAGGCGATAAACCAAGCTCGAATCTGAGCCTAAAGATATACGAGTCCCTGCAACCCAGTCAACGCCAGAAATAGAGGAAATTAGCACACTCCCCGTCGCCTTCGTACCGGCGTCTTTCTTTCCCGTTGCTGGAAACTTCTTACTACCATCCTTGCTAACCTCTATAATTTTAGTCGGGATTACTGCTTTTTCGGTGTCTAGCTTGGCGTCTTTCTCACCAGTAATATTAATCGATACTGGCTTACCCTCGGACTTCATGTACACAGTAGCCCGCGCTCTAGGTAAGTAGACGTAACCGATAATAAGTAAAATGGCCAGAGGGATACCGGCAAATATCAGGACCTTCTTCCAGGGAAACTTGGGAAGCAGACTCTTAGGTTTGATATCAGATTCGTCGTCTATCTCCTCCCCTGCTCCCTGGCTTACAAAATCCCCCTCATCATCTGCTTCTGAGATAGTAAGCTCTTCGGGTTCGATAGTGAGTTCGGTAGGGACCGCCGCTTTATCAAAAATTACCTCGTTTGTGTTGAGCAGTGGGTCGGCCTCGTTTTCTCGAACTGGTGCGGCCATCACTACCTCAGCGGCGCTAAGCCCCCCGACTGCAGCTGCTGCAGCTATCCCAACTTTTGCGGCAAGATTACGCAAGACCTTATCTCCTGTGACTATGGAGATGCTCTTACTCAAGCTTTCTGCCTTTTTCTTGATGAGTTTCAGGTTCACAACGCTCTGCGAGATGCTCGCCCCCTTAGGAACAACCAGAACGATGTCGGCAAATTCGGTCTTCCGAATCTTGTCAATAACCGAGGTAATCTCCTCGTCTGGTTCTAGATAAATTGTCTTGGGTGTTACTACCATTTTCTTCTATTGCATCCCACGAACTATCTTTTGCAAGATTGTCGGCATTACTTCATCTTCAATATCCATGTCCACTATCAGGGACCCCAGTCCCATCGGAGTGATGTCTTGCTGGTCTTTGATGTGGCCAGTTTCGTCTACCATATTAGCAACATCTGCGGGCTTTATAAAGCTCACTTTCGGTTTCTTGGCAAAAGGAAGATCCTTGTACCACTCGCCAGCCTCAAGAGCTTTCTTGATCTCTGGCAAAGCCGAGCCACCACCGCAAAGCAATATTCGTGAAGGTAATGAATCAACCTCCGAAAATTCGGATAGACTGAGCTCCACACCAGAAAGCCAAACCTCAGCATCGAGTTCCAGGGCGTCTCTGACCTTTTCGGCGTCTTCGATTTCCAGTTGGTCTGTAGCATATGCTAGTTTAATTTCTTCCGCCTTTGCAAAGGGAACATTAAATGACTGGGCTACACGTTTTGTGAAACTGCGCCCGCCGATAGCGAACATCTTTGTTCCTTCTAGCCCCCCGTTACGAACTACTGCAATGTCCGAGGTGCCACCACCAATATCGATGAATATTGCCGAGAATTCCCCAGCTTCGTCTACACCGACAGATCTAGCCACTGCGTAAGGCTCAGCCGCAATACTCACAAGGTCGAGACCGAGATCTGATGCTATGGTCTGCAAAGCACCAAGGTGAACCATCGGGGCAAAAGCGTTAAAAATACCGATGGAAACGTCTTTGCCCTGGAATCCTACTGGGTTTGTTACTTTGTACCCATCTATCTTGACATCAACAATGGACGCAGAAACCAACTTCACGTCTAGCTCGGCCTGCCCAGTCTCCCAAGCGAGCTGCTCCCGGGCTGCGTCGTAGGCTTTCCACTGGACTTTATTGACGATATTCTTGAGCTCAGCAAGGTCAATCTTCTTCGTTGGGTTCAAACGCTCATAATGAACAGTGGTTGTGGTCCCTTTCACAAGCTCACCAGCGATACCGATGATACACTCGTCTGCGACAACTCCTGCCATCTCTTCAGCAAGGTCGAGTGCCTTGCTACAATTATCTACCACGCCCGCTATGTCCGTAACTGTACCACCGTGCATATCACCGAGTCGCTGACGAGCACGCCCAGTACCGACTATAATGCCTTTGCCATCTTCGATTTTAAAAATAAGAGCCTTAACAAACTCAGTACCGATGTCTAGAGAGACATAGTGTGGTACCTTTGGCTCCTTGGTAGGTTTTAATTTTTCGAGAAAATTCTTCATAACCCTCTCTCACTATTCTAGTGCAAAGAGCGTAATTATTCAAATGGGTTTATTCGAGGACTGCTTTGATTCTGCGAACCCCGGAGGAACTAGACTCTTCCTTCTTTATTCGGAAATGGCCGAGCTCACCAGTGTTCCTCACATGAGGTCCTCCGCAGATTTCTTTTGAAACATCACCAATCGTATAGACTGTTACTATATCACCATATTTAGAGCCAAACTCTCCCTCTGCTCCAGATTTCTTTGCATCAGCGAGGCTCATCTCCGCCATATTGACGTCTAGCTTCTGCCCTATCTTGTCGTTTACCCAGTCCTCGACAGTCTTTTTTTGATCGTCAGTCATTTTCTCTCCCCAAGAAAAGTCGAATCTGAGGCGCTCAGCTGTGATATTCGCGCCCTTTTGTCGGACACTGTCCCCTAAAATGTTCTTGAGTGCTACAAGCATCAAATGCGCAGCCGTATGGTACTGAATAATCTTCGGGTCTTCTTTATTCTCTAGACCTCCGGAAAATTTCTTTTCTTGGACTCCAGCACGAGAAATCTCCTGGTGTTTAATAAATTCTGTATCAAAATCTGCTTCGGAAACCACCCGTATGTTCTGCTCTGCGGCAATCTCCAAAGTCATCTCTTTAGGGAATCCATTTGTAGTGAAAAGATCGAACATCTGCTGTCCCGTAATCTCCCTTTTCTTTGCGGTTATGCGCTCAAACTCGCGCGTCCCCGACTCTAGGGTCTTCAAGAATTTGGCTTCCTCAAGGTTTAATTCGGAAATGATGGAGTCATGGGCAAATCCAAGATTCTTGTAGTGGTCCTTGTAGTCAGTGATGATCGAATCTGCAATTTTTGAACAAATATTTTGTTCGTAGAGACCGGATAACTTCGCAAAGCGAATAGACCTGCGGATCAAACGACGGAGGACATACCCCTGCCCCAGATTGGAGGGCTTTATGCCATCGCCCAGGATGAAGGTAGCCGCCCGCATATGGTCACATAGAATACGAAATGACTTTCGCACTTCGCATGTGGCACCAGCGTATTTGACTCCCGTAACTTTCTCGATATCTGCAATAATCTTTGCAAAGATGTCTATCTTGAAAACGTCTGCGTCGTTATTGGCCGCTGCAGCGATACGCTCCAGTCCGCCACCAAAGTCGACATTCTGCTTCGGCAGCTTACTAAATGTGCCATCGTCATTCTTGATGTACTGCATGAAAACGGAGTTGCCAATCTCGATGAAACGCCCGCAGTCACAGTTTGGATGGCAATGCTCACCCCACTTGGTATCATGCGTTATCTCCGTAAACTCATAGAACATTTCGCTGTCTGGTCCGCCAGGCTCACCTGCTGGCATTGCCGATGGCACTCCGGCGCGACTCCACCAGTTCTTTTTACTGTCATAATAGAAGATACGACCGTCCTGCATGCCCACCTTGTAACCATTCTCCTCGGATCCAATCTCAACAGCCTTGGCCTCTATCCCCTTTTCGGCAAAGAGCTTTTGCCAAAGAGCCACGGACTCCACGTCCTTTGGGATATTATTGGCCTCGTCTCCGATAAAAGAAGTTACGTATAGCCGCTCCGGGTTGAGCCCAAGCTCCACAATCAGGAATTCGAAAACCCAAGGTAGCTGCTCCTCCTTGAAATAGTCACCCAGAGACCAGTTTCCCAGCATTTCGAAGAATGTTGTATGACGGTTATCTCCCACTTCTTCAATGTCATCAGTGCGGAAACATTTTTGGGAATCTACTAGGCGAGTACCCTTCTTATGCTCTTCTCCCAGAAGAAAAGGCATCAACTGTTGCATTCCGGACCCTGTAAATAAAGTTGTTGGGTCGTCCTTGGGAATCAAAGAAGAAGACGCAATCTCGGTATGCCCCTTCTCGGTATAGAATTTGATAAATTTTTCGCGTATTTCGTTTATTGTCATGGGGGTATTTTATCTTAGTTGCGCCATGTTTTCAATTATATATGGACGAGGGCCGCGGACGCTGTGTGCGCCGCGGCCCAGGTGACAATGCCACCCCAAGTGGTCCTACCGGACTGAATCGATGTCTTTCCTGGCAACTTCGAGCGCCCCCTCGTCATTTGAAGTACAAGTACTTCGCCCGATCTACAACGCGCCGTTCCTCCGCACCTGAGGCAAAGAGGCCCTTGAGGGCACTGTGCGCCTTGCGCAGCTCAATGGCTGTGCCTTCGTTCTGAACCAGAGCACGCGTGCGCTCAGCCTTGAGCAGGCGGATAAGCGCCTTTGCGACATCGACGGTAACCCCCATCTCTTCCATCAACGTCTCTTCGACCAACTCCGTGATGCTCGGCATCATTTTCACCCCCTTCAAGGGTGGTAGGTACCAGCAATACGCAAACAGGCATCCTATCTTAGGATGCCTGAGTCGCTCGCATATCTGCTTGGATACTTATTATACTACGTAAGTCAAAGCTTTGCAGCGGACCAGATGATTCCGCCGCCAATTACCTCTTCACCATGATAGAAGACTACAGATTGCCCAGGAGTTATCGCTTTTTGTGGAGCGTTAAATACAACAAAGATTGTCGCGTCATTCTCTCCTTCGAGTAATAAAGTTTTTGAATTGATAATGCACTCCTCCGCTTCACTTGCGTACCGAATTTTCGCCGTACATTTTGATGGCAACTTTGGTTCCCTATTTGTCCAATAGGGTTCCTCTACTGTCAGGGAGTCGCCCAGAAGCTCTTTCTCAGGGCCTATGATTACCTCATTCTTATCGGCATCAAGCGCAGTGACGTACATAACCTCGGGAAATCCCCCACCGAGTCCTTTGCGTTGTCCTATTGTGTAATGATGCAAACCATTATGCTTACCCCAAATCTTCCCCACTGTATCTACAATGCTTCCCGGTTTAGCCTTTATCTTCCCCGCGAGAAAGTCATTTACGTCTGTAGTAACGAAGCAGATATCCTGACTTTCCGTTTTTTCTGCTGTTTTCAACGCGTATTTTCGCGCAAGCTCGCGGGTCTCTGGTTTCGTCAGCTCCCCTACAGGAAATTCGAGGCAAGCTAGCTGCTCCTGGGTAATATTATATAAGAAATACGACTGATCCTTCATCGCGTCCGCTCCCTTTAGCAAGTGGTATCCTTGATCGTCGTGGGAGATTCTGGCATAGTGGCCTGTCACCAGCTTGTCGGCGCCAAGCTCCTGCACTTTGCGCACAAGATGTTCATACTTTATGGTTTGGTTGCAACGCACACAGGGGTTCGGAGTAAGTCCAGCCGCATAGCTAGCCACAAAATCATCGATTACCTCTGCCTGAAATTCTTTCTCTAGATTTATGACGTAGTGCCGGATGCTAAGCTGTTTACAAACCGCTGCCGCATCGGCAATAGCATCTAGTGAGCAACAACTCTTATCACTCCCTTCATCCTCACCGTAGCAATACAGCTTCATGGTGACGCCAAAGACATTCTCTTGGCCATACTTTTCTACCATCAGGGCTGCGGCTACTGAGGAGTCGACGCCGCCAGACATAGCAACGGCTACCTTCATTTACTATCTCCCAGGCTCTGTGCAAAGTTCACAAATATTTTACTGACTTCACCGAAAGTAAGATATCTAGCAACATTATTGTCCCACCAATTCTTCTTGCTCCAATTCGCGTCCTTCGCCGAATGGTTTACGATGGTAAACTCTTTGCCGAGCTCTTTCTGAAATAGGTCGGATGCTCTTCGCTGATGGTAAGGCGATGTAACTAAGATAATGCTTTTATAGCGATTTTCTAAAATGATTTTAGAGCTAAGAGTCGCATTCTCTACTGTTGTTTTTGATTTTTCCTCTAGAATTATGTCCTCGGCAGGAACACCGGCGGTAATGGCAATTCTGGCCATGGCAAGTGCATTAGAAACGTCACCCTCGGCAGCAGCTCCAGAAAAGATAATCTTTGGCGCCCATTTCTGTTCATAAAGCTTGACGCCTTCAGTGATTCTGGAGTCGGTGTCACCTCCAGAGACTACTACAATTGCATCCGCTTTTTGCAATGGATTCTGTGGTGACAGATATATGGCGAGCGCGAAGGGCACAAAAATCACAATCAAAACTGCTATTAGAATGGCGGCGATAAGTTTCTTAAGCATCAGTCTGTAAACTCCTGAACGAAAACCTTGCCGTGGACTCCGCCATCAAAAGCGGCGATACCCACCTTGCCATAATCCCCAGAGAGCATATTTGCTTTGTGCCCTGGAGAGGCTAGCAGCCCCGTCATCGCCTCGTCTGTGTCGGCAGCAGCTGCAAGATTCTCACCCGCAAAAAAAGAGCTAATACCAACGGCTTTCATTCGGTCAAAGGCACTTTTCCCTTCTGGTGTGTAATGAGATAAATAGCCGCGAGAAAACATATCCTTGCCATGGAGAGCTGCTACTTTTGCCAATTTCTCATCGGCCTTTAGGGCCTTTAGTCCGGCCTTTTCCCGTTCCGCATTGAGACGGGCGAACATCCTGTCCGCCGAAAGTGAATCAGGGGTCGGGTTTACTACCCGAAAACCCAAGTCAGCTTTATCCTTGCTCCCACTAGTAACGGTGGCGAACCTGGCCAGATTACTCGCCACCTCACCAAAAGTAGATTCCAAAAATTTGCCAACTGTTTTTGAGTTACCCTGTAGCTGGCTCCCTACTAGTGACTTGTGAAGATTTGCATCCACCTCTTTCCCCAAAGGGAGAATCACCAGAGTTGCCATAACTAATGCCACGATACCCGCCGCCTTCACAACCCCTAGCGCAACTCCCCACCACTTATTCCACCCAGAATCTACTACCTCCTCCGGAATATATGCAAGTGCGTAGCTACTGACAATATATAGTATTAACTCAACGACAAACCAGATTACAAAAAATGCCCCGGCTTTGACAAAAGTTTCCGGTAGGCTTGTCAGGGCTCCTAAAAAACTAGCTAAACCCGAATAGAAAACTAGCGCCGAACCAAATGAAATCAAAAGAATCCCTAGGTCCGCGGCCTCGCGAACTAACCCTCGGCGAAAACCGAGCAGCCCGAAAATAACTAGAATTAATCCAATAATCAGGTCAATGTAATTCATAACCACCCTATTCTACATTTCCAGGCACAAAAAAGCTATTGAAACGATCGCCTATAGTCTTCTTAGGCGCAACAAAAGTGAATTTGTAAGTACGCTAACACTCGAGAGGGCCATAGCCGCACCAGCAAACTCAGGGCGTAGAACCAAGCCGAAACTAACAAAGAATACTCCGGCCGCTACCGGGATACCCACGGTATTGTAAGCAAATGCCCAAAACAGGTTCTGTCGAATCTTGTTCATCGTCAGCCTGGAAAGACGGACCGCTCGTGCTACATCACGGATATCATTCTTGATCAAGACTACATCTCCAGACTCTATTGCAACATCAGTTCCGCTTCCCATAGCAATGCCAACGTCCGCTTTTGCGAGCGCTATCGAGTCATTAATTCCATCGCCTACAAAGATTACTCGGCCCAGTTCTTTCTGAATTTTAGCAACATTCTCGGCTTTCTCTTCTGGCAGAACCTCAGCAACGACACGTTGAACACCCACCAGGTGTGCAATACTCGCTGCCGTTACCTTGTTGTCACCCGTAACCATATATGTCGCAATCCCCATACTATGGAGCATTGCCACTGCCTCTTTGGCGTTTTCCTTAGGCTTATCCGCAATCGCAATCAAACCAACGAACAGTTTTTTGGTAAACAGAATCACAACCGTCTTTGATTCTTTCTCAAGGCGTAACTTGGCTTCTTCCTGTATTTCTCTGCCCATTATCTGCTCGGCGTATTTAGTGTTGCCTATAAAATATTCCGAGCCAGATATTTTTGCCGTTACTCCAAGTCCTGTAACAGAAGAGAAACCCGCAATCTTATCTACGGCTACCTTATTTTCCTTTGCGAAAGCGACAATTGCATCAGCAAGAGGGTGTTCACTCATCTTTTCAATCGAAGCTGCCACTCTCAATACGTCTGCCTCCGTATAACCGTCGGCCAACACCACCACATCCGTAACTTCGGGTTTACCCACTGTAAGTGTCCCTGTTTTGTCAAATATCACAGCACGGATTTTTTCTGCTGTTTCCAGTGCCTCACCGGACTTGATAAGGATTCCATACTTCGCCCCCATGCCGGTGCCAACCATAATTGCGGCTGGAGTTGCCAAGCCTAGAGCACAAGGACAGGAAATCACCAAAACGGCAACCGCCATCATCAACGAAAATTCAAAACCCTGGCTAGTGGCAAAGAACCAATACAGAAAGGTGACAAGAGAAACCGACATCACGAAACCAACAAAATAACCGGAGATTGTATCGGCGAGCTTCTGAATTGGGGCTTTGCTTCCCTGCGCCTCCTCAACGAGCCTTACAATCCGCGAAAGCACTGTACCCTCACCAACTTCTGTTGCCCTTATTGTAATCGCACCGTGCCCGTTGATCGTGGCGCCTATGACTTTACTCCCCTTTTCCTTCGAAACAGGGAAAGCTTCGCCAGAAATCATGGACTCATCCACGCTGCTAGATCCTGATATCACCACGCCATCAACCGGTATTTTCTCGCCCGGCTTCACAAGAATTGTGTCCCCAATCCTCACCTCGTCAATCCCGAGTACCAACTCTTTACCCTCTCGAATAACACAGGCGGTTGGAGCCTGTAAATTCAAAAGCTCTTTGATGGCAGAACCACTTTTTGCCTTGGCTTTTGCTTCAAGTACCTTACCTAATAGAATAAATGTAACCAAAACTGCAGCCGTCTCGTAATACACATCGCCGTTTGCCAGGAAAGTATTATAGACGGAAAAAAGAAAGGCCGACATCGTACCTACTGCGACCAAAGTATCCATATTTGCCGTCCGGTTCCTCGCCGCCAAAAATGCTCCCCGAATAAATTGCCACCCAGCCACAAACTGAACCGGCGTAGTTAGTGCCAAAAGCCATAATTTCCGTCCAGGAAATTCCATCAACATCTCTGCATTAATACCCAGCGGCATAAGCAGCTGCGGCATAGAGATTAAAAGCACAGGGAGAGAAAATAGCAACGCAAGCAAGAACTTTTGCACTAGCGAATCCTGATACCAACGAGTTGATTTTTCTTTGGGTGCAGTCATCTTAAGCTCTGTTGCACCGTACCCAAATAGTTTCACCCTTTTCTGAATCTCGGCAGAATTAATTATCTCCGCGTCGTACTCTACCACCATTTTTTCAGAGGCAAGATTTACGTTAACTTTGGCGATACCCCCTACTTTAGATAGGTTGTCTTCAATTATTTTCACACAAGACGCACAATGCATCCCCGTAATTGTATATGTTCTTTTTTCCATGGTTATTCCTCTATTCTGTTACCGTAAAGTCGCCGCTATACATCCCCATCGAACAGGTAAAATGCAAAGTTCCGACATCTTTTGGTGTAAAAGTTAATGTGTTCGGACCCTTTCGTAATAGCTGTTGAATGTCCATATCGGTCGCCAAGATATAGCTTGCACAAGTAGATATATCCTTCACATCTATCTGCCAACTCACTGGAACACCCTTCTTTACGGTGAAGTGGCTTGGCGAATAACCGTACTTCGTAACGTCCATTTTCACCACCTGTTCCCCGTCTTGGACAGTCGCAGTTTGAGGCGTATCACTGTTGTCGGTTGTGGAAGTTGATACATCGAACTTTGGCAGCTGGAATCCTATCAGATTAAATGATGCTGATAGATTTACAAGAGACAAGATAACCACTACCACACCCATAAAACGGAATAATTTCGTCGCAAACGAGCCCTTGGCAAATGAAGCTATAGAGCCGACAAGTAATAATCCGGGGGTGGTACCGAGTGCAAATAGAGACATAAGTAGCGCCCCTGATATGAAACTACCAGAAGATATTGCCACAAGTTGCACAGCTTGAGTAAATCCGCAGGGCAAAAAAAATGTAAGAGCGCCCGAGATAATTGCGCCCGAGTGAGAGTATGCCCCCCGAGAGAACCTAGTCGGTACTAGATTGCTAATGAATTTCGGTATGGTAAAGTTAATCTTTGATATTTTGGGAGATATCTCCGTCAGCTGCAGGCCAATGACAAGCATTACTACTGCAACCACAAACAGCAACCAACCGTTTGCCGCCGGCGACACCTTGATGAATGTGCCTAATTCACCGAGAATGCCACCCAGTACAAAGAATCCAACTATTCTACCAATATTGAAGTAAATGTTTGGTATAAACGACTTAAGCCCCGTGATTTCTGGATGTTTTTCTCGAAATCTCGCCGTAAAACCAAGTACTAGGCCACCAACCAAGGCCATACAGGTCGAAAATCCTGCCGTCATACCGAGAAATACTACTACTCCGTAGCTGTAACTACCGCCCGTAATTGCGGGTAACAATTTTGAAGCGCCCGAAAGACTAAAAAGCACATAGATAATCGCTGCCAATAGAAGCGATAGTACCACGTCTAGGTAAACAGACGTTTTCTGGGTAAAGAACCCCGATTCCTCAAGTCCTAGTTTGTATCCGGCACTAACGATTACAGACTCTACCTGTTTGATGTCAAAATCGCCATCTACACGGACCTCGGCACGAACGTTACTGGCCTTAACTTTCGTAACACCAGGAATCTGAGAAATATTGCTTTCTAGTAACAATTCACACGATTTGCAGTGCATCCCACTAACTTTAATCTTTTTCACTTCCATAAGATTGCCTTATTTCTTACTTCGGTAGTCTTTAATCGCCGCCTGCAGCGCATTGGCCGCGAGATTTGAGCAATGCATCTTTACTGGTGGCAAACCACCAAGAGACGCTGCCACCTCGGCATTTGTTACCTTCTCTGCCTCGTCTATGGTCATCCCCTTCACCATCTCCGTAATACGGCTAGATGTGGCTACTGCGGCACCACAACCAAAGGTCTGGAACTTCACGTCCTTGATTGTTTCCTTGCCATCTACGAGCTCCACATCAAGGTAGATTTTCATAATGTCACCACAGGTTGGGTTCCCTGTCTCGCCCACTCCGTTGGCGTCCTTTAGTATCCCTACGTTGCGTGGGTTCATAAAGTGGTCCATCACTTCTTTAGTATATAAATCTGCCATTTCAGTCTCCTATCCTCTTTATGTTGTCTATTGTTACCAGAATCGCACCTTTGACGGGTAACCCTTGATTTTCGGTTATGTTTCTCGCGTAATCTAGCCACTTACCTGCGTCTTCGTAGGCTGCTTTTCCTGAGATCTTGTACCCTATCCAGTCATCACCCCATACCGCGAGTTCGACTTTACCATTTTTGTGTAAATTCGATACCGTTGTCGTCATGTAATTATCCGTAATTAGCAGCTTCTCGTCTGGCAAAACCTTCACATAAGCCGCTACACTAATATTCGGCTTATCCATAGAGCAAGTCGATATCGCGACCGGATTGTTCTCGATTAACTTTTTCGCTTCGTCTGAAATCATCGTACTGGGCTCATATCTCTTAGTTTCTTTACGATTCCTGGAAGATGTTTCATCAACTCCTCTACGTCCTCTTTGCTGTTCATCTTGCCCAGCGAGAACCGGATTGCCCCATGGGCGTCAATATCCGCAAATCCCATGGCTTTCGTTACATGCGATGGCTCTAGACTCCCAGAAGTACAAGCTGAACCCGACGAAGCTGCAATCCCAACCATGTCCAGATTTATGAGGATTGATTCACCCTCGATATGTTTGAAAAGAAATGAAACTATATGCGGTAACCGTTTGGACAACTTCTTTGGTCCCAGTAGCTCAACGTCTGGTATTTCTTTAAGGATCCTTGCGATCAGATAGTCGCATACTTCCGCGATTTTCTTCTCGTTTGTGGTCCTGTCTGCGGCTGCCTGTTTCATCGCCGCAGCCATACCGACGATGTATGGCACATTCTCGGTTCCGGCACGCAGATTACGCTCCTGAGCCCCACCTTGCTGCTGCGATGAGAACTTAGTACCTTTCTTCACGTAGAGAAGTCCCACTCCCTTGGGACCATAGAACTTATGCCCAGTAAGACTGAGCATGTCCACTCCAAGATCATGAACGTTGATATCGATGTATTGAAACGCCTGCACCGCGTCTGTATGAAATACCAGGGGCAGCGGGTTCCCCTCTTTCTGTCTCTTGTCTTTTGCTTTCTGTATAACCTTACCAATCTCGGCAATTGGTTCTACGGCCCCCATCTCATTATTGCCGTACATTACCGAAATAATAGCTGTGTTGTCACGAATTGCTTCTGCTACGTCCTTGGGGTCTACGAGACCCTCTCGATCGACAGGAAGATAAGTTACATCAACACCATAAGTCTTGTGAAGATATTTTGCAGAGTCCAGAACACAATGATGTTCTACTGAGCTGACTATAATGTGAGGCGTGGCATGCAGAATAGTAGCCGCTGACTGGCAAACACCCTTCAGCGCCAGATTATTGGATTCTGTAGCACCACTGGTGAAGATAATCTCTGAAGATTTCGCACCTAGTAGGTTCGCGATTTCTTCCCTAGCCTCATTTACTGCCTCTTTTGCATCTCGCCCTAGAGAATAGATGCTCGAAGGGTTGCCAAAATGCTCAGTAAAATAGGGTTTCATTGCCGCAAGAACAGCTTCGTCTACAGGTGTCGTAGCCGCATGATCCATGTAAATCATTACTTGAGCTCCTTTTTTACTGTAGTGATACAGGACTTGCAGGCATTTACCTGAGCTCGCTCCTGATTTTCAATCTTTTTGTAGTCATCCCAGGAGATTAGCACTCCTACAGGATCCGAATATCGCAAAATCACGGTACCGGTGCCGCTTTTGAGGCCCCCCAGTATCTTTGATGCATTATTTGCTAGCTCTGCGGTAGTTATAAACTTTTCCTTCATGTGTCTCCTACAAAATGTTACCCTACTTCTAGGGTAACATTAACGGTAACTTTGTGTCAATATATTTACGGTATCGTCGTCAGGTCTTTACTACACCAGCCGGTCTTTCCACTGTAAGTGACCTTCAACCAACCAGATTGTTCTTCCTCTACCGTGAGTTTCGTTTTGTCGGGAATGATTGTCAGCACAGCAGCCGTTGTAACTGCTGTTTGGCGCAAATTCAGGCCACCTTCTGAGTTCACATAGACACTCTTTGGGGCCACGGTTGTAGGCTCTGTGGTTTCCTGAGCCTCCGACACAATCGAACCTTCGATCTTCTCCTCCGCCTTTATCTTGTTATCACTGGTATAAGCCCGATAAGCCGTATATACAACGCCACCTAGCAATAGAGCAAGAGCAAGACAGGCTACAACAGTTACCCAGATGCTTCTATTCGGCTCATCTAGCGTGATGATGTCCGAGGGCTTCTCTGCGATTAGCTCTTCCTCTGGCACCGCCACCATAAATTCTTCTAGTGTCTTTTTGCGCTTTGCATCCAAGGTCGTGCCTCCCTAGATTCCAGCCTTCGCTGGAATGACGGTTGGTTTTAGATTAAATAGTTTTATTGCATTCATTGTAGTACGTTCCAAAACTGTTTCCAATGGGATACCCGAGGTGTCGGCTATAAACTGTGCCACCATAAAAGCGTTACTAGGTTCATTGCGCTCACCTTTTTTCTCGCCCGGTGCTAGGTACGGACAGTCCGTTTCTAAAACGATATGATCGAGCCCCACTTCTCTTATAAGTCTCTTATAAGTATCCGAGTAAGTAACGATACCGTTGAGTCCGATGCTATAGCCGAGTTCGATAAATTTTCGCGCTGTCTTATACCCGCCGATAAAGCTGTGAATTACACCCGCTTTCTTTACAGGGTGTGCGGTAAGGATCTCTAGCAGATCTAGGTAACCGTCCCAGCAATGGATCATTACTGGCTTTTCCACCTCGTTAGCGATATTGATGAGCTCGATGAGTGTTTCTTTCTGCCTAGCTTTCAATGCTTCCACATCGTCCGTTTCCTCGAAATGATGATAGTCGAGCCCAATCTCTCCGATTGCCACCACCTTCTCATCCCTTGCTAGCTCAAGATATTTATCCCGATCAAAGACCTCCCCCCTGGTATGTATTTCTATTGGTTCGAGCTCATTACTGTCCGCGTAAGTAAAGCTCCCTTCCTGCAAATGTACTGGGTGGATACCGACGGCAGACCAGACATTCTCGAAACGGTGGGCAGTATGAACCGACCGTTCGCTGGTAGAGTACTGGGTACCAACGTTTATAACACCCATCCCGAGTCCCAAGGCTCTCTGCAACACCTCATCACCATCCTCTTTATACGCGGCAAAATTTACGTGAGCATGTGTATCAACTAGTTTCATGAATTGTCCTTATTTTTGGTATTACGTGTATGGTTTTATCTTTCTTTACATACGGCAATTCACACTTGGCCCGCGGCATCAGCCCGGCTGCCATTGCGCCAGCTGCCCCAGAGAGGAGACCCACAATTATCAGTGTCTTGTCGTTTAAAAAATAGCTCAAAGCTATCAAGATAGCATAAAAGATAATCTTTGCAGCGTCTATTGCAGATTCCATGGCAAAGATGTATTCCTGACGACTGTTCTCATCGGCGTGAAGATAGTACTCCGAAGTGTATGGCGCTTGCCGAAGCGAACTTACCAGACTACGCGCCATGTTCAACGAGATGATCTGCACAAAAGTGTCGACAAAAGTAACCAGTACGAAGATAAATCCATCTAGTAAACTCCCCGTGGTGATGAACCGATGGCGGTTAGCATTATTTACTCTCTTCCCGACGAGGTATGTGACGATGATGGTCATTACAAGCGCCGCGGAGGTGATAAACCCTACAGACTGGTAGCTTTTGACGCTAGCATAGACGAAGAGCGGCCAAAAGACGAGGGAAACTGAAGCCTCTATTCCCGCCCCTCCATAGGAAATAAGGTCGCGAGATATATTACCTAGTTTGATTTTAGAAAGGTCTATAGGAGCTCCAGTGTGTAGCTCAGACTTTTTGAGCAGTGGAGTAAACACCAAAGCAAGCATTGCGATAACAATTAGGTAAAGAACACCGAACCCAAACCTGCTAGCTATCAATCCTCCAGCCAGTGGTGCTACAGCACCGAGTACGGCTAGGATAATATACATTTTACTGACGTCCCTGGTAGCGTCTTTCTTCTTGGTGCTCCTCGAAAAGTCGTAGTGGTACCCTTGCCAGTATAACGCGAGCGCAATACCGCCACAGAGGCCGATAAACCACAGCGGCCAGTGATACGCGGGCAATGTAGAAAGCATCCAGAAGTGAGCGATCAGTGGTGGCATGGAAAGCGCTATCGCGTGCTTGGGGCCTACCTTGGAGATATACGAGGCAGAGACAAACTCGAAACTAAGCTCAGTCACGAACATCACGAGGTGCAAAACGAGAACATCACGCAGACTATATCCTAGCGAAAGCAAATATATAGGCACAAAAATGCTAATCATAGAGCAGACGAAGGAACGCATACTCATGACTAAAAATATTTCGTTTATCTCGGTGTGTTTGATACGAAACATCTGATGTTGAACTAGTTGATGATCGCTAATAGACAAATCCCCTCCAGAAAGCTTAATGAAAAATGATTACACCGTCGAAGAACCAGGCTGTTCGAAATTATGGAAGCGGAAGCAAAGAATAATTTCTATCCAATTCTACTTCATGACTCTTATCTCATTAGTAATGTCGCTACGACGCATCCGAGTATTATGAAATCCGCCATGGCTTTTCTAAAAGTAAAGTGCTCTTTTAGATAAACCTTTGAGAAAGTAAGGGTCAAAAGAGGTGAAAGAAGCAAAATAAGCGTTGATTGAACAATTCCCAAGTAGATTATAGCGTAAAACCTAGCAATATACTCTATATAAGTAATCAGTCCTGTTGCTAGAATATTCCGTTTTTCAAAACTAGGTAACTTACTGATTTTTGGGCGAAACACTATCCAAAATATCACAGTTAATAATCCAGTTCGAAACAAATAGAATCCCACTGGAGACATTACCTCTAGTAGAACCTTCGCTAGCTGAGCCTCCAGCGACAACAAGAAAATAAATCCGACTAAAGCTAATGTTGTCTTCTTGAAACCAATCTTAAAATGTTTCCTTTTCAACCTAGAAAGAATCAGTGCAAAGGCTGCAATGAGTGTAAGAACTAAAGGCCAAAGACTTCTTTCTGATGGAAATAATAGGGCGGCCATTATCACAGTAACTGGCCGGTCGAGTAATACAAATGGTTCTACATCGCAAAGTTCTTCTTTTTTAAGGCTATAAAAGAAGAACACGTTATAAAAATATGCGACAAATGTCTCTAAGATGAAAAGTAGCAAATACTTTGTAGTAAAAAACTCAATATCAACCCTGCCTAAAAAAGGGAAAACGAACAGCCCAATTATAAATAATATTGCCATAGAGAAAGGCAGGAACTGTTTATAGGTAATATTTTTTGTTTTCAAAATTACTTTATCTAGTATGCTCTCAGCTGAGTTTGCAAACATATTGATAATTGCAAAAATCATTTGCCCTCCACCGACACTATTTTTCGAGCTCTAGCCGCGGGAAAAGCTGCGCTGGCTTAGTCACTTTCTGTCCTACCGGCAGGATAGACCAAGAATCCTTGATATTTGGCTCCGCTGCCAGCAGCCCCTTGATACCGAGTGATTTTGCAATCGCAAGTGAAGTACGAGGCATTACGGGATAAATCATCCAAGCGAGCTGGTGAATGCCCTCGAGAAGTCCCACGACTACCCATTTTAAATCATCTGTCTCCCCCGTTTTGGCAAGCTGCCACGGCCGAAGTTCCTCTATATACTGATCGCATGTTTTCACAAATGCTTCGATAGTTGCTAGGGCGTCTCCAAAACGAAGCTCAGCAATTGATCTATCGTATTCTGCATATGTCTTCTTCCAATTCCAGATATCCTCTCCTACTCGCAGTAGATGCTCATCTGGGTGACGCTCTACCTTTGGCACCACCCCATCACAGTATTTCTCTACCATAGTGACGACGCGCGAGACCAAGTTGCCAATACCATTCGCGAGGTCATAGTTGTAGCGTTCTGCAATCTTGGTCTCAGAAATGTCTCCGTCGGTACCGTAAGGTAAAGCACGCAAGACGGAATAACGAACGGCGTCTGAGCCAAACTTCTCCACTAACTCATGTGGTCGCAGTACATTACCAATTGATTTACTCATCTTTTTTCCATCAACTGTAAAGTAACCGTGAACGTAAAGTTGCTTCGTTGTCGGTAGTTTTAGAGCGAGAAGCATGGCTTGCCAAATAGTTGCGTGAACTCTAGCAATATCCTTTGCCATTAGCTGTACGTCCGCAGGCCAGAATTTCTCGGCAAGCTTGATCTCTTTTGGCCATCCAAGTCCTGTTAAATAATTTAGGAAAGCATCAATCCAAACATAAGTTGTCTGGGTCTCGTCGAAAGGCAAATCAATCCCCCAGGAAACATTTTCCTTCTTTCGGGAGACTGCCACATCGTCAAGGCCACCGCGAACGAATGCTAGGATTTCGTTCTTCCGCTCGACGGGCAAAATCTGGATTTCGTCCTCTGAAATCAGCTGTTCCAACCTGTCTTGGTACTTAGATAAGGCAAAAAGATACGCCTCCTCCTCGTGGATTTCGCATTCACGATTGTGATCTGGACAAACCTTGCCATCCACAAGCTCAGAAATAGTCTTGTATTGCTCACAACCTACGCAGTAAAGTGCCTGGTAAGAGCCTTTGTAAATGTCGCCCTGATCGTAAAGCTTCTGTGTGACCCACCTTACCGCTTCCTCATGTTGAGGGTCGGTGGTTCGTAAGAAGTTATCATATGTTATGTCCAAAGACTTCCAAGCGGTTTTAAATTTGGCCGCCACATCGTCGGTAAACTGCTTCGGATTCTGCCCGTTAGTCTCAGCAATCTCCTGAATTTTGGCGCCATGCTCGTCGGTACCCGTCATAAAGAAGACATTCTCCTTGCCATAGGCTAGACGATAATAACGAGCGAGCACGTCTGCCACTGTTGAGGTGTAGACGTGGCCAATGTGGGGCTCTGCGTTGACATAATATATCGGAGTTGTAACATAAAATTTATTTTTTGGCATTTTCTCTCTCGATTATCGCTTCTAATTCCTGTTTCGCCTGATCCTGGCTCGTAAATTGTATAACATTCATGCCTAGCTCGCTAGCAGCATCAGTGTTTCGCAACTTGTCGTCAATAAATACTACTTCACTAGGCTCCAGCCCAAGCTTATCGATAACGAAATGAAAGGCGCCTGGATGAGGCTTGAATTCCCCTATCACCGAGGAATAATAGATTCTATCCTCAAAAAACCGTTCATAGTGCCAAAGCTCAGAATCGTTTATTGAAAAATTACCAAAATCGTTCGAAAGCATAGCCAGTATAAACCCCCTCTGTTTTAGATCCTGAAGCCAGTCTTCGCTGCCGCTGTACAGTGCTGGTATTTCCATCATTTTTTCAATACCTTCATCGAAACCGGTGTATGCACGTAATTTCACAAGGAACTCTGAGACATTAATTTCCCCTCGCAGTGTTTGCTGCGTGAATTCCCGGATACCTAGCAGAAACTCGTCTTTTGTGACTCCCATACGACTGCTGGCCATCAATAAGTAATCTAACCAGGTGTCTTCTACCAGCACACCGCCGTTGTCAAAAATAATCGCCTTAATCACAGGTTCACCTCCAAAATCTTTGCTAAATCCTCCCTGCATTGCTCTGGAGAATGGAATAATATAGTTTTCATACCTAGTTCCCGCGCTGGCACTAGGTTTGCTTCACGGTCATCGACGAAGATAACCTCCCCTGGATTTACCCCGAGTCTTTCGGTTGCATACTGGTAAAAATCTGTGTCAGGCTTTGCGAGATGTAGCTTAGAAGAAACAAAAACCTTGTCCTCCTCGAATATCTCCTCGTAATTCCACAGGTTCTCGTTCAAGGTGTCGAAACAATCAACAAAGTTTGTGAGCAGTGCCAAATCATATTTTCCCTTCAATGAGAGCAGAAGTTCTCGCATTTCCTGCTTTGGCTGATAGCAGGAAAGTAATATCTCCCACAATTCTTGGGGTTGATACTTCTTCCTGAGAGTTGTAGCCAAACGCTCAAAAAATTCCTCTGTGGTAATCGCTCCACGGTCCGCTGCCTCAACAACTTTGTGAAATATCGGACGTAGATACTCGGTATCAACGCCAAAATAGTCCGCAAATCGAGGCACAGTCGTGTCGTTGTCGCATGAAGTAAGAACCCCGTTGTTGTCAAAAATAATCGCCTTGATCATTTGGCCGACTCCAGAATGACTACGAATTCACCCTTCTCTTTGATTTTGGGTAAAACTTCGCTGATTTTACCCCTATATGTTTCCTCAAATTTCTTCGTGAGCTCCCTCGAGACCGAAACTTCCCGATCTCCTACAAATTCTAGGAGCTCAGTAAGCAACTTGTTGATCCGAAATGGTGATTCGTACAAAATAGTTGTTCGGTTGATAAGCGCAATTTCCTTAAGCTTTGTTTGCCTTCCCTTCTTATGGGGCAGAAAGCCGATAAACACAAATTCATCGGTGCTAAGTCCGGAAACTGAAAGTGCCGTTACGGCAGCCGAAACGCCAGGAATAGGCACGACATCAATGCTATTTTCTATCGCGGCACGGATTAGAAACTCTCCTGGATCGCTAATCCCTGGTGTACCTGCATCGGTAACCAGCGCAACGTTTTTGCCCTCCAGAATTGAGCTAATTATTTGTTCAACCTTGCTGTCCCGCGAGTGCTGATGATAGCTTACAAGAGGCTTCTTGATATCAAAATGATTGAGCAGCTGCAGGGTGTGACGGGTATCCTCACAGGCTATCACGTCTGCTGACTTTAGGGTGTCTAGTGCGCGTAAAGTAATATCGCCTAAATTCCCTATCGGTGTGGATACTACATACAGAGTTCCCATTAGCGGATCTCGAATCCTTTTTCCAGTTTAGTAGGCTTCTCTTCCACGACTTCTACCTCGTCTACAGTAGCAAGTGGAGAGCCTTCCTTCGCCCACCTAGCAAAAGAATCTACGGCCTTATCTTCGCCTTCGGCAATCATGAAGACGCTTCCGTTGGGCTCGTTACGACACCATCCGTCTATAGCAAGTTTGTCAGCTTCTTTTTTTGCGTTATAGCGGAAGAATACTCCCTGTACGTCGCCGCTAACAACAATCTTTACCCTCTTCATACGCCTCCTTAACTTTTATAGATTTCGGTATATACGTTATATAAATTATACCAGTCCATCATAGTAAGGCCCTCTGCCCTGGTCATCGGGTTTATACCCGCTTTATTTAGCATCTCTTCTACGATATCCCGTTGAAGCAACAGACCACCGCTGAGTGAGTTGATGAGTTGCTTTCTTTTTTCGTGGAATCCTGCCTTCACGATGCGAAAGAAAATGCGCTTGTCGACATCAAAAAGTGGTTTCTTGTACACACGGATTTTTAGAATTGCTGAGTCCACCTTGGGTGCGGGGAAAAAGGCGGTACGCGGTACCACCTCAACTATAGTGGGGTTGCCGTAAAATTGAACCGAAACCGCAAGCACACTCATTCGAGATGGTTTAGCGCAGATCCTCTCGGCAACCTCGCGCTGAATTAGTAAAACCATCTCTTCTGGTTTGTTATCTGATTCTAGAAAAAGTCGAATGATTGCACTGGTAATGTAGTAAGGGACATTGGCGACAACCTTGTAATCGCCTAGCTCATCGGTATTGTATTTGAGTACATCGACATTCTCCACACGCAAGTTCGTGTGTTTGATACAGCTAGTTTTGACGATTGCTATCATCGAACGATCTAGCTCGAGAGCCACCACTTCCTTGGCCTTTTTACAGAGCTCCTTGGTAAGAATCCCCATGCCGGGGCCAACCTCGACAACCCTATCGTTTTCTTGGACATCGGCAGCCTCTACTATTGCCTCCAAGGAGTGCTGGTCTACTAGAAAATGCTGACCGAGGTCCTTATTGGCGTAAGCGCCGTAGGCCTTTAGAGTTTTCTTGATTTCGGTTATATCGGTAAGATCCATAAAAAAAGGCCCTTTCGGGGCTAATTATATCGTAATTCGTGCTCAGAGTCTATGAGATTACGGCTTACAACCCCAAGCTGACCAACCGTTTTGGCTGACACGTAGCGCTGTAGCATAAATTTGCGCGGTACCATCGTTGATACTTGCGCCTGGATAGCCGGCTTTGGCAGACCAGGAATAGAAAGAGCCATCCCACTGGAATAATCCCTGGTAGGTGGTTCCCGAGTACGGGTTCCCACCGCTTTCACAAATCATGACATTGTACATGCCGACTGGGTCAACTCCGTATTTTTGCCCAGCAGCCACGATAGTCTCCCACCACATGCCCGCATTGTATGGTTTTACTCCAAATATTGTGATTTGGGTTTGTGGCTCAGAAAGTACTGTCGTCGACGTGACCTCTCGGGAAATCTCGGTGCCATTGTGGTAAACGATGTGCAGCATCTGCTTCTTGCTGCCGTTTACTCCGGCCTGAGTTACCTTGGTTTGCCCTTTATACATGTCGTAGCTACTCTGTGACACGGTCTGGAAGGCCACTGGCACTGTTTCCTCAACATCTGCATAGTTTACGCGAGTAACCTCTATCTGCCCACTGACAGGGGCGAGTGCATCCCTAGCTGGGTCCGTAAGGTCGTTCTGATTGAGTTTGATGCCAGCGTCGGTCAGCACTTGCAATACTGTCTTGCTCCAGCTATGAACTACGTTCTTCAACCCATCAACTGAGACGGTATAAACAGGGGCGCGCTTGATAGAAATCTTCTGGCCGGCCATATTTTCTTCCACTGGGTTCCAGATAAGCTCGGTGCTGACGATATCTGCCTTGTCGGTCTCGATTCCTAGCTGCTTCAAGATATCTGCTGTGGATGTATACGCACTCCGTCCCACCCAGGACTGCCCGTTGTCACTAACAAGTACCGGCTGCGAGGGAACGAGAGACACAGACAATTCTCCCCCGATCAAAGTCGTTGCGAGTGGTGGATTCGTAATGTCGTTCTTGCCAAGCTTGATCCCGTGCATGGTAAGGGCGTTGGCCAGGGTATTCTCATGGGTACCAAAAGTGGCCGTTTTCCCGTTTGCAGTATAGTGAACAGTGGTCTCAATACTACCGACTACGCTCTCTGCACTTACCTGCTGCGAAAGGGCCGCTATCAGGATAAATGACATACAAAAGACCGCCAAATAGGCGTTTTTACACTTTTGGTGGAGGCTTTGGAGGGTATTTGTACTGAGGGTTATCTTCAAAATTTAGAAACTTTTCTTAACGCAGATGACATTGTATGACGGATGGAGAAGCCTGTCAATGTTTGTACACAGGCCTCCCCCTGAGTGGTTATAAATCCAGAAAATAGATGTCCGAATCTTCGTTTCTATCGTTTGTAGTATGCTCTAGAAAGGTCCAACCTAGTTTTTCGTATAAACCCTGAGCTTTCTCGGTATGAAGATAGAGGCGCCGGATCCCCAAGTCTCTCGCCCTCTCCACAACTTCCGTCACAAGTCTGGTCGCCACTCCTTGTTTTCGAAATTCCGGCTTCACGAGAACCCCTATCACCCATGGTGTTAGCTCCGGTCTTTTTTCTAGGTCGTGCTCCGAGAGGCCGGCAGAACCCATCAGCTCATGTCCCCGATGTGCAACTAGGACAAAGGGGATTTTCCCAACGTTTAACCTGGTGCGATACTTCCGTTTCTTTTTTTCTATGTAGCTAGGATCGGTACAGGACCCCCACTCTCGCAACCAAAGTAAGGCAAGATCATCAAAGAACTCCTGCTTCTCCCCGAGATAATCAATCTCAAAACCAGACATTTTGCTACACCTTCTTTAGCTTTGCATAGCTTAGAGAAAGCCACTTGATACCATAGTCATCAAAGTGGACGGTGACTTCATCATCATCAATCTCCGTGACTTTGCCTTCGCCAAAGTCCTCATGGGAAACTTTGTCCCCGACATTCAGATAACCACTAAGGGATTCCTCCGCTACCTGCCCGAGCCGAGGCTCGTTCGGGCGGGCGGTCGGAATGACAGTAGAAGAAGATGAGGTCGAACCAGGAAGAATACTCTCATATCCGGTCATCAGATGGCTCGGAATGTCGGCCAGGAAACGACTCGGTGAATTACTAAGTGTCTTGCCGTAAAGCATACGAGTATTTGCAAGCGTAAAATAAAGACGTTCGCGGGCACGTGTAATCCCCACGTAGCAAAGACGACGTTCTTCCTCTAGCTGCTCATTGTCGTAGCTACTATTGGCATGGGGAAAGAGATTCTCCTCCATTCCGGCCATAAAGACAGCCTTGAACTCTAGTCCCTTAGCAGCATGGAGTGTCATTAGCGTAATCGCCTCTTCGTCTGGGTTCCAGTTATCGATATCTGCGACGAGCGCCATCTCCTCTAGAAATTCCTCCAGCTTAGCGTCAGAGTGCGCATTTACGTATTCCACTGCTACGGAGAGTAACTCACGTACATTTTCTACCCGTTCGTCACCTGTAGTAGTGCCGTCGCGAAGGTATTCCTCGTAGCCACTCTTTTTAATCACAAGCCCTACCAACTCTGGTAGAGTCTCGACCTCAGCAGATCGTCGAAAAACCTCGAGCAATCTGGCAAAATCAGTCAGCGCTGCCGTCTGCTTGGGTCCCAGACCCATCTGCGGCACTCTGTCAAGCAAAGTCGAGATATGTAAATTGTTTAGCCGGCCGAAATCTATAAGCTTCTTCAGTGTGGTATCCCCGATTCCTCTACCGGGGACGTTGATAATCCGCTCAAAGGCAACCCAGTCACTGTCGGAGCTTATCACCCGCAGGTAACCAACAATATCTTTAATCTCCTTGCGCTCAAAGAAGCGAAAACCGCCGATAATGCGGTATGGTACGCGAAAACGGACAAACTCGGACTCTATAGAGCGCGACTGCGCGTTAGTCCTGTATAACACCACAATATCGCTAAGCTTGTAGTCATCTTCGCGAACTAGGCGTTCTGACTCGCGAATAATGGTCTGTGCTTCGTTGTGCTCATCATAGGCGTCTATAGTAACTATAGGGATCCCGGCCTCGTTCTGCGTAAATAGTTTCTTGTCGCTCCGATTCTCGTTCTTTGTAATCACATGATGGGCAGCATCAAGGATTACCTTTGTCGAACGATAGTTTTCCTCGAGCTTGACGACCTTGGCGCTCGGCCAATCGCGCTCAAAATCTAGAATGTTGCGAAAGTTGGCACCGCGCCAAGAGTATATAGATTGCCAATCGTCCCCCACCACACAGAGATTCTGACTCTCGGCCGCCAAGAGCTTGGCGAACATATATTGAGCGTGATTGGTGTCCTGGTACTCGTCGATATGGATATATTTCCAACACTTTTGGTACTTCGCCAAAACTTCTGGGAATTTCTGGAAAAGAACTACCGTTTGCATCAGGAGGTCATCGAAATCCAGCGCGTCATTTCTTTTCAGGTTTTCTTGATAAAGGGGGTAAACTTTTGCCGCGATCTCTTGGAAATATCCACTGGCAACCGTAACGTATTTCTCTGGCGTCATTAGCTCATTTTTGGCACTCGAAATATAGGTAAGAAATGTGGATGCCGATGCCTTCTTATCTTCGATGACGACCTGATTCATCGCCTGCTTCATCGCCGACTGTGAATCCGCAGTGTCAAAGATGGTAAAACTACGCTTGTAGCCGAGATAGTGACCGTCCTCTCTCATGATTCGAGCGCAAATAGAGTGAAAGGTGCCCATAGTAGGCTGAGCGCTACCGCCAACGAGTGTGGCAACTCTGGCCTTCATTTCCTTGGCGGCCTTGTTGGTAAAGGTCACCGCAAGGATGCTGTCTGGGGCCATTCCCTTTTCGCGAATAAGATAAGCCACGCGGTGAGTAAGGGCCTTTGTCTTGCCACTACCCGCTCCCGCTAAAATTAAAACTGGCCCCTCTGTGGCCAGAACCGCTTCTACTTGTGAGTCATTTAAACCTTTTAGAATATCTTGCATTATTTAATTATACGGGAAAAACGACAGCAAAAAAAGTAGAGACACTAGCGATACTTTAGTTTATACAGAATGATTGCCCCTACGATAAAGACAGAAACTATATTGGCGATGATTATAGGACTTGAACCAATAAGTACACCGTAAACCAGCCAAAGCAAGATCCCCAGAAAAGACATGGAGAACATTAGCAGGGAAAGATCTTTTGTATGCTTCGTCTTCATTATCTTAATAAGCTGAGGAACCGCAGCAAACGTAGTTAGCAGGGCCGCTAAATAACCAAGTAGCTCGATCATCTAATCCTTAACTCTTATGGCCATGTCGGGGCAAATTTTCTCGCACAGTTTGCACTCAATACAATTTTTGACGTCACATTTTATAGTTGGCCTACCAAAGTGACCCAGGACACTATCATCCCAGCTGAGCACCTGCTTAGGACACACCTCGATACAAAGCCCACAACTCTTACATTGTTCTGGAAACTGGACCCAAACCTTGGCCTTATCTTCAAATTTTTTGATTGTGTGTTTACTCATCTTTTCCTACCGACTGGCTCATATGCTTCCCTGGCAAGTTTCTCGCCATACTCCAAAGCCTTTTTGTTCAAATTGCGCAACTGTGGTTTTTGTTTGTATTTGTACCCCAGTACTTCCTCGAGGGCGGTCTCCACCTGCCTTCGGGATAACAGATGAATCTCCGATAGTAACGCTCCCGCGAGCACCATATTGAAGACTGCTGGAGAAAGCTTACTGGACGCTATGCTTGTTGCCGGTATAGCCAGCTTCTCCGCCGACACATCCCTAAGCTCAGAACCGGTGATAAGATCGCTGTCGTATATGTACAGAGTATCTTCTCCGATATATTCACTCACCCTATCAATTGCCCGATCCCTCATGTTCACAATGATATCTGCTTTTTCGAACTTCGGAAAACCAATTACCTCTTTGCCTAGCTGCAAAAAGCCTAGAGAAACCCCTCCACGTTGTTCCACACCATAATTGGGCATATACACCACGTTCAGGTCGGCCTCGAAGGCAGCCCTCGTTAGGACGTGGCAAAGAGCTTGGACCCCTTGCCCTCCCTCTCCTGCAATAAGTATCTTGTAGTGATTCTTAACCATTTATCACTCCCGGTTTGTAGATACTCTCGAGTTTCTTTGAAAAATCGATTGTTGCTTCTGCGTTGGTTTTCCAATTTGTTGGGCAATATGAAACCACTTCAACCAAGGAAAAATTGCCGGCAAGCTGGGCCTCGATCGCCTTCTTGATATACGACTTTAGTACAGGAATGTTGTTTACTGTCCCGCGAGCGAGAAATGCCCCTTCGCTGGCCACTGGCTGCAGCAATTCCGGTCCATAGATAGGTTTTGGTTCGGTAAATTTACCGCCTGGTGTGGTGGTAGTTACCTCGCCCGGAAAAGTAGTTGGGCTAGATTGGCCGCCCGTCATCGCGTATAGGCTGTTATTTACTCCAATAATCGTAACTGCCTCGTTTCGATGTGCCGTGTGAATCAGACCCTGGAGCCCAATCGCGTAGAGACCGCCGTCCCCAGCAATTCCGATGGCGACACTTTCCTTTTGCCCTCTTTTGTACCCTGCTAGCATCGGCGTCACTCGGCCATGATGTGACTGGGCTGTGTCTAGGTCATAGTAATTCCAAGCCAAAAGATTACAGCCAATATCTAGTCCGATTACCGTGCGCGGCGAAATCTCCATTTCGTCTATCACTTCCCCAATGACACGTAGAATAATGCCATACCCACAACCTGGGCAAAAATTACTAGGCTTCGATTCTTGCTTCAGTACCTTTGGCATCCTAGGAGTGTTCATTTCGCCACCTCCCGAATCTTCTTCTCAATCTCTTCAGCTGTGATTCCCTCGGCGGGTTTATACAAGCGGACGTATTCTGCGTCGGTATTCTGAGCTAGGGTCTCTCGTATAATTCGCCCAAAATGCCCAGCACTGCTTTCGGCGATGATGATGTGCTTCGCCCTAGCAACCGCCTTTATCGCGGCTGCGCTATCGAAGGGGCGCATAGTAATCGGCCGAAACAGGCCCACCTTGAGCTTGTCCTTCCTGGCTTTGGCCACAGCGACCTTGGCTGCATATCCCACAGATCCCCAGGCGAAAACCACTACCTCTGCATCCTTTGTCTGATAACTCTCCGATTCGACAATCTCTTTGCTTGCCTCCGAAAACTCTTTGAACATAAAGTTTAGGTGTTCTACAAGCTCCTCTTCCATCGAGAAGCAATTACGCATGTTCTTGATCGGTCCATTCAGAAAGTAAGGGGTCGATTTTACCTTGGGCAGTTTGGCAGAAACATCTACTGGAGCTTGCATCTTAGAAAGGTAGCCATCCCCAAGAACAATTACGGGAAAACGATATTTCCATGCCGTCTCAAATGCTTTGTGCATATAGGTATACATTTCGGCTAACGTAGAAGGGGCATAAACGATACGCAGACCCTCGCCATTCCCGCCAAACCTAGCGAGTGTAAGTTCCTGCTGCGAGTAGATTACGGTACCTGTAGAAGGGCCGCCTCGCTGTCCAACATACATCACAAAAGGTAATCTGTAAGACTCCGCAACAGCAAGTGGATCTTGCATCAGCACGTGACCAATACCGGCAGTTGCAGTCCAGGCCTTCTTCCCTGCAAGAAGAGCACCTATCACAGCGAAGCCAGAGGCAATCTCGTCTTCCATCTGCAAAAACTCAAGCCTGCTGTCATGTGCTGCGGCATTGGCCCAGCCAGTAAGGACTTCTGTGGTCGGTGTTATGGGGTACCCTGCAAAAAAATCAGCTCCGGCAGCATATGCGCCGCGTAACAATACATCGTTGCCCGTAAGAAGCTCTTTTTTAGGTTTTACTCCTGATGATATTTTCTTTTCTGTATTATTCGCCAAAAATCCCTCCGATAACTACTGTTTTACTGAACTATTATACGTTACTTGGACTCTGGCTCAAAGATAATCTTCGCGTCCAGGGCCAGGATTCCCTTGTGGTCAGTGTTCACCCTTATCGGATTTATGTCCACCTCGCGTACGTGTGGAAAGTCCACCATAAGCTGAGAGAGACCCGATATCGCAATCGCCAACGCCTCAACGTCGAATTTTTCTCCATTTCGATAGCCGTGCAAGATATCAACATAGCGAATCCCCTGAATCATTTCCTTCGCCCTCTCCACACTAATCGGGGCGAGGCCAAGCTTAAAATCCTTGAATAACTCGATATACACCCCGCCTAGACCGAACATAATCACTGGACCAAATAGTGGGTCCCTCTTTGCACCAATAGCCACCTCTACTGTCGAACGCACCATGTGGTAAACGGTTACTCCAAGAATCTTGGCTTTTGGATGGTGTTTTTTAGCATTTTTCAACACTTCCTGATAGGATTTTCTGAGATCTGCCTCGTCCTCGATACCAAGCTTTATTGCCCCAACCTCTGTCTTGTGTAAAATATCAGGAGATGTCACCTTGAGAACCACCGGATAACCGATTCTGGCGGCTGCCTTGGCTGCGTCGGTAGCGTTAGTAGTCAGCTTCGAGCTTGCCATAGGAATGCCATAAGCCATAAATATCTTTGCTATATCTGCATCATCAAGCAATTTGTAAGCCTTGATTACACGCCCCGCAATGTCTTTTCTTACCTTCGTGTAAGTTTCTATCTTTGGCTTCTTGTAGTAATATTCTGCATATTTTTCAAGCTTGTTTAGGGCTATTACCGCCCTTTCTGGGTATAGGAATGTACAAATCTTGTGTTCAGAAAGGATCCGCTCTGCCTCCGCAAATTTCGGCCCCCCTATGAGGGCCACAGCTATGTCTTTGTTACTGTTTTTTACGATCACATGGGCAATCTTCTCTGCATCGGTTGACGACTGCGGAGTCAAGATAACGAGCTTCAGGTCACTGTCATGTTTTCCTTTCATAACCTTGAATACCACCTCAAAAGTACGGCTTGTGGCGTCTCCGAGCAGGTCGATTGGATTATGAACTGCCGCACCAAAGGGTAGTACCTTGGAAAGTATATCCCTTTGCTCAGCGTTTGGCTCAAAAAAGTCCAGATGCTTGGCGTGCGCTATAGAGTCAGAAGTCATCACAGCTGGACCGCCAGCATTTGTAAGTATTAGCAACTTATTCCCCTTTGGTAAGCTCATGTCAGCAAATATCGTCGCAAGCTCAAAGAGATCTTCCAGGGTCTCTGCGCGGATAATGCCGGCTTCGGAAAATACAGTCTCGACGATGTTATCATCGGCTGCCAAAGCTCCTGTATGCGAACTTGCGGCACTGCTACCCTCTGTACTTCGACCAGCCTTTAGGATTATAAGCGGCTTCTTGCGAGTGATCTTTTTAGCAACTTGGAGAAATCGTTCGGGTTCTGAGATAGACTCCAGATAACCGATGATGACCTCTGTACTCTTGTCGTCCGCTAGAAACTCCAAAACATCGCACTCATTTATATCCATCTTGTTACCAAGACTAACAAAATGGGAAAACCCAAGGTTATTACCATTTGCCCAATCGAGGATTGCGGTACAGGTGGCGCCACTCTGGGAGAATACAGCAATGTTCCGCTTGGCAGGCATGTTGGTGGCAAACGAAGCATTTAGCTTAGTGGTAGGATCGATTATACCGAGACAATTCGGTCCCAAGACACGGATACCATAGGTTCCCGCTATCTGAGATAGGTCATTCTGTAATTTTACTCCTTCGGGTCCTGATTCAGAGAAGCCTGCCGAGATGATTATGACACTACCAATATGTTTTTTCCCACACTCTAAAAGAGTCTTTCCTACTATATGGGCAGGGACTACTATTACCGCTAGGTCTATCTTGCCCTTTATCGCATCCAAATCTGGGTAACATTTTAGCCCCAGCAAATTATCGGTGGTTGGGTTTACAGGATATATCCTTCCCTGATAGCCACCGTCAATCACATTTTTTAATACAGAAAAACCAATCTTCTCAGGATGAGAAGACGCGCCAATAATTGCAACTGAACGTGGTAAAAAGAAATCTTTCAAAAATGTCCCCTCCGAGATTGTTTAACCGAGACTACCGGATCGGTCTTCTCCGCTAGCTGCTGGCACTGTAGTGGCAGGAGTAGTAATAGCTGGCGTAGCTACAGGCTCTGGCTTAGTAGCGGCTGGTGTTTCTACAGGAGCACTTGTTGCTGGCGTATCAGATTCCGCGGCTGTCAGCGGACTCGGTGCCTCTGTAAGACCGGCCAGTTTCGCGTTCAGCTCGTCAAGCACTGCTTGTTGTTTTGCTAGCTTACTAGAATTACTTGAGCTGACGACAAAAAATGTTATCGTCGAAATAATAACCAAGGCGACAAGCCCAATACCTACTATAACGAGAAGCCCTCGTACGTTCAGTGGCGCGTTCTTCGTGTATGACGAATGAGCTTGAGTCTCAACAGGACTAGGGGTGGCCGGCGTGAGATCGGCAAAAGGATTATTGTTAGGCGTTTGTTCTGTAGCCTGAGGACTCTCCGCATTTGTGTTTTGAAACACTTCGGGAGCCTCTACTACTGGATTTGTAGGGACTGATTCTCCGGTATTTTGTGAGGCTAAGTTAATCTTAACATCGTCTGGTTTATCGAACCCACCGTAAAAATGATCGCTTGCGGTTGCCTGATCAGCGGGAGCGGAGTCCGGTTGGATACCAGTAGCAGAGCTAAACTCATCTGGCTCGCTAGTATTTGGATTGATTGTATCAACCATCATCATAATTTCACCCTCTTTAACTAATTGTAAGAGTATTTAACATTTTTAGCAAATCTTCCGAATAGCCACCGGCTTCGGAGAAGATTATTGAGCCGCTACTGCTTGCGACCACGACCGTCGTTACCTGAGTGTTTGAGGTTGGAGACGTGAAGGTATACTTCTGAGCTGTACGTCCCGCTACAGTAAGGGACTCTACGGTAACCCCGGCCATTGAGGCATAGCTCTTGTTGGTATCTACGGCAGTCTTGGCGGTGGTGTTCACTACCACCGGTGCAATAAAATCACTACCCGCCGGTATGGTTGCCGGCAAACTCTGATTACTGAAAGCGACTACAGACGTCATCCCAGTGGTTTCGTTCTTACCATAATCCTGAACGTTCCACCCCACCTGGTACTTTATGGTATAGCCACTACCAGCAAAGATCTTCCAGTCTTTTGTCGGATCTACTGCAGGCACTGCCGTGGTCGTAAATTGCTTCGATATCCAGCCATCCTTACCTTCAAAGCTAACCTTATACCAGCCATCGAGCTCTTGGGTGACAGTTAGCTTGGTTCCGTTTGGTATCAAAGTCAGGCGCTTTGATCCAGCGTCGCGAGACTCCCTTAGGCTCAGTCCCCCATCTGCATTTACGTAAACTGCCAGCTCCTTGGTTACTGGCTGGTCCCCTGTTGCGACAGCAACCTCGACTTTATTCCCGCTAGCTGGCTTCATAGCACTGAAACGCACAATGCTAAAAACAAACAAACTTGCGCAAGCCAAAATAACGGCAATTGTCAAAAACTTTTTACGTCGACCGGCCAATGGAGATTTCTTGATTCGATAAATATTTTTTGAAAGCATTAGATAGCGGTAATCCCCTTTATTTTCCAGACGCCCTCGACCTTTACTAGCTCAAAGGTACGTGCTACTTGATCGGTCCCAACTACTAAGTTGATGCTCACTGTAGAAGAATCGCTCTCTACGGTTTGCTCCGAGTCACCAACCGTCATGTTCGCAAGATCGCTGCCCAGCTTGAGGGTATTCTTTATATCCATGCCCTGTACTGAACTATCAAGATAGAGTTTCGCCTTTGCAGTAGCATCGGACTTCACCTCATTAAGAAATGCTACCACTAGTTCGGTTGGCGTGAAGTTGTTTGTATCCTTCGCATTAGTAATTTCGTCGACTTTTCTTTGTGTTTCGGCGGTTTTCTCCGCGATTTCCGATGACTTGGCGTTGTACGAGCTGCCTTGCAGTAATACAATTGCGGCAACTACTAGAACCAGCATGACAACCATGCTTATGATAACGATAAGTGGCAATTTGTTTTTCATTTTCCCTCTTTTCCTAAATGATACTATGCTTCGGGGAGAACCTTACTATCTATTTTAGCGCTAAGTTCATCAAAAGTCATCAACCCTTCTTGGGCCCCAAGAAAACGAACCACGCTACCCGAGTTGACCGCGGCGAGTTTCATCGCATATTTAGCCCCGTAGCCCATAATGTGGGCCGCCACAAAGGTCCCTCCGTAGGCATCTCCTGCGCCCGTCGTCTCTACCACCTCTCCCGCCAATGCTGGCTCATGATACTCCTTATTGCCGTCGGTCAGATAGCTACCGTTTGCACCGTCTGTGACAATTACGATACCGCCAGTCATTTTTTGAAGTTCACTAAGCAGCTTTTTTTCGTCAGCTTTTGCCAGAGCCTTATCCTTACTAGACGCTAGCTTTATGGCCTCGTCTCGATTTAGTATCAAAACTGCGGTTTCCTCGAGGTAGCTACTAAGGTCGTCGTATCCTCCTGAGACCTGTTCGCTTCCAGGATTCCAGGCAACTTTGACGTTATGGGCTCTTGCGAAAGAAAAGAGCTCTGGAATAATGTCAGCGGATTCACCTGTCAACGAAGAAAGGTAGAGCCACTTACTGCGCAACGGACGCCAATCATGGACCTTCAGGTTGTTGTTCGCACCGCGATAGAGAAACATTGTATGGTCTTCACCAGGCAGGCCCACAATGATCGACATCGCGGTGTGATGCTTGTGGTCACGAACTATGTGGTCGGTATTCACTCCAACAGCTGCTAGGTCCTTGATTACCAAACTCCCCGTGCCCTCAGAACCTATGTTCATTACGGTCGAAACTCGGAGCCCCATCTTAGCGCACGCCACGGCGATATTAAAGGCCCCTCCCCCATAGGTGAACTTTGATTGCTGGGGGATTATTTTGGAGCCATACTCAAAGGCAATTAATTTTTGATGACGCCTTAGATCGTTAACAACCATGGCCTCGTCTGTCATAAAGAAAACGTCCCTAGTAGCTCCGCCGACTGTAATTAAATCAAACATAACTCCCTACCTTACTTTATCAAAGTTTTACTTGTCATCTCAGGAGGCACCGGCAAGCGCATCAGGGTAAGAATTGTCGGCGCAATGTTCGCAAGCCCCGGACTGAGCACACGGGTAGTTTGTAGTTTCTTGTTGCTGACTACCACGAGGGGTACTTGAGAGGTCGTATGGGTGGTACACGGTAGACCGTTCGCTTCCGCCATTTTTTCGGCATTGCCATGATCCGCGGTAACCAAGATGTCGTACTCTAGCTCAGAAGCTCGGGCGATCACCTCACCGAGAGCCTTGTCCACGGTTTCCACTGCTTTGACAGCCGCTTGAAGCTTACCCGTATGACCAACCATATCGGGGTTTGCAAAGTTTACTACAATAAAGTCGTACTTCCCAAGGTGCCCCAGAAGCTCTTCCTTTACCTTCTCGGCGCTCATTTGGGGCTTCTCGTCGTAGGTAGACACCCTAGGCGAAGGCACCATAGTACGATCTTCTCCCACTTCTTGGTACTCGTTGCCACCCTCCAAAAAATAAGTTACATGAGCAAACTTTTCCGTCTCCGCAAGATGAAACTGGCTTAATCCGTGTTCTGAAACCACGTCCGAGAGCGTCTGCGATAGCTTAGTAAAGGGGAAAGCAATACCTGTAACCGGAAGGGTCTTTTCGTATTCGGTAAGAGTTACGAAGTACAGGTTTCTAGCAACAACATTTCTTTTAAACGAAGTAAATCTTTCTGCAACGATGGCTCTGGCAAGCTGCCTGGGTCTATCGGATCTGAAATTAAAGAAGATCACAACGTCACCAGGTTCGATCTTCCCGTCACCACAAATGACAGTAGGCTTTATAAATTCGTCGCCTATTCCTAGCCTATAGTTATCGTTCACTGCATCACTAGCGCTATCCGCAAGCTCTCCCTGACCAGCCACTAGCGCTCTATAGGCAAGCTCTGTTCTATCCCATCTATGGTCCCTGTCCATAGCATAGTAACGTCCGCAGACGGTTGCTATCTTACCGACCCCGATCTTCTTCATCTCATTTTCGAGTAGCTCTACGCTCTTTATCCCGGAGCGAGGGTCGGTATCACGGCCGTCAGTAAATCCATGAACGTAAACATCATGAACAGCATTATGCTTAGCCATTTCGAGCAGGGCAAAAAGGTGTTTCTCGTGAGCATGAACCCCGCCTGCCCCCAGTAGCCCTAGTAGGTGAACTTTCTTTTTATTTTCTTTTGCAAAATCTAGGGCTTTTAGCAAAGTATCATTATGGAAAAAGCTGCCACTCTTAATACTTGCGGATATTCGCGGCAGATCCTGGAGCTCCACTCGGCCTGATCCAATAGTCAGGTGTCCCACTTCGGAATTCCCCATCTGACCCCCTGGCAAACCCACGGCGGCTCCCGAGGCATCTAGTGCAAAGTGTAGATTCTGAGACCAAAGAAGGTCGAAATTCGGCGTGCGGGCAACACTAATAGCATTTGTAGGGCCTGCTGGTGCCAACCCCCAACCATCCATAATAATGAGTAATACCCTCCGCTGCATATAGCCATTATAGCAGAAGAAAGGTTTAAAAAAGAGCCCCTTTGTGGGACTCAAATTTTGTGATACGGCTAGCTTCTTTGTGCCAATTCCTCTTCTATTTCTACTAAACGATTGTATTTGGCAACTCGCTCACCTCTCGCTGGTGCCCCTGATTTTATTTCTCCAGTGCCTGTAGCAACCACGAGGTCAGCAATAAACGTGTCTGTCGTTTCCCCCGAGCGGTGCGAGATCATACATTTGTATTTATTGTCTAGGGCCAGTCGAATCGCGGCAAAGGTCTCAGTGAGTGTTCCAATCTGGTTGAGCTTGATAAGTACCGCGTTGGCTGCTTTCGCCTTGATTCCCATCGCAATTCTTTCCGCATTGGTCACAAATAGATCATCGCCTACGAGCTGAACCTTACGGCCAATCTTTTCTGTCAATAATGTCCAACCCTCCCAATCGTCCTCGGCCAGGCCATCCTCTATCGAAATAATCGGGTAGTTGGTTATGAGCTCACGGTACCACGCTACCATTTGTTGCGCACTTAACCCAATGTTTTCGCTACTCAAAATGTACTTTGAATCTTTCTCGGGGTCATAAATCTCGCTTGCAGCAATATCGAGTGCCAGAGAGACATCTTTCCCTGGTTTATAGCCAGCCAATGTAATAGCCTCAACGAGTAGGTCTAGCGATTTGGTGTTTGACTCTAGATTAGGGGCAAAACCACCTTCATCACCAAGACTTACGGACAGATTTCTGCTCGCAAGTAGCTTCTTTAACGAATGATAAACCCGACTAGCAACTTCCAGATTCTCAGCTACAGTTTTTCTCAGTGGAACTATCATCGATTCTTGAATATCAACATTGTTATCGGCGTGTTGCCCACCATTTAGAACGTTGAAATACATCTTTGGCAATACAAAGTCTTTTGCCACAAGAGCCAGCTCTGGCTGCCAGTGACCCTCGTTCTCAAACAAATCGTTGAGGTAGCGATAAAGCGGGATCCCCAACCTCTTTGACATTGCCACCGCCGTAGCCGCAGAAACTCCGAGAATGGCGTTCGCGCCTAGACTACTCTTGTTGGGTGTGCCGTCAAGTTTCAATAAAGTGTGATCAATCTCTGACTGATTTGCCGCGTCCATCCCGACTAGAGATTCCCTGATGGGACCAACCACATTGGCAAGGGCTTTCTCAACCCCCAGGCCGTCGTATTTTTTGGTACCATCCCTGAGCTCAAGCGCTTCATGAACGCCGGTAGAAGCACCGCTCGGTACCGAGAACTCCCCACATACGTCACCAAGGTAAACCCTGACTTTTAGTGTTGGGTTACCTCGAGAATCGAGAATTTGAATTGCTGAAATATCGGTTATTTTCATATTGTTTATTATTACTGATTCTCGTCGTTATTACTAGTATCTGTGGCGTCAGTAGCGGTTGTGCCTTCCTAGTTTGCCGTGTCAGCGCTACTTTCTTCGACATTAAACTCGTCGAGAGGGAAAAGGTAATCCGCCAAATTTCCCGAACAGGTTGTACCATTGATGCTCGCCAGTGCTTCTGGGGCGGTGAGCGTACTCCCCAGCGAGCAAACCATACTCTGCCCTTCTTTCGTCGCATCTTCTGGATTTTTATCCAGGGTAGCCTCGACTTCACAAGAATTCTCTACGATTCCCCTGATTTGATAACCAAGATCGATACTTCCTGCGACATCAGAATCAAAGTTGCCACTCCAACTAGCAAGAGTACATTTCGCATAGCTTTCCGCAATACAAGAGTTTTTCTCGTCCTCTTTACCTTCCGCATTACAGTCAAGCACGGTTTCATCAGTGCCCAAGTCCCCAGCGGCTAAGTCGGCACCTCGGCTCAGTACTTGGTAGCCCCAAATACCTGCTGCCAATAACACAAGGGTTAGCACCGCGCCACCGACTAATATAATAAGATTCGTTCTTCTGCTTTCGGTCATGGTTGTCTTTGTGCTCGGCGACTTTGGTGAATTCTCTGCGGGAAGCGGAAGTTCGTACAATGGATCTTGGTAAATCTCTGGATTTTCTGCAAGTGGCTCCCCACCCATCGGTAACAGCGAAGCTACAGGCGAGGGAGCCAAGTCGCTCTCCTTTTCTTCTTTCGTAACCTGCTGGACTTCAGCGGTAGTTACAGACGCGGGTGCATCCCCCGAGAGTATAGCCGGGTCGGATGATTGCGACTCTAGTGCGGGGAAGAAGCCAACGTCTTCTGTTTTATTTTCTACTTGTAGTTCTGTGGCTTCTATCTCGTGCTCAGGACCTTTGACCTCCGCCTGTTCAGACTCCAACTCCAAATCGGAATCTATCGATTCTAATTGCTCCGAAATGCTGCTTGCTCCAGGTGCCGGAACTACTTTTTCACCCCCAAAAGAACCCTGACCCCAATCGCCCTGATTAATCTCTGACTCAGGAATTTCCTTACCACAATCTGAGCAGACGTAACGACCGCTCACTTGGACTAATTCTGTTTTACAATTTGGACATTGCAAGAGTCGCTCCTAGTTTTTGTTTCCGAACTTTGCTTCTAAATCCTTAATCTCGTCCCTCATCTTGACTACGTCGTTGAGTAATATCTTCTCCTCAACCGCTGCTACCAATCTTCTGGTGCTGTCAATCATATCTGGGTTTACGGAAATTGAGGTTGCTCCGTACTCTACCATCTTCTGTGCGACTTCTGGGTAGACACTCGGTGCCTGGCCGCAGATAGAGCAAGTCACGCCATACTTAGCACAAGTCTCGACCGTTCTCTGAATCATCCACTGCACAGCTGGATAGCGTTCGTCGAATTCCTCTGCAACTACCGAGGAGTCGCGGTCCAAGCCTAGCGTTAACTGAGTTAAATCATTCGAACCTATCGATACCCCATCGATTCCCATCTCACAATATTTGTCTATCTCGATAACTGCACTTGGTACCTCCACCATAATCCAGAGCTTGAAGTCAGGGTCACTCTGTTTGTTCAGTCC
Organism: Patescibacteria group bacterium; assembly: GCA_041738615.1. Classification (GTDB taxonomy): domain Bacteria; phylum Patescibacteriota; class CPR2; order UBA1875; family CAIMLA01; genus JBGSPL01. Next base: position 56,220 of record JBGSPL010000003.1, read on the forward strand.
GCTAGCTTCTACAATTTGCTTCACTTTGGCAAACTCGTCGGTTCGACGCACAAACGGAATCATTAGCTGCAGGTTGTTGTAGTTCTGACGCACACGTTTTATTGCCTCGAGCTCCAAAGAGAACTCTTCTGGATCCTTGAGGTAGCGGAAACAGCCACGGTAGCCAATCATTGGGTTTTCTTCGTTTGGCTCAAACTCTTCTCCACCCTTCAGACCTCTATACTCGTTTGTCTTAAAGTCAGTAGCCCGATAAACTACGTTTCTTGGATGAAATGCCTTGGCGAATTTCTCCATCCCCTCAGCAAGCTTGGTCACGTACTCTTCCTGACGGCCCTGCTTGATCATCGACTTTGGATGTTCGCCAATAGATTCCATAATGATAAACTCGGCACGTAGTAATCCGACTCCGTCCACATCCATAGCAGCGACTTTCTCCGCAAGTGAAGGCTCCGCAAGGTTCACGTATATCTTTGTTGCGGTAATAGGAGCAGCCGGTGCAGCCATCATGGCCTCCCCTGGCGCAGGTGTAGCAATTTTTGGTGGCTCTACCTTGCCTTCATAAACACTGCCACCCTTACCATCGACTGTCACCACCTGGCCATCCTTAAGCTTCGTGGTGGCGTCTCCCGTACCAACGACGCATGGAATACCTAGTTCACGCGATACTATCGCTGCGTGGCATGTACGCCCCCCTGCATCAGTTACAATCCCTGCTGCTCGTTTCATGGCCGGTACGAAATCTGGCGTTGTCATCTCAGTGACCAAAACGTCACCTTCTTTGATCAAGTCAATTTCGGAGGGACTATGGATAATCTTTACCGGGCCCGAAGCCATGCCAGTACTCGCGGCCTGGCCTTTCATAATCACTTCATGGTTCTCGGTGCTAGCGTCTGGGCTTGTATTACTAGAGTCTGCTTCAGGGGGCCCACCCAATGTAGTTACCGGCCTACTCTGAACCATAAACATCTTGCCGCCCTCTAGTGCCCACTCTGTATCCTGGGGCTTACCATAGTGCTTCTCGATCTCTAGTGCCAGCTTGGAAAGCTGCATTATCTGTTCATCGTTTATCTTCTGAACCTCCTGATCCTCTATCTGAACAGGGATACTTTCGCTCTTCAAAACTGATAGGTCACCAGTATCTCCAGAACCAGAATCTCTGGTAAGCTTCCAAGTCTGCTTAAAGATCTCTTTGGATGTTACCTCGAGGGTTTTCTTGTCTACCAAGTAACGGTCTGGGGTCACAGCGCCCAAGACCACTACCTCGCCGAGTCCATAGGCCGCCTCTATCGAGATATGGTCGAGGTCGTTGTTCGAAGGGTCAATGGTGAACATCACTCCTGCGGCTTGCGAATTGACCATTTTCTGCACTGGAACTGCGATGCCCACGTCGAGCTGTCCAAAACCCTGCTCCTCGCGATAATAGATAGCGCGGGCTTCAAAGAGTGATGCCCAACACTTAAGAACCGCGACGAGAACTTCCTCATCACCTTTTACATTCAGGTAGGTTGCCTGCTGGCCTGCAAAAGAAGCCCCGGCGAGGTCCTCTGCTGTCGCGCTAGAACGTACCGCAACATACAGCTCGTCCAATGGAGTCTTACTGTCCTTGGCAAGTTTGTGGTAGTTGTCTAAAATCTCCGTTTTGAGCTCCACCGGGAGTGGTGTATTCAAAATTAGGTCTTTTGCCTTCTCTGCACGTTCCTGCAAGTCCTTGGAATCTTCCTTGTTGAAGCCGTCGATTACTGAACTAATTTTTTGTGCAAGATCCGTGGCTTTCAGGTAATCAAAGTAAGCATCTGCAGTAATAATAAAGCCTGGCGGAACAGGTAATCCTGCCTTTGTAAGCTCCCCTAGGTTCGCTCCTTTACCTCCGACAATGGCGCCATCATCCTTGCCGACCTCAGAAAACCATAATATATCTCTACTCATTAAATATCCCTCCCTTATTATTACTTTTCTCACCCTTTTGCTATTTGATATTTGATCTCTGGTATTATCACTCTAGTTTCCCGCTTCCGCGGGAATGACATGGGGTGGCTATGCTTTGTCAGCACTTCCAAACATTATAATTTTTCGCTTTACCACTTCCTTAATCGCCTCTATCTCTTCAGGTAAATATTTATAAGGCACAATCTCGTCTGGGTTATCGCTAAGCTCTTCTCTGAGCGTCTCGGTATATGCAGCCCGAAGTTCGGTGTTTACGTTTACTTTCGTAATCCCCAGGGCGATTGCTCTCTTTATCTGCTCCTCAGGTATCCCCGAACCACCATGCAGCGAGAGTGGGACTCCTATTTCGCCAATCTTTTTAAGCCGTTCGAAATCTAACTCTGGTTCATTCTCATAAATACCGTGAATATTTCCGATAGACGACGCAAGGATATCGATACCAGTTGCCTCTACAAACTCCGCCGCCTTTACCGGATCTGTGTAGGTACTCTTCTCCATAACCGCAGACTCGCTGTGCATTTCACTACCACCACCAACATGTCCTAGCTCACCCTCGACGGTGATTTCTTTACTGTGGGCGTAATCAACTACGGACTTAGTAAGTGCAAGATTGTCATCATACGGCAGGACGGAAGCATCAATATGAACCGAGCTATAGCCGGCAGTGATTGCTTCTTTTACGGTATCTAGATTCTGTCCGTGGTCGAGATGAATCGCCACTGGAATATTGAGGCCCTCCGCAAGATCGCGAACAATATCTGCTACCACCCTGGCCCCCATGAAGTTCTTCTCTTTCTCCGAGGTCTCTATCACTACGGGTGCATTCAGCTCAGTTGCGGCTTCTAAGATTCCTCTGATTGCCTCTGGTGTTGAGACATTGAATGCCCCGACTGCATAACCACCAGCCTTCGCTTTCTCGTATAATTCCTTACTCGTAACAATCATTTTTTCTTCTTTCCTTTCGGTACTACTTTACCTACAGTTCGTGGCACTACATATCCAAGGAGTTTGGACAGAGCCCAAACGAAGCCACCGACAGCTGCTAAAAATAGTACAAGCAATCCACCGCCAAATATGTAATCCAAAAGTCCGGTTACCGGCTGAGTGTATCCTGCGACAACGGACATTATTTTGCCGCCTTTTTCTTTGCCGCTGGCTTCCCGTCAAAGGATTTTACGATAGCGCTAAACTTGTCAAAGCTTAGGCTCGCGCCACCTACTAGAACGCCGTCGACGTCAGCAATCTTGGCAATCACTGCCGCATTCTCGTCGTTCACGCTTCCTCCGTACAGAACGCGAATACCTTCTGCGGCCTTCTTGCCATAAAGAGCAGAAACTAAACCACGTATATTCTTTGCCATTGCAGTAATCTCTGCGGGTTCACAGGTGAGACCCGTACCTATTGCCCACACGGGCTCATACGCTACCACGACATCAGCCACTTCACCGGCGGTGAGCTGTGAGAGAGCAGCCTCGAGCTGACTCATCACCACCACTTTCGAAAGCCCATCCCCCTTTTCATGAAAAGTCTCACCGACACATATAATCGGGGTGATACCGTAAGAGTAGGCAGCTACCACCTTCTTTGCGACCAGTTTATCATTTTCACCAAACAGTGCCCTGCGCTCTGAATGGCCAATAAGCACATACTTTACAAAATTTTTGAGCTGAGAGGCAGCCACTTCTCCGGTATAAGCCCCCTCTTCTTGATAATAAACGTTCTGTGCACCGACAGAGATATTCTCTCCCGAAAGCTCCTTGGCAGCAGCATAGATATCCAAGAATGTTGGACAGACCACTATCTCGGTTTCCTCTACCTTGGCTAGATTCTTTCGAAGTTTCTCGATGAGTATCGTGCTCTCAGGCACGGTCAGATTCATTTTCCAGTTACCAACGACTAGTTTTTTATACAAAACTCCCTCCAATCCAATGTGCTCATTCTACCAAAAATGCTAGCAACTTGATACTTTCAGCCGAATATCATGTTCGAGAAAGTAGCCTGGCTTTCCTCCGTTAGCTCTGATTTGATTGCCTCAACGTAATCATAAACACTCTCAATCGTTATCTTCTTGATCGATGCCATGCTCTCAGCAGACAAAGCATGGTCATTTAGATAATCTCGAATAATGTTGGCGTCGTCTGTATCGGGATAATTAGAGTCGATTTCGGCAAGTTTATTCGAAATCTTGATAGAAATTATTTCGTTTAAACTCACTATTTGCTCTTCGGCGGCTACTTGAGTGAACCCGGCGAAAATCAAAGCTTTTTTTAATTTCTCTACTTCTTCATCCATACATTACCCCTGCTTCTTAAAAATGGTATTCTCTGCAATTCCCTTGAGACCAACGCCGACCGTTGCTGTTCCAAGCAAGGTTTCAGCGCTCGTGCCTGTGGCTGTACCCAAGGTAAACGCACCTAAACCTATCAAAACCACAACCCCACCGCGAGAAACCGGGTGTTTAGCAAATGAAACGATCCTTTCCTTGGCCTCAGTTAGATAACGCCCCATTTTTTCTGGTAAGGAAAGGACATCGTCTTGTACCACCTCTGGTTGCCGCGCAACGTTATCTGGCAGATATAAGCCTCCCTTATCGACCTCGCCATCAAACCCAGCGTCTATCCCCCTAGAATCAAACATATCCTCACTTACCACCAAGTCTTTTTCTGCCATGACATACTCCTTAGTTTAAGATTTCAATCCCTGGCAGCTCCTTGCCTTCCAGGAACTCCATGCTGGCACCTCCGGCCATAGAAACAAAATTGAACTTATTCTTGGTCTCTTCCGAGAGAGCAGCTATCGTATCGCCGCCGCCAATTGCCGTGTAGGCACTCGATCTAGTGATTGCGGCGCCTACAGCGATAGTGGCCTTGGCAAAGTTTGGAAACTCAGCTATACCCAGTGAACCATTCCAAAATATTGTCTTGGCGCCAGTTATTTCTTTCTCGAAGGCAGCCACTGTTTCTGGACCGAGGTCTACAATGATATCTAGGTCCCCGACCTCTTCTACTGGCACTGTGAGTCCCCTCGCGTTCTCAGCTACTGCCTTGGTTATTACCACGTCTCTAGGTAATACCAGCTTCACTCCATGCACCTTGGCGCCCTGTACAATTTCGTTAGCCTGCTTCACATATTCTTCCTCGTAAAGAGAGCATCCAACCTCCATGTGTTGCGAGCACAGGAATGTATTGGCCATACCACCGCCGATAAGGAGCGTATCCACTTTGTCTAACAAATTGTTCAGGATCCCAAGCTTATCAGAAACTTTGGCCCCACCAGAGATAAAGACAAATGGTTTCTCGACGTCGCCAAGCAGTCTAGATAGATTATCGACTTCACGCTGCATACAGAATCCGGCATAAGCTGGCAGATACTCTGCAACACCCACTACCGAAGCGTGCGCCCTATGAGATGATGAAAAAGCGTCGTTCACATATACGTCACACCCCCGGGCCAACTTTTGTGCAAACAAAGCGTCGTTCTGTTCTTCGTCAGCATAGTAACGAACATTTTCTAAAAGCAGTACGTCTCCACCTTTTGCCTCGTAGACGGCCTTATCTCTCTGTTCACCAACACAGTCAGAAACAAACTGAACACTTTTTTTGATCAATGATTCCAGCTCTTTTGCTACTGGGCGCAATGTGAATTCCTGCTGGTTCTCGGCGCTAGGCCGACCCAAATGACTCATGAGTACTACTGCAACGTCATGATCTAAAAGATAGTTTATCGTCTCTAGGCTTGCGATTATTCTCTCGTTATCGGTAATCTTGCCCTCGGCCATGGGGACATTGTAGTCCACACGTACCAGAACCTTTTTGCCTGCTATATCGGTAATATCTTGGATTCTTTCCACGTTATTTCCCTATGTAGACGGACATCTCTGCCAGGCGGCAAGAGTAGCCCCATTCGTTATCATACCAACCGATAATCTTGAAGAAATTCTCACCCACGCACTTCGTCATGGCAGCATCATACCCTGCTGAGTACTCGCTTCCCTTGTAGTCCATCGAGACTATCGGTGCCGTAACATACTCCAGATAGCCCTTCATTCGGCCCTGTGACGCTTCGAGCATCTTGGCGTTAATCTCCTCCACTGTAGTGGCTTTCTCGAGCTCCACCGTGAGGTCAGTGACAGAAACTGTAGGGGTAGGTACTCGCAAAGCGATTCCATCTAGCTTTCCGGCAACCTCAGGGATTACTTCCTTCAGCGCCTTGGCAGCGCCAGTGCTTGTGGGGATAATATTTAGTGCTGCGGCACGAGCGCGACGTAAATCTTCGTGCGGTAGGTCGAGGATTTTCTGGTCATTTGTATAGGAGTGCACAGTGGTCATAAGGCCAGCCTTCAGGCCGAAATTATCGACAAGTACCTTTACAATTGGTGCGAGGCCGTTAGTTGTACAAGATGCATTGGAAACGATGTGATGTTTTTCCTTGTCGTATGTCTCTTCGTTTACCCCAAACACCAGCGTTGCGTCTACATTCTTACCTGGTGCCGAAAGCAGTACTTTCTTGGCTCCTGCAGTGAGATGCGCCTTTGCCTTCTCGCCATCAGTAAAGAATCCGGTACATTCTAGCACAACGTCTACATCCAGCTCTCCCCATGGTAAATTTGCCGGATCCTTCTCCGAGTATACTTTTACTTCCTTACCACCGACTACAATAGCGTTACTCGTGGCCTCAATCTCCGTCTTCCAGACGCCATAGTTCGAATCATATTTCAATAAGTGCGCCAGCGTAGCCACGTCCGAGAGGTCATTTACCGCGACGATGGAAACCTCGGGATACTTTGTAGTCAAAATCTTAAATACCTGTCGCCCAATACGACCAAAACCGTTTATCGCAACCTTCATGCTTTTCTCCTTCTGATTAAAATAACGTAAATCACTAGTCCCAGTACTTCAGTGCCGATGAGTGTCGATAGATAAGCGATCTCATCCAGGTTCGAGGTTTCGCTACCGCAGCTCCCTGTATCGGGGGTCTTGTAGAGAATACACATCCGGTACTTCTCGTCCGACATTTCCTCGCGTACACACGCTGCGGGAGGAGGACACCGGCGCGCCTTGTCTACCTGAGCCTTCGTTAAAGCCCCGAGATATGAGCCCACAAAGAAACAGATGGCAATCACCGCGGCTAAAGCGGCAGCCTGTTTTAGTCGGTTTTTCATATATTCATTCTACCGCGCTGAGCACAAAAAAAGAAGCTTTATCGCTTCTTTTTATTGGCCATTCCCTCCAGCTTCTTCTTGGCATATTCCTTTATCTTATCCAGAAACACAAGCTGGATACCAAGCAGCTCGATCCCCACAAATATCAGAATCCATCCAGGCAATATCGGCAAAACTACTCCTGCAATACCTATAAGCACGAGGAGAAGACCAAAGACGATACGAACTATTCGCAATACTTCTTGCTGCACTGGCCCCTTAGTCCTTTACCATCACGAGCAACATCTTGAATTTATCGGTGGCATATACCTTGTGAGGTTCATTTGCTGGCATCGTGATAGTCTGGCCAGATTTTAGCGAAAAAGTCTCACCAGAGATAGTCACCTCCGCCTCGCCATCAGTGACTAGCACCATCGCATCGAAAGGTGCGGTGTGCTCGCTGAGCCCCTCACCCTTATCAAAGGCGAAGAAGGTTACAGTCCCAGCGTCCTTTTTTATCAAAGTACGACTGGCAACAGTACCTTCCTGGTACCCTACCAAAGAATCTAAATCTTTCATTTCTGCTTTCATCGCGGTTCTCCGTTATCGTCTACCTATCTTAACATAGATAGTAGCATGTTTTACTCTCAATAATCTTGATTAATCGCTACTTTTTTGTTATAATATCCAAGTTCTAGCGGTCCCATCGTCTAGTGGTTAGGACGCCAGGTTTTCATCCTGGTAACAGGGGTTCGACTCCCCTTGGGACTACCAGCAAGAAATCTCAGCCATTTGGCTGGGATTTTTGCTTTTAGCTAAGTGGTGAGAACCCCTGGGTGACCAAATGGTTGAGTTCAATTTACAGATAAACCAGGCGGTAAATACATGGATTTGTGATATAGTATGTAGGTCCTGATATTGGTGAGAAGCTCAGCGACTCCCCTTGGGACTACCAAAAAGAGACTGATCATTTGTGGAAATGGTCGGTCTCTTTTTTTATTATCTATTCTTATTCGTGTTTTGCGGCAATTTCGGTTGCAGTAGGCATCGATGACACAGTCCCTTCTGGACGTGGTGCAGGAGCACTAGCGAGCTTCGGTGCCGGCCTTTTCTTTAGCGGGAACTTGAATCCAAATACAGAACCTTTGCCCTCTGTTGAGTCAAAGATAATCTCACCGCCATGATCGAGCACGACACGTTTCGCAAGGTAAATCCCTAGACCAGTACCATCCGGACGAGCGGTACGAGCATTATCGGCACGGAAGAATTTCTCGAAGAGATGGTCTCGCTGGGCTTTCGGTACACCGATACCTGTATCATGCACTTCATAGATAAAGTTGTCTTTGTCATGGCGCAGCACCACTGTGACTCCGCCCGTGTTCGTATAGTAAATGGCATTGTCCATGAAGTTCATCACTACCTGGCGAATCTTGGTCTCGTCCGCATAGATATGTGGCACCTTGCCCTTGGCTTCGAGCTTCAGATACAGCCCCTTTGCCTTGGCGCTATTGCTGAGTTGCTTCACTTCCTCATTCACGACACGTTCGATGTCCACCTCCTTGGGCTCTAGGAAGAAACGACCAGTATCCATACGAGAAACATTCAGGAGGTCGTTGATCAGACCCACCATACGGTTTGCACCACTGTAAGCTTCGTTGATGAAGTCGTACTGGCTTACCTTGATATCTCCGGCATCTCCCTCCAAAAGCATCGACAGATAGCCCTTGATGGCCGTCAGAGGGGTACGAAGCTGATGGGACGCCATGGAGATAAACTCGTCCTTGGCATGGTCTAGCTCCATCAGCTGCTCATTCTTTTGCTTCAGCCTGTATGTAGCGCGTTTTACTTCCTGACGCAAAGTGGTGTTGAAGCGGCTAATCTCCTCGTACGACTTGGCATTCTCTACAGCAATGGCAAGCTCTGGTGCCAAAATTTCCAGAACGCTCATGTCCTGCTGACTATACATATCCCCCGAGCTCTTCTCCCCAAGTAGCATCACACCGACTATTTCTTTCTCGGTCTTCAATGGAACTGCCAAAGTTGCTTCGTATTCGGATAGTAGGTGCTTCATACGAGAGCCGTCCTCAAGGTCGTCTAGATGGATGATTCCATCCTTTGTGAGCTTGAGTACATCGCGAGGATCTACATCTGGAGTTTTCTTGTAGCCAATAGCCTGGGCGGTATAGAGGCGACTATCGTCCTTTACAAGGGCAAAGAGCACTCTACTCGCCTTCACGTTCTTGGAAAGTAAATCTCCTACCTTGTATAAAAGCTCGATAAGAACAATGGTTGAGCCCATAGTATTTGATAAACTGCCCAACAGTTCGTCGGCACTATAGGCGTTTCTGAAAAAAACTTTGTCTGTTACTTTTGTTATCCAAGTCTTGAGTGGTTGGAACAAGAAAACCATGACCACTGATATTACCGTTCTTAGAATGCCCTCTCCCCAGCCAAAATTCGCTAATTGCTCCGGGAAGAACAGTTTCTCTAAGCCCAGAACTGAACCCGCATAAAATCCTGCCAGAGAAAGTAAAAGCAATAAATATGCTACTGATCGAGCTACCACTAACCTTATATCCAAGAATCGATGCCTCACAATTGCATAGGCCGAAAAACCTACAAGGAAAATGGCGCTCTGTGCGTCAAATGGTACGGCTGGAGTAACACCGACTAAAGGCAACACTAAGCCCACCAGAAGAGCCACGAAGGCATACAGGGTCAAACCGGTTAATATGTATTGCAACTGTAAACGCTTAACTCCGCGTGCCTTCATAAATGCCTTCACGACCAGGTAAAACATATATATTAGTGACACAAATACTGCACCACTGAAAATATTAAATAACGGTCCTGTTGTAAAGGTGTAAGACGAGGCGCTTGTGGCATTTATGGATTGGATAACTAATCCGTCAATTAATGGCATCGCAAAAAGGACAAGACTAATGAAGTAAAAGATAGCAACCTTTGTGAACTTTGGCTCTCTCTCAAGCAAATACAGAAACCAAGGAACTAAAAGTGGTCCGACCGCGCCACCTGTAGAATATACCAACTTAAACATCAACAGGTCTTTGTGGAAGGAGAAGAAATAGAAATTAACTAGCGCCCAGAACGTGCTCATTAACGAGAAAATCAAGAATGAGATATTTAGCGGTTTCTTCCAGTTCTTCTGGAAAACCAATAGGCCAAGTAAAAAACTCGCTATTGCCACTATTAATGTAAAGTAGTTAAGTAAGTCCATTCTACTTAATAATCTTCAACTCTTTACCAATTATTTCACAGGCATTAATGTATGCATCAAGATGCTCTTTCGTGTGGGTTACCATAACAATGATTCGAAACCTGCTCTGTCCTTCGGGTACTGCTGGCCATCTAACGATTGGTGAAAGGAATTTTCTCTCAAACAATTTATTCGCAAATTCCACACCAAGTTTTTCATCCCCTACAAACAAGGCGACTGAGGGGATATTGTCTTTACCGACTATCTTAAATCCCTTCTCCTTTAGTTTGTCACGGAGATACTGCGATTTCTCAAAAAGGTTCTTTCTCAAGTTTTGGCCCTTTTTAATTTGCTTCACAGACTCAATCATTGCACCAGACATTGAGCATGTCAGCGACGACGAAAGGATAGAAGACCTAGTAGCTATTCTAAGATAATCAATAAGTTCTTTCTTGCCACACAGATAGCCGCCAGTTCCACCCATGGCCTTATCCATACAACCCATCAGAATATCAATATCTTTAACACAATTATGATGCTCGGGGGTTCCGCCCCCATCCTTCCCTAAAATCCCGATACTATGAGCATCGTCAATCATAATTTTTGCATTATATTTTTTTGCTAGGTTGATGTAGTCAGGCAAATTGATTATTTCGCCGTCGAGACTAAAAACGCCTTCTGTTATTATCAATTTATTTTCAGTACTTTTATACTCTTTGAGCTTATTTTCTAAATCAACCAAATCATCATGCTTAAAAACAACGGTTTTGGCTGAGCTTAGCTTACAACCATCAACTATAGATCCGTGATTATACTCATCACTAAATATCGCGCCGCTCCCTTTTTTGTAAGGGAGACCCATCATAAACTCATCCATAACCGCCCTGATAACACCAACGTTCGCCATATAACCAGTTGGTAAGGTTAGGCAATCCTCAGTACCTGTTAGCCCAGCGATTTCTCGCTCTAACTCCTCGATTATATCCACGTTACCACTTATGACACGAGAGCCACCTGGACCCATTCCATACTTTCGGATAGCTTCTATCCCGGCTTTCTTTACTGCCTCGTTTTCGGACATCCCTAAGTAGTTATTTGCACAAAAAATCTTGAAGGGTTCACCATCAATCTCGCAGACCGGTTCATTAACGCCACCTGTTATAACTGGGAACATGGGATAAAGTTCAGCGTCTTTTAGATAGTTAACGAGCTTATAAGCGTTGCCAAAGTGTTCTTTTTCCTTAATCAATTTAGAACCAGCGAAAAGCTTAACTTCTTTTAGCATTGAGTATCCCTCCAGAGTTATTGTTATATTTAAATGATACTACCGACCGAGTGTAATTTAAAGGTCACTATTGGTATAATCCTTCCAGGATATTCTCATATTTCCCTGCGATTACCTGCCTTTTTAGCGACAATTTTGGTGTCAATTCTCCACCTTCAATGCTGAAAGGCTCGGAAAGTAAAGCGAATTTACGCACGTGCTCGATTGTAGAGAGGTGCGCCGTCTTGTTTATCGCCTCACCCGAGATTAGCTCGATTACCTCTGGCATCTTAGCGAGTTTCGCCTTGTTTTTTACGTTAAAGTGAAGCGCTAGCTGGGAGTAATCGGGAACAATCAGCGCTGCGATATGCTTGTAGCCATCCCCCACCACCATGGCTTGCTCGATATATATACTAGACTCCAAGGCATTCTCGATAGCTACTGGCCCAATCTTTTTTCCTGTGGTTAGAACGATCAGGTCCTTTTTGCGCCCAGAAATAGTAAGAAAACCATCCTTATCAATAGTGCCGAGGTCCCCAGTGCAAAAATATCCATCCTTGGTGAAGGCTTCTTTGTTGTCACTAGCGCGCAGATAACCCTGCGTGATAGTCGGGCCCTTCACTAGGATCTCTCCGTCATTGGCCAGCTTCAGCTTGATGTTGTAGATTGGGTGGCCAACAGTGCCAAAACGATAGCTTCCTATCTCGTTGACAGCCACTATCGGCGACGTTTCGGTGAGCCCGTAGCCCTCAAGTACCAGCATATCGACCTTGGCAAAGAACTGACCTATCTTCTTCGGCAGTGAAGCACCGCCGGAGATGAAGAAGCGAATGTTACCGCCAAAGTTTCCCTTTACCTTGGAGAAAACCAGTTTATCGAAAAGTGGATATAACGGACTGCTCTTCTTGGTTGCAAAAGCCAGCCGGAATATCAGCTTGGTGACCAGACTCTTGTTTGCCTTCGCCTGAACCTTTTCGTATATCTTTTCGTAGAGGCGCGGAACTGCTAGAACTATAGTCGGCTTGATCGCCTGAATCTCATCGGAGAGAGTGTCTAAGCTCAGGCAGTATGCGATGCTGGCACCGGCATAGATAGGGATATAATAGCCAGCAGTGCGCTCGAAAACATGTGAGAGTGGCAAGATTGAAAAGAATTTGTCGGTTGGCAGTATCCATATAGAGTGTGTGGTGCCGACAATGTTCTCGATAAAGTTGCCATGGGTAAGCTTGACCCCCTTTAGATGCCCCGTGGTACCAGAGGTATAGATGATGCTCGCGAGCACATCGGGGCGAATCTCCAGAGCGCCTGCCGCTATTGCCGACTCCTGAACCTCGGTGATTTCCATGTCGTTTATAAGCTTCTTGAAGTACAAAAGCTTTGAAAAATTTGTATCCTCGATGTGAGTGAAGGAAACAAGATGCTCGATTTTCGCTACATCTCTAGCAATTTCGAGTAACTTATCCTCGATAGCCTTCTCGGAAAAGAAGATTGCCTTTGGCTTGATCTCCTCGATGATGCCAGCGAGCTGGCCGGCAGAGAGCACTTCGTGAACCGGTACCGTGACGCCTCCAATAAGCTGCAGAGCAAGGTCGGTAATCACCCACTCTGGGCGGTTTTCGGAGATTAAGAGTACCTTATCTCCCTGTTTGAAGCCGAGGTTCAGCATCGATTGCGCTAGCGCCATGACCTCACTCTTCAGCTCAAAATAGGTTAGGCTCTCATAATGATGGCCCTTCTTGTACTTCAGAACCTCGTTTTCGGCGCGTAGTTCGGCAGAAGTGAGAAACATATCGGCGAGATTTAGCGGTATCCACTGCTCTTTTGGCTTTGTCATGGGTATCCCCTCCAGCTATTCAGTATTAGTATATTATCAGATTACCTGGTGCTTGTAGAGACTTTCCCTACTGCGAAAACTTCCACTTATACTTGCTTGATGCGCCAAGATAAGCATCAAAGGTGCCCTGCAAACCTTGGGCGGTACTAGTCGGGAACATGCGAATCCTGGGAATTTCATAGTTGTTTCCCGACTTGGCAAATGGTTGGGTAGTAACCGCGGCCTTATAGCCTGCAGCTTTTGCCTCACGCTCGGTAAGGTCCCCAAAACGTCCCGACGGATAGCAGAGAAATTCTACTGGCTTGCCTGTAATCTCCTCTAGGGAGGCCTTGCTGTTTGCAAGTTGGCTATCCATATCGCCCTTCTTTGCATACTGCATATCGATGTGGCTCACAGTATGCGACTGAATATCCATGCCAGCATCCGACATCTCGCGGAGCTGGGTGCTATTCATATATCCGCCCGCACCAGCGTAGCTAGATATGATAAAGAAGACGCCTTTTTGGTCACGTTCTTTGAGCATACTAAAAACCTCTGTATAGTTGTCGGCGTAGCCGTCGTCGAAGGTCAAGATTACTGACTTTTCGACAACTTTTCCAGAGAAAAGGTCGCTAAAGGTTATGGTGTGGTAGCCATTATTCTTTAGCCAGTCTAGGTGTGAGGCGAACGCCGCAGGCGTCACTGAGAGACCGGCCTCTATCTTGTCTGTTCCTGCATAGTTTTGGATATGATGATACATGAGCACTGGCACTAGCTTGTCCCCAGCCACATAATGTCGCTCCTCGCCCCGTGGCATTGGCGAAATGTTGGGTGGCTGGTATTCTCCCTCATGAAAGACTCTCTCTGCCAGCATAGTGTGGGCTTCGTTAACCGTCTTGGGTCTTCTATTGCTAGAGAAACTGCGCAGACTACGTGCCCACACAGACACTCCCATAATTAAAAGCACGACACCGATTACGGTGACAGGGAAATCATAACGTAGAAAACGGTGTTTATTCGGTTTTTTGAACATTACTTTTTGCAATTTGCTCCTGCATATCCTTAATTACTAACCGTGTACACTTTGTTTGGTGCGCTGCCCGTAATGTTCGCGCCGCTCTCATTTTGATTATTTAGCCGAAATCCAAATTTGTATTTGCTGGTTTTGGCATCGTATTCATAATTTATATTTGTAATGTCATAGTCCGAGGTAAGATACGGGTTATCTCCAGCTGTGAGCACCGTGAGAAGCTCAGTGGCGTCGACGGCGGTAGGATACGAGCCCTTGTCTTTCTTGTACTGTTCGACCGCTGTCTTTAGCGTAGTAATTTCGGCCTTGATTGTCTCGTCTTTCGCCTTATTTGCTGCGCCCGTGCCAAAGTTTTCGTCATAGGCAGCTGCAGCATCAGTAGTGTTGATGATTCTAGCTCCAATCGGTAGCTTGATGGCTTCATTGAAATCATAGTTGAAGCTTTGCTGCCACGAAAGTGTATAGCTAGTCTCCATCCCTTGCGAGGTTGTTGCCGATGCTGTATCTCCTGTCGCCGCTAGTTTAGCTGCCGCACGAATGTCGAGCTTGGATACTCGACCACTAGCTGCGTCTATCCAGACATCAGCTCTGGTGGCTGCCTCGTCTACGGTGATATCTACCCCGCTCTTGCCACCCTCCAAACTGTCCTTGATGGCCCCAATTTGTTCCGTAGTGGGAACGAAAATAAAACGGTACTGCTTCTTACCCTCTACTACCTCGTCGCTTCCGCGAGTAAAACCCCTGGCACTACTCGCCGTGAGCCAGCTCTTTTGCGGTAGGAGCTGCGCTGTATCGGCACCCATTGCCTCCGAGTTTGTGGCTGCCTTCCAGGCATTCTTGTATTCTGTGAATTTCTTGGTAGAAAGCTTGGAGTTTTCTGCGTCCGCAATATATAGGGTATCCTTCTTCTTTAGATAAACCAGACTCCCCGGTAAACCCGCCTCAGTAAGCGTTAATCGAACGTTCTGATCACTATCCACCTCTAACTTGCCCTTGGCAGTAAAGCCGGTTGCGCTCAAATCTAGCTTGCTAGACATCTTGGGTAGCGCCGCTAGCTGAGCGACAGCCCCTTGGAGTATCTTTTGATTATTACTTGTCTGATATGCCCGAAACCCTAGGAAACCACCGACCGAGATGGCCACTAACAGCACAACCAAACCGCTATACATCAAAACTTTTTTATAGGCTTTCTTTCCTGAGGCAGTGAATGACTTTTCTACCGGTACCGACGCGGGCCTCTCTATCAAAGTACCATCTACTGCTACGCTCATTCCCCTGCTATCCATCGAGTCTTTCTCGAGAAGCGGATCGGCAACCATTGCTGGGCTGTTGTATGAATCCCGAATCGGCTCCCTGGGAACTCCGACTGGCGCTGACGGTATAGCAACTGGGGCCTCCGTTGGGACTTGCGGCATTGGTGCATACGTTTGCTCCATGCTCGGCTGCTCTGCCTCCGCTTGCCCTTCGCTAGCACCCTCTTCTACAGTGGGCGCAGTACTATTCTCCTCTGGAGCCTCAGGCACAGGGGCTACCACAATCTCGGGCTCGGCCACCATATCATCGGGGCGAAAAATCGGCGGCATATTTGTGTCTGCGGTACTCGGAGATGGCAAATCTGCTGCTGGCGTTAGACCACCGGCAGCATCTCCCTCCAGGGAGTTTATCGCATTTGCAATATCATCGTCCAAGATCCCCTCCCGTTGTGACTATACCGATGTATCCCTAAAGATAAACCGAGCTAGCGCCAAGATAGTAAATACCGCCGAAACTCCTAAGAAATAGGGTAAGTAGTTCTCTACGTACTCCCCTTTGACTATATTGGTAGCACCGTTTAGATAGTGGAAAAATGAATAATCCTTCAGGTAAGCCATATCGGCCTTGAGTCCACCAACAATATTGATTCCATAGAGAGCTATCACGATTCCGGCGGTCGAAAATGATGCTTTGCTCTTCTCCGAAAACAGCGCCGAAAAGAGACAGGCAGTGCTGAATACAGTGATTCCGAAAAGCAAACCGCTAACCGCAAGTGGCAGATTGTTCATCCCCTCTAAGTTTATTTTGTGCAACTTGGCCAGAGGAACTATGGCATACACTGTTGTAAAAGCAAAGAATGCGAGTAGAGTCACTGATGCCGCATAACGACCCATAAATATCTTCCACCTTTGTAAGGGTAGCGCCAGCGTCTGCTCGATCGTCCCCTTTTCAACCTCTCCAGAAATCATCGAGTTCGCCAAAGAAATCCCAAGGACAATCACAATAATCGGCCAGATGATGCTGTATTGTTCAGAGGCTACAAAGGTAGAAATCTTTGCAAAGTTCAAGTTTGCAGGATCAAGGCCAAATACCGTCCAAATCTCCTTAGGGTAGCTGTCTAACAACACATTGATCTTGTCCATCGCCACTGAGCCAAACGTCGGAAATAGCGCTACGTACATCTCAAGAAAAGCGACTGTGCTGATGATATAAAGGAGTATTGACCAGATTCTATCCTTTAGGAAGCGAAAATATACTGCAATCATTATTCTTTCCTTTCGTAATACTTCAGGAAAACATCCTCTAGGCTAGCGTGCGAAACCTCGATATCTAGCAACTTGTGTTTTGAGAGCTTGTGCATCACTGGGTTGATGTCACCAGAAACCGTAATCATCACGCCGTCAGATACTTCCTCTACCTTATCCACTCCCTTGCCGATAAACTCCGATACTTCGTACTTGTCAGCAAAACGCACCTCTATCTTGTGGAGTTTCTTTTCGCCAAGAGCTTTGATGCTCTCTACGGCGACAAGCTTTCCCTCCTTGATGATGGCAACCCGATCACAAAGACGCTCTACCTCTGGTAGATTGTGAGAGGAGATAAATATCGTCGTGCCCCTATCTCTCATGGAGAGCAATATCTCATAAATGGTGTTCTGAAGTAACGGATCGAGGCCTACTGTAGGCTCATCCATGACTAGTACCTTTGGATTATTCATAAGCGCCAGAATCAAGCCGAGCTTTTGCTTATTCCCACTAGAGAGATGCCGAAATTTCGCCAAAGGGTTGTAGTCGAGCTTCTTCATGAGGTCTCGTACGGTGTCGGACTTGCCACGTACACTCTCGAAGAAGTGGATGTGGTCCCAGCCAGTCCAATTATCATAAAGCTTTACATTGCCAGGTAGGTAGCCAATCTGTCTTTTTACGTCCTCCGCACCTAGGAAAAGACGTTTGCCTAATACTGTGACTTCACCCTTGGTGGTCTTGTTAAAGCCCATGAGGCAGCGAATAGTCGTGCTTTTACCAGCGCCGTTCGGCCCCAAAAAACCAAAAATTTCCCCCTCCGGAACTGCAAAAGATATCCCGTCTACCGCATGGAGTTTGCCGTAGTGTTTTGCGAGGTCAGTAACCTCAATCACATTTTTCTTCATGTATATATATTAGAGCCAGAGCAGAAAATTGTCCACTCGTAAGTAGGCCCCATCAACGGCGAAGGCCCCGGAACCTTGGCGGTTCCGGGGCCTTGCAGAAAGCTAGTACTTGATGCCGTACTCGTCGAGCTTCTCGCAAACCGGGGGCGTGAGCCACCCATTCTTGCGCAGAACCTCGATACCGTCGTCGGGCAAGTCACCCGTCTCGATCCGGTTTCGGATGCACTCATCCATTGCACCCAACTCGGCGACCTCCTTGGTCGGCCGGTGGCGCGTAGCACACACACAGGCGCTCTTTGCCGCGCCGACGATGCGCACGTGCTCAGTGAGAACCCAGAGCTCGTTGATCCCAGTGGGATCACTAAGCTCGAATCCCACCTCGGTCCCATCCTGAGGGACTATCCCCTTGGGCGTCTCGAGCGGATGATCGAGGTCGACACACACGTACTTCTTGCCCGAACGAGCCCAGAAACCTCCAGGTACCTTTACCCGGTACTCATGAAGGTCCTTGGTCAGGACCGTGGCATAGCGGTAACGACCGCGCCCGGCGGTCCCGGTAATGGTGCCGAACGTGAGCATAGCCTCGCGGACGTCCCGGTTGAATGTAAGCCCGGTCTTGTCCTCGAAGTTCTGCCCAGTTGTTCTGGAAACCTCCACCTTGCGCTGCATTGCATCCCCTCTCGCTGTGGGTAACTTTCCGCTTCCTCCGAAAGCTGGCTAAACCAGCTCACGAACATCCAAGTATACAACAGTTGTTCTCTAAAGTCAAGTATTTCGATACCGCCACCCTTCGTATTGACAGGGTCACTGGGTAGAGTAAAATAAACACAGGAGTAAATATGGCAATAAGAATCTTACTTGCAGAAGATGACATCCAGCTAGTCGACATGTACAGTCGCAAATTTGCGCTCGACGGCTTTGATGTTCAACTAGCCGAGGATGGTCAGAAAGCAATCGACATCCTGAAAACTGGTTTTGTACCAGATGTTGCCATTCTTGATGTAATGATGCCCCAAGTGGATGGCTTGCAAGTACTCGCCTATATCCGCGAGCAAAAAGAGCTAGATGATCTCATCGTAATCATGCTCACAAACCTCTCCGACGAGAAGACCGCAGAAAGAATCTATGCCCTCGGTGCCACTGAGTACCTCGTGAAAGCGGAGTTTACCCCACTCGAGGTTTCGGCCAAAGTAAAAGAACTGATCGAATACTACAAAAAAAAGAAATAAAAAAGACCCCGACCGGGGTCTTTTTCGAAACTAGTTTAGATATTTATCAATGAAAGTTTTGAACTCAGCCTTAGTTCGCTCACCAGTGATAGTTTCCATCTTTTGACCGTCTTTGTAAAATGAAACGGCAGGGACGTATTGGAAATTCTTGTCCCAGCTGAGAATGAAGTCACGATTAGCATCCACTGCGACACTCATCTTCCCGACCACAATCTTGTCACCGTATTCATCCGAAAGCTCCGTGAGTATTGGCGCTATCTTCTGGCAATGTGAGCAAGTTGGTGAATACATATCGACTACAACCATCTTGTTTTTGGTTGTTACTTCATCGAAATTCTCTGGAGTTAAGGCTATCTCGCGCGCACCGAGCTTATCGACATCAGCGACCGTCGTGTCTTCTGACTTCGTCGTTGTCTTGGTATTATTATCTGCCGGTTTCGTGCTCCAGGAATAGTAAATGATTCCGCCGAGGGTAAGTAATGCTACCACGATAAGTCCGATAGTTGCCTTATTCGATGTACTGACTGTATCTTTTGCCATGGTGTATCTCCGTTTAGTCCAATAATTATACCAGAGATAGATTCAACCTACAAAAAGCAAAAGCCCCACCTTTCGGTGGGGAGCTTGCTATGGTGGGCCCGGCGCGACTCGAACGCGCGACCAGTTGCTTAAGAGGCAATTGCTCTACCAACTGAGCTACAGGCCCGCAAATAACTCTGACATACTAAAGATGACGGGGAAAATTATAGCATTTTAGAGACTGGTTTTCAACCGTTTCAACAATATCTTTCGGCCCCGACAAAAAACGAAGATTTTTGTCGGAAAACGAGGAGTTGCGAAAAGGTGAATCGATTAGCTTTAGATAACTCGTGGAGTCTGACAGCAAACTCCGAAGTGGTGCGCCCGGTTGGATTCGAACCAACGACCAATAGCTTAGAAGGCTACTGCTCTATCCCCTGAGCTACGGGCGCGTAAAGCCACCTGATTATACTTGATTTAAAGGATATTTTCAATCATTAACCTAGCCACAAAGCCATTTTTCTGTTATAATCTGCAGGCCATGAAAACAGACACTAAACAACTAGGCTTTGCGCTTGGTCGCGACACTGCACTCTCGGTAGCAGAAATTTTTGCATACCTGAAGAGATTAGGCATAGACACTTTGTCGCGCCTCCTCATCGGTGACATTCTGATTATTGAAATAGCTAGCGCCGAAAAGGATCGGATAGACATAAACTCACTTGGTGGTAGTATCAAGGTTTTCGAGGTTCTGGGTGAATTTACCTCAGGCACAGAAATCGCCGAAAAATTGCTTACCGAAGTCAATTACGAGTCAGAAAAGCGCGTTAACTTTGGCGTTTCGGGTTACGGAAATGTGAACAAAAATTTTGTTCTAAAAGCAGGTTACGACGTCAAAAATAAGCTCCAAGAGAGTGGCTATGCCGCACGTTTCGTCACAGGGAAAACTGTCGATTTATCGAGCGTAATTGTAAACGAAAACAAGCTTATCGAGCGTGGATTCGAAGCAATCATCGTAAAAGCTGGCACACAATATATCTTAGGCAAAACACTTGCAGTCCAGGACTACAAAGCCTACTCAAAACGTGACTTTGGACGCCCAGTAAGGGATGCACGCAACGGAATGTTGCCACCAAAGCTTGCTCAAATGATGATAAACTTTGCCGCTTCCCCACTGGAATCCGTCCTATACGACCCTTTTTGTGGTAGTGGTACTATTCTACAAGAAGCCCTATTTCTCGGTTACCGTGACATTTACGGCAGTGATATAGAAAAGAAGAACATTACCGATACCCTTACCAATATGGAATGGCTCTACCAGCGCTTCGGGATGCCAAAAATTACCGAGGATAGAGTCTTTCTCTCTGATATTCTAAAGCCAGAAAGAGAGATCGCGAGCGCTGCAATAGTTGGTGAGGGCTACCTCGGTGAACCAGTGCGTAGACGTAAGGACAAGGCAATCGCCGACTCTCAGAAACTTGCTCAATTCTACATACACGCTCTTACGAACATGACCAAACAGCTTACAGCAGATGCGACTATAGTAATCGCTATCCCTTTCTATATAGTTGAGAAAGAATACATATACCTGCCGCTAATGGATAAACTCGAAAAGCTGGGTCTTACAACGATAAACTACATCCCTAAAGATTTGGAAATCCGTCGTTTTGGGCGTGGGAACCTCACTTACTCACGAGCTGATCAGTTCGTGGGACGAGAAATCCTAGTACTCAAAAAGAGCTAGCCGGCCGGCTAGCTCTTTGAATAATAGTTATTCGTATCTCAAGGCTTCGATCGGATCCTTTTGAGCCGCTCGTAGTGCTGGCCAAAGGCCGAAGATAATTCCGATTACTGTAGAAACGCCGAGTGCTACTAGTATCACATTCGGGGTTATGGATGGTGTTAATGGTGTCTTCGCAGCGACTACAGCACCGACGCCAAATGAGATCAGAAGTCCGATCAGTCCACCGATGAGGGTAACGAATACAGCCTCCACTAGGAACTGTGTAGCGATGGCAAGCTTCGTGGCACCGACCGCCTTTCGCAGGCCGATCTCCTTGGTTCTTTCGGTTACGGTTACGAGCATGATGTTCATGATACCAATACCGCCAACCACCAGTGAAATCGCTGCAATTGCAGATACCAAGGTCGTTGCAAGAGACAAGAACTGGTCAAATAGTCCCAAAATGTCGTCCTGTGTAAGCACAGAGAAATTTTCTTCCCCTGCATGCGATTTCAATATCGCCTTCTTCACAGCTTCCTTTACGGATGAAACCTTTGCGTCATTTGCCGCCTTCACAACGATACGATTTATAGTTACCTTGCCTTTATTGAGAGCTGTACCTGTTTCGAAAGGTACCACCGCAAGTGAGCTAAATTCGTTGCCAAAGATACTAGACGCTTCTACTTCGCCGAAAACACCCACTATCGTGAAAGGGGTCTTGTTGATACTGATAGTCTTCCCTACAGCATCTACGTCCCCAAACACGTCTTTTTTTATCTGAGGACCGATGACTACGACGTCCCCTGCGGTAATAGATTCAAACATCTTGCCGTCTTTGACCTTCAGAATCTCGAGGGCTTTCTCAAAATTGGGATAAGTACCTGTGACAGTAGCGTTTACTGGCTTACCGTCACTAGTAACCGTGCCAGCCACAAGAGCCATAGGGGCTACTTCTGTTACCCCCGAGACGCCCTTGATTGCATCCACATCATTCAAGGTCAGTATGTCTCCCGCAATAAAATTCGCCGGGTTCGAACCCCCCATCCCCGAGCCGCTCTTGGTATCAATCTTTCCTGCTGTTACAAACATTAAATTCGAACCAAAACCTCTGATTAGGGTGGAGACCTCGTCCTTCAAGCCTTGGCCCAAGGAAACCAGGATGGTGACTGAAGCAACTCCGATAACGATACCAAGAACAGTAAGCACACTGCGAACCTTGTTGGACCAGATAGATAGTAGTGCTGTCTTTACGCTTTCCATTACTTCGCTCCTTTCATTGGTTTCTGGACCTCGCCATCCAGGATTCTGATTGTGCGATCAGCAAAATCTGCTATCCTCTGATCATGAGTGATAAGAATAACCGTTTTACCCTTTTTGTTAAGCTCCGTCAGCAAATTCATGATTTCTGTACCGCTCTTGCTATCGAGGTTCCCCGTAGGTTCATCGGCAAGAATGATGTCCGGATTGTTGATGAGAGAACGTGCGATAGCCACACGTTGGATTTGACCGCCCGAAAGCTCTGTAGGCCTGTGATCTTCGCGACCTGCTAGCCCGACCTCCCGGAGAAGCTCCCTTGCTCTTTCTTCGCGGTCAACCTTTCCAATCTTTCGGTACTGAGTGGGCATCAGGACATTCTTCATGGCAGTTATCTTTGATAGTAGATTAAATGTTTGAAAGACGAAACCAATTCGTTCCGAACGCAGCTTCGCTAGTTTTGAATCGGCCATGTCGAGCTCTATCTTCTTACCAGCGATGAAGAGCTCACCCTTGGTTGGACGATCAAGTAGTCCAATGATATGCATCAAAGTCGATTTACCTGATCCCGACGGCCCCATAATCGCTACAAACTCTCCGGACTCAATCTTGATATCGATGTTCTTTAGTGCATCGACGTGTAACTTACCTGTCTTGTATGACTTTGATACCTTTCTTAGTTCTATTGCTACTGACATATCACTCCCATCTAAATAGTTTAATTGCCAAGACAAACATTATTACCGCCCATATTGCGAGTCCTATCAGGTCTCCACTGATCTGAGTGATCGTGTATCCTTTCACCATGACGTTACGGAGTGCATCAGAGAAGTAGGTCAGGGGAAAGTAGTCCGACGCCCTAAGTAGCCAGTCTGGGAATGCATCCCGAGGGAAAAAGATACCGGAGAGAAACATCTGAGGAAACACAAACAAGTTGGCAAGGGCTGCTACAGTATTCTGCGTACTTGCGATTCCCGAAAGCGCAAAACCCATCGACAGGAAGATCAAACCTCCGGCAACAATCAAGAGGACCACGAGACCTAGACTGCCGACAACATGAAGGTTGAATGCTAGGATGCCGAGGAGTATCAGAATCGATGCCTGCATAAATGTGATGATAACCCTGGAAACTATCTGAGAGAAAATGATTACCCCAGGATGAATTGGTGTAGCCAAAAGACGCTTCAGGATACCGCGCTCGCGCCAGGAAACTATCTGGCCAGTGACGGCGAAAATAGAGAGTTGCATTACACTCATCGCCACAAGCCCCGGGATCAAGAAATCGATATATTTGAGGTCATTACCAGATATCGAGAGTTGTTTTACCTCGAAGAAATTCGGGACTCTTGCAATCTGGTGCGTCACCCCGTCAAATATCTTGTCAAAGACCGTGAATCCGACGCTTATGGTGGACGAGTTCTGGCTCTGATCATAGTAGATATCGATTCGCTGCGGCGTTACTGTCAATGCAGCTACAGCTGCCTGCTGTTGTGATACTGGCAACTTCGCTAGCTCTGCTTGCTTTGCCCCGTACTCCGCAAAATTCGCCCCAAAACCCTCAGGAATCACTAGTGCATAGGTCTGCTTGGAGTTCTTGAGGTCCGCCAGAGCGTCGTCCTTGCTCTTCGTGGTAATCGTAAAGACACTGACCTTTTGTAGTGCTGTTACAATCTGCTGTGACGCCTGATTGTTTGCCTCATCAACAACCGCAACATTAAACTTTACACCGCCGCCCGTATTGATGACACCAAAAATGCTCATCAACATCACGGGGATAAAAAGCGAGAAGAAAATGGCGGTTTTCTCACGGAAAAACATCAAAATCATGTATTTTGCGATTGTAAGCGTGTTTAGGATTTCTTTTTTGATTTTACGTAAGTTCATCATTAGTCCCTCAATGTCTTTCCGGTTAAGTCTAGGAATACGTCTTCAAGTGTTGCCTCTTGCACCACTTTTTTCTTCTTGAACCCACGACCGAGTAGTTTCTTGATCAGGTTTGCCGGGCTATCAATATCGATTATTTGGCCTTTATCTACTACAGCCACGCGGTCACAGAGCTCCTCAGCCTCGTCCATATAATGGGTTGTGATAACAACAGTCATCCCTTTTCCGTTTATGTCCCGAATCAGGTCCCATAGATGGCGCCTAGCCTGAGGGTCCAGACCTGTAGTCGGCTCATCAAGAAAGAGCACTTCAGGTCTATTTACAAGTGCTGAGGCTATAGAAAAACGCTGTTTTTGACCACCGGAAAGTTTCTTCACCTGGGTTTTTGCTTTCTCTGTCAGTCCAACCTCTTCGAGAACCCTCATAGCGTCCACTCTGACCCCATAGAGGGAAGAGAAGAATTTAATCAGCTCCTCGAGCGTCAGGTTGTCAAAGAAAGCAGACGACTGAAGCTGCACGCCGATGAGGGCCTTTACCTTAGACTGATCCCGGCAAACATTCACGCCAGCAACTACAATGTCTCCGCTGTCGCTTTTGCGCAACCCTTCGAGCATTTCGAGAGTGGTGGTTTTCCCCGCGCCGTTTGGCCCGAGCATACCGAATACCTCCCCCTTCTTGACCTCAAAACTGATACCACGAACAGCCTTCACGTTGCCGAAGGACTTTTGTAAATTCTTTACAGTTATAATGTTTTCGGACATTATTTCTCCTTCTTGATTATTGCTGCAAGCATGGACTGCCTTCTCGCCATCTCTGCAGTCATTTTTTCAAAAGCCGAGACCTTCATAAGCATCAGACCGTTATCATCGATTCCCATCACAAGCAACTTCTCCCCCTTATCGAGACCCAGAGCATTTCTAGCCTCTACAGGAATAACCACCTGCCCCTTATCGCTGACCACCGTGCTGCCATAAAATTCCGGTTGTGGCATCTTCATATTTACCTCTTACTTTTCTTACTTGTAGTAATTGTAGTATATCCAGAGATTTATGTCAATATCCGACCCATTAAGCATTGCAAAAATGTCTGTTTCGTTATATAATCGCAAATTACAGTACCTTAAGAATTGGGACTGCCTATACGCTTATTTTTACGAGTGCAAGCTGTATTTGATCGTGAATGAATCACTGACAGCTGCCACTCGTAAATGCGAGCTGGCATACACCAATCAGCCAAGGAGGCGATGATTGTGACGAGCACATTGCTTTGCCTGACCGAGGAGCAGCAGAGGTCTATTCAGGCCCTTGCATCAAATCTCCGGGCAGGATGGTTCGGCGACCTCATGACACACATGCAGCTCACCCTTCTCGACGGCTACGTTAGCATCGGGACAGACCAGCTCAATCGCGACAAGATCACCCTCAAGTACACCGAGGGGGTATCCTCGCTCGAGATCGTCTCGGAGCCCAAACGATGGGAACTCCGGGCTCATCACGACGGCGCCGACGCGATGGTGATCCTTGAGCCCGTTGTGACTTCAACGTTCGAGACGGAACCTGTCCTGGAGTGGACGTTGAAGGCAGTACAACTGCTTACCCCGGCCGCATCCAAGAGCCAGGAGTTCCTGATTCTGGAAGTACTCTTTGCCGCGCTTCGGCGCAATGGCAAGAAGGCCTTCACGACCCAGGGCAGCGGCAATGTCTTCTCCTTCGACGGTGATCACACTGTTTCATACGTGGGCAAGAAGGACGGCTTCGGCCACCAGCACATCTGGGTCTACGTCGAACATGCCGACCACTTCGAGCTCATCGGGAACGTCTACGGAGACGAGATCCGCACCACGAAGGTCGAGGTGGACGGCATCTACTTCCACGACAGTGAACAGCGGCGCCACCGCAGCGACCTGATCAACACGAAGGAGATGCACCCAGCCGAAGAAGCGCTCCGCCACATCTGCCGGCGCTTCTAGCCGACGTCTGTGTAGACAACACCACGCAAGTTCTACGGAACGCATTACGGACCCCTACGCCACACGGCGGAGGGGTCCAGTTTCGTTTTATACTATAAAAAAATAACCCGCAAAGGTTATATATGGTCGGGGTGAAAGGACTCGAACCTTCGACCTCGCGGTCCCAAACCGCGCGCACTAGCCAACTGTGCTACACCCCGTCGTATGAAATTAACCTCGATATTATAGTCTTTTTTTGTGCTTATTTCAAGGGAAACACTAATTCCGTCTCAAGACTGCAAAGGTCTCAAAGCTTTTTTCATCGTGATAGTGTGTATCAAAATACTCCACCATTGGCTTGTTCTTGTAGTAGAGCGACTCCCTATCTTTGTAGACTACTACATATTTCGCCCTCGACTGCTCCATATCGGCAATAAACTTACCATCTAGGTTAAAGCCATAACCGTCACGATAGTCGAGAAGCAGAACACTCGCTGAGATAAAGCGTGAACCACTGTCTCTGTGTGACAGCTGATAGAACGTAGCACCATAGTCTGCTGCAAATACTTTGTCTGTCGACGCTGAATGGTCATCTACATATTTGGCGATTTGCAGATATTCCCTTGCCTCCGCATTGGTTCTGCCTACGAAACCTCTGTAAGTCTCGAGGGTCGAATAACTCAGGTTCACCGCAGCCCCAAAAACAAAGAGCAAGATAAAGAGTAGACCATAGGGTTTCAGCCAACGAGTTGCGCTGATCAGCAAGTATGCGGCCGCGATAACATAGGCCGGCATTAGAATCTGGAAGTAGTAGAGATATGGAACTCCTACAGCAAAGAAAGCGACTGACCCAAATACGAAAGTTAGAGCAAGGTAAATGTAATCATGATTTCCCCGTTTTTTCCATGCCTTTGAGATGAAGAGCAGTGGTACAACTATGATTAGCGGCGCCGCAAAAGCCACTAGGATGTAGAAAATACTCAGGTTGCTCAGGTCTCCCTTCCAGGCGCTTGTCGAATACTTCGCACTGAAGGTAAATGAGGCAAAAATAAACTCATTCAAAGTTCCCTTGGCAGTGAAATATGCAACCCAGGCACCAGCTGCGACGATGAGCGGTAGTCCAAAGACAAGCGCGTAACCAACAAACTTTTGAAGTTCACGCAAATAATCGACGAGCAACATGATTCCAACAGGGGTGGCAAGGAGCAAGAAATTGCCCTTCATGAAGAAGAGAACCGCAAAACAACACCCTGAGAGAGCCAGCTTCCACCACTTACGGTCCTCGCGAAAAGAAAAATAGCTGAGTAACATACCCAGATAAAACACGAGCCCAAAGTTCTCGTTGTTATTTCCACTACTCGTGAACTGAGACAGGTTTCGCCAGAACACGTATATCAGAAGTGAAAGCTTAGCAAATATCTCGGATTTTTGCGGCATCAGCTTTGGTGCTAATTTCCTTGCCAACAACCAAAAGAGATAGATATCGAAAAGCGCAAAAGCTGTGAGTAGCACTCGATGGACTGCAATGTTACCGCCCAGAAATGACATTAGCCCGTTCAGAAGGAAAATCACCGGTGGTTTATGATCCCATGCCGTTACATAGAGAGACCCGCCATGGAGCCAGTTCTTGCCGACGTAAAAGAAGATCCAGTGGTCACTATCGAAAGGATAGAGCCAGGTTCCCATGCGACAAACTACAAAAGTAAAGACGATTAGCGACCAGTAAGAGACCGGCTTCCGCCATTGCTTCATTGTGAATTGCTTGATGCCTTCCATTACCCTGCCTTCCGTCTCATCTATGCTAGCTGGGCCAAAAATATAATCTGCTCTGTGCCCGTCAATATTATTATAACAAAAAGAATGACTGCAAGCTGGTTTATATTGAAAGAAAGGTCATTTTCTGCTAGAATAACTAGGCATTTTGGTCGCGCGCCCGTAGCTCAGTTGGATTAGAGCGTGTGGTTTCGGCCCACAAGGCCGGGGGTTCGAGCCCCTCCGGGCGCACCAATTAGCATAATGAGCGGGTATCGTATAATGGTTTATTATGCGACCCTTCCAAGGTCGAGATAAGGGTTCGATTCCCTTTACCCGCTCCACGTCAGAATAAACTGACAGCATTCGTAAATTAGTAAGTCTAACTTACTTCTGCTTCTCGTTATTCTTCCTTTCCGAACAAAATCACAATTTTGTTCGGTGGCTCGACAAAAACCGTAGGATTTTGTCGAAAGAGGAGGAATCGCGAAAGGACGAAGACGTTGCCTCTACGTAACGTCATAATCCGCTAGCGTTTTCCGACGTGGTGACTGTAGCTCAGCTGGTAGAGCTCCGGTTTGTGGTACCGGCGGTCGCGGGTTCGAGCCCCGTCAGTCACCCCATATAAAAATATCTCACCCCTGGGGTGAGTTGTTTTTATATTAGCGACCGATGTGTTAAGAATCCAAAGAAGCCATGAAGTTAAGGCCTCGATTACGTTAAATACTCCAACCCGACTTGTATGTCCTAACGCGAACTAATTAGATGGCTGTAACAGCTTCGAGCCCCGTCAGTCACCCCATTAATTATTAAAAAAAGAGGCCCCGGAGGCCTCTTTCAGTTCTTTGTGGCAACAAAGTCATTTATACTTTTAAGAGTATTTATTGCCCTCTGAATTCCCTTTGGATCAATTGTTTTAATCAGCTCGTAAACGTCATCAGACAAAAAGAACTTAATACGCTTCTTTTGAAGTTCTGGGGAATCATTCTCATTGTAGAGATCTATTTGCCCTGCTGATTGATCAAGCTCATAAACATATTTGAGCATTTCGTCAATTGCTACCGAGTTCGCTGAAATGACTCGAAGCAGTTCTATGCTTGATGAATCCATATTGCCAGCTATTTGATTCAGGGTCACTACTATCAGATTCAACCACTCAAAAGCGAGTTTGCGTTTACTATCATCTCGCAGATACTCTAGTAACCCCTCTTTAGTAAACAATTCTTTTGCCGCTTGGAGCTTCTCTATAAGAATTGCTTCGTCACTAGCAGATGCCTCAACAGAAGCCTGCAGCTCTATCTTCTCGGCTTCAGTAAACTTCGGCTCCATAGAGTTTGTTTCTGATTGGCCTAGTCGGTGACTGTACGAATAATCTATATTGAAAGGAGAAAATTCATCGTTTTCTTTCATAACACGAGTATACATAACTTTGTAATTAAAAAGAACCCCGGAAGGGGTTCTTTAAAGCTTTTATCGTACTGTCTCTTTGAGGTTCTTACCTGCTCGGAAGCGAGGCATCTTCATCTCAGGGATGCGGATAATCTCTCCGCTCTGAGGATCTCTACCACGACGCGCTGCGCGCTTACCAAGGTCAAAGGTGCCGAAACCAGTAATGGCTACCTTCTCGCCCTTTTTCACGGTACGGGTGACCACCTCCGTCAGCTTATCGAGGAAGGCGTCTACCTCCTTCTTTGTATATGAAGACTCCTTTGAAAGTACATCGATTAGTTCCCTTTTAGTCATTTCTCTCCTTCCAGTCCGATTGGACTTGTTAATAACCTTACCTATATATTATACATCAGATGTAAAGTTTTCTCGAATACAAAGGTAATATCGGAATCTGAGAAATGAATGAGAACTAGAGTTCTACGACCCTATCGACTCTGACAATAGACTTCGCTTTGCCGTCATGCCCAAGATCGATAAGAACTGCATTAATCTGTATCGGACCATCTGCAAGCTCAAACTTCTGCGGCATGCTAGTGATAAAGGTGTTAAATATGATGTCATCGCGTACTCCAAGTACAGATTCTCGGGGACCAGTAAAGCCAACGTCAGAGACTACAGCGGTACCTCCTGCCAAAACTCGTTGGTCAGCGGTTGGTACGTGAGTATGAGTGCCGACAACCACAGATGCCTTGCCGTCTAAGTAGCGTCCGAGGGCAACCTTTTCGCTGCTCATCTCGGCGTGAAAATCGACAAATACGTACTTGCACTCGGGGTGTGCGGCGATAATTTCATCCGCCGTTGTAAACGGCGACTTCACTACTGCCTTGATTTCGTGCTGACCAAGAAGATTGACGATGAGTAGTTTGCCATAGCTGGTCTCTACGACCTTGAATCCTTCACCGGGTGTACCCTCGAGGTAATTTGCAGGACGGATTAGCGGCAAGCCCAAAGAGTCTATCTTACTAGCGAAATCCTTCTGCCTCCAAATGTGGTTACCAGTGGTAAAAAAGTCGATACCAGCGGACATCATCTCACGAACTACCTTTTCATCCACTCCAACGCGATCAGAGAGATGCTCTCCATTCGCGATAGTGAAGTCGATGCCAAACTCTTGGCGCAGGCTAGGTAGCATCTGTTTTACGGCCTCACGGCCATTCTTACTGACGATGTCAGATATAAATAGAATTTTCATGTTACTTTGCGTACTCTATTGCTCGGGTTTCACGAATTACGTTTACCTTTATCTGTCCTGGATACTTAAGATCCGCCTCGATCTTGGTGGCAACATCCTTTGCAAGCTTGAGGGCCGTGAGGTCGTCAATCTTCTCAGGTGTCACAAAGACTCGAACTTCACGCCCAGCCTGGATAGCGTATACCTTCTCGACACCTTCGAAGCCCTTGGCAATGTTCTCGAGCTCTGTAAGACGCTTGATGTAGTTGTCGAGAGAGTCACGACGAACGCCAGGGCGGCCTGCTGATATCGCATCCGAAACTTGGATGATGACAGCCTCGACTGTATGGAAAGGTACTTCCTCGTGATGAGCTTCTACGGCGTGTATAATCTCGTCACTCATGCCGAATTTCTTACAAATATCGCGCGAGATGCTAGCATGAGAACCCTCGATATCCTGGTCCACTGCCTTACCAATGTCGTGCAAAAGCCCGGCTTTCTTGGCGATGGCAACGTCAGCGCCCAGCTCGGAAGCGAGAGCACTAGCAAGTAGCGCTGTCTCGATAGAGTGTTGTAATACATTCTGGGAAAACGAAGTTCGGAACTTTAGGCGACCAAGTAGCTTGATCATCTCAGCAGGAAGCCCAGCGACGCCAGCCTCATAAACGGCTTTCTCTCCGGCCTCCTTGATTTGCTTGTCAATCTCTTCCTGCGCCTTCAGTACTGCTTCCTCAATCTTGGTAGGATGAATGCGTCCGTCCTTGATCAGTTTCTCAAGTGCCACCTTGGCAACGTTACGGCGTACTGGGTCGAAACCAGATATTACGATCATACCTGGTGTGTCGTCGACAATGATGTCACAGCCTGTAGCACGTTCGATAGCCTGAATGTTGCGACCTTCACGACCAATGATACGACCCTTGATTTCGTCGTTTGGAAGAGCAACGGCTGTCACTGTGCTCTCTGCAGTTTGCTCACCAGCGACACGCTGAATAGCTGTCACTAGAATCTCACGTGCCTTTGTATCGGCTTCTTCCTTGGTCTCACGCTCAATCTTACTGATAAAGCTGACGATATCCTTGCGGTACTCTTTCTCGACCATCTGCATCAGTTTCTCTTTGGCGTCCTCTTTGTTTAGCTTGGCGATCTTCTCAAGTGCCTCTTGCTGGCGAACCCGAAGATCACGCAGGTCGGTCTTCACTGACTCGATGTCTGCCTTTGCTTTATCGATATCGTCGCGTTTTTTGTCGATCTCATCACTCTTTTTGTCGAGTGTTTCCTCACGCTGCACTACACGCCGTTCCTGGGCGGTGAGCTGATCTCGGCGCTCGCGCTCCTCTTTCTTGGCGGTATCGGCAATCTTTAGTGCCTCATCCTTGGCATCGAGGATGATCTCCTTGGCTTTAGTTTCTGCCTCTGCAATCTTTTTC
The DNA here is from genome assembly GCA_041738615.1 of Patescibacteria group bacterium. Taxonomy (GTDB): domain Bacteria; phylum Patescibacteriota; class CPR2; order UBA1875; family CAIMLA01; genus JBGSPL01. The sequence goes on from JBGSPL010000003.1 coordinate 88,390, forward strand.
TCTGCCTTACCTTCTGCGTTTTGGACCCCCTTGGCCATCTGAGTCTTGCGATATGTATAACCGCCGAAACCACCAACGCCAAGAGCTACTACAGCAAATACGATGCTTAGTAATTCCATACTTTCTCCTTCCTTCCCTGAATATCAGGTGCTTTTCATAAAAGCTGACATGCTAGCCGTCTTCTAGAAGATTCCGCAAACTATGCGGGTTCTCTATTTGATTGAGTACATCTTTTCTAAGATATTTTATGTGTAAAGTGAAAATTTGTAATTTAAGGCCAGGAATGTCAACTAGTTTGTTTACTAATTTACTTCGCAATTATACGACTTTTTGCACATTTTAGCAAATGAGATTTTTATCTCTTTCCTCCCGCGACCCGCGAAATAGCTCCGCCCTTCTGGATATGTATATGAGATACAGATCAAACTATTCTTACCGCAAAACTATGACTAGCCGTTGCGGAGAGCCTCAGCTCGACGCATTAAAAATGTCTTTTTGGATACTTTTGTGACTACGGACAAAAGTATCGAGTAAACCTTGCTTTAGCAAGGTAGAATGGGCCTGGATCCTTCTTCGCTCAGGACGACAAGAATAAATGAACAACGGCCGCGACCCGTTGTTTTGGATCTCGACCGTTATGTTGTTGGGGTGGCCGCCGCGAGGCCACCTGTAACTTACTGCCACCGTTTCCTCAAACGTGCTCCTGGGCTTCAGCCTCTACTTCCTCCTCTGTCTTCCCAAAATACACAGGCAAGAGGGTCAGCACAGAAACAGCATTGAGCACCAGTTCTTCGCTCCGCTTGTCAAGCATCGGCCACAGGGCCGCCCGCTGTACGACTTGCATCGTAGCGATCACGCTCTCCGTAGCGAAATCCTGGCGTGGCGCACTATCCGAACCTTCCTCTGGCTCGCCGTAGACGAAGCCAGCATAGAGTCCAGGCAACGTCCTGGTAGCAACGGTGCTGACGCAGCCGAAAGGCAGGCCGTCACGGAACAGGAACCATAGGTCCCAGAACCGAATCCATCCGTTCAAAGTGGACCCAGCCACTTTACCGCCTCCTCGAGAGTTGCCTCAGCTTACGCCAAGTATTCACCAACAGGACCATGCCGTATACCACAGGCCACCGCACCCACTTCTTCGCGGGTGCGACAAGCTCGAGATTCTTAGACCTTCGACGTGCAGACTGTACAAACCCGTTCGGGGTACGATCTGCCATATGGCAACACCTACCCCTTCGGTTTCGGCTGTGTGATGTGAGGTTCAGCACCATAGTGCGGTACCACTACCCCACCAAAAGATGCGCCCCGTGATTCTAGCACGGATTTTCCTTTTTGTAAAAGCTTATCTATATCTATTTCCTCTGTAATCCCTACTATCGGGATATCATATGTATAGGCAATGGTGTTTGCCACCGAAAGACCGATACGCAAGCCAGTAAATGATCCCGGGCCTGAGTTAACGATAATGCCCTTTAATGCCTTGGCATCGGTATCAATATTGATAACGGCCAGTACTTTATCAAGTTTTTGTATAATAAGTTTATTCAATTCTCGGCCAGCGTCAAAGGCCTCTTGTGCAACCCATTTCTGGTCCCAAAGGCCGATGAACGCTTGTTCTTTGGATGTATCAAACGCTAGGACCATTCGGCACCTACTTTCGAAAAAGTAATAGCTCTATTGTCGTCATCAGTATATGTAAAATTCACTAGATAGTGACTCTTGGTCTTAAGATCTACCATATTTTCTGGCCACTCGATGACCGTGATATCCAATGGTGAACTAATGTACTCCTGTATCTGAGAATAAATTTCACGATCATCTTGGGTCCTGTAAAGGTCGAGGTGATGTAGAGTATAGGTTTTCCCCTGGTAGCTCCGCTCAATGGTAAACGTAGGGCTCACAACGGTCTCGCCGATTCCTAGCGCCTTCGCTATTCCCTTTGCAAACTGGGTCTTGCCCCCACCAAGTTCGCCTGCAAGCAACACTAAATCTCCGCCCCTAAGGGTGGTCCCCAGCTCTTCCCCAAGCTTAATCGTTTCGGTAGCGGATTTTGTCGTATAATTTGCTTGCATAACCTCTATTCTCCCAGAGATTATACCCGAATAGGAGCAAAACAGCCAAAGATATCAGCGCGTAGCCAAGCGCCTGATTGTTACCACCTACCTTTGAGCTCGCACCTTTGACTGCCTGTTTCTCATTGGTAGGGGCGGCGCTGATGGCTGCCTCATCTTTGTCTGAGACACTTCCCGCCGTCGTCGTTGCCACTTTTGCAACTGTCGTTTTCACCTTCTTGCTTGTAGATTTCGCTGCAGTTACCACCGATTCTTCGACTTCTGCTGTGTCCGTAAAGATATTCTGCACACCTGGGGTTGCCGATTTTGTCCAGATAAACTCACTTCCAAAGAGTGACAGACTATTCCCCTCATCTGCACTACCATAATCTCCTCCGCTGTCGACTAGAAGATTGTCATTACCATCGCGAAGCTCGAGCCAATCACCAGTGTTATTGAGTGTGATTTTGGTTGTATCTTGGCCATAAACCTTATATTGAAAGGGTTGTAGCGTCTCCGTATCTGGAAGGTAGTAGCAATGAACACTCCCCACGGCATCACAAATCTTGATTCCCGAGAGTGAAACCAGTAGGCTTGTGGGGTTAAAGAGCTCAAACCATTCTTTGCCCTCACTTGGTGCGGGCATAAGCTCACTAATCATTACCTTGTCTGCATTGGGATCCAAGGTGGCAACCTTGAAACTAGAAACGAAGTCGTCAGAGTTTACGTTTGTATCCTGAGTCCTAACTAATTGCTCTCCAGCGGCGGGATTTGAAAGTGGCGATCCCTCAAAGGTATTCGCTTCACCGTACCCGGCCAAATCCATAATGCTCTTATCGGGAGCAATTATTGCCACCGAGTTATCAGTCGTCAACGAATAGCTACTAGTAGAATACAGGTAATTCGAAATTCCAATATATTTGGCGTTCGCAACCACAATTACCTGACCGGGATAAATTGTGACTCCTGTAAATTTATGTAAAGTATTCCAACTGGTAGCAGTCTTCGACTTACGCGAAATAGAATAATTGGTAAGGTCAATTGAGCTACTCCCATCGTTTGAGATAGAAACAAACTCGTCGTAGGCGTTCTCACCTGCGATTTGGAACGCATGGATATGAAGAGCCGATGTGGCTGCCCAGGTTGAGAGCGGCGACATCAGAAGAGCCCCTGCAAGGATTACCCAAATGTAGTACCTTTTCATTCCCCCTCCGTGTTGTTTTTATCTTACACAGGGGGAAAATACGTGTCAAGTAGACACTTTACACAAAAATTATGACCTGATTGAAAGATACCCCTTCTCATAGTATAATAACCGCGTATACAGGAGTCGGAGGGACACTTCCGGCTTTTTGTGTACAAAGTTCCTTAACAACCGGATAAGACTCAATATCCGTTACAGATACTGTAACCACCACCGAAAGGACTGATCTCTGATGATCGAGACCTACTATCGCACGCCCGGAATGTCCGCTTCTAGCTTCGAGCGTTTGCTCGCCCGTGCAGTACTGCTCGGCGTGAACGTCGAGAACATTCAGACCGAGAACAGCTTCTACGTAAAGACAAAGGGGCGACCAAACAGACAGGACAAGGAACGCTTGCGGTATCTACTCCGCGCTACCTACAATCCGACACACGTCGGAGAGAGTAGCTTTCTCGATCAGGAGGGCTCCGTAATCGAATTCGGACCCCGAATGAACTTCGAGACACCTTGGTCTTCGCGTGCCGTCGACATCTGTCGGCGCGTCGGCATCACCAAGGTAGAGAGGTTCGAGCACAGCATCAGGATCGGTCTTCCGACGAAGATCAAGCCCGAAACTGCGCTCAGCCTCATCGAGCCCTTCCACGATCCGATGCTCGAGATGATCTATGACCGGCCACTGACCTCTTTCAGCAGTGGCATGAAGCCCGCCCCAGTGCGGGTGATTCCACTCCTCGAGGAAGGCGAGACGGTTCTCTGGCTCTTCGACAAGCAGCATGGTTGTGGCTGGAACAAGTTTCTCGTCCAATGGATTGCATCGATCTTCTTTGAGATCGGTCGCAACCCGACCGACGTGGAGCTCTTCCAGATAGCCCAGATGTGCTCCGAGCACGCCAGACACTGGACGTTCCGCGGCGAGATCTACATCGACGGTGTACGTATCCCCGAGAAAAACTTGATGGAGATCATCAAGTCCACTCAGAAGTACACCGGTGCGAACTCAGTCATCGCTTTCAACGACGACAGCTCAGCGATCAAGGGAAGGGTAATCGAGCTTCTCATGGCATCTCGCCCGGGATACCCGAGCGAACTGGTGCTTTTGGAGGCCCTCTACCACCCGACCCTCACCGCCGAAACCCACAACTTCCCATCTGGCATCGCGCCTTACCCCGGAGCCGCTACTGGCACCGGTGGCAGGATTCGTGACAACCAGGCAGTCGGAAGGGGTGGAATCGTCCGCGCAAGTGACTTCGGCGTCTGCACCGGCAACTACCACATCCCGGGCTATCCGATGCCGTGGGAACAGAACGGCTGGACACATCCACCCGACCTTGTCTCACCCCTTGAGATTCGTCTCCAGGGTACGAACGGCGGGTACGACTACGGCAACTGCATCGGCGAGCCTAACACCGGTGGCTTCATCGAGACATTTGAGATGGAGTTACCAGATGGCCACCGCGGCTGGTACAAGCCGGTCGTCTATACCGTCGGCACAGGCGGCGTTCTCGACGAACACGTACAGAAAGGCTTCCCCGAGAAGGGAATGCTTCTCGTCCAGATTGGACCGCCAAGCCACCGAATCGGCATGGGCGGTAGCTCTGGCAGTAGCCGAGAGCAGGACGGCGCCAACAAGGAAAAGGACCAGAACGCTGTCCAAAGAGGAGAGCCGGAGGCTGCACAACGAGGAGATCGAGTCATCGTCGCTTGCTACGAAAAGCGAGAAGACAACCCTATCGTTTCGATGACTGATCTCGGTGCCGGAGGCGTTCTAAACGCCTTCACCGAGCTTGTCGACCCAGCGGGCGCACTCATCAACATTCGCGCCATACCCGTCGGCGATCACACCATGTCAGTTCTCGAGGTCTATGGCAACGAAAGCCAAGAACGCAACGGAGTCCTCGTTTATCCCGATCGATTCGATGAGCTCAAGCGAATCGCCGAGAGGGAAGACTGCCAGGTGGCGATTATCGGGCAGATCACTGGAGACGGGCTCTTGATCGTTCATGACGACAACGACGGCACGAATCCAGTCGAGCTACCACTCGCCGCCATTCTCGGCGACCTTCCACCTGAGCAGCTACATTTCACTCATGTGGAGTGTGAGCTGCCCCCATTCGTGCTCCCGCCTGAATCGGAGTTTCGTGAGTGGCTAGGATACGTCCTACGCCACCCCCACGTATGCTCCAAGATGGACCTGGTCACAAAGGTGGATCACACTGTCAAAGCGTTCACAGCCCAGTATCAACTTGTCGGCCGTCGGCTTTTACCTATCTCTGACTATTCGCTAGTAGCACACTCCCACACGGGACTGACCGCTACTGCGCGTAGCCTCGGTATGCAGCCGACTATCGGCCTGATCGACGCCGGCGCAGGTGCGCGCATGACCGTTGCTGAAGCCTGTCTCAACGTTATCGGGGCTGGCTATGAAGCACGAAACTTCATCGAAGGACAGCTGAACTGGATGCTGCCCGTCAGACAGCCCGGCCAAGGCGCTTGGCTTGTCGACTCCGCCCGCGCTGCAGTCGAGATCCTCAGGTCCCTAGGGATCGGCATCGATGGCGGCAAAGACAGCACCTCGATGGCAAGTCAAGGCATCAACCCTGAGGGTGACTTGGAGCTCGTGAAATGTCCTGGACTTGCGGTCCTCGCGCTTTACGCGCTCGTAGAGGACCTGAACGTCAGGGCAACGGCCGATCTCAAGATGACCGGCAACACACTTCTACTCGTATCCTGTTCCGACGAGATGCGTCTCGGAGGCTCTGTCCTGGGTCTCGTCACTGGGCAACTCGGCAACGAAGCTCCCGACATCGATAACCAGGACAGGCTCGTACGGATCGTCGATACCATCAACAAGATGGTTCGCGATGGCTTGATCGCCTCCGTACACGACACAGTTCGCGTCGGTCCGATACCAACACTGATCGAAATGGCACTAGCCGGCGATCGTGGGTTTGATGTTGATCTTCGTGGCGAAGAACTCTACGCTACGATGCTCAACGGTGAGGCCTCCCTCATCATCGAGGTCCCACAACTGGAGGCCTATCGGGTCGAAGATCTTCTTCGCGCGGCAAGCCTCCCGTATCACAAGATCGGCAAAGTCGCCGGTTCGCGTATAGCGAACGTCAGCCACAACGGCAGGCCCGTCTTCTCGGAAACTCTCGCTTCACTAAGGCGAGACTGGGAAGAGACGGCCTACCAGATGGACCGTCTTCAGTCTGGAGACAGCAGCGCACTCGAAGAGTGGAACACACTCTCCGACGAGCCGCTTACGGCTGCCGAGATCTACACGTTCAACCCCGACGATCTACCGAAGATTCTGCTGGGCATCAAGCCCAAAGCTGCGATCCTGCGTGAACGAGGCAGTAACGGCGATCGCGAGATGGCTGAAGCTCTTCGGCGCGCCGGATTTGCTCCCTGGGACGTCAAGATGAGCGATCTCTCAAGTGGCACAGCCAAGCTCGACGACTACAAGTTCATGGCTCTACCCGGGGGATTCTCATTCGGTGATACGCTGGAGTCAGGTACCGGCTGGGCTGCCGTCATGAGATTCGACGAAGGTATCCGAGGCCAGATAGACCAGTTCTATGGTTGCGATACCCTCTCGCTCGCAGTCTGCAACGGCTGTCAGGTCAGCGCGCTTCATGGCGTACCAGATCTGGACCTTCCCGATGAGGAGAAGCCTCTCTTCACACAGAACCGTTCCGGACACTTCGAGCACCGCTATGTGATGCTCCAGGTTGCTGCCGAGACGAACGCTGTGATGCTTGGGGGCATGCAAGGCTCAGTTCTCGGTGTCGGGGTCGCCCACGGGGAAGGTCTATTCCAGGCGAACCCTGAAGTGATGGACATGGTCCTGCGTCTGGGACTTGCTCCTTTGCGCTACGTCGATCCAGATGGTCTTCCGACCGAAACTCGTCCCTACAACCCGAATGGCAGTCCGCACGGTATCGCGGGCCTCTGTTCGCCAGATGGACATCATCTCCTGATGATGCCTCATCCGGAACGTTTCTTCCTGCGCTGGCAGCTCCCGTACTCCGAGTACGACGGGCTATACCAGAACTCGCACTGGGCGAAGTTCTTTACCAACGCACGCGCCTACTTCGGATAGGTGCCCGACCCCGAACGTGAGGAGCGTTCAAGTTTCGCAGTACGCGAACGAAGCCTCCTTTCCGGTAACACCCGGGGAGGAGGCTTCTTTCATTTATATACAAAAATAGCTTTTATATTGAAAAAGGCTCGCCGTGAAAGGCATGTTTCGCTAGATGCGAACCTTCCCCAGCGAGCCATGTGGCTCACTAGCCGTCGATGACGACCTTGCGACCCTGGACGTGCACTCGCCCCTCGGCGATCATCTGAATCACCGCAGGGAGCAGCTGATACTCAGCCGCGTGGATCTTCGCCTCGAACGTTTCGACGGTATCGTCCTCGGCAATCTGGACTTCCTGCTGGGCGATGATGGGACCTTCGTCGAAGACCTCGTTGGCAAAATGCACCGTGATGCCGGAGACCTTGACGCCGTAGTCAAAGGCCTCCTGGATGCCGTGTGCACCTGGGAAGCTCGGCAAGATAGCCGGGTGAAGGTTCACGACCTTGTTCGGGTACGCCTCGAGCACCTCTCGTCCCACGAGCTTCATGTAGCCGGCCAGGATGACGTACTCGGCGTTCGAATGAGAGAGCTCACGCGCGATCGCCTGGTTGAAGTTGGCCACCAGGTTGTAGTTCTCAGGCATGATGACGACGTGTCGAATCCCGGCGTCCGCAGCACGCTGAAGGCCCTTGACGTCCGGCTTGTTCGAGATCACGGTGACAATCTCGGCGTCGAGTGTACCCGCGAGGGTACGGTCGATGATCTCTTGGAGGTTAGTGCCACTTCCTGAGATCAGAACTCCAATCCTGAGCTTCTTGTCCATGTAGCCCTCCGTTTTCTAGCCCATCTCGAAGATGGGGCATCTACATCGAGTGCATTCTAGCACGAAAAGACGCAATATGGAAGAATAACTTGCTTCAAATTATCTGCAAGATATTATATAATCACGCGTGGAGGGAGTACCTCTATTTTCTTTATCCGTTTTCGGGTATGAAAACCCGACCAGTCACTGAGGAGTGATGTTGATGAACGAAAGCACCGAACAGTCTAGGTATGCGCAAGATGGTGTGAACGTCCCGGTCGGCGACGCCTTCTCAGCGATGGCTGCCCAGCTCATAGCCACCACCCACGGTAACTGCCCCTACATCGAGGTCGAGGATCTCAGCCAGGGCCTCTTCCGTGGACCGAAGCCTTGCAGCTACGTGGGACTGCCGTATGAGAGGATTTGCTTTGAGTTTGCCCCAGACGGGGTAGGCACGAAGGTCCTCCTCCACGACGCGATGGCAACTCATCGTAACGCCGCGTGGGATCTACTGGCCATGGCAAGTACCGATATCACGCGCTTCGGTGGTTTTCCGGCCGTCTTCAGCAACGTGCTGGCGATCCGCTCCTTCGGGGGTAGCGTGGACAGCCCTCAGTACGCCCTCTATAAGAGCATGGTGGAGGGCCTTGTCAGCGCTGCCAACGAAATCGGAACGGTTCTCTACAAGGGGGAAACGGCTGAAGTCGGTGTCTGTGTCGGTACCGACAACGATCAGGCTCAGGCCCCCTTCAACTGGGAGGGTATCGCACACGGTATCTTCCTGCGAGACAAGATCATCATGGGCCAGAAAGTCCGGCCTGGTGACCTGGTCGTGGCTCTTGGCGAAGATGGCTTCCGCAGCAATGGCATCTCAGCTGTACGCGGAGCCTTCGCACGTCATTACGGGCCGGGCTACTACAACAATCCCGAAGCTCGTGAAGACCTGCTTGCGGCTTGCCATCCCTCCAGGCTCTACGATCGCCTCCTGAACACGGCTCATGGTTGGCACGAGCCGGACTTTCAGCACTTGCTCGAACTGCGCCTCGTCGCGCATATCTCGGGCGGGGGTATCGACAAGTTTGGCGAGCTACTTAAGCCCTGCGGGCTTTCTGCTCGACTGGACAATCTCTTTGATCTCCCGCCGATCATGCGCAAGTGCGCCGAGTGGCGAGGGATGAGCGATGAGGAGGTCTATACGACCTGGAACGGAGGACAAGGAGTACTGGTTATCGTCCCAGTTGACGACGCGGCTGCGCTCGTTGACATGGCAAGCCAGTACGGTATCTCGGCGCAAGTCTGCGGCGAGATCACGAGGTCTCAGGAGACCAGTGTCGCAGTCGAGTCGAAGTACACTGGTGGGAAGCTCCTCTTCGTTCCCCCACAGCGGTAACGTACTACAGAAGCACGAACCGCAAACCCCTGCCTTCGCATCACGCGGCGGCAGGGGTTTGTCATTTATACTAAATTAATTATATTTTAAGGCCGTCGTAACCGTGCATCTCTAGCTGCGCGGAGATATCCGAGTACTTCTTTCCACAAAGCATCCCACCTGCGAGAAACTGCTCCTGGGTCACATCGGCCACGCAGAAGTCTGGCATCCGGAAGGAGTCCTTGTCCTCCTCATTATCAAACTCAAAATCGACAACAATGAGTCCGAGCAAATCATCTTGGTACACATCTACCTCGGCGGTTCTACCCTGATATGGATAAAGGTATCGTTTCTTAGTAAATTTCTTGCCGCCTGCTTTTGTTAAGTCTCGGTATTCCTCCTCCGTTAGCGCCACAGTATCCTCAATCTGCTTCGATGAATCGGTGCCTTCGACCGGGGTCTTCTTGGTTATTTCATACTTATCCCCGCGTTTACGTAGCCGCAAGTTTGGGTGTGCGGCTTTTTCCGGAAAGAACGCGTCGGATATCACGACGTATTCCATACCCGCCAGACCTTTGGGTACATATTTTGCGAGATAAGTTCTTTCGAGCTCAATTTCCTTCATGCGTTCCCTTCTGTTTAAGAAATAAACATGGCATCGCCATAAGAGTAAAACCGATATTCTTTCTTTATAGCATAGTTATAAGCCTCGCGGATGCTGTCTGTCCCTGCAAAGGCAGAAACTAAAAGTAATAGTGACGACTTCGGCAAATGAAAATTGGTAATCATAGCGTCGACAAATTTGTACTGATAACCAGGATAGATGTAGATAGAGGTTTCGCCAGAACTTGGCATGAGCACGTGCTCTAGTCTTCCAGGATTCTGTAACCCACAGGCTTTGTAATCTACGGCGGCGCTCTCTAACACCCTTACCGTCGTCGTCCCAACTGCCACAATTCGCTTGTCTTCTGACTTGGCCCTATTTAGCCTTGTTGCTGTCTCTGGATCGATCTCGTAATATTCGCTGTGTATCGCGAAATCCTCGATGTTTTCCCTATCTATAGGCTGAAAGGTGCCCAAGCCTACATGCAAAGTCACGTACTCAATTTGAACACCTTTTTTGTTCAGAGAGGCCAAAAGATCCTCTGTAAAGTGAAGTCCTGCGGTTGGGGCGGCTACGGAGCCTTCGCTCTTCGCATAAACAGTTTGATACTCTTCGTTATCGCTAGGTTCGTCGTGCTCATCCCCTCTTGCTTTTAGAATGTAGGGTGGTACGGGCATTTCACCTATCTCGACGAGAGCCGCGTAGAGAGCAGGTCCAGAAACGCTAAACTGGAGGTAGAAAATATCTTCTTTGCGTTCTAGGTACTTTGCGGAGAGCTTGTTGGAGAAATTAATGGTTTCCCCAACAACTAATTTTTTCCCGTTTCGCACCCAGCACTCCCAAACAGCGTCATGTGCATTCTTTACCAGTAGGACCTCGTGCTTGCGGATATTCCCGATCACGTTGCCAAACAAGCGAGCTGGTATCACCTTCGAGTTATTTAGGACAAGTACGTCGCCTTGGCCCAAAATTTCTGCAAGATCCGAAAATACCCTATCCTTAAGATGGCCGCTTTCCTTGTCGAGAAGTAGTAAACGCGCTGAATCTCGAGGGTCTGCAGGTGCAGTCGCGATTAATTCCTCGGGCAAATTGTAATCAAGTTCACTTGTTTTCATAAATCTGCTAAAATACTCATGAAAGTATAGCAGACTTGGTGGGTAAAAACACGGGGGGTACAACTGAATCTCGACTCAGAGCAGCTCAAATCGCTGCTTGCTAAAAATAATGTTGCCACTAGAGAAAAACTCGACGAACTGCAAAAGATCGCGGATGGCAGTAAAGAGTCTCTTTTGGATGTTCTCTACCAGAAGAAAGTAATCAACGAGAAAGAATTCTATAAGCTCTACGGGGTAGAAATCGGAAGCGAATACACCGAGCTTGGCACCACCCAGATACCGAAAGAGATCTTAGAGAAACTACCAGAGCGTGTTTCTCGTCGATACCAAGCAGTAATCTTCGCCGAAGAGGATGGCCACTACAAGGTAGCCATGGCTGATCCTAGTGATGTTGAGGCTGTCCAATCTATTCAGAAACAGTGCGGATTCGACATCAAGATATATCTGGCGACACCTTCGGACGTTGCAAACGCCATCGAGCAATACAAAGAGGGCCTCAGTACCGAAATCTCCAAGGCGATCAAGGAGACCGAGGAAGAAATCCAGATCGACAAGGAAGAGCTCGATGCTGATACCTCGGCAGATAACGTTGAGGCTATCATTTCCGAAGCGCCAATCGCCCGGGCGGTAAATATCCTTATTGAATACGGAGTAAAATCCAGGGCTTCAGATATCCACATCGAACCACGCGAGGGTTTTGTGCAGGTTCGCTATCGAGTAGACGGAATCCTAAAAGATACCATGACCCTTCCAAAGGCTCTAATGGCCTCCATAGTTTCGCGTATCAAGATTCTCTCTAGCCTCCGTATAGACGAACATCGTATTCCACAGGATGGTCGTATCAAGCTAAAGATCGGCAGTACCAACATCTCTATTCGTGTCTCAACACTACCTGTGATGGACGGCGAGAAGGTCGTTATGCGTCTTTTGGACGAGTCTGCGAGGGCACTCACGCTGGAGGAGCTTGGATACAAAGGGCAGGCCCTAATAGCCATTGAGCGGGCTCTAAAGAAGCCACACGGCATGCTTCTGGTGACTGGACCTACCGGCTCCGGTAAATCAACTACACTTTACAGCGTCCTATCCTCCTTAAATACAATTGGCGTTAATATTTCTACGGTCGAAGACCCGGTCGAATACCGCATTCAAGGGATCAACCAAACCCAAGTGTCGAGCAAGGTCGGTATGACTTTCTCCTCCGGACTTAGAGCTCTGCTTCGCCAGGATCCGGATATTATCATGGTTGGGGAGATCCGTGACGGAGAAACAGCCGAAATGGCCGTTCATGCGGCGCTTACTGGTCACGTGGTGCTTTCCACTCTGCATACAAACAACGCTGCAGGTTGTCTCCCCCGTCTCCTGGACATGGAAATTGAACCTTTTCTTATCGCAAGTACTGCGAATGCCGTCATCGGCCAACGTCTGGTTCGTAAGCTTTGTCCGCACTGCAGTGAGACTTATACCCCAGACGAGAAGGTAGTTGCTGATATCATCAACAACTTTGGTTTGCGTACTGATTTCCTCACCAGTAAAAACAAAACGGTTGCCCAAGACATTAAGGTTGCCTCCGCGCCAAAACCAGAGGGCCTCGTTGGTGAACGAAAAATAGCCGTCCCGGCTGATCTGAAAGTCGATGAGAAATCGATTCTCGACAAAATATCCGAAGACCCAGACATGGTAAACCGCAGCGCCAAGGAAGCAGAGGAGATCACCCTTCGAAACAAGATATTCCTTACGGAAACAGAACGCGCCGCCCAAGAAAAAAAGCCGGAGACTAAACACAAACCAGGTGAACTCAGCCTCACTTTATATCGAAGTAAGGGGTGCGCGAAATGCGACGCTTCCGGATATCTGGGCCGCATGGGTATTTATGAAGTTCTGGAAGTAGACGACGAAGTCGGTAAGCTCATCGTTAGCCATGCGACCACTGAGGAAATTCAGAAAGTCGCTATCGATAACGGCATGATTACTATGCAACAAGACGGCTTCCTCAAGTGCCTAGAAGGCATTACCACGGTCGAGGAAGTACTAAGAGTAACGAGGGAATAATGGCAACTTTTACGTACACAGCTAGAGGTAAAACCGGACAAATCGTAAGTGGCAGCGTCGACAAACAAAACCGTGAGGATGCCGCTTCTTCTCTTATCGAGCAAGGGCTAACCCCGATAAATATCTCGGCCGGAGTCGACGAAAACCCACTTCTTAAGCTCGCAAACTTTACTACCATCTCTCTAGCCGAAAAAGTGTTGTTCTCTCAGGAGCTTGCAACCCTTGTAAATGCCGGCGTGCCTATTTCCCAATCTCTAGCGATGCTCGAAAAGCAGACCAAGAACAAACGTTTCAAGAGGATTATCGGTGAGCTCGCAAAAGACGTGGACGGCGGTATTACCTTAGCAACTGCGCTCGGCAAACACCAAAACGTCTTCTCCCCCCTCTTCATAAGCATGGTAAATAGTGGCGAAATTGGGGGTTCACTAGATAAATCACTAGACGAGTTGGCAATACAGATGACCAAAGACCGTGAACTTATTTCCAAAATTCGTGGCGCCATGATATACCCAACAGTTATCTTTATCGGTATGGTGGGAGCCCTCATCTTTATGCTCGTTACCATTATCCCCAAGCTTCAAGATATGTTTGACCAGCTTGGCGGGGACCTTCCTGCTAGCACCAAATCTTTGATTTTCCTTTCCAAGGCATTTACCGACTATGGGATTGTCACACTGAGCATTATTGCGGCTATCGTTTTCGGTTTCCGCTATGCCCTGAAGAACTTTGATAATTTTCGTAAATTTATGCACAGCCTACAGCTAAAAATCCCTGTGATCGGCTCACTTACTATTAAGCTAAACGTTGCTCGCATCTGCCGTACCCTGAGCTCACTACTGACTAGTGGGGTTAGCGTGGTGGAGGCACTGGAGATTATTGGCAACTCGACGCAGAATATGCTTTTCAAAGACGCCATTCTAAAAACTGCGGAGAAAGTTGGAAACGGGAGCGGCATTGCCGATAACTTAACAACCTTCAAGATCTTCCCGCCACTTGTACCGCAAATGATATCCGTCGGTGAGGAAACCGGATCGACAGATGTGATTCTGGGGAAGATAGCCGATTTCTATGACAGCGAAGTAGACAATATTACCAAGAACCTCTCTACTTTGCTCGAGCCGATGATTATGATTCTCATCGGTCTCATGGTCGGTTATGTAATCATTTCGATTATCACGCCGATATATTCCATGACCAACATGATATAAAGTGCTTGTTTCTCCGTCTAGCGACGGATATAATCAAGATAAATTCACAAGGAGGGAGGTGAAAAAATGTTAAACGCAAAAAAAGGGTTTACTCTTATCGAGCTATTGATCGTTATCGTGATCATCGGAATCCTCGCTGGAATCGTTGTTGGTATCGTTGGTACTAGCGCAAACGCCAAAGCAAAGGACGCCAAGCTAAAGGCAAATGTACACGAAGTACAGAACGCACTTGAGCAATACTACATCGATAACGGCAGCTATCCCGTCACTACTGGCTGGGCAGCAGCTCTAGTTCCAGCGACTGGTGTCAAATACCTAACTGGTACAGACGTCACTACAGGCATGGACTATGCATTCGACGCAACTGCTGGTAGCTATGTGCTTAGCGTGGTTCTAAATAACAACGCCGAGAAGGTAGAAGGCAACGTTCGAGCAGGTAGCGGACAGACCAAGGAATTCTTCGTTACTTCAAAACAGCAATAATACGTGTGTCATGACACAATCAAAAGAACCGGTTTATGCCGGTTCTTTTGATATTTGGCTTAAATACTAAAACTCTATGAGGTATACTAAGAATAAGATGGAGGGTATGAGAAAGCGCGGCTTTAGCTACATAGAGATATTACTTGCTGTTACAATATCGGCAATTATTTTTACGGCTGTATTCCCCCTACTCTTTAGCTCCGTCGAAAAGAATCGCGACACCAGGCTCAGGCTTATCGCCTATGAAGCAGCCAGTAACCAAATCGAGGAACTCCGTACGCGTAAAATATCCTCCCTGCTGGCACCGTCACATACACCTTTTGACATTCCCGAAATACCAGGCTCTACGGGAGATGTCTATGTTCAGAAGAATCTCGGCGATAACAAGATTGCCTCGGTACTCATAACCGTGAGTTGGAATTTCAAGGGTCGGGTACAAAAAGTAGAGCTCACTAGCTACCTATATGGGAGTACCGAATGATGAAAAAACGCGGTTTTACCCTGATCGAAATGATGATTACGATGTCTCTCGTCGTAGTGTTATCTGCCGTTATCTCTAGCCTTTACATTACTGGTTTTAGAACCTTCAAGGAACAAATGGCTATTGCAACCATCCAATCTGACGGCCAGACCATCCTCGACACCATGACTACCGATATAAAGAACGGCCTTTCTGTAGAGCCAACCTATCTAACTCATGTTTCCGATGCGAACAGCATCATCATTCGTGTTCCAGCCGTAAACAGCCAAGGTAAGATTATTTACTCTGGGACAAATATGCTAGTAGATCACATAGTCTACTACTACGAAAACAAATCCATCCACAAGATTGTTTATGCCGACCCTGCTAGCGTCCGCTACGCAAAAAACAATGTAAATAGCACCCTTGACAACAAGATACTAATCCTAGGCTTTAGTTATAGCCCAGATACGACCTCGGCAACACTAGTTACAGTAAGTATCTCCTCCGAAATTAAAGTAGGCACCAGAAGCGAGCAGATTCAGCTCACGGGTAAGGCCAGGCTGAGGAACCACATATGAGACATAAAGGAAATGTACTTTTAGGGATAATGCTGCTACTGACAGGGTTGATGACCGTGGCCCTCGCCCTAAGCTCTGCTGTGCTATCTACGTCCATTAAGATTCAAAGGCAGTATAAGAGCCTGCGAGCTCTTACCATTTCTGAAGCTGGGCTGAATAAAGGACTGTGGAAAGTGAACATTCCCGACCTTACTTACGGCACTGCACCAGGAGGCATACTTGAGACAGACCTAACCGGTGGCGAATATAGAGTTGAGATCAGTGACTGCCCTCTGCCCGAAACAAATTGCAAATACATCAAGTCTACCGGATATGTACCTACATACGCAAAGGCCGAGGCTACACGTGTCGTAAGAGTAAAGATAAACAAAGCTACAAGTACCAGCAATATCTCTTTTGACTACGGCATTCAAGTTGATAGCTTCGGGACCTACATTTCGAATCAAGCAAAGATAAATGGAAGTGTGTTTTCGAGCGGTCCCGTACAGATGAGCAATGGCTCAGAGATTATTGGGAACGTCACAAGCTACGGTCAGACTTTCCTCACGAGCTGGATCTTTGGCAGTGGGAAAATAGTTGGTGATGCCAAAGCGAGAACCATCACTGGCGTAAATGTGAGTGGCACCAAGACAACAGGCAGCTATCCACTAGACCAAGACATGCCCATAAAACCAGCCGATCTGAATAACACAATTGATACCTGGGAAACTGAGGCTGTAAACGGCTCTGTTCATACTGGAAACCTGACGACATCCGGTTCTCTAAATAAGCTGGGCCCTATAAAAATTGATGGCAACTGGACTGTGAGTAACAACGCCGAAGTGGAAGTCATGGGCACCATATGGGTTACCGGCAATATTATTATTGGTAATAATGCTAAAATATTCTTGACTCCGAGCTATGGTAATAGTTGCGGCATCATTATTGCTGATCACAAAACAAATAGAGGCGACTCAAATTATGGCACAATTAAATTAAGCCAGGGATCCAAAATAAGTGGTATCGATAAGGATAACCCCAAAACGCCTAGTTATATCATGATGTTCTCTACTGAAACCCCTCCAAACCCCTGGGATTGGCTATTACAGTTCTTTGTACATGCCATCACTATTGAGCAAGGCTCGGTTGGCGGCGTTTTCTACGCTCCCTTTGGATCGCTCCGTCTACAACAGAATGCCCAAGCCCGAGCAGTCGCTGTCGCAGGTCTGATGATCGACCAAAAAGCAACCGTTGACTACGATGAAGGGCTCGCCAATAGTAGTTTTGCTGGAGGACCCGCTGGGCCTTGGACTATAACAGAGTGGTTGATACTAGACTAAAACAAGCTTTTTAGTTTACAAAAGGATTGCGTGCCGAAGAAGATCCACTGCTAGTCTCGGGACTGGAGAGGCTTTTTAGCAAGCGGCCGTTGAAGCTGAGGTTTAGCTCATTGAGCTTTTGCTCCCCTGCGGCTACTGTCGTGTCGTCGTCTCTAGGCGCTAGGGCCAGATATGTAAGTACAGAGAACGCGAGCACGAAGGCTACCACGCAGATTACTGGGAGTAGACGGATAATACTCTGCTTCGCGGCTACTAGTTTTGGATTGTTCAAATCAAACTTCATCTTATTTCTTTGCATAAATTGTTAATATAAATGACGCCCTTACTCTACCGAGTGCTGCCTTATCAGTGATGTCTGCAGTAACTTCCAGATCAGAGGCGGACATCAAGCGTTGCTGAACGTCAACGTCCGCTAGCAGCTTCGTAAGGCTGGCGTAGTCACCAGTCATCTCGTACTTTATAGGGAGCTCATAATAATCATTTTTGTTTACAGTCTGTGAAAAGTCGCTGCCTGTCTTTGACTTTGCCTTCACATCACCCACATTCGTATTCGAAATGGTCATTCCGTCAGCTCTTGCCAGGTTCTCGAAATCTTTTAGCGCTGTCGATGTCTCCTTGCTCTGCGGTATAGCCCCATAGACTACTTGCTTTTGCCCAATAACCTTGGCTAAAGTGAGCTTGAGATCGCTCAGCTTATTTGTCTCCAATAAGAAATTGTCTGCTTCTGTTTCCAAGCGGTTACCCCCCGAGCTAATCCCCAATATGTAGTACCAGCCATAGGCAAAAGCACTAAGAGACATAACAAATACCGCGATAAGTGCAATCAACAGATTCCGATTTACTGTTCTTGCTCGACTCTTCATCTCTTCTTTGCCTCCGCTATCTTGATACTGGCGGTTATACGAAATGTAACACCATTTCTAGAATTGTCGACCGGGTCGGTGGCAGCAGTAACTGATTCGACGTCGACATACTGGAATATCGTGGTCTTTGAGAGTTGCTCGCGGTAGATACCCACATCCGCAGCACTGTTTGCAAAACCACTTAGAGACACTCTATCTGTTGTGATGTCGGTAAAATCAAAGCCGATAAGCCTCGCCCCGGCAGGTGTACTATTCCCAACTTCGGTAAAGATCTTGTTCCAGTTCAGTTTATCCTTACGAATTTTGTCTATCAGGTTTAGTCGCGCATGAAAATCCTTGGCATCCGTTTCTACCTGACTCATCTTGGCAAGTTGTGCTGCAGCGTCGTTGCGAATCTCACTTGCCACCATCTTGTTATTCCAAACTATAAAGCCAATTACAAACATCAAGGCAAAGATACCGGAGATAACCGCGAGGGAGCGCACCAGGTACTGATAGAAATTGGCGTTCTTGTGCGAAAACTCAAATTCGTCCTTGATTTCAGGTGGCAATAAGTTTAGCCTAATCATCTTGAACCCCCAGCATCGCAAGCCCAATCGCATTGATATAGGTAGGAATTTCTTCGGCTGGTATCTCGCAGTTCTTGGTAAAAACCAGGTTTTCTATGGTGTTTACCACTTCGGTCGGAATCGCAAGCTTCTCGCCAAGTACTTCCGAAAGCGACGGTAGGCTAGCACTCCCCCCGCAGAGCAGAACCTTGGTGACCTTGATCTTTTGGCGGCTTTTCTCTTCATAATAGTTGATCATGCTCGTTGCTTCTTTGGCAATCTCAGTAACAGAGCCTTCTAGGGCTTGCTTTGTTTTTTCCGCACCCGCGGCTGTCTTTTGCTTCTTGATCTTCTCTGCATCTACCTCGCTAACGCCGAGGGCTTGCGCGATACGATAAGTAAGCTGTTCCCCACCGATGAGGGTACTGCCCGTGACACGGATAGCATTATCGAATATAGCCAGATTTGTCGTCTGTCCGCCAATATCGATAATCAAGGTCGCCTCCTTGACCTTTTTCCTTGAGCCGATTGCCCGGATTATGGCCGTCAGGCTAGTCTCTATCCCTGTAATCTCTAATCCCAGCAGGCTATAGAGCTGAACGTATGAATTTACGATTGCTTTTGGCGCCGCTGCATAGAGAACTTCGTCGAGCTTGGGGTCCTCATGCGAAGGTCCGATAAGTTGCCAATCAAGATATAGGTCGGACATCGCCATGGGTATGGTCTGGCTCGCTTCCCAGCTCACCGCTTCATCAATTTTCTTCTCTCCAGTCCGAGGCAAAGATATTGTTCGGGTAAATATCTTAGACTCTGGCAGAGAAGCAAATACTCGCTTTGCAGTAATCTTGCCCTTGATTTCCTTTTGCATAAAGGCGGTCGTAAGCTCAGCCAGCTTTTCCGATTCGGCCACGATACCTTCAATTATATAATTCTCTGGAACTGCCATTTGTCCAAAGCCCACAACGGTAATTTTTTTTCCTATTCTGCGGAGCTGCACACACTTAAGAGAGCGGGTCCCGATGTCAATTCCCACCACATCTTTGTGCTTCCAAATTGGATCTACTTTTAGATCAAACCCCTCCAAAAAACCCCTCCATTCGCCGCTAAACCGGTGGCTGTTGTGTTTCGCCCCCACCGTTCGGGAACTCTATCTCTGGTGAACCAAACTGATTACTTACCGGAACCGCCGCTGCACTAACAACGTTGGCGACTGTATTGGCATTACGATTGATACCGTCTCCCTTGAGCCCTGTACGCTCACTGTATTCTTCCTCGATCTGCATCACTTTCTGGGCGATCCCATTCGGATCAGGTACGAGCTCAATAACGAAGTTGGGCATATCACCAGCCGTCTGGAGGTCTACTGTGCCTAGGTTAAACATAGTATTCACCATCCCCTTTTGATCGGCAGAAACGTCCTGTATCTTATCCAGTGAAAGCTGAGAAACTTTGCGAGAAAATAAACCACTTTGGGCTATCTCCACAAAATGATCGTCTGTAAGAATTGCGACGTGTAGATAATGCAGGGTCCAGTTGTGAAAAAGGAGTGCGGTATTGAAAAAGAATAGTAGGCTAACTGCCAGAATATACACATTATACGCAAATCCAGTTACTAACGAAGGAATCACAAGAGGAACAACGAAAATCAGCAGAAAACCCAGCATGTAAAACAACGAGGCGGTAACCACAAACGGTAAAATCGCAAGAAAATGCCTACGAATCAATAGAACCACCTTCTCATCTGGCAGCTGCGACTCAAAATATTTCTGATTTTGAATAATTTCCTCCACTAAGCCCCCATAGATTTAAAGAAGTCAGGAACGGTAACCCAGTCCGCTCCCATTATAGCTATCAGTGACACTACCAGAAACACAGCGCAGACAGCCCAATAAATTCCAAGGCGAAGCAAACCAATCTTATCTGGATATCGATATTTTAGCAAAACGTAGGTCACAACCGCTGACCACGAAAGCCATACGATCATAAGCATTATGTACAAAAGGAGAAATATCGCCATACGTTAAGTATAAAGGATAAAGTCAAAAGTAAAAAGAACTATTGGTTTTTCTTACTTTCCTGCAAAGAGTAGCTGCACCCACAGTATTTCTGCCTGTAGAGATCCATCTCCCTGGCCTCGGTTTGTCCCTCGCGAAAGAAGGGCCTCCAGTCTGTATAGTATAATTCAAGCCCATAATGTTGGGCAACATCAGCGGCAACTTCTTGGAGTGCCTCGTGCTGTTGATACGGACTAACGAAGAGCGTAGTGGAGATCGCCTCGTAACCATTCTCCTTAGCGTACTTGGCAGCACGCTCTAACCTTAGACGATAACAATGGAGGCACCTTATCGGAAAGGCGGTATCGTCGTCTATCGCAAGTTTGTACTCTTCGGGTCTATACTCTGCCTCAACCAGCGCTAGCCCCTTGATTTTAGCTGCAATCCGCAAATAATCACGTCTTTTTGCAAACTCGCTAGCAGGGTAAATATTAGGATTGTCATAGTAAAGCGTCGTCTCAATGTCCTTGTGGGTTCCAAGCTCCTCCCAGACCCCAAGGAAACATGGCCCACAGCAGGCATGAAGAAGGAGTTTCATAAACTAGGCGCTCGCCAATCAAATTCCGAGAAAGACACGCCCTCTCGGTATTTCTGCAAAGCAGCCGTTACGTCATCTTCAATATTGCCAGGCAATTTATCCCAGCTAAACCAGACTAGTTCGGTCGAAAATTCAGGCTCCAGATTCTCTGGCTCTCCTTCCCACGAGGTTGCGCGTAAGTAATAACACACGTATTCTCTGTCATGATCTATCTGGTGTGCAACATGAACAATCTGAAAGTTATCTGGGCTAACCACAATGCCAGCCTCTTCTCTCGCTTCTCTAGTGGCTTCTTCCGCAATCGTTAAATTGCCATCAATATGTCCTGCGACTAGACTATATTCTCCGTCATGCCAACCGGTATTCTTGCGTTTCTGGAGCAGTATTCCACCATTTCTCTCAAACAATAAAAAAACGGCACCGTAGAGGCGAAAACGATTTTCTCTTTGCTTTATACTGACCTTCAAAGCAAACTATCCTGTTCTGGATTTAGAGGGTTAAACCCAAGATGATGGAATGCGGCAGCCGTCACCTTGCGGCCACGCGGGGTGCGCTCCAAAAAGCCAATTTGGATAAGATATGGCTCGTAAACATCCTCTATGGTCTCGATTTCTTCACTTGTTGCGGCTGCCAGGGTAGATAATCCCACTGGTCCACCTTTGAACTTTTCGATTATGGTGGCGAGCAACTTACGATCAGTATTATCCAGACCGAACTCATCCACTTCAAGCATATCTAGCGCTTTATTGGCGATATCCTGGTCTATAACCCCCTTGGCCTTAACCTGAGCAAAATCACGAACTCTTTTTAGCAATCTATTGGCAATGCGCGGCGTCTTGCGAGCACGCTTCGCAATCTCGCTAGCACCATCACCCGATATTTCAATACCTAGGATTTTTGCAGAACGGCGAACAATCTTTTCGATCTCGTCATCCTCATAAAACTCCAGTCGATTCACCAGGCCAAAACGATCTCTCAGCGGTGAGCTGATGGAGCCCATCCGCGTAGTTGCTCCGATAATCGTGAACTTCGGGAGGTCGAGTTGTATAGAGCGCGCTGCTGGTCCCTTGCCAATAATAATATCTAGGGTAAAATCCTCCATCGCTGGGTATAGAACCTCTTCTACGGTCCGGTTTAGCCTATGAATCTCATCAATGAATAGGATGTCACCTTCCTGAAGGTTGGTAAGGATAGATGCTAGGTCGCCGGCTCTCTCTATGGCCGGTCCAGAGGTTACACGTATCTGAGCGCCTATCTCAGAAGCAATTACATTTGCTAGGGTTGTCTTACCTAACCCTGGAGGGCCATAAAGAAGTACGTGGTCTATTGGCTCCTTGCGGCTCTTTGCTGCCTCTATAGTAATCTTTAGCCCCTCTTTTGCCTTCTTCTGTCCTACATATTCTGAAAATTTCTTGGGGCGTAGAGTCTCCTCGAAAATTTCCTCTTCTGGTGTTTCTTCACTATCTAGGATGTGGTCGATGTCTGTATTCATAACTACTTCTTCTTTAGCTCGCTCAGGCAGTATTTGAGCTGAGACTCAGCAGAAGCGCAATCCTCCGGCATCGTTCCTAGCGCCTCTCTAGCCTCGAGCGGCTTGAAGCCGAGGCCAAGAAGCGCCTCGTAGACATCTTCGACCTTCTCGCTGGTAGCACTATCAAAGATGCTTGCTGTGGAGCCCACCTTGTTCTTCAGTTCTATTACTACTTTCTCTGCTGTTTTCTTGCCAATCCCCGAGACACTGGATAACAACGAGGGGTCCTGCTTGACGATGCTAGCACGAACCTTTTCTACGGACGCTGCCGAGAGTATTCCCATCGCCGCCTTGGGACCGATACCAGAGACAGAGATAAGTAACTCAAAGAAATCCAGTTCGTTAGTGGTCTCAAAACCGTAAAGGGAGGCGCTGTCCTCACGATACTGGGCATAGGTGTACAGACGAACTTGCGCCCCCTCGTGAAGCTTAGAAAGCAGCTCAGGACCGACAGAAACCCTGTATCCGACTCCACCGACGTTCAATACCACCCACCCAGAGCGTGCGATCTCTATTTTGCCTTCGAGAAATGCAATCATAAGGTTATTTTAGCAGCCAGGGCTCGATATTCAAGTGTACAACTATTCGGACAGTACGGATTCGAAGATGGCTTTTGCCTTAGAGACGCCGTGATTGACAAACTTTCTGATGGTTTTACCTCGGATACTTGCGTTCGCAATCATATAGTCTGGAGCGATCGTATAAATTCGTACTTTCTCATTTGGTACCTCTCGCCCAAATGCCAAATCTAGACAGTGATTATACAGTTCAACCCTGTGATCGCGGACATCCTTAAACTCAATCGAAAAATTCTTGCTCATCAGCGCTTGGAAAACTTTATGAGACCTCTTCTGGGGTCTTTCGTGGTGATCCTCAGGAACAGAAGCAAGCACCAATATGTCTGTGCAACGATCAGAAATAGCCTGCTCTATGGGTAGGACTGTGGCGATATTGCCATCTAGGTAGAGTTTCCCATTCACTAGCACTGGAGGGAAGTGATTGGGATAGGCGCAAGAGGCCTTCATGGCGGCCAAAACGTCAACCCCTTGGTGATTTGTGAAGTACTCGCTATGTCCGGAGAGAAAATCAGTGACGTACATCTTGAGAACCGTCTTCGATTTCTTGACCTTCTCAATATCTAGTGCCTTCTTTTTCGCAGTCAAATTGTCTATCAAATAGTCTAGATTCATCGCTTTTTTCAGGTTCCAAGGCTGGATAAAACGGAAGCCAGATAGGTCCTGCTCAAAAATAGAGGAGCCCAAAGCTGTCTGCCCCGAAAGTAGGTAGGCGGCAATATTGCATCCAGCCGACGAGGCATGAACCACGTCAAAGTGCTGATTAAGCCCTAGTCTTTCGAGCTCAGTGGCCACACCAGCACCAAAGGCACCGCGCATCCCCCCACCCTGAATAACCAAACCAATTTTTAGGCCATCGTCAGAGCCGACTTTGTGATTAAAAATATTTTCGAGAACGAGCCTATTTTCAGTATTGAACATCCTACTATCTCTGCAGAAATATTAACGAAAGAATGATTACAGCTGCATCCGTAACTAAATAGATCGGTTTTCTATGGTGAGGTTGCCTGTCATGATGCCATTTGCCTATCTTGCTTCTGTGCAGCCAAGGTACACCGACGAGTAAAAGATCAACCGAAAGACTACCAACAGCACCCCAAATTAGGCCTACCTGGTTTGTCTGAAAATATTTTATCGAAAAGTAAAAAATCGGAATAGTTATCATATAGTCCACTGCTGTAAACCAATGACGTTCGGATATTGGCCATGGCCAATAATGTGGAATTTTGTCTATAAGCAAGTGGGCACCGACACCAAGCCCGAACGCTAGTACAGGATCTGGCATTTGTTGTCCTACGAGCGCGCCGGACGCGAGATGTGCGAGCTGCCACATGTATGTACCCTCCAAAGTTGTTACTGTGAGTCTATTTTATCACAAATTACAAGCAGCTCTGTCTAAATCTACTTGGCAAGGAAAGCAGCTATCATTATAAATGCCAGAGCGATTCCGGCATCGGTTAATAGAAACTTGTACCCTCGGCGGTGATCTTGTCGCTTGTAGTGCCACTGCCCCCACTTCATCGGGAATACAAGTGAATTAGCGAGAAGAAAATCAATCAGCAAAGAACCTGCAACAGCGGCCAGAATCGCATTGTGATTCTGTGTGTTAATCCTGAGAGCCCAATACAGAGCAACGAGCGTAAGAAGAACGTCCACTGCCTGAAATGACCACCTATGTGGCCTATCCTCAGGCCAAAAATGAGGAATCTTATCGACTAGCACATGCATAGGCAAACCTAAAGTAAAAGCAACAGCGGGCTCAGGTACTACTTCTCCTATCGTGATTCCCATCATTGTGTGCACCAGAAAGGTCATAGATTGTTGTATTTCCTTGAGCTCGAGTGGCAAATTGCGATAGCCAGTGCATCGGCTGCGTCGTCTGGCTGAGGAATTTCATCCAGCTTCAGAATCATCTGAACCATCTTTTGTACCTGCTTTTTGTCGGCACTACCATAGCCGCAAATACCATTCTTCACTTGATTCGGAGTATATTCTGACATAGGCACTCCAGCCTTTTGCGTCGCAAGCAAGATCACTCCCCTTGCTTGCCCTACCGCAATTGCTGTTTTTGCATTACTACTAAAGAAGAGCTCCTCTATCGCTATCTCATCCGGATTATACTCGTCGATAATGTCGCCAAGTTGATCAAATATAATCTCGAGACGTTGCTCCGCTGTGTGCTCTGGCTCGGTGATTATGACTCCGTAGTCAATAAGGCTGAGCTTACCACCCTTCTCCTCTACTAGACCATATCCTGTAGTTGCTGTCCCGGGATCAATGCCGAGAATTACCATAAGTAGAGCACTCCTAGCGCAAATACTATTTGAGCCACGTCTGTCACAATCCAGGCTGGGTTGTGATGATGATACTGTCTCATCTCGTGCCAAACCCGCACAGGATTGTTCATAAAACTCTTCCAAAACATCGGCAAAATCACAAACACCAAGTCTACTAGCGCCCCACCAAAAGCACAGGCTAGTACAGATGACTTATTTGCGAATGGGCTGAAGAATAATACAACAAACAAAACAAACGAAAACACCCCGTCGAGTGCAATCTGGATGTTTTGCTCCCTTTTCTTTTCTGGCCAAAAATGAGGAATCTTATCTATCACCAAATGGGACATGACGCCTACTATAAAAGCCAAAAATGGGTTTGGAATAAACCGTCCAATTGCGGCACCTACAGATGTGTGGGTTACGCCCGTCACTAGAGCTGCTCCATAATACTTTCGGGAATGTCGTAATTGGAGTAAACAGTAGTTACGTCCTCAATGTCCTCGATGGCATCGATAAGCCTCAGGATTTTCCTTGCCGTTTCAACATCGGTAACTTTTGCTTCATTTTTTGGCTTATAGACAATCTCATCGTCAGAAATAATGATTTTTGAGCTTGCGAGAGCCTCTTTCACTTTCTGAAAATTTACTACTTTTGTATAAATTATGTATTCATTATCTGTCTCTTCGAAGTCATCAGCGCCAGATTCCAGGATAGCCATCTCAATTTCATCGGCAGATAGTATCTGTCCCTCCCGAGGAACGACTATCTCACCTTTCTTCTCAAATTGGAATGCAACAGAGCCCGTTTCGGCCATATTACCACCTAGCTTCGAGAATACCGCGCGAACCTCTGGACCTGTACGATTTCTGTTATCTGTAAGCGCCTCGATAAGAACCGCCACACCTGCTTGAGCATAACCCTCATATAGTAACTCCTCCGGTGCAGCTCCCCCAAGCTCTCCTGTCCCCTTTTTGATCGCACGTTCGATGTTTACCGAAGGCATATTTACCATCTTCGCCTTATCTATGGCGAGTCTTAGAGAAAAGTTTGTCTTCGGATCACCGCCACCCTGCTTCGCGGCGATGGTAATGTTTGCAGCCGCCTTGGTAAACTCTTTGCCTTTCTTGGCATCTGTAGCTGCTTTCTTGTGTTTGATACTAGCCCACTTACTGTGTCCGCTCATTTAGGCTCCTCTCTATCTCGTCAATGGTGTTCGTTACAACCAGATTATACTCTTTTTGTGCCTAGAATTGAAGGCGGCGCTTACCCCATGGGGTAAGCGCCGACCAGACAGAGAGAAATGAGTGATTAGAGCCCGCGAGCTTGTTTGCGTCCCTCGCAGTGTTCATGCGGCGCCAGGTAGACGCCGTCGGCCTGTCTGCGAAAGTGAAGGAGAACCCCACAATCTGGGCACGGGGCCGTCTGTGGGACAGTATCCTGGCACTGGCACCCCATAATCATTCTTACGGTATTTTTGGCACGAGGATGAGCAAGCGCCCCGTTCCCCTTAAAACATGCTTCCAGTACGACCGGTGTCTGACACTTCGTGCATGCTATATCAATGGCATTACTCGGTGTGCTGACGTCACCCATCTCTAGCTCCTTCGGTTGTGGTACTCGACAATTCATCTGTCGCGAATGTTCTTGGTCGGGCTGGCAAGGGATCGACCTTACCAGCCCGGAATAAAAAAACCTCGCCGGAAAGCGAGGTGATCTTCTACATTGTGCTAAAACAACTAAAACTCCGCTTTCCTGCTCGTGGTAGTAAAGAAAAAAGGGAACGGGCGAAATGTATTTGTTGTTTGCATGTGAAATATCTTAGCCAACTTGAGCTTAAATGTCAATAAAGCGAACGGCGCACCGTCCAAGCCTGCCCTGTAGGGCACTTATCAACCTCAACGTATGTTCATACGTATCTCGATTGGCTTGGTCTGGTGCGCTCGTGTTCGCGAGAGCTACATAGCAGGTACGGGCTTCACTTCCACCCGGAGCCCTTCTTTCGTGGGACGGCCTTCCAGGATGTTGCGCCTGACGTACAAGGCGTTCAGGTTCTCCCTGATCCGAGCCGCTTTCCTTGAGCGCTCCGGAAGACCCTCGAGCTTACCTTCGAGGCACTTGATTTCCTCGCATACCTCAGCGAGTTCCGCCATATTGGCGTCCGTACCATTCGGCATGGTTCCTCCCCTCATGCTGGGACGTTTGGTCCCGAGCACCTCGTTGTGATCCAAACACCTGCCTGCTGATCCGCGACTACCTGAAGCTTGCCCCCTAACTCAGAAGTGTAAGCTGTATAGCCCATCTTACGACAGGCCGCTACGGCCTTCTCCAGATCTTCGCGGCTCACCCCTTCTGGCGCCGGCATTGTCGTCGGCTCACTACTCGCCATACCCCCCCTCTTTCTCTCGCGGTTTCTGTATGTACCCGGGCGAGGTCCACCCGCATTAACCTCAGCGGGGACGGCAGGATTCGAACCTGCACTCTACGGATGTTATCCGCTTGCCTACCAATATGGCCGCATCCCCATAGAATCAAAAAACCTCACCGCTTGGTGAGGCCTACACGTGATTAGATGCTCCTACTCTTCTACCCGGACCTCATCAACCACAACCTCACCATAGCTACGGAGAATAGCTAGGACCACTACGAGGACGAGAATAAATGTGGTTGTTACGATTAACATGGCTATATGGTAGTAAATTTCCGCTCAGCCGTCAATAGAAATTATTTAACTTTCTTTACTTCGTTTTGCCCTATCTCGAAGCTAACCGTCCCTTCTTGATCGGTCCGAAAGACCTGTATACCAGAAAGCGCAGCTAGCGCCTTTGTAGTTGGATGGCCAAACTTGTTATCCTTCCCGACCTCTATCACCGCAAACTTTGAATTCACTGCCTTTAGAAAATCAACACTTACCGAATCCTTGCTCCCGTGATGTGGGACTTTATAGAGTGAGCTGCGTATCTCTTGTCCAGACGCTAACAGCTGGCCCTGAGCCTCAGCTTCGAGGTCTCCCATAAAGAGGGCCGACTCACCCCCATAGCTCAGCTTAGTCACGACCGAGCTGTTGTTGATGTTGTCCATACTCGTTCCGGAAACTTCACTCAAAGGGAAAAGGAAACTGATCCCAACACCCGCTCCCAGGTCTAGCTTATCCCCTGCCTTTACGGCCTTCGTGCTCACATTCTTTGATTTCAGCAAACTCAAAAACTCCAAATACTCATCCGTAGAATAAGTAACTCCGCTAATATACGCCGTCTTGACCTGGTATTTCTTCAGTACCGAGACGAGTCCTGCCACGTGGTCTGCATGAGGATGGGTAAGGACTATTGCGTCAATCCTGCGACTATAGAAAGGAATGAACTTATCAAGCTCAACAAGAACACTGTCATCGGGACCGCCATCTATAAGCACATTCTGATGGCTCGGAGTCTGGATAAGCTCGGCGTCACCCTGTCCCACAGATAAGAAATGTACAAATAGCCCGTTTTCGGTAGGTTTTACATCCGCTGACCAAACCGCAAAGACTAGCAAGGTCAATATAGCCAAAGCAAGAGTGTTACCAAGTATCTTTCTGATGTATTGCCATATGGCTCTCATAACACAATTATATTACTTATCTTAAACCTTTACAGGTATACACTTTTTTGTTAATATACTTCACATGCAAACCGCAACGAACAACATGAAGAAATGCTGGAAGAAGGCTCGCCTCACGGAGAGTGTGCTTTAGGTTTGTAGATTTACTTTACCTATCAGCTCTCCGCTAAGGAGAGCTTTTTTTATGGAAATTTCGGGGGGAATCCTGAAGTATCCACCAATACAAGATGGGCTGAGAAGCTCGCGTACCACGAAAACGAGGAGGCACTGATGAGCGCGAATACTCCGGGCGACATGCCAAGGAAGAGCCAGATCCGTGTAGGTTTTGGGAACGTGGAAACGACAGGGGGACACATCGGAAGCACCGTCGTCCATCACTCCACCCAGAACACCGACGCCGAACTCGAGCGAATCCCGTCTATCGAACCGAAGAGTCCAAGCCTCGGGGCCTTGTTCCCCGAAGTCGACTGAGGAGGCACCATGAGTACGGACGGAAGAGATTGGACCCTAGTGCCTGGGTTGCCACTTTGCGTAAATCCAGTAGGACTCCAGGTAGCTCGTATGTCTGCGGGCTTTACTCAGGAGTCGCTCGTTGGGCCGTGCCCGCTCAGGGGATCTATCCTGATCTACGGCCAGAGTTGCCGTTGTGGCGTCGCTGACGTCATTGGATGCGGCTACCTTGTTCACCAGGCAGAACCCGCCCTGGCCTCCATCCCGCTCGCCCCTAATCTCTAGGGGCGGGCGGGCGCCCTTTTTCCAAAAAACAACCAGATGTCCAATATGAAGATATACGCAAGGAGAATCCACCACGGGTTCTCTATTTTGTATGCCGCGCTCGCCCAGCCCACGCTTCCGGACCACGTGATAACAGCGTTTATAAAGTGCAATATATAAAAGGTGGGCACTGCCAGAAATGTCCCCAGCGGTTGCCAAAGTATCCCCACTATTCCCATCGCAAATGTCATTGCCATAGCCAGCGGGACTAGCGCCAAGATTACAACATTTGTTAGTGGCGCTATCACCGATACAATACCAAAGTAGTAGGAAAGGAGCGGCAATGTAGCGATCTGAGCCCCGAGGGTCTCGGAAAAAAGTGCCACATAACCTCCGCCAGCTCTTTCGAATAGGTTTTCTATTGTCGGTCCTATGTACACGATACCTGCGAATGCAACAAAAGAGAGTTGGAAACCGACATCAAAGAGCGGCAGAAATGGATTAAACACAGCCATCATTGTCGCTGAAAACAAAATCGAGATAAAATTATCACTTTCCCGCCCGAGGTATGATGCGAGTAATGGTAAAGAACCCATGAGCGCCGCGCGCACCAAACTTGGTGCGCCACCAGTCATTAAAACAAAAATTAGAATCAAGGAAACAGGGAGTATCAGCTTCATCCGACGTGACATTTTGTTTCTAATCAGCAAAAAAGCCCCCATCAGGATAGTGATGTTATAACCCGAGAGCGCAATAATGTGCGTGGTTCCGCTCACTTGCAGTGCCCTGACCATCTCAGGGCTCACGAGCGCCTTTTCTCCCATGATTATTCCGCTCCCCAAGCCAGCCTCGGCTGAGGGCAAGAGTCGTGAGATTGATTCGTTTAGCGCCTGCCGAAATGAGAGAAGAATGCCCCTGGCACCAACAAACACGCCTTCGCTCTGACCCGAACTCTCATATTTGGAGACAGACACCTCTCCAAGGAGTCCGTTGCTAATCATTCGCCATCGTGTCTCTTCTTTGTAGCCGGTGATTTTGGTCTCCAGCTCCAGCAATTCGCCATACTTCGGGGCTGTTCCGCTGTTTATATAACCTGTAAGTTTCGAGCCCACAAGGTCAGATTCTCCTGACACGACGACCAAACGTACCTTATCACCATGAAGTGCCTTCTGGGGCAAATCATCTACTCGCGCCGTGAAGTGAAGATTATTACCGGAATACATGGAGTTAAGTTCGATCAACCTAGAAGCAACGGCCTGGAAATGCCAAAGGGAAAGTAAGAACAGCCCTAAGCCGAATATTGTTCCAAATAAATACGGTTTCTTCAAAAATAGAAAAGACAATGCGATTAAGGTTCCCGCCAACGCGAGGTAGCCAGCAAGATAAATAGGTAGCACGAAACCCGCGAAACATCCCGCCAGATAGCAAAATAGCCAAATTAGCAGTACTTTTGCCTTCATAAGGGTATTTTACTTGAAAAATATTCATTCTCATAATATAATTCCCGAGACGGAGGGCACGAGTAATCGTGTCCTCAAATCGTAGTTCCCGACCAAGGGAGGTCGCTGTGAGCAAAACAACCGCAGCCCAAGAGGACACTCGCATTACCCCCGAAAAGCACGTCTACTTCGACGACTGGAACAAGACCAGCCTTCGCCTCGGCAAGCTCGCCCGAGTCCTTGGCTGGGGCAGCCCGACGAAGGGTGATGGTGCTTTCAGCTCCGGCCAGGCAATCCAATTTCAGCGGGTCACGGTCATCCTGCCGAGCGACGGTTCCAAGCCGTTCTACCTCGGCAACATCGAGATGGATGGACCGGCCGTCAAGGTCAACACTCTCTTGGCAAAGGGGTTGATCGACCAGCAGACGGCAGACGCTATCAATGCCGAGGTCGAGCTCGCGAAGGCAGCACGCATCACACGTCGCAAGCAGACCGAGAAGGCAAGGGAGAACTTCTCCTCGGCAGAGGGCAGGCTCCGTCAAGCACTGGCAGAGGTCGATCAGGCGGATCGCTTGGTTCACAAGCTTTCACGTGACCGGAAGAAGCCCATCACTGAAGTCGACGTCGCGCGCAAGGCCTACTTCAAAGCACAGGACAAAGAGAAGCGTGCGCGGCGCCATCGCGACAGGCTCTCTGAGCTGCGCATGGTAGGTCGAATTTCTCTGCCCCTCTAGCCCATGCCCCGTTGGGGCAACGTGAAACCCTTGGTGTAACGACCAAGATCTCCGTTGCACCAACGGGGTTTCACTTTATTAGCAAAATAACCCCACGAGTGGGGTTATTTATAAGAGTCCAAACTAAACTGTAAATATTTTGAATACTGAGAATAAAACAGAGAGTAAGGTTACCACAACTATGCCGACTAGAAACATAGCACCGATAGTCTTCCAACCTAGATTATTGTAACCCTTGGCTAAATCTGGTAGCGTTTTTCGAAGACTGTAGTAATACACAGCCTGTCCGATCAACGGATTTAGGGTCATGATTGCGACTGCCTTTGCATTAGCTACTTCTGTTCTAGCTATCTCGGGGTTTTTCTTAATCTTGTCTACATCCATGAGTGCTAGTACAAAACCAATACCTACAAGTACCCAACTAGCTGCTGGTATAAAACTATTTACTAGGTTCGCAACGACTACAATACCCGCGATTATAAATAAATACTTCCATTTAAAAACTTTGAGCGTAATTTTTTCAGTTGAAGCTACTGGTGCCACCGGTGCCACTTCTGGTTTACCCATTTCTACGTCTGTCATCTTTCTCCTTTATTTATCCGTTACTAATTATATCTAAACCCAAAGTTCCAAACAACTATTCCTATAAAGATTAAAATTATGATAAACATGAACAAACCAACTTTCCATCTAATTGGTTTGTTTTCATTCTGATGACTTACCATTACTAGCTGATTACCATTTAAGAACTTCTGCAAAGTATCGCCGACGGATATTTGCTTATTGGCAGAAAGAACATTCAAAATTGTATTTCGTAGTGTTTTCTCCTTTAGAAAGATAAAGTCGGCTTGATCTACTAAATATTTCATCCCATCATCCATGGTAATCTCTAGATAACGCAGCGGTATTAGCGTAAGCAAGAAAAGCAGATTATCAAATACAAAGACATCGTTGTTAAATACGCTCAGAAAGTTCATGGATTTAATCTCTGAAATATTTATAGTATTTGCTCCTATCGGACCACCAAGTTCTAGACTGTTACCCTTAAGCGCAAAGGTATACCTTCTCAAAGAATACGACACTACAAATATACCCATGATTCCCAAGAAAATCAGTCCAAAGTGAGGAATCAATTCGGTTAATTGTTGAGAGAATAATTGCTTAGCAGTCCAATTTAGTAGATAAAAGACAAATAATAGTCGAATAAATACTATTTCGAGACTTAAAACTTTTCTTTTTTGCATAGGAATAATATATAATAATTATGCAATTGAGTAAATACTAAGAACAAAGAAATAGGGTGCGACTTATGGATACTCCAGAAAATATAGAAAGCAAGATACCAACATCAGTAGAGAAAAAGAATTTTCTTGATACCTTAAGGCAGCACAAATTGGCTACGGCATTGGTATCAATTTTTTCCTTGTTGCTTCTTATATTCTTATTGGCAATTAACACAAAAGATCAGGCAAGCGCCAACGCCAAAGAGGAATTAGCAAAATACTTAAATGATAAATACAAAGAAAGTTTTGATACAATTGACTACATTACTTATAGCAACGAAGGTAGCGCAGACTCTTGGGAAAAGATACTTGTAGTAAACCCAGCTAACGACAAATCTGTAGTTTTTGATGCTACGAAAACTTCTGAAGGAATTACTGACAGCTATCGATTATCAAGATGGTCAAAAGAACTAACAGGTAGACTGCGGGCTCAGGTAGAAGGCCTATTTAATTCAGAGACAGTTGTAAAAATATACCCAACGGCAGATCGCACCTCCAGCCTACCGAAGGATTTTTCGTTTTATGATAACAACGTTACCACCGTTTATTTAGTAGGTGTAAAAACTTTAGGCTCAATAAATTTTAGCGACTATCGTGAGTCAGTGTTTAAGCTCTATCAGCTTGCACGAAGTAACGGTGGGCAATTCGATATCAGTGTCCAGTTTGTTAGCTCCCTAGACAACTTGACAAATGATGTTGAATATCGTAACGTGAATAGCCGCTACAATCGGTCTACTAATGGCGTAAACGCTCGTATAAATGTTGGTTCGCTTGAGAATATAACAACGGCTAAAGATCTAGACAAGTATTTCGTTTCAAACTAAAGAAATGATTTCTTACTGATATCAAAGAATCCCCCATTTCTGGGGGATTCTCTTAAATAGATGTACTATTAGTTTTCGCGATGTTTAGCGAAACAATCACGGCAATATACTGGACGATCTGACTTTGGCTCGAAAGGAACCGTAGTAGTCTGACCACAGTCTGCGCAAACTACCTCGAAGCTCTTTCGGTCCATTTTGGCCTCTTTGAACTTGCGACGGCAATCAGCACAACGCTTAGGCTCGTTTTCGAAACCTTTCTCAGCATAGAACTCCTGTTCACGCGCTGTAAAAGCGAAATCTGAACCACAATCTACACATGAGAGTGTTTTGTCTTCATAACTCATTTAGTCGATATCTCCTTTCAAAAGATTCTCCATCCGGAGTGGGGCTCGACTTAGTGCAGATTGGGACTGGCCTTTTTCTGTTCCTAAATTTCGGACCATCCATACTATACCATAAGATGGGGAAAAAAGATACAAGATTATTATTAATCTACTTCTTGATCAGCTGTATCCCCTGCTTTCTAAAGATTAATAGAAAGAGCGTCCCGCAAATCAAGAATATATATATTGGAAAAGCCGCTACCGTAAATGACCATGTCTTTATGGTTAGTAAAGTGATGGCTGCGCTGACAGCCCCAAAAAAGAACACGTTATAGCTCTCCGTTTCAGGAAATTTATAGGCCTTGATGAGAATAGGTACACCAGCAAGTAAGTCGGCTAAGATACTCAAAATGATTGCAACATAACCAGTTTTTGTCAGGAACCAAAGCACTAAAGCAAGCAAGGAAAGGGCACCGCAGGCAATATCAAGCTTTGAGATTTTCCAATAAGCCTTCGGGTCATGGAAGGAAACCAGAAAAACTACAGCTGGCCCAAAACCAACCATGAAGGTCATGAGCGAACGAAGACCAACGCCGCCGCTAATCTGGGCTGAAAAGGCGATTAACGGAGCTAGAGCCCAAAGGAAGAAAGTGACCCGGTTCGGCTGGGTCTTACCTCGAAAAGTATCTATAGCATAGCTGCTGCTTCCAACGAGATTTAATAGTGCCCCAAGTAAAACAAAATTTTCATTTAACATACGTTTCTCCTTCCTATAAAATATACGCTAAATCCTATACAAAAACAAAAATGAGGCATCCAACAAGTTGGAAACCTCATTTTTGGTAGCGGGGGTAGGATTCGAACCCACGACCTTCGGGTTATGAGCCCGACGAGCTGCCACTGCTCCACCCCGCGTTATTAACAAACATAATTTTAGCAGTATTTGTGCTTAAAGTCAAGGCTGGACTAGCCCTTAAAGAAGAACTTCAACCATTTCTCGGGACCAGAAAGCTTGTCATAAGGATCTTTTTCAGCCACTTTCTTGGTATCTTCTGGCAAGATAACTATCACCTTTTCACCTGGTTTCTGCAAACCCAGACGTTCTCTTGCTATCCGTTCCTGATAAGACGAGCTCTGGTAGTAGATGATCTTCTCAGAGAGGTCCTTATTTGCAAGCCTCATGGTCTCAATTTCGTTTTTGAGGCCATTGATCTCTTGTCTCACCTGATAGCTCTGGTAAAGGGTCTTCCCGACAACAAACAGTAAGTAAAGAATGGAGACGACTATAACGATGCGAATGAGGAAGTTATCTTTGTTCATATCTACATTATAGCAAGCAAGTATCTCGTTGACTATAAGCACGATTTTCGGTATAATACCTATGTTTCAAAGTTTTCTCGACACGTTTAAGATTACCAGAAACGGCAACGGGCCGCTAAGTTTTAGCGGCTAAAAAAATCCCATATTTCATCGGGGCCTGTAGCTCAGTTGGTAGAGCAATTGCCTTTTAAGCAACTGGTCGCGCGTTCGAGTCGCGCCGGGCCCACCAGATATTTATTCCGATTCGTTCATGACGTGGCTGCGTAGCTCAGGGGTAGAGCAGCAGACTCATAAGCTGTTGGTCGGTGGTTCAAATCCACCCGCAGCCACCAAAAATGAGGTTTCCAACTTGTTGGATGCCTCATTTTTGTTTAGAAAATGTTATCTCCGAAACTTATTCCAAAGAGTGATTGTAGTCAGCATCACGATTGGCGCGAGAAGCCAGAGTAGCTGATAGTTTGAAACCTGTATCGCCAGCGAACTGTCGCTAAAAAGTAATGCCTTCTCTTCATCGCCCATCAGTGTAAACACACTCGATAAGAGCAAACCGGCAGCCAAAACACCGTAAATGGCTGTTTGTATCGATTTTGAACCGCCATCGTTGCCACCGCTCAGCTCTTTGTTCATCATTAGAACAAAAAGGACAGTGACAAAAACAAAAACCTTGGCGCCAAACATTGTGAGGTTGAATGAATGGGAAATATCGGTAATTTTAGTCAAATACTGATAAGCGTAGCTACCCACATGGCTAGATACAGTGAGGGCAACATAGGAGTTTATGATAATGCTGAGCACTCGACTCCGCCCTAGGAGGAAGCCATAAACGCCCATTATTACGAATGTGAGGACTATGAAAAGATCCCAAGATAGGGTCATAGTGTTCCTTATGTTAGCACTTCACCTAGTATAGCGCCTGACTGTATCTGTGGTCAAATATGCAAAGGGACGAGCGCCCGATGCATTTACTTTGCATCGGACTACTCGTCCATGTATCCCTTCTTGGGGATTGTCGCCTCGTCATAGGGCATCCACCGATTGCCACCATGTGACTTCGCGAAGTACATCGCTCCATCGGCTGCCATTATGAGGCCCTCGACAGTGCTTACGCCCGGCTGACCGAGGCAGGAAATTCCGATTGAGGCGGTAATCGGGATTTTATGGTCAGCAAACGCCATTTCCACGAGAATCCGATACCTCTCAGCAGCCTTCTTTGCCGTCTCCATATCCGTGCCCAGAAGTACGATTACAAACTCATCGCCTCCCAGACGCGTCACGGTTTCTTCTGTACGAGAAGACCCCCGCAGGAAACTGGCCACTTCCTTGAGGTAAACGTCCCCGCCTTGATGTCCTAGGGTGTCATTGACCTCCTTGAAATGGTCTATATCGACGAACAAGACCGAGAGCCTCTCCTTGGACCTGTTCGCTCGAGAGACTTCCTTTTCGAGAAGCGTTTCGAGCCCGACACGGTTCGTGAGTCTAGTCAACGGATCTAGATGGAGCTCCAGCTCTAGATAGGCAACTTGTCCCTCACTGCACTGCAGCTTCTGAGAAAGACGCACCAACGCCACTGCCAGGATAGCCACGAAGGCCGCCAAGACAGTGATACCCACAAGTAGCACTTGCTCCAACATTGTCTTCAGCCTCCCTCCGGCTGTACTTGTCCCGTTTTTCGGGAACACAGACATATTGCAACACAAAGAGTCTCTATCCCTGAAAACATATTAATATACCACAATATGGCTAACTTGTCGAGATGAATACCTGCTCGGCTGCGGCCGAGAAGTCCATATCCGTTGTATCGATAATTACTTTATTAAAAGAGGTTTTATGGAAAAAGTCTTGGAACCACTGCTGCTGGTCCACATAATATTTTATGATTTCGTCTCGGTTTGTGCCCTTTTTCCACACAAACTCTGCCCAGGAAGCGTCACGGTGTTTCAACGATTCAAAAATACGGGCTTCGATGCGCTCAGTTTGCACCTCGAGCATCACAAAGGTAGGATTCAGTGCGCTCAGAGCCTCCCGCACCATATCAAATTCCTTCTCTTCGCATTCGGTCCGAAATATGTGAGAAAAATATAATCTGTCAAAAAGCACGACGTCAGGATTCTCAGTGACCGCCCTATCCACAACATCCAGGCACCGCGACACATTCGCATCTACCGACCAATTCTCGATTATCGGCATCAGAGTTTGGTTTTCATCGATAACAAGTACGGACTTACCGAGAGCCCGATATTTTTCGGCCAATAACCTTGTGATTGTCGTCTTGCCACTTGTGGCTATGCCTTCAAAAATGATAACTTTCATAGTGACTGATTATAGCACAAAAAAGGCCTTGCTTTCGCAAGGCCCACATAAATTATGTCTAATTAGATAATTTGAGATCTTCTGGTACTGCTCGCTGCGCAATCGAAATGGAAAGGAACTCGGAAAGAATTCCACGAAGTCTGTTGGTCTCTTCACTATTCCTCGCTATCTCATCGGTCGATATATTTGCGAATAGTTTATCTAGTTTCAACATGTCACCCTTAAGCTTTGCTTCTTTGGCCTCTAGGCTCACCTCTGATGATTCTTGTTGTATTGGCAAGGAGCCATCCCAAGATTCTGGGGCTCTCTCTGTTCTCATACCCTCTGTCATTTCACTTCTCCACTCAGTACGTCATTTACGCTATCTAGGGTCTTTTTATCTAAATACCTAGTAATCTCTACGTTGCATTCGCTCACTAGCTTCGCCAAGGCATCTATGTCATTACCAACTACCTGCGCAAGCTTCTTGGCATCATTAATGATCTCTTCTGCTACCTCTGGGTACTCGTGCTCCAGGGTGCGAATGATTTTGTACAAATTATCGAATGGCATCACGTTCGTATCGGTCATATTTCCTCTTTCTGGGTACATTATATACCAAGCTATAAATATCGTAAAACGCGAAAGGACCGGAGTCCCAGCTCGCGTTGCACCGAAGTGCTAGCGAACCGGAACCCGGTCCTCGTTGTGCTTTTACCCTTGCGGGTCAGGCTGCACGCCTGTGTGGAGCTAGAAGCTCTTGAGCTTCTTCTGGAGATCTTTGATTGCGTTGAGGGTCTCCGTGTCCTCGCCCTCGTTGTCGCCGATGTTCTCGGCGCTGACAACGTACTTGGCCAAACGGTTGATACGTGTCTCGATGGCTTTGCGGGGAAGGTCCCGCCCTTCGACCATGTCGTAGAGCATCGGGATGACGTTGTCACCGAGATTGCCGTACGCGTAGCCTTGGGCATCCTTGCCCGTGAGACGATCTTCGTAATCCTTCATGGCGTCGTCGAAGTTCACGAGCAATTGCTTCGGGTTGGCTACCAAGTTCAACTGGTAGAGCTGGTCGTCCTGCTTGACGATCTCCTCCTGGAGAGCGTCGGCGCGCTCGGACTGGGCGTCGAGTTGCTCCTGAACGGACTTGTACTCGGCCTGGAGCTTCGCGA
The DNA here is from genome assembly GCA_041738615.1 of Patescibacteria group bacterium. Taxonomy (GTDB): domain Bacteria; phylum Patescibacteriota; class CPR2; order UBA1875; family CAIMLA01; genus JBGSPL01. The sequence goes on from JBGSPL010000003.1 coordinate 127,796, forward strand.
GTTCCTTACCCTGCTGGATAGCGACCTGGGCCGTCGTCTCGCTCTTGGCCTGCATCTTGAAAGCAGTGCCGAAGGCGAGTACGAGCAATGCACAGACAACTATCAACGCAAAGATCTTCCTCATTTGAGATCCCCTCTCATCGAGCCCCATCGGGGCCTATTCCACTTGTTTTCGCCGGCGGCGACAGCTGATCACGATGTTCGTGAGCAATTGTCGCCGTGGCGATAGATTCAAGGTGCAATTCTTGATTTCTCAAGACAGACTATATTAACATACTTGTTTGTTTTGTCAAGTGTTTTCTACGCTATAACGCGAAAGGACCGGAGTCCCAGCTCGCGTTGCACCGAAGTGCTAGCGAACCGGAACCCGGTCCTCGTTTGTGGTCGCACTCTTGCGACCTGCTACCCCCGCTGGAAACCCTGGAAGACGTCCTGAAGCGGACCAGGCACGTTCTGCAACGAACCGCCTGCGCGGCAGAACTTGGCAGCGTAGTTCGTGACGGTCTCGACGTCGTTGACGTCGCAATCCAGAGGAACACTGCCGATGGTGTCAAGGTTGCGCTCGAGCTGCTCAAAGGCAACATTCACCGGAATTCCGCCGTGCGGGACGTACTGGAAGCCGTTCTCGGTCATGATCTTGAAGACCGCGCCCATAAGGGCAAGAACCTTCAACTCATGACGTTCCGTGCCAACCTGCTGATCGCGTGCCATTGTTCGCTCCTTCGTGTTAGAGTGTCGCCTCGAGGGCGGCGCGTACCTGATAGAGCTTCTTCTGGTTGCGCTGGCCGATCGGGCTGTGCGGGTCGATAACGAAAACCGACTTGACCACCTTGACGATCGGGCTGTCCGCTGAACCGGCATGGACCTTGGCCGTGAACTTCACGACTTCGGACTTGGCCGGTGCGGCCACGACATCAGGCAACTTCGGGAGATGACCCCGGTTGCTGCCCTTGACGATCGGCGCCTTGGTGGCACCTCTGCGAGGCGTGTTGCCACGACGTTCGCGAGCACGCTTGACCTTCTTGGACTCGGTAGGCTTTCCCACGGTAGCTCCCCTCGTCTTGTCCCTCAGGGACAGCTGACGTACTAGGACGTCTCGTCGATATAGCGAGCGAGCGTCCAGGTGATGGACAGCTCATCGTGCGCCCCATTGTTCGTGACCTGCTCAACCTTACCGATCTTCCAACCGGCGTTGAGTGAGAACAGGACCGCGAGCTCCTCGTCAGCACGAAGCAAACGACGAACCTCCTGGACGGTCTTTCCCGAGAGACCCTCACCGGTATTGATCGTAATCGACCGGTAGTAGGGATCTATAATGCTGGTTGCCTGATAGGGGCGCTGATAGCACTCCTTCATCCCACAACCAACAGCGACCGCCAGCGCGACGGCTACCCGATCTTTAACGCCGATGTAAATTTCGTCGACGTCACTAACCACGCTTGCAAGCTCGTCCTTATCCAACATGTCTTGTTTCCTTTCGGAATAGTATGGGCATTGTTTACTGCAAACTATAGACACTATGGTCAACAGTTTGCAGTAAACAATAAGTAAAGTTACATTTCGCTCTCACGAAACGTTATATTCTAGCATTTATATCATGTTTTGTCAATACTACATATGCATAGCGGGCAAGCCCGAATGCATGTGGTATGCAAACGGACTCGCCCGCGCGGCTAGTAGCTGGACTGCTAGTAGTATTCCTTGGCGGCGTCGTTGAAGCCATCCGCCTCGAGACTGTTGATCATCTGATCGTAGTCCTTGGTGGCGCTGGGCCAGATATCGGACTTCTTGTACCCCGCCTTCTTGAGGACCTTGAGGACCTTGACGAGCTTGTCGTACTTGCGCCACGCCGCTCGCCCCTCGATGTTTCCAGGGTACCAGTTCATGAAGCGCGCCACGACTGCCCTCCACCGCCACTCGGGGTGCTCCTTGCGTCCCTCGACGATTCGGATGGTCGCGTCGAGCGCCATCAGGTAGTGCTCGTCCTCGATGGTGACCTCCCCGCCGTTGGCTTCGCTCCACGCCATGTGGTCGAGAAACTGGCTGATCGGCTCCCCGGGATACCTGCCGTGAGGTTCAGGCATCGGAGGCGGTTCCTCGGAATCTGCTGCTGCCTGAGCGGCATCTACCGCACTCGTTGCTTCAGGCAAGAAACGTTGAGTGCGATCAATACTCTTGTTGCACGAACGGATGTAGATGGCGACACCCCCAAGCAAAACCAGTACCAAGATGACGACATGAACCGTACGCAACCGCATGAGTTACCTACCCCTCTGAGCCGCAGCTCGGTCAAAATTGATTTTCCTCAACACCCAAGGGACGATGAGTCGCCCACTGCGTGCTGAGGAAAATAGGTACAAAACATACGTTTAACGTGTGATTATAGGCCTATTTTAGACATTTTTCAAGAGTATTCAATAGAAATACCCTCCCTCCGCGACCTGCAAAATACGACGCGTAAGGTTCCTCCTTGATTTAGTGATTTCTAGCATTTAACGTTAAGGACTTTAGTAAGCATGACTAGTCGTTGCGAAGGTCCTCAGACCGCCGCATTTAGAATGTCTTTTTGGATACTTTTGTGACAATGGACAAAAGTATCACGAGCGCCTTACTTTAGTAGGGGCGAAAAAGTATTTTAGAACCAGCCTTTTTCGGAGGCAAACTCCTCGAGAAGTTTCTTTTGCTTGCCCGAAAGCTTCGTCGGAGTTCTCACGATGATAGTAACCAAGTGGTCACCACGCTGCCTACCGTTTATATGCGGAACGCCACGCTCTGTAAGCTTAAACACCTTACCGCTCTGCGTCCCTGAAGGAATCTTTAGGGTGACCTTTCCATCGATAGTTTCTACTTCGACAGTAGTCCCGAGTGCAGCCTCTGGAAATGAAATCTCGGATTCGCTCTCGATGTTATACCCATTACGTTCAAATCGCTTGTCTGCAGCGACCCTCACAATAAGGTACAGATCCCCTGCAGGAATCCCATACTCTCCCGCTTCTCCCTTGCCTGTGACTCTGATGGTCTGCCCGTTATCTACACCTGCAGGAATTTTCACCTTTATCGTTACTTGTTCCTTTAGCCTGCCCTCGCCATGACACTTAGTACACTTTTTCTCTGGAACCTTCCCCTTACCATGGCACTCGGAACAAATAGCGGCCTGGGCAAAAGTGCCGAATATCGTATGCTGTTCGGTCTGGACCTGACCCTTGCCGTTGCAGGTGGGACAAGTCTTGGTTCCACTACCCGGTTCTGCTCCATCACCATGACATCTATCACAACTGTTCATCTTCAGTAAGGTAAAATCCTTCTCGACTCCAAAGACTGCCTCTGTGAAAGAAATTCGCATTTCTGCCTGAATATCAGCTCCTTTGCGCGTACGAGAGGAACGTCCACCGCCACCACCGCCAAAGAAGGTCTCGAAGATATCACCAAAACCACTCAGGTCATCCATATTGACGTTGAATCCGCCTCCGTTAAAACCGCCGCCATACTGCTGATAACCTGCACCAGCACCGGAAGGTCCGTTGCCTGCGCCAAAGGGACCAGAGTGGCCGAATTGATCGTACTGCTTACGCTTTTGGGCATCAGAAAGAATCTGGTAGGCTTCGTTCGCCTCCTTGAACTTTTCTTCATCCTCTTTGCTGCCACCCTTGTCCGGATGGTACTTCATCGCTGACTTGCGATAAGCCTTTTTGATTTCATCATCGGTCGCTGTTTTGCTGACGCCCAGGATTTCGTAGTAATCACTTTTTCCGGCCAATTTATCCTCTTTCGTCATTCCAGCCTAGGCTGAAATCTATTCCTAATGGTTTAATGCTCTGGTTCCCAGCCTTCGCTGGGATGACGCGGTGAAAGGGGCTTGCTTATCTAGTCGGCACGGGGGTAAAACCCCGTGCCTCAAGATGGACAAATAGTTTGTTCAATGGTGCCTGATTTACTCCAAAGTAGCAAGAATTTTCGGCAAATATTTTGTACAATATCCGCTTATTTTGTCTCTTCTTCGTCGACTACTTCGCCTTCTACTGGCTCATCAGATTTGGCGTCTTCTGCCTTTTCATCACCCGCTGCGGCTTCTCCTTCTGGTTGGCTATACATCGCTGCGCCCACCTTTTGGATAGCTTCAGAGAGTTCATCGTAGGCTTTCTGCATGGCTTCTTTGTCCTCACCATCTTTCAGCTTCTTGAGCTCCTCGACCTTGTCTTCTACGGCTTTTTTATCATCGGTATTTGCCTTGTCCCCTGCATCCTTGAGGGTCTTCTCTGCAGTATAGACTAGGGCGTCAGACATGTTCTTTAGATCTACTAGCTCTTTGCGCTTCTTGTCTTCCTCGGCATGAGCCTCAGCATCTTTCTGCATCTTCTCGATCTCTTCATCAGTAAGACCAGATGAGGCTGTGATGGTAATCTTCTGCTCCTTGCCCGTAGCTTTGTCGGTAGCAGTAACGTGCACGATACCGTTGGCATCGATGTCGAACTTCACTTCTACCTGTGGGATGCCACGAGGTGCTGGTGGGATGCCATCTAGGATGAACCTGCCCAGAGACTTGTTGTCTGCAGCAAACTCACGTTCACCCTGCAGGACACTAATCTCTACAGATGTTTGGTTGTCAGCGGCTGTTGAGAACACCTGTGACGCATTTGTCGGGATAGTTGTATTCTTCTCGATAAGCTTTGTGAACACGCCACCTAGAGTCTCGATACCGAGTGAAAGTGGGGTCACGTCGAGTAGTAGTACGTCTTTGACTTCGCCACCCAGCACTCCACCCTGGATAGCAGCACCGATAGCCACTACCTCGTCTGGATTTACGCCCTTTAGAGGCTCCTTGCCAAAGAATTCCTTTACGGCAGCCTGTACGGCTGGCATGCGCGTCATTCCACCGACGAGGATAACCTCGTTAATGTCTGTTTTCTTAACTCCTGCATCTTTCAGCGCAGCTTCACATGGTTTCAGAGTCTTTTTGATAAGCTCCCCTACAATGTCCTCTAGCTTGGCGCGGTTCATTTTGATATTCAGGTGTTTTGGGCCGCTTGCGTCGGCTGTAATGAAGGGGATATTAATTTCGCTCTCGCTTTTGCTAGAAAGCTCGATCTTTGCATTCTCTGCAGCTTCCTTTAGTCTCTGCAGTGCAGCTGTGTCGGCCTTCAGGTCGATGCCCTGCTCTTTTTTGAATTCATCTGCAAGATAGTCGATGATCTTCTGGTCGAAGTCGTCACCACCTAGGTGAGTATCACCGTTGGTAGACTTCACCTCGAAGACACCGTCACCAAGCTCCAGGATAGAAACGTCGAAAGTACCACCACCAAGATCGTAAACCACGACTTTCTCTTCCTTTTTCTTGTCGAGCCCATAGGCTAGTGCTGCTGCTGTAGGCTCATTGATAATACGTTTTACATCGAGCCCGGCGATCTTACCCGCATCTTTAGTAGCCTGGCGTTGAGCATCGTTAAAGTAAGCTGGGACAGTAATAACTGCCTCGGTTACTGGCTCGCCCAGATACGCTTCGGCATCAGCTTTTAGTTTACCAAGAACCATAGCCGAGATCTCTGCTGGGCTGTACTCTTTCTCGCCCATTTTGATCTTCACTCCGGCGCCGCTCTTTACAATCTTGAAAGGCATTAGCTCGATGTCTTTCTTTACTTCTGCGTCGTCAAAAGCGCGTCCGATTAGACGCTTTGCCGAGAATATCGTATTCTCGTAGTTGATCACTGCCTGTCGCTTGGCTACTTGCCCAGCGAGACGCTCTCCGGCTTTACTTTCAGCAACGATCGATGGTGTAGTGCGATTACCTTCGGCATTCGCAATCACCTTCGGTTCGGCACCTTCCATCACGGCCATTGCCGAATTGGTGGTACCCAGGTCGATTCCGATAATCTTTCCCATTTTGTTCTCCTTTGGTTAACTAATTACTTTAATTTATTTACTATTACCTTGGCTGGTCGAATGAGCTTGCCATTTAGCAAGTAGCCTGGGGCTTCCTCACTCGTTATTGTGCCATCACTCAGTGTCTTGTCAGCAGCTTCCCCTAGAGCTTCATGCTGATTCGGGTCAAACTGGGAACCTACAGTTTCTATACGGGACAGACCGTTTGCCAGCAGCACCTGTTCTAGCTGTTTTTCGATGGCTTTTACTCCGATTACCCACGAATTGCTCTCAATCTCTGCCGGTACATGCTTGGCGGCCAGCGCAAAGTTGTCCATCACTGGCAAGACCTGCTCTACGATGTCACTTGTTGCATATTTCACGAAGTTTGACCTATCTTCCTCGTTACGACGCCTATAATTCACGAAGTCAGCTTGGGTGCGCTGCAGTAAATCGCGAAGTTCGGCGTACTCTGTTTGCAACTTATCCCCCTGGGCGTTTTTATCTTTTTTTGGCATTATTTTGCCTCCTCAAAATTACTGTTTTCATCTTGCTGCCAACTTTCCAGCATCTGCTTAATCTCTTCCACTACTGCAATCACCTTCTCGTAGTCCATTCTTGTCGGCCCCAGAACCGCTAGTCTTCCTATGGTATTGTACGGAGTCTCAAACCCTGTAACTACGAGGGAGCAGCCGGCAGCTGCGCTGAATGGCGACTCACTACCGATAAATACGATTGGATTTACAACTTTCGGAATTTCCGATACCAGCTCATGCATCCTATCCAGTATCTCTGCCGCACGAACTGCGTTTTCTGAATCCTGAAACTCGGGCTGTGAAAAGAGATTTGCAAGCCCGTGAGAGTAGATAAGCCCAGAAACACCGACAATTCCGACATTTCCCGTGCTGTCTGCCAGCGTTTTGGCCGCCAGATCTATCAGCTTTTCATAACGCATGTGCTGCTCGAGCATCTGGTGTTTGATTTCTCGTTCGTCTTGTTTGGTGAGAGCTCTAGTCTCCGCTACCATCAAGTTTACAAAGTACCGATACCCTTTATCTGTTGGCACCCTGCCAGCCGAGGTGTGAGGCTGTGATATATAACCAAGTCTCTCGAGCTCAGCCATCTCGCCACGAATCGTGGCTGGAGAAAAGGGAAAATCAAACTTTTTACCAAGACTCAGCGAGCCAACAGGCTCAGCTGTTTCTACATAATCGCGAATTATAGCGTCTAGTATTGCCTCGGTTCTTGCGTTCACTCATTCTCCCCTTGCAGGTAATCCAGCACGATTCCCCGAAGGGAATCTGTGCTGGGCCCACAATACAGTGATTTGTCTGGCACTCTTTTATCTCGAGTGCTAAGTAGATATTAGCACTCCTCGTTGCCGAGTGTCAAGAGTTTTTTGAATAAAAAAGAGGCCCTACCAGACCCCTTTGCAAGTGCGTATTCTAGTCGCGCCAGCCCCTTCTCTGAAAGAAATTGGCAGCTCTGTTCATGGTCCTGCGTAGGAAATTACCCTGTACCTCATCAGCCTGGCTATGATACTTCTTTGTGGCTAGCTCTTCCCTGTCCATCCCAGATGCATATGTAGAAAGTGCCTCCGCCGCCGCTCTAGTAGCTCCTGCTGCACTTCCCTCAGCATTCACACTATCTATCCGATTATTTATAGTAGCCGTTTCGTTTGCTGATCTTGCGCCTGGAAGCAATGCTTCCTGACGAGCTATCTCCTCCTGACCCTCGCTGGTGTCGGAAAGTTTCGGAAATGCTTCAGACTTAATTGCACCTAGCTTGGCTCGAAGTGCCAGCTTAGCTTCTTCATCTTCTGCGCCATTTAGATCCAGTTCTAGCTTAGTAATATCGGCTTGATCCTTCTCAGCAACCAACGATGCCACACCACTGTCATTAATCGCGGATTCGCCCTGTTCTGGGTCGCCAACAGCTTCCTCTGCCGCTTTTGCAATTTGTCTTGACTTTGCCTCGATAGAACGTACCTTGGTATTCTCGTCAAAAGTTAAAGATCCAGGCTCAACGCCAGCTATCTTTTCAGGTTTTGCTTCTAGGCTTTCTCCCATAACGAACCTTTCTTTTAGTATCTCTTCTGGGTCAATAGTATCACATTATTTATCAGGTAACCCCAATTTGTGCTAAAATGTTTAGGTAAGCGAAGGAGGGTGCATGGAGGCCCAAAAACCAAAGGTTGTGGTCATCGAGAGTGATGAGAACCAGAGATACCTTTATGATATTGCTCTTGAATTTCAGAAGCTCAATGTACTCACAGCGGCTACTATTCAGGAGGGACTCGAGAAAGTACGAGAGATTCAACCTGATCTTATCCTCGTAGATGAAGTTGTTACTGATTTTCACAACTTCAATCTGATAGAAGAGCTCGAGAAGGTAGTACCAGATAAGCTGCCTGTAATCATTGTGACCAACTTGCGCGATGAAGATACCCGAGAGCTCGAGAAAAACAAAATTCACCAGGCATTTGACTACCTCGTTGATGGACAAAATACGGTCGGAAACGTAATTCGCAGCACCAGGAAAGCTATCAACCTATGAGTGAGCCAAAGATTGTCATTGTTGATAACAACAGGGATGTCTGCCGAATATACGAGGATACCCTAAATTCTGCTGGATACAGTGCAATCTCTGTTTGCGACGAAGAGAAGGCGCTTGCAGAAATTGCAAAGGAATTGCCAGAGCTTGTACTGCTAGACATACTGATGCCTAAGATTAGTGGTCTACACATCTTAGACATGATATGCAAAGATCGCAAAACCTGCAGCGTGAATGTAATCATTCTCACCGAAGTAGCTGATTCCAATATAAGACAGAAGGCCATGGACCACGGGGCAAAAGACTATATCATCAAGTCTGAAACAAACATGAAAGAGCTGCTAAAACGAATCGACAAGGTTATTTCTAGATGAGTCTATCCATCAACAAAAAGGACTTTGGCCACTTTCTCCTTGGTATCATCGAGAGCTGGCCTACTTATGGTCCCATGGAGGACGAAGACGGTGCAAAGTCTAGATTTCGTTTTGCCAGACTCCGCACAGTCAAAGATTATGCTCTTCACTATGGTCCCACTATCATCCCACCCAAGAAATACCTCTTCCCGGCTAGGGAGGACGTCTTCCGATTCGAAAAAGGCGAGATACTCCCGCCCACAAACAAAGACTTCGTCGTCTTTGGGGTCAACAAACGAGATGGGGAGGGGCTTTTTTATTTGGACCAAATCTATCGCTATCCAGTAGAAGACACCTTCTATACCGACCGTCGCAAACACATGAAACTAGTAATTGTTGATTCGTTACCGCCTTCTAACAACGTAGATTGCGACCTCTACCTACAGATTGTGGGCGACAAAAAGTTTGCCGCCTTCCCTTTCACCGACTTTGGAGAATCGCTAATAAGTGGCAATAAAGATTTTGGTCATGCAGGGGAAATTGGCGAGATATCAGTTCGACATATGCCCGATGAAGTCATACACCACCCTCGCCTCGCAGAGATTATAGAGGACTCTAGGGAGAGCAAGATTTGGGACAAGCTCAGTGAAATCTGTTTCAATTGCGGCATTTGCAGCTATACCTGCCCACTTTGCTACTGCTACAACGAAGGTGATCGCATCGACCTGCGCGGGAATGTGGAGAATGACGTAAAGGGCGGCCGGGAACGCACCTGGGACTCCTGCATGTTGCCCGACTTTGCGGCTATTTCCTTCAAGGATTTTCGTCCGAAACACAGGGATCGCATCTACAATTGGTATTATCACAAATTTGTACGCATGCCCAGGGAGCAAGGTTTTGTCGGCTGTGTGGATTGTGGTCGCTGCATCACCTACTGCCCAGCCAGAATAAACTACCGAAAAGTATTGGAAAGTCTGATAAAAAATGACAAACGAAAATAATTACAAAAAGATCAAAGTCATCTCGGTTCGTGGGCTAAACCCCAGAGTTCGTGCCATTCGTTTTGGCTTCGTAGAAAAACAGGACGCCAAAGATTTTACGTTTGCCCCGGGGAGCTTCATCATGGTCGCGGTACCTGGATTCGGTGAGTCGCCCCTGACGGTCACCACTTCTCCGAGCCAGCTGCCTGAGTTCGAGATAGCAGTGAGGACGAACGGTAACAATACTATGGCCCTAAACAGACTCGACGTTGGTGACACCGCCTACGTCCGGGGACCTCTGGGTAACGCCATCGATTTACAAGCTGTTTACGGTCGTGAGCTCATCTTGATTGGTGGGGGCATCGGACTAGCGCCGCTTCGTTCCTTTATCCACTTCTTATCCGAGAACCCGCAAACTGTATCCAAACTGACTATCATACACGGTGCAAAGACACCGCAAGACCTGATCTTTAAGGACGAGCTTGCCAAGTGGAAAAAATTTGCCGATGTACACGTCGTAGTCGATATTGGGGATGAAGATTGGGACGGAGAAACAGGCAATATAGTCAAATCCTTAGACAAAATCACTATTGGCAAAAAGGCTAGTGTCATCGTTTGCGGTCCCCCCGCCATGTACCTGCCCATAGTCAAATCAATTCAGAAAAAAGACGTCGCCAAGGAACAAATTTCTTTGATGTTTGAGCGAAAACTTCACTGTGGTATTGGCAAATGCCAGCACTGTACCTGCGGCGGCAAGTACGTATGCCTGGACGGCCCGACCTTTAAATACAGCGAGATAGAAAATAACTGGGAAGCTTTTGTATAAAATGAAATCCTCAGAAACAAAAATTACAAAGAAAATGCAGATTGCCATTTTCGACATGACAGACTGCGAGGGCTGTGAGCTGGAGTTTATCAACCTGCGAGAAAAGCTAGCTACACTTGCCGACCAAGCCGATTTTGCAAACTGGAGACTCGCGAGCGACAACAGTAATCCTGGTCCTTTTGACGTCACCTTTGTCGAGGGTACACCCATCACAGAGGAAGATATCGCGATTCTGAAGCAGGCACGCTCAGTTTCTAGGTTTATCGTTTCTCTTGGAAGCTGTGCCGATCTTGGAGGGGTCCAGAGTCTCGTGGGAAGCAAAGGCTGGAAAAAGGGTGTGCCGCTGGTTTACGGTGAGAAATACAAGACGACGAGCAAGGCACCGAAACCACTCTCTTACTATATCAATGTCGACTACCGTTTGCCTGGTTGCCCCATAAACGGTAATGAACTCGAGGCTTTTTTGGGAGCTCTCCTAGTACGCAAACATCCCGCCGAGAAACGCTTCCCTGTGTGTCTAGAGTGTAAAGCACGAGAAAACGTCTGTTTACTGCTCGAGGGCCAGCCTTGTTTAGGTCCTGTGACCAAGGGTGGTTGCGAGGCTGCCTGCCCTAGTAGAGGCCTACGTTGCTGGGGTTGTTTCGGCGCCCTGCGAGGCGGGAACCAGAAAGCTCTCAAGAAGATGCTCGACATTAAGCACGGTAAGGATAGAACCGAACAGGTTTTTGGTGCTTTCATGACCCACCAAGATGAATTTAAAGAAATGTATCCAAAGGAAAAATAATGCAAGAATCTGTACTAAACCACTACATCTGCAAAATCGAGGGCCACGGGGACTTGAAACTAAACTACAAGTCTGGCAAGGCAACTCTGAATATCGACGAAGGTGAACGCCTCTTCGAGCAGCTTGTTTTGGGCCGTCCCTACGACGATGCGCCATTTATCACCGCTCGTATCTGCGGGGTCTGCCCTACAGCGCACGTGCTCGTTGCCATCCAGGCGATCGAGGATGCCTTCGGTGTCACCGTGAATGAAAGAATTATGAGCCTACGCCGCGCGCTTCAAGCTGGGCAGATTATCCAATCCCATGCTCTGCACCTCTTTTTCTTGGCTGCGCCCGACTACCTAGACGTAGTAAATGCCATCGAGCTACACCACACTAGACCAGAACTCTACAAAACAGCTGTAGCCATGAAGAAGCTCGGCGACAAATTAGTGGAAGTAATTGGCGGGAGGGCCATCCATCCGGTAGCGCCTGCTGTTGGCGGATTCTTGAGCGTACCTGGTAACGACGTGCTAAAAGAAATGATCGGCGAACTGCGTGCTGCGATCCCTATGGCGCTCGCAACCGTGGAGCTTTTTGCGAGTTTCGAATATCCTAACCTCAAGAGAAAGACCGAATATCTGGCCACTCAGCAGGACGGGAAGCTCACATACCTAGACGGTAACAGCATAGTCTCGAACTCGAAGTTTAGGGGCACGATCGAAAACTATGGCTATGCCTTCACTGAAGAGGTGAGATCTGGTTCCAACTCTAAGTACGGCACGCGTGATGGTCACGGATTTATGGTTGGCGCGCTCGCTCGACTTTCCCTAGACCAGGAAAGCCTCCATCCCAAGGCGCTATATGCACTTCGCAGCATATGGGGGCAGAAACTCCCCTCCTACAATAGTTTTCATAATAATGTGGCCCAGGCGATAGAGATCGTCCATCTCATCGAGGAGTCTATTGCACAGCTCGAATCCGCCATCGCAAACTCCAAGGAGCTTGCTAGAGTGCCTTTCACGGTTCGGGAAGGCTGTGGCGTTGGCGCTATAGAGGCTCCTCGCGGTACCCTCTATCACTCGGTAAAAACAGATAAAAATGGCATCATCACCGACTACGACATCGTCACTCCTACAGTCCAGAGTCTTGTAAACCTAGAGGAAGATGCCGATGAGATGATGAAAAAGTACGGCAAACTACCAGAGAAAGAGCTGTATAGACAAATCGAAATGCTCATCCGAGCGTACGACCCCTGCATCACCTGTTCGGTACACTAAACGGCCAAGGCCGGCGCTCCATGCGGAGCGCCGGCCTATAGTCCCAGTGCCTCTTTTGCCTTCTCGGTCCCGTGCCTCAGCCGTGGGGCCTGGAAGTAGTCGATAACGTCGATTCCCGCCATCTTGTTGGGCAACCCAGCAGAGAGCTGATTGCCGAGAATCTGAGCACTCATTCCGCCGTCTTCTACCCAAATCAGGGCTGCCAGGTGGGCGTACGGCGTCCCGACTTGCTTCCCGTAAGGAACCAGTCCGCGAAGCTCCACGTTTGCGTCGCCGTTATCGTAGTAGTACTTACCGCCGACCATCGAGAGCGGTACCAGCGTGTGTGCGAACGCCTGCACCTGTCTTGGAAGCTCGGCACCAATCGTTGTTTCGATGGTGTCGAATTTGCCAGTATGCCCCGTCCCCGAGAAATGAAGCAGCAATGAACGCTGGTCTATCTTCCCCGAGGTTTGCCGTGCCGTCGCCGCGAGATCCATGAGACCATCGAGACTTGTAGCCAGCACACCGAAGGCTTCGAAGAAATCGTCCGACTTGTCACGGTCTAGCAGCTCTACGGCCTTCATCATGGGACCGTACGCGCCGCCGCAGCTAGCCAGAAGTTCTCTAGCGAGACCCTTGTCGTTAGGGTTCATTTCCAGGTTCATGTGCTCACCTCCTAGTGACTACTGTGGGCCTGGGAAATCAATTGTAGTATTTCTTCTGCATCTTTACTAGGGATTCGGCTCACAGCAAGCTCGCCGTGGGCGAGAATCCAGTCCCCGACCTGAGGATCATCTATCAGAGAAAGCTCTACTTTATACTCTTTGCCGCCGTGTACGACGTATCCGTAATCCCCTTCGACCCGAGTCATTTTCATTGGTGTTGCGAGACACATTACTTACCCACTTTCGTCAGCCACTCAAAGTGGACTTTATCATCATCAAAAACTTCTTTTACTTCATACAAACCGCGTGTCCAGGTACTACCGTTTAGCTGAAAGTGGGTCGCCTCGAGAATCACTATGCTGGCGAGAGGACGCGAGAGCACCTCATTACCCTTCGTTTCCAAAAGAGCAATTTCACCTTGTAGCCAGTAGTTTCGCTGATCCTTCTTCAGGAAATCGTAGGTCTTCCCAGCCTCGAGTATCTCGGGCAGGCACTCCTCGAGTTTCCTATCTCCCTTCTCGTAATCGGAGTGGTTCCGAAGGGCTAGGTCTGGATTAAATTCTACCTTTATTCCCATATCAACTCCCTCCTTTAGGCAACTGCCCTGTTTTGCTGCACGGCTATGTACTGTTTTGCCTTTTCCGCATCAATAGCGAAGCCCAGGGTTCTGCCGTCTTCGGATATTCTATAAACTGTAGTAGGACGAACTACGCGAAGACCAGGGTCCCCGCCATATACAGGCATCGCCACCTTTATTGCAGTTTGTTCAGTGGTTTCAATGGTGCCTCCGAAATATAACAACTCATTTCCGGCGACAAGCAGCGTATTCTCCGGGTCCATCTCCATAAGATGTTGTACTTCCAGTGGATTAGGCATCTCGCCTACCCCGCTTACTACATGATAATCCGTGGCACCCTGCTCTGGCGACGCTTGGTTTGCCTGGTACCCCGCCCATTCGTTTCGAGATTGTTCTGGCATTTCTGGTTGTGGGCTATATCCTTCTAACATACTCTGATTTTACCATAAAACTGACAATTCTTAGTGAAACATCACATAGCCCACAAAGACTGCGCCGCTAGTGACTGCACTGATAGAGTTTACGATTGCCAGCGGCTTGTCCTTATAGAAGAAGCCATAAACGGCCCAACAGATGGAGACCATGGAGTACCCCGCCCAAGTAATCGGCGAAATCCCAGCTACCGCCTTGGTCGTGAAGATATGAAATATTTGGACGCTCGTCATTACTGGACCAAAGGTGCCGATAGTAGCCATCGCCCTGTCTATTTTCTTTACCGAGTTCTTGTTTTGTCTATGCTTCTCAAAATATTTGTCGTGTACCGCAGTCATCATTTTTCTTAGCCTAGTCAAAACTTTTCTCCTCGTTGGCACACGCAAAAATATGCGTCTGCCCTGTTATAAAATAAAGTAATTATTGCTCGACTAACCCAACACGACTCCTGCCGAACGCTTTTCGTAGACTATTTTAGCATTTCTACGTAGAGGTATCAATCTAAAGTTTCTGCAGGGCTTCCTGAATCCCGATGTAACCGACTTCTGCGTCCCTGATGCACTCAGGAAAGGTCAATATAGCTTTTTTCTGATCAAATTTGTGGAGAACATATTTCTTAGCCTCCTCCTTGCTATAACCTCGCGAGAGCAAGTCGTCGTAATACACGCTTAATTTATCCCATGTGATAAATTTGTAGCATTCGGCATTCTTCATAACTTCTGCTACCAAGCTATTTGGTTTCCCTGATTTGTGGTGGTCTCGAATCGCTTCCAAAATAGTCATTTGTTGCTCTTCTGGACAGCCCCAACTATCCAAATACTTTTCGGCCATGATGGCGCTGAGATCAGGGTGGTTCTTTTGGATTTCGCCTCCAACCTGCTTATCGAAACAAATATGTGCTAAATAAAGTGCGGCCAGCACTGTTTCGGTATCCACCCCATATTTTTCCGACAGCTCCTCTCCTTTCGCGGTAGCCGTCTCTGTGAGCTCCCAAACAGGTGCCCCATTTTCTACTGTCATTTGACGCATGAGCTCTCGGGATTTCTTTACTAGGTTCGTCATACTAGTAACCTTTCGGTGGTTTAGTTTTCTTGTCCGGTTTCTGTAGATCCAAGGCATCTAGCTGCCGCATTATTTCAGCGACCTCTAGCGCTACCGTTTGCGAGTGCAAACCACGAGCTTCAAGTATATTGTTTACTTCCTCTAGGGTTTTGTCGAAATTGTTCTTATTCTTCTGATTTATGTCTTTCCAAGCGATGTTTGCTAGCGCCTCGGCCGTCTCTTCGTGATGCGGCACGATGCCCTTTGCAAAGAGAAATGATATTGCTGGGTAACCCAAGTACCCTGCAAAGAATGAGGCATTATCATTGGCATATATCTGCATAGTCTCTGGATTGTAACTAATGGTGTAGAATTTGCCGCGCGAAGAAGAATAGAGCTTCGCAGCGTCCCCTTCTATCTCTAGACGTCCATCGCCGATAGCACCAAGGGCTTCGTATATTTTTATTACTGGAGGCATTGGCCATTTCATAACCCTATTATACCGTATTATTTGCTTTGGGCGTCACTCAGCTTGCTTTACCCGCCTTCCTACTCATGGTATAAATAAGTTATGAATGCAAAAAGCTTTATCAAATATCTGGGGATTATCACAATCTACGTACTGATTATGGCAGCCATCTTCAAGGCAGCCAACGTGCTCGGGATGATTGGCGCAGCAGTGCTCGTTACAATCGTGCTAGATCCCATCGTCGGCAGTATCCAAAAAGGTATGCCTAGAAAATCCCGAGGTCTTGCCATCCTTATTACATTACTCATGCTTGCTGCTGTTCTTGGGGTTTTTGGCTATATTCTCTTCATCCCTCTCGGTTCGGAGCTGTCAAAGCTAGTGACTGCCATTTCCAATCATCTAGCAAAGAATCAGGCGTCTGACATTGAGTTTCTAAAATCAAACCTAAACATTACCGATATTCAGAATATGCTGGTCGCAAATGCGCAAAAGATTCTAACTACTTCGATAGATATCACTGTAACCGTTGTGGGCAACATAGGTTCACTGATTCTGACCTTAATCACAATCATTACTATGTCTTTCTTTATGCTGATAGATACCCAGAAGATCCTCGGATACGGGAGCCATTTGCTACCGGGAAAATATCAAAAAGTTTACCGTCGATTGACTGGTGAGCTATACGGAATCACTACAAAGTACTTTGGCGGTGTATTGATAACCTCTATGATTGCGGGTCTATCTGCCTTTATCCCGCTCTTCTTTGTACACGCAGAGTATCTCATCTCTCTAGCGTTTATCGTAGCCATCATGGACATGGTACCACTAATCGGCGCTACCATCGGGGCTGTAATTGTAATATTGGTGCTGGTGCTTACGGGGAATCCTATCGGTGCCCTCATCATGGGCGCGTACTTTCTCGCCTACCAACAGGTCGAGAATAACATCGTGATCCCTTTTGTTCAGAAGAATAACGTCAAACTATCACCTCTGGCAATATTGATTGCTCTGCTACTCGGGATATCACTTGGTGGCTTAGTGGGTGCGCTACTTGCTATCCCTGGCGCTGCGTTCATCAAGGTTGTCTTTATCGCACTACAAGAAGAGGGCCTGATCTACAAGGCGCCCGAGGACTCAGAAACTTCCTAGCTACTATAGGGGTTCGGTGTATTCTAGAACTAAATTCTAACGATATAAACACTCATACGGTGCTTCCCAGCTGGGAGGCGCACCGACTGGAGGCGTACAAACGTCCGTATTTATGTCATTCTTCACTGGTACTTCATCGGCATCTACGGAGCAAACCCAACCGTTTCCAGACCCTGGCATAGAGGCCTGCCCATTATCTTGCTTTCGGGTTGGGACCAATCCTTCGCAGCACTTTTTCTTGTCACAATCAACACAAGAGCCCCCTAGCTCCTCACCCTCCAATAGGCACTTAGTGCTTACCTTATTGTTACGCCAAGTTGTAGTTCCAACATAAACTAGTACCCCGGCTAGGACAACGACGACGAGTATAGATAAATATATTATGTCTTTTTTGTTCATACAGATACTATAGCACAAACAAAAATAATGCCTACAAAAAGCATTATCTTATATTTTGGTGGGCCTGGTATCAAATAATTTACACCTTATCTTAGAAGAGACTAGCCGCTGGCGAACCATTCTTAGTATTGAGTATGAGAGATATAAGCTTGAAAGGAGTTACGCTCCCTTGTGTTAGTTGCACTAGTGATTACTAGTAATTCTCCACGTAGGGTCGGCGTAGAAAAAGTAAAACTATGTCATTAGCAGATAGGTTCCACCCAACAAAATATGATGAGAGGTACATACACTTTGCTTTATGCGTGAGTAGTATGGACACTGTCGCTGCTGCCCTTGATGAACTATACAACAAAGGCTATTCGCCTGGTAACAAGATTGGGAGAGTTAAAAATGAAACCGAGGCTGAACATCTACTTGAGATACTCAATACCCCCGGAGCGCTTACCTGTGTCCTAAACGTAAAGGGACTAGAAGCACAGTGGCCAAGATTTGAGTACATTAAGTCCAACCTAACAGGCTATATTTACTACTTTTTATGTAGTGACTGTGGCAAGAGAGTAAAGTTTCTCTACCACACTAACTCGAGTTATGGGTATAAGTGCAGAGACTGTCAGAGGCTTCGATATCCTCCAAACAAGAAGTACCTATATAACCTATAGGTCCTCGAGCATCACTGACAGATCAACCTTCATCGCTTTTGACATTCTCCACACAGTATAAACACTCGGCGAGTACCTTCCCGTTTCTATGTGTCCAATGTAGGCGCTGTCATACCCAGCAGCTTCTGCTAACTTTTCCTGAGTAAAGCCATTCGCCTTTCGAACTTCCTTAATTCTTAAGCCTATCTTCTTAGCGAAGTCTTTCTTCTGCTTGGCCTTTTCTAAAATATCTAAATCTCTAAACTCCATAACAAGATTATCGGTGTATTCGTAGATAATTCTTATGGCGTAGACATAGACTTTTCACATAATAAGTTGTATATTTTGCCTATGAGTAAAACAAAGTACTACAGTTACGTTTTTGTGGGGATACTGTTAGGCGCTATGGCGGGACTACTCTTCACGTTCGTTAAGGTGAACTACTTTGAGAAAACAAAAAGCGGAATGTTTGCTGTACACAAAGAGTGTGTCCAGTGGAATGAAGCCTGTATCGACGCGTGCGAAGACTCTCGCGACGACGTTCGGGGCGGTAGCTGTAGTAGTTGCTGCATATTAGAAGATGACGTTGTAGAAACCCTTGGAGACCGACTTTCTTCAGAAGCAAAACTATACGGCCTTGTCTTTGCTTTTGGCCCTGGCTTACTTGTGGGGCTTGGACTAGCAGAAGATAAGAGAAAAAGGATAGAAAATGTTTAAACAAATGGATCGCTCAAGAAAGTTTGAGTTGTTTATAGGTATTCCTATAGGAGTTACCCTTATCAACATACTTAAACCTGGTGCCCTAATAGCAATGGGGATATTTCTATTGTTCTTCTTTGGTGCCGGCCTTATTGGAGCCATAACAGACAAGGACCAGGATGAAAAAGCCAAATAAACAAGCGCTAGATGATCTCTACGAGTTTGGGCTTGATTTGTTCAGTAACGAACCAACAACTAAACCGTACAATATTGACTACAAGCCAGGTTACGGACCAAATGGGAGCGCTCTTCAAAGACTCTTGCATCGCTGCTTAATGGGTCTTATAGTTATCGCTTTTCTGGCGGTTCCTGTTATTACCTTGCTGGGTATTTGGGCGCTACTGACGAGGTTACTTTAATTTGCTTATGGCTTGTCAAAGGGATTAAAATATAGCTATGACAAAAATGTTAGAAGAACTATCTAAAGACTTCGTGCCGAAAACGCCCCTAGGGCATATTTGGAATATAATTCTTAGTTTTTTTGCCCTAAGTATTCACCTTTCGATAGCTGTATTCGTTATGAAAGCCTTCGCACAGAGAGTTTATATGACCGACCTGGATAGTCTTTACCTCGTCTGGTTTTGGCTGCCCTGGGTGGCCTTTGCTGTGTGGGTACCGATTGGGATAAAATTGAAGAAAATCAAACACCCAGTTTTAACCTCATTCGCAGTAGTTATTTGGTTAATTGCATGGTTCGGTGGACTAGTTTCGGCGGTACAGTAGAGGTGAATGACCACTAGTCATAGTGGAAAGAAATTGTTTTCTCTGTTATAATGACGAATATGAAGGAAGTTAATGTGGCCAAAGAAAAAATAACTGACCTAATAAAAGAACTCGAAGTTGAAAGAAAATCAAAAGTTATCGTCTTTATTACGGGCGATAAACAGCCAAACGAACAGTTTGGAACTCAGGTCCACCCTGAGCAGTTGGTTTTCTTCCGCAAAACTCTTGAAGATATGGGTTCGACTGATAAGATATCACTTGTTTTAGACACTAGGGGTGGAGCTCTTGAAATGCCTTGGCCACTAGTAAACCTAATAAGAGAATACTGTAAACGATATGAAGTTATCATTCTAGAAAAGGCACTAAGTGCCGGAACGCTAATCGCTTTAGGCGCCGATAAGATCGTTATGCAGCCATTCTCACACTTAAGCCCAGTTGACCCTGCTACTTTTATTCCCAATGGCAACCCTAATGTTCTAGAAAAGCTTGAGATAGAAGACATTATAGGTTTCATCGACTTCGCAAAAGAAAAGGTTGGCATAGCCGAACAGGCAGCTCTTTCAGACGTTATGAAGGAACTAACTAAGCAGATTAAACCGACACTCTTAGGCTCGGTTAACAGAACATACGCCCTCATAAGAAAGCTTGCTAGACAGCTACTGTCCCTGCACGGAAGCAAACTCACCGAGAAACAAGTCAATGAGATTACAGAGCACCTGACCCAGAAGCTTTACTCCCACAGTTACCTGATTAACAGGAAAGAGGCAAAAGAGATTATAGGCTTCGGTAATATTATTGAGAAATCTACTGGAAAGACACGTGAAATATCAACAAAGATAATGGACTACTACAGAGACCTGATGGATGTTGATAAAGAGTTTAACCCACCGGCTTTACTTGCAGACAAAGAGACTGTTGACTACTCGGTCGTAGCAGCTGTGGTCCAAAGTTCAGCAAAGAAGTTCTCGTTTACAAACAAACTTAGACTTACCAAAATATCCGACCCTTCAGGAAGACTAAATATTAACTTAGAAGTCATCGAGAGAAAATGGTTAGAGGAAAAAGAATAGGAGTAACTATGTTTAGTACTTGTAACACTGTGTGCGCGTCTAATAATAAAGTCCTTACTTTCAGAAGTTCGACTGCAAATGGTAAAGTCGAAACACATTATAATGTTATTGAGCCTTATATTATAAGCAAAACTAATATCGTCAATAATCAATCGGCCACCGAAGAGATGGACAATGATTTTGATGTGAAGATTAACAAACAATTTTTTCAAACAAAGAATATTTAGTAAATGTACATTCCTAGCAGAGAAATTGATAAAACCATATTTTATCAAGGGGATGTTATAAAGAACTTCCCCTTTTTTGTTTTGTCTGAGCTTGAAGAAAAAGTAGCTGCCATAAAAGAAGCTGGCGAGGGTACAATTGAAATTAAATCGAAGCTAGTTGACGTTATGATACTTTCTCAAACCTGCGATATCCAACGCCGAGACCAAGTCATCGTAGCTCCAATAGCTTCAATGGCATCTGGGGTAGAGAGCGGTGAATTGAAAGCAAACATACTGGATAATATCCGTGGGCGAAAAATCAACTTCCTATTTTACCTCCCTGAAAGCCCTGATCTTATCCCAGAGTCTTACTGTAATCTTCAGCTCATCTACTATGTTTCTCCTGCGTTACTAAATAGTTTTGCAGACAATAAAGCAGTTACGCTAAGCGATTGGGGAAGACACCACCTTAGCTGGGCCCTCAGTAATTACTTTGGACGCCCAATAATTAGCAAGGTAAGGGACTAGTCTTTTGACTTTAGTGGGGATGGTTTGATATAATATAGCTACAATTTGATTTTCGAAATGAGGTGTCCTGCGTGATCGCGTGGGCATTTTTTAATTTCGAGAGGCGTTGTGTGGGTCAAGGGCTAAACAAAACTGATTATGAGACACTTGAGAATGAGCAGGCGGAGGCCTGGGCCAGTCTGCTCTATTCTATGTTCCGCAAGAAGAAACAACGTGAAGCTTTGCAAAGCCCTGGAGGTAATAATATAATGGTATTGGACACAAATAACGACGAAGCAAGAAGGCAGTGATGGCAGTCTCTTATTCCTTGTCGTTAAGGAGTGTCCAGAGGCTGCCATCTTTGTTAGGAGTATTCTATGAAAACTAACGCAGTTGCATTATGCAGAGTTTCATCCATCAAACAGAGGGTTAACGGTGATAGTCTTACCAGCCAAAAAAAGCATGTCTACGATTTTGCTGAAAATATCTTAAATACTGAGATTGAAAAATCTTGGGAGTTGGATGTATCGGCAAAAAAGGGAGCAAACGTTAGACGCAAAGACCTACAGGAAATCTACGAATACTGTAGAGCAAACAAACATATCAAGCACTTTATAGTTGATAAGGTTAATCGCCTAGTGAGGGAGGTAAAAGTCTTTTACTGGTACATCGTACAGCTTGAAAACCTCGGAGTAACTACCTCCTTTGCAGACCCTAGCTGCAGAGATTTAAACAATAATGACCAGATATCCCAGCTAAAGACGTTTCTGGCCGCCTATGAGGCTGAAAACGACAATAGAGAGCGTTCAGAAACAACAACCATTAGGATGAAAGACCGCGTATTACAAGGCTATTACATTTTTCCTCCAAAACCTGGGTACAGACCTTCTAGCACTCCAGGGGTGCATATCGCAGCCGAGCCAAACTTTAGTCTGCTAAAAGAGGCTATAGAGAGCGTTGGTCTTGGGCTCAAGAGTAAGGCAGAGGCGTTAAATATTTTAAATACAAAAGGTTATAAAACGAAAACAGGAAACGGGCTTCGCGTTGACGAGTTTAAGAAAATACTCTTAGACGACTTTTATGCCGGCTTTGTGACTGTCCCTAAGTGGGGAGAAAGGTTTTCGGGTATTATTGGTCACCAGACGAAGATGATAACCCCGGAGTTGCACAGAAGAGTCACTTCACAATTCAATCAAAAAAAGACCCAGTCCAGAGAGCAGCACAACCCTGAGTTCCCAATGTCTAACCTCCTTCACTGTGACTGCGAAGAGAACGCCAAGTTTGTAGGCCTAATGCAGGGAAACGGTAAGGGTAACTTCTACCCGAGATATAGGTGTAGAAAATGTGGAAAGCAACTCAAGAGAGACGTCATACACAAAGGTGTGGACTCTTTGATTAACCAGGTAGTTTTCCCAGACCGTTTTAAAAACAAAATTATGAGCGCCCTCGAAAAAGTTTGGAATAAGGAACAACAATCTGGCTTGAGCCATATTACCAATCTAGAAAAGAGACTTGGCGAATTAAATGAAAAGAAGAACAACCTAATTGACGCCCTATCCAGCGAGGACCCTTCTTTAAGAGACGACATCAGACAGGCCATTGAGCGTGTCAAGAAAGAGATACAAGATCTCCTCGCAGAGGTATGCGTAGCCAAAGAAGTAGAGAAAGACCTTGTTGAGTTCACTGAGTTCTCCCTCAATTTTATTAAAAGGAAAACAACCGACTGGTGGGAGGCCGACTTTAACGATCGAGAAATGTGCAAACAGCTCATTTTTCCGGGCGAAATATACATATCAAACTATGAAAAAGTTTGCACCCCAGAAATTAGTCCTATTTTGAACTTAAAAGGCATAAAAAAAGAGGCACTAAATACCTCTAATTCCAATTTGGTGGGCCTGGTTGGATTTGAACCAACGACCAAGGGATTATGAGTCCCCTGCTCTAACCACTGAGCTACAGGCCCTAGACCGGTAGATTGTAGCAAATACAGGCTCAGATTTCAAGGTATGTGCTATAATATAGTTATGAATACTGTATCTAACTGTATTGTGTGCCACAAGGTACTCTCGGGTAAACAACGGTCATTCTGTTCGGTTGAGTGCAAAAATAACCATCATCTTAGCTACCCGGCACTAAAAAAACGCGCCACCGAGAGAAAGGTAATCCTACTCAATCAATTTGGCAACAGTTGTAAGCACTGCGGTTACTCTAAAAGCATCGACTGTCTCTCCTTTTACGATACCCGGGGGCAGAGTCTGCATATGGACACAACTATCCTCGCAAACTCTAGCCTGATAAAGCTGCAAAAAAAGGCCAAAAACGCGCAAGTCCTCTGCCGCAACTGTGCCGAGGAAACGCATAATGCCAGTGCAGACCCCCGGTTTGTGCAGCTGCGTGAGCTTACGCCAAAGGGCAGCAATATTGACCTTGCCAAAGTCTTGGGGTCCAAGCTGGGCAACCTAGGCATCCGCAGAGATGCAAAGATTGTCCTAGGTGTCTCTGGAGGAGTAGACTCCATAGTGCTGCTTTACCTCTTAACAAAGCTTGCACCCAAGAACAAGATAATTGTAGCTCACGTAAACCACAGTTTTCGTGAAGACTCAGATAATGATGAGCAGTTTGTCCGTTCCCTGGCCAAACAGTATGGTCTTACTTACGCATCTACGAAGCTAGAACCGCTCGACAACCATTCTAATATTCCTAAGAATATATCTGAGAGCAAATCAAAGAATCTCGAAGAGTATTTTCGAGATGAGAGGCGGAAATTTCTGCTAGATACCGTCAAGAAATACCGTGCAGACTACCTGGCCCTTGCCCACAACGCAGATGATCAAGTAGAAACGGTACTTATGAATCTGGTGCGTGGGAGCGGTCCCTCTGGGCTTTCAGGAATGAAAGAGAAGGACGCCAAGTTGATTCGACCGCTTTTATCAATTTCTAAATCTGACATTACAAGTTTTGCGAAAACAAACCGGCTCGAATGGCACGAAGACGTCACCAATACAGACACAAACTATAGTCGAAATTACATCCGCCATCAGCTACTCCCGCTTCTAGAGCGACTAAACACAGAATATCTCGCCAACATCGTTCGCTCTGCTAAGATTCAAGAAGAAACTTTCGCATACCTAAAAGAGCGAGCCAGCTGGCTAGTGGAGCAGCTACAAAACAATGCAGCCGTTTCTAGGCAAGTCCCGCAGCCAATCCTCTACGAAGCGCTCGCCCAGATGTACGAGAACGTCAAAGGTGACCGAAAGGAGCTCTCGCTTGCCCACCTGGAAGCAATTCGCGAGCTCGCACAAAATATAGAGGGTACCAAAACGATAGATTTACCAGGAGACATTACGGCTCGGCGACGCTACAATCACCTTGATTTTGTGCTCAAAATGAGAGATAATAAAGCACAGATTCAGGCCCCTCTGGAGCTTCGTGAAGGGCACTTCAAATTCGGAAATTACCACGTGGTAGTTAGACGAGCGACACCGAAAGATACCGAGAATACAGAAACCGTGCTTCTTCCCGACCTCTCTGGGTATCTGATCCGCACGGTTCTGCCTGGAGACAGAATCGCAAAAAGGGGTCTCACTGGTCACAAAAAGCTGCAAGACCTGTTCGTAGATGCTAAAATAGATAGGCAAATACGCTCACGGATACCATTACTGACCGGGCCCGAAAACGAGGTCCTGTGGGTTCCCGGGCTCGCAGCCTCTAGGAACCTAGACACGAAACAAGCAAAATATAGCATAACCATAAGCGAGGCAAGTCATGAAAACCGTTAAGAAGAATAAATACACAACCGTTATCGCCGTTGTGGTTGCATTACTCGTCCTCGCCGGTGTCTACACCTATCTTGGGCAAGGCACCACGCCAAAAGCAGTGAGTATTAGTGACCTAGCGGGCGAAGTCAAAGATGGTAAGGTTAGCAGCATCGCTGTAGAGGGTACAAATGTTTTTATTACCCTCAAAGATCAAACGAAGCAGTCGTCGCAGATAGGTACTAACGAGCAAATTACCACAACCCTTAAAGATCTAGGGGCTGACCCAAGCAAAGTAAACCTAGATATCAAGGCAAGTAGCGACAACTCTATTTGGATTACCCTACTTACTAGCGTCGTGCCGTTTATCCTGATTATTGGATTCTTCTATTTTATGTTGAAGCAGGCCCAGGGAGGCAACAATCAGGCGATGTCCTTCGGTAAATCTGGAGCTAGACTCGCAGACAACAAGAAGGACAAGATAACCTTTGCAGACGTGGCCGGTGCCGCAGAAGCCAAACAAGAACTGCTAGAAATTGTTGATTTCCTGAAGCATCCAAAGAAATTTCTCGCTCTTGGTGCGAAGATACCAAAGGGAGTACTGCTCTTCGGTCAGCCTGGTACCGGTAAAACCCTGATGGCACGCGCCGTTGCGGGTGAGGCAGGAGTACCGTTCTTCTCTATCTCTGGTTCTGAGTTCGTAGAAATGTTTGTCGGTGTTGGTGCTTCTCGTGTCCGCGATCTTTTCGCAAAGGCCAAAAAGAACGCGCCATGTATCATCTTCATTGACGAGATAGACGCCGTCGGTCGCCAACGTGGTACTGGTATGGGAGGCTCACACGACGAGCGTGAACAAACCCTAAACCAGATCCTTACCGAAATGGACGGCTTCGAACAAGATACCAACGTAATCGTTATGGCCGCTACCAACCGTCCCGATGTTCTAGACCCTGCCCTGCAGCGCCCGGGTCGTTTTGACCGTAAAGTAATCCTGGACATGCCTGATATCCAAGACCGCGAAGCTATTCTACTCGTGCATGCCAAGAATAAGCCTCTCGCAAAGAACGTGGACCTGAAGGTTATTGCGCGCCAAACTCCTGGTTTCTCTGGTGCCGACCTGCAAAACATTCTAAACGAAGCTGCTATCCTTGCGGCTCGCGAAAACAAAAAAGAGATCTTTGCTATCGATGTAGAGCACGCCGTGGAGAAGGTCTACCTGGGGCCAGAACGCAAGGGTGCTGGGATGAACGAGAAGGAAAAGAAGATCACCGCTTACCATGAGGCTGGACACGCTGTCGTGGGACACCTACTTGCTGGCACTGACCCAATCCACAAAATCTCCATAGTTTCCCGAGGTATGGCTCTGGGAGTTACTTGGTCACTACCCGAGGAAGACAAGAAACTATCTAGCAAGTCCGAGCTAGAGGACGATATTGCTATGATGCTCGGCGGTCGCGCTGCAGAGAAAATCTTTTTCTCCGACGTAACGACTGGCGCTAGTAACGACATGGAACGCGCAACCAAACTGGCTCGTGAGATGGTGACTCGTTACGGCATGAGCGACATCCTGGGAAATCGTGTTTATGGACGCAAGAATGAAATGGTCTTTTTGGGACGCGAACTTGGCGAACACGACAAAGACTACTCGGAGAAAGTGGCCGCTCTTATCGACAGCGAGGTAGACAAGTTTGTCGAGGATGGCTACAAGAAGGCTACCGAGACCATAACGAAGAACAAGAAGAAACTAGAAACCGTCGCTGCCGAGCTGATCGAGAAAGAAACATTGGATGCAGACGACTTCAAAAAAATCATGGATAAGACCAAAGCCTAATGAATCGAGTCAAGAAATTTTGGTATGACATCAGCAACAAGAAGCTGACTATCGGAAACGCAGCCCTTATTCTTGGTGGCACTGGTCTTCTCTCCAACATCCTCGGCCTCTGGCGCGAGCGCGTAATTGCGGGAACTTTCGGCGCCTCACATATGACTGACGCTTTCTATGCTTCCTTCCGCTTACCCGACATGATCTTCAACCTTCTGATACTCGGGGCGCTATCTAGCGCTTTTATCCCTGTATTTGTAGAGAAGATCACTGAGAAGAAGAAGGCAGAGGCCAACGAGCTGGCGAGCTCCTTCATAAACTTCATCACCCTTTCGGCTGGTATCTTTGCGGTAATTATATTTATCTTAGCTCCAAAGCTAGTACCTTTCCTTTTACCTGGATTCTTTAACCGTCCAGAAGCCAATATCGACATCTACAACGTAACAGTGAACCTTACCCGTATGATGATGATCTCACCAATTCTATTTTCGATTTCTGGAGTTTTCGGCGGGATTTTAAATTCCTACAAGCGCTTTGTTGCCTACTCTATGGCACCGCTAATCTACAATCTATCAATTATCTTGGCTGCGATGTTTCTGGCCCCTCGATTCCAGACTCCAGTATATGCTCTCGCCATCGGCGTAATTATCGGCGCCCTGCTCCACGCTCTTATCCAGCTACCGTCTGTGTTATCTACTGGTTTTCGCTGGAAGCCAACCCTAAACTTCAAGGAAGGGCAGATCGGTCGCATCATCAAGCTGATGCTCCCCCGTACTATCACTATCGGCGTAGGGCAAATCAATCTCTTTGTTGATACTATCGTGGCTTCGTTCTTTGTTGGGGGTATCACGGTACTGAACTTTGCGAACGACATTCAGACTGCGCCAACGGTTATCTTCGGCATCGCAATAGCAACTGCGATCTTCCCGGTGCTTTCTGAGGCAAAGACCAAGAACAACATGAAAGAATTCATGAAAAATTTCTCTTGGAGCGCGCGCCGCATCCTCTACTTTACAATCCCAGCGACTGTCGGCCTGATTGTGCTTCGTGCTCAGGTAGTCCGTCTGGTCTTTGGTGTCGGTAACTTTAGTTGGGACAACACCTACTGGACCACCAAGGCGCTTCTTTTCTTTGCTATTGGCCTGGTAGCTCAGGGCCTTATACCACTACTACTAAAGGCCTTCTATGCCATGCAGGATACTAAGACTCCGCTCTATATCAGTCTCTCGGTAATGGCAATAAATGCGATTCTTTCGGTTGCCTTGCCTTTTGTATCTCCACTCGGCCTAGGGGTTGCCGGTATCGCCCTAGCCTTTTCTATCGCCGGAATCGTGAATGTTATCGCCCTCTTTATCGCACTACACAACAAGGTCGGTGCACTTGACCCTGATCACAAAATATTTGAATCAACCGCCCGACTGATAGTAGCCTCCCTACTAATGGGTATTGTCGTCCACTACTCGCTTTACCTCTTTGATCCGCTCGTAAACACTCTTAGTGTAGTCGGCCTATTTGTCCAGACTATGGGCGCTATCAGTTTTGGAGTTGCTACTTACTTCTTTTTCAGTTGGGTGTTTAAGTGCGAAGAAACAAAATTT
This sequence comes from Patescibacteria group bacterium, assembly GCA_041738615.1. Taxonomy (GTDB): domain Bacteria; phylum Patescibacteriota; class CPR2; order UBA1875; family CAIMLA01; genus JBGSPL01. Next base: position 156,199 of record JBGSPL010000003.1, read on the forward strand.
GTTCTCGATAAACTACGTAGGCACTAATGGATCAGAGTAAAATACGTAATTTCTGCATTATTGCCCATATTGATCATGGTAAATCGACCCTCTCGGATCGCTTTCTTGAAGTCACAGGCACTATTGATAAGCGCGATATGCATGCCCAGCTTCTCGATACCATGGAACTCGAGCAGGAACGCGGTATCACCATCAAGCTGCAACCGGCAAGAATGGAATACCAGGGGCACATTCTGAACCTTATCGATACTCCCGGGCACGTGGATTTTACCTATGAAGTTTCCCGTTCACTCGCAGCCGTAGAGGGTGCCATCCTTGTTGTCGATGCCTCACAGGGAATCGAAGCGCAAACACTCTCCAATATTTATCTAGCCCTCGAGCACAACCTCGAGATTATACCTGTACTGAATAAAATTGACCTACCCCATGCCGAACCTGAAAAGGTAGCGCAGGAGATTATCGACCTCCTCGGTGTGAAACGCGAGGAGATCATCCTGGCTTCCGGTAAAACTGGCGAGGGTGTGGCTGCCATTCTAGAACGCGTCATAGAGAAAGTTCCAGCACCCAAGGGAGACACGAAGAAACCTTTTCGCGCCCTAATCTTTGACTCGTTCTACGATACCTACAAAGGCGTCGTTGCCTACGTTCGCGTCATTGACGGCGCCCTACCAAAGGGCCAAAAGCTCCATATGCTCGGCAGCAAATCTGGTGCCGAAAGCATCGAGATTGGCTACATTACGCCCAAATTTGTCCCAGAGAATCAGGTTAAGACTGGTGAGATCGGCTACATCGTCACTGGTCTACGCGACGTTTCGGGAGCACCTGTCGGTGATACCGTCACGCTTGCGAGCGACAAGGAAGTCGAAATGTTACCAGGATACAAGAAGGTAAAGCCCTTCGTTTTTGCAGGTATCTACACCACCGAGGGAGATGATTATCCCCTACTTCGTGAGGCACTCGGCAAGCTGAGTCTCTCCGACTCCTCTCTGGCTTATGAACCAGAGGTTTCCAGCGCTCTCGGTTTCGGTTTCCGCTGCGGATTTCTCGGCCTGTTACATATGGACATCGTGAAGGAAAGGCTCGAACGCGAATTCAACCTGGACCTGCTGGTCACCATACCCTCTGTCGCCTACGAGATTGTCAAAACCAACAAGGAAGTTACCATTATAAACAGCCCGGCCGAGCTGCCCAACATCATGCACATTCAAGAAATACGTGAGCCATGGGTAAGGGTAGATATCGTAACGCCGAGTGATTACATCGGCGTCGTCATGGAGCTCATTACCAATAGACGCGGCATCTTCAAGACCATCGATTACCTCGAGGAGACTAGAGTGATCGTAAAATGCGAGATGCCCCTCTCCCAGATAGTTACCGACTTCTTCGACGTACTGAAGAGCATCTCCTCTGGGTATGCCAGTATGAGCTATGAATTTATCGAATACCGCGCCGGGGATCTGGTGAAGGTAGACATCTACATTGCCGAGATAGTCGTCGATACACTTTCACTACTCGTTCACCGTAGTGAAGCTCAGACGGTAGGCAAACAAGTCGTCGAAAAGCTAAAGTCGCTAATTCCAAAACAACTCTTCAAGGTAGCCTTGCAGGCTGCGATTGGCGGTAAGATAATTGCTCGGGAGGACATCTCCGCGATGCGCAAGGACGTCACAGCCAAACTTTATGGTGGCGATGTAACTCGTAAGAATAAGCTGCTGAACAAACAAAAAGAAGGCAAAAAAAGGATGAAAAAATTCGGGAAGGTCGAAATTCCCTCTGGTGTCTTCATGGAACTACTAAAAAAGGACTGATTTCTCATGTCCTTTGTGCCGAGTACTATTTAGTTTAGCCCGTGATCGTGGAAGCAGTCGGCATAGGCCTTGTCTACTGTGATTATATGGTTGGTGAGCCAGCTCTTCATGAAGTCCATGACCTTCATCGCATATTCGTCTTCTTGCCCAACATAATTCTGCTGAAAATCTGCCACTGTGTCACGGAACTTTTGGTGAACTCCCTTGTGTGAAGCCGAGTCGGGATAGTCAAACTTGTCAAAGTATTTCTCTTCGGTTGCAAAGTGGTAGTTCGCATAGGCCGCAAGCTGGTCTAAAATATCGCCAAGGATAATTTCTTCGCTCCCTACCTCTACCGTGTCGTATAAATCGTTGATAAGTAAGACGAACTTTTTATGTTGCTCGTCTATCTCGGCGACTTCTACTTCATAATCTGGTAACCAATTGATGTACATAAATACATTTTACAATATTTTCTACCACTAGCGCTAGTTAATATGAATAATATTGTTGAACAAATGCCGACCTCAAGCTATAATTACTGCGAAGCTATGTGCTTGGTCCCTTTACAGATCATTCGCACGGAGGGGCTGAGTACGAAAACCTATACGAATTTTCGAATCCAACTTGTTGGGAATTTTTTATATACCCTACCCTGCTTTTTCTGATATTCATAAAGGGAAGGGTAGGGTATATAAGCGACAAGCCGAGGAGGCGAGACGGAGTTGAGAGGTGTACCGTTCTTTTATCAAGACTTGGTTTCGCCAGCCGGCGAACAGGGTCCCGGAAAGGGGGCGAAAGGTATGTTCTGCGAATCCGCTGACAGTATCACGGTCGGGAAGCGTTCCTTCAGCTTGAGCTACAAGACGAACCAAGGGATCATTGCTCTTCTGGAAGGCGCCGAAGGTCCGATGTCTCCGGGAGACAAGAAGAAAGCATACGACTTCATGGATCAGCGGCGCCAGGAACTCCTTACGCGCCTCGATGACCTCTTCTCAGAAGAGGCTTTCATGAAACTCCAAACGGAGGCTATGAGGCTTCTGCTCACCAATCCCAGCTACAAGGAGGAAAAGGCAGTAATCTGCCAGATTCTCGGCAACGAGCTCTGGACGATCTACGGCTCATTCGTCAACGGCCGCTACCCAACCCAGATACTCCAAGGACACGACGACTCCATCGGCAAACTGGCCAAGGAAACGGAGCATCACAAGCTCGAGATGGTCTACAACCTTCTGGAGCTATGCTACGTGGTGGTCCTGCACATTGCCGGTATGCACCTGAAGACCGAAGGTGTCATGAGTGAGTGCCACTGTTGGCCTACGCTTCCTCTGAACACCTGGGTTGCAGGGGAGGTCAAAAGCCGTTGCAATGGTGTGAAGTCACTCCTGGCAAAACGTCGCTATGACCCCAAGGGTTTCCAGTCGGAGCACATTCCTAAGAGCAGCTCCAATGGAACTCGTGGACACAAGCGCGCTGCACTTCCGCCTGCAGAGCTCCCCTACGAAGATGGGGATGACGACAGCGATGTTGTCGGCTCGCAAGAAGAAACACTCGACGGCCTCGAACTTGAAACCGACTTTGAAGGTCATGACGACGCCGACGATGTATCACCAGCAGAACCCGAGACCGTACACGAACCTGCTGTGGTAGCGAATGTCGAGAAACCATATCAGCTAGGTTTCGAGACGGTTCCGCAGGAGTTTCGTGACCACTTTCTGGAAGTACTGAAGTGCACCGATGGTGTCGATGGAGAGCATCCGCTCTCTATACACCGCAAGCAGCTGAGCGAGGCGGCGCGGTCTCACCTCCCCGAAATGGGAGTAGCAGGGCTCGTGGTGCCAAACCGCACTGCTGCGCCTGAACCGTTCCGCCTGTGGTTCACTCTTGCTCCGGAGTACGAAGATCTCATTACAGAGGCTCAATCTGGATCTCTAGACCCATCCATCGAAGCCAAGGAGGCACCGACCATGGGTAAGCGGCAACGTCCAGTGCTAGAAGTACTGGCACTGATTCCCGACGACCTGAAGACGTCCGTCGAGGACTGCCTTCGTTGCATCAAGCGACACGAGGCTCCCTACAACATCGTGAAGGGGGACCTTGCGGAGAAGACGTTCGGAGACATTCCCAAGCTCCTTGAGCTGGGAATTCTCCGCGGGGCGGGGCAGCACAGCCTCTCTTCCCCCTTCACCGCGCTCGTGAAGCCGTACCAAGGAGGACACCTCAAGGGCATGGTCTATACCGGGCCTGCGCAGGAGTCGTCCCCGGCACCTGAACCGCCCAGTGTTCCCTCTGCAACGAGCGGCCCCGACGCGAAGTTCCGTCCCGGTGGCAGACGGCCACCGCAGCTGGGCATCGATTCCGTTCCCGAAACAGCTCGCGAGCTGTTTGTACGGATCATAAAGGTCGCAGAATCTCCGGACGCTATCGTCACCGGACAGCGGCGAACAGGCCTCTTCCACAAGACCGATCTTCGGAACGCCGACGCAGCAAGGCTTGTCGAGCTTCTCGACCTAGGACTGCTGCGCTACACCCAGTCCAGCTACCAGTGGCACGTCAAGTCCGAGTACTTCGACTTGATCCGCGAAGCCCAGCAGGGCAAGCTGGACTACATCCTCGAGGGCTCTCCGGCAGAACCGACTGGCGCACCCTCGCCCCCGAATCAGGGGTCCGAGCCCACACCGCCGGTCCCGACACCACCGGCAGGAGCGGGGATCGGGGGCAACCTGGTTCCCTGCACATCTCTTCCTGAATTCGGAGGACTCCAGTTCGGACTCACACCTGAACTGGTGCTGGTTCTCATAGGACTCAGTGACGTCCAGTTCAATGAGGAGGGCCAGCTCGTGGTCATCTCCAACAACGTCACGGACGAGGTTGGCTGGAACGACGAGCTCGTGAGTGAGCTTCTCGCCACCGGTGCGCTACGCTGCACTGATGCGGCTCTTTGCTTCGGGCTCGTCATCGACGCCAAACTCACCCTCTAGCGCCACAGGCGCTAGAACCAAGGGGCTACCTGCACAGCACTCGAGAGAGTGGCTGCCTGCTGGTAGCCCTCTTTCTTTACCTATATATAGCCTTTACACGAAGGCTATATTGTGGTACAATACTGCACGAAACTATGTACCTGTCAGCAACCGACCAAGGGGGATCCGTGAATTGCACGTTGCAAGTCGCCACCATCGTACTTCTTGCGATGCTCGAGGCAGACAAGCTGCCTATCGAGATGATTCCTGACGAGTTTGAGTACGAGATTTACCTGATTGCGCGTGAGCACGCTCTTACAACCCAGAACTACGAGTTCGCTCTCCATCTCTCCGAGAGTAGAGAGCGTTCACGCTGGATCAAGGAAACCAACGGAGACCGACTGATAGTGATATGGGAAGCTCTCGGTTGGGTCGAGGTCGGATTCCATAGTCCGTTCTGGTCCGGCAAGAAGCGCTATGTCCTCCCGCGCCAATACCGCTCCTACCCACCATGCGAAAAGCGTGAAATGGACGAAGCGGAGTTGGATCAAGCGCTAGAACAGGCCCGTGAGAGCCTGTCCAAGGGCTATCGCATCACGTTCTCGAGAGGCTGCTCGCGCGAAACAGCCTGGCGTTTGTTCGAAGCCGGGTTGGTATCCTGCAACCCGCCGAGACAGCCCAACATGGTTCTCGCACCTGAATGCCGCTAGGCGGCAACAAGGGGCTACCCGCACAGACTCGAAGAGAGGCTGCCTGCTGGTAGCCCCTCTTTCGTATCTACTTAATTAGTGCGGATATTTATCGGGACTGTCATACTTGCTTGTAAACTTATCGTTGTCCGTGAGTTTACCTGCTGCATCTAAGATATGTCGGTAAAAGGTGGCTGTGAATGATTTCGGTCCGCGCGCCTCCTGCTCCGTAATGCTCGAGGTAACCTGTTCGACCGTATCAACCTGACCAGTCGCATCGGCATTACCCGAGAAAGAAACCTTACCTGGCTTCTTGGTGCCATAAAAGTCAAAGTAAACCATATTCCCCACTACGCTAGTCTGTATCAGAATATAATGGCCAGTATCGTTTTTGAACCGGAGGTCTGGAGTCGGTAGATAAATCGTGGCATCCACGCCGTACGGTTTGTAATACACAATCGGATAGGCATGATTGTGCCTCTCTAGTATCGGCAGTCCTGCATTTAGCGCCGCACGAAAGGCAGTTGATGATACCTGGCAAAGTCCGCCTCCGTACTCTGGCACTGTTTTATCGGCAAGGATTACGAGCTCTGGCAAGTACCCAGTACTTGCCTCTACTGGCCCTAGGATACTATTGAAGGAAACATCTTCGTCCGGCTTTATGAGGACGCCGTTGAACTTACTAGCCCCCGTCTTGTAATTGTGCTGCCGATTTACAGGCGAGCCACTGGCATCAGTCCAACCACGAGAAATTTGCTCGGTAAGACCCAGTTCAGCCATATTTGCCTCACTTACGCTCGGGTTCTTCGCAGAGAGAGCAAGCTTTACGGCGTGAGTATCCTTTACTGCAGACTGAATGTCATTGATTAGCCTCGTAGTATCGAGCTCTTGCCCCACCACAGAGGGACTCTTTACCACCATCTTGCCGTCTACATTGTCTAGAACCACGTTCGCTGCTGCCCTGTTTACCTTCGCAGCGACATCCTTCGCATAAGTGTAGACCATATTCTGATCTAGATAGTAGTAGCCATCATCCTCGCGGGGCAATAATGTCGGTAGTTCTACCATTGTAGTTGCGGCTACAGGAGTGATTTTGAGCCATTTACGAAGGTTTTCGGTGCCAATCTGCTCCTCTTTACCCCCAGACACACTCACTGGGCGCTGCAATGCCTGCTGTACGCTCACTACGAGTGCTGAGGCATCGTTTGCGGTCAACATCGGTGAGATAGGGGCAATACGAAGGTTGATAGTGCTAGCGAGCCTAGATAGGCCCTCACGGAGGGCTACACGACTCTCGGGAAGTAACAACCGCTGCCCGCTCTTCTCTGGAGCGATAATCCCATTTTCCAAGTTTGTAATCTTAGCATCTTCGGGGGCAATAGCTAGCGCATCATATCTCTCGAGAAGCGTATTGCTCATGCCTTCGTCATTGTACGTAAGGTCCGCATTGTGACTCATACCGAGGTACTTGGAAAGCCCAAAGTACCCTCTTTCTTCGCGTGCAAGCGCCTCAACTAGGGTTTCTTCTACCTTCAGCTCCTTCACAAAGCTAGAAACAGATTTATCCTGGCCAGAAACACTAACCTCGACTGCCGAATACTGCTTCCAGCGCTGCTCGAGCAGTGTCTTCGCGTCTGCCTCGGTCTTGCCCGATACAACGACCCCTGAAATCTCGCTACCTAGTGCAAAACGGTGCTCAAAAACGATTGGTTGTAGTATCACGAGCACCAGGTAAGCCCCAAAGGTAATACCAAAAGCGGCCACGACCCTAGGAAGTAGCCGAGATTTATCCACTTTACTAGTACCCCCTACCATTAGTCCCTCGCTAGTAACTCGTTGATTACCGTCTTTGCTAGCGCTTCTCTATCCTTGCGAGCATCCTCGTCTCTTTTGGCTACCAGCACTAAAACATCGCCCTCTTTACTGTGCTCAGGAAGCTTCTCCTTGGGCCAGAGTATTTGCTCTCCATGATGGGTAAGTACGGCGTAATCCCCCTCGAAGCGGTCTATAGTAGTTTTAAGTTCGTTAATAGTCATGATTACATTCTATATCAACTAGTACTTAATTCCAAACGAAGCAATTAATTACAAAATGCAACGCGCCCCGGGTCCTGAAACGGAACCGGGGCGGTTGTGTTGCTTGTTGTGCGCGACCTAGATGTCGACGAGGGTGGCCCAATCGGTGGGCACCGCATCTACATCTGAGGGAGTAATGTCGACCGACTCACTGTCGACAGTGACACTATCCTGTGGGCTCTTGTCATCGGCGGCCATGTGGTTACCTGCCTCCTTGGTGGAAAGTGGCTAAACCGTGACCATCGCCGAGTCGGCCACAAGGACGTTCTGCCAGTGCGTAGCCGCGTACGGATCCGGGATGTTCTTCCGCTGCCAGAAGATGACGAAACGGATCTTGTCCACGTCGATGCCGTTGGCGAGGAGATGCTTCTTGATCTCCTCAACCGCCTCGGGAAGCTTGGCCCAAGCTTCGGGCTCATCCATGGGACGAGCCCGGCACTCCTCGTGCGCGGCCAGCGAGATGACGCTGACGCCGAGGTGATTGACCGCAAAGGCAAGCCGCTCATGCAGAGCGAGACGCCTGTGCTCTGTGGCTCCGCCGAGGATAACCCCGATGGGACCAAACTCGTCACACGGGATGACCTGATCGGCGCCGAACCTGGTGACGAGTGCCATTCTCATTGCACCCAACGTGTCGCGCGGATCGCTGCAAGCGATATTCGCGACAACCAACTTCTCTCCGGCCATGCGTTCCCCTCTCGTCGAACTGACAATGTGCAACACAATTCCAGATTATACACTATTTTTGCAAAAAGTCCAGCTTTTGGCTGGACTTTAAGGCGTAAATTTGTAATGCAATGGATTCTGAAATTAGTTCAGAATGACGCTGAATATATTAGGCTTCGATAAGCTTGTCGGCTATGTGGTGAATCTCCCAATCAAGATCTGTGTTCTTGGTAACCCAAAGACCGGTGATGCGGACACCCACTGGTAATCCCCATTTGGTAGCAAGAATCTCTACTGACTCTTTGAGCTCTGCAAGCTGCTCCTCGTCCGAGATTGGATTCTTGGCGCAACCCTGATGAGCGACGATGGCAACATTGCGAGAGTTGTGTCCATTGATGGAGATAAGAGTCTCTGCCTTGTAGTGCTCTACGATAGCGGCATCGCCTTTTACTATCATATTTGTAGGACCGGCTGGGTTTGGTGCATCCACAACGTCAAGCGCAAACTGTTCCTTCATCCACTTTGCCACTGGTTCCTGGGTACGGCCATCCATGCAGTTGAGCATGGTTCCGAATTTGGTATTTGTATCAGACATAAAAATATCCTCCTAGATTACTTTAGTAGATTGTTTACTGCTTAAGATCGCTGATGTCTGCACCGCGGCGGCGCTTGATACCAGAGTGCTTGGTGATAGAACGAAGCTGGGTAGTGATGCGTGCAAGCTCGGCTTCGGATGTTGCGATTAGAGCGTGATCGGTACCAGCGCTGGCTTTTGCCTCCTCGACACGTTTCTTGGCGGCCATAATCTCGACTTCATTGAGCTCGTGTAGATGCTCTGCGGCATCAGCGAGAATGAGAACCTCGATTCCATCCTTCACATAGACAAAGCCACCATAGACCACTGCAACCTGCTCCTTACTCCCCTGCTTTACCAAAATGTCGCCGTTCACTACCTGGGAAATAAGCGGCTGATGGTGAGGCAGGATAGCAATCTGCCCAGTGTCTGTAGGCAAAACAACCTCATCGACCATATCGTCGAGGAGAGTTCGCTCTGGAGAGATAATTGTCAGATGGATCTGTGCCACTATTTGACCCCCTTGATTGCACCCTTCATGTAGAAAGCCTGCTCGGCCTTGTCGTCATGCTTACCGTCGAGAATTTCACGGAAGCCCTTGATAGTATCTTCGAGTGAAACATACTCTCCTGGCACACCAGTAAAGACCTCGGCTACAAAGAAAGGCTGCGAAAGGAATTTCTGTACCTTACGAGCGCGAGATACGATGAGCTTGTCGTCTTCTGAAAGCTCGTCCATACCCAGGATGGCGATGATGTCCTGCAAGTCTTTGTACTTCTGTAAGATATTCTGAACGTCACGAGCCACACTATAGTGCTCTTCGCCGACGAGTTTAGGGTCAAGAGCAGTAGAAGTGGAATCTAGAGGGTCCACTGCTGGGTAGATACCAAGCTCGGAGAGACCACGTGAGAGCACTACAGTGGAGTCTAGGTGAGAGAAGGTAGTAGCTGGAGCTGGGTCGGTAAGGTCATCGGCAGGAACGTAAACAGCCTGAACAGAAGTGATAGAACCTTTATCGGTAGAGGTAATGCGCTCCTGGAGCTGGCCCATCTCGGTGGCAAGTGTAGGCTGATAGCCCACTGCAGAAGGCACGCGCCCAAGAAGTGCTGACACCTCGGAACCTGCCTGAGTAAAGCGGAAGATGTTGTCTACGAAAAGTAGTACATCCTTGCCTTGCTTGTCGCGAAAATATTCACTCATAGTAAGAGCCGAAAGTGCGACGCGAAGACGTGCTCCTGGTGGCTCGTTCATCTGCCCAAAGACGAGGGCGGTCTTGTCGAGAACTTTGGATTCCTTCATTTCGTGGTAGAGGTCGTTACCTTCACGAGTACGTTCGCCAACACCGGCGAAAACAGAGTAACCACCATGCTCAGCGGCCAGGTTGCGAATCAGCTCAGTGATAACCACCGTCTTACCCACACCAGCTCCACCGAAGAGACCAACCTTACCACCCTTGATAAAGGGACAGATGAGATCGATAACCTTGATACCAGTCTCGAAAATCTCGGTTTTCTTTGACTGTTCTGCAAAAGTAGGAGCGTCATGGTGGATAGGTGCAGTCTGCTCAGCGGTGAATTTGACCCCGTCGATAGGATTACCAAGAACGTCGAACATGTGTCCGAGGACATTCTCGCCAACTGGTACCGAGATGGGATTCTTGGTATCGACCACGTCGGTACCGCGTTTTAGCCCATCTGTAGAGTTCATAGCAACGGTACGAACAATGCCGTCACCGAGATGCTGTTGAACCTCGAGAATAGAACCTCCCTCGATAACGAGTGCGGTGTAAATATCTGGAACCTCGCCCACAAACGCCACATCGACGACTGGTCCGAGTACCTGTACTATTTTGCCTTTATTTTCAGCCATATTAGCTCCTTGCTTGGTAAATTGATTATTATGTTTACTATTATCCTTCGAGGGTCATCTTACCTGCCGATATTTCGGCAATCTCTCTCGTGATACCCGCCTGCCTAGTCTGATTGAACGATAGGGTAAGGTCGAATATCAAATCCTCTGCATTCTCATTGGCATTCTTCATAGCGACCATACGGGCCGAGTGTTCTGATGCAGCTGATTCCAGGATGTACTGCCAAAGCTGGGTTTCCATCATTCGCGGTACGATATGGCTGACAAGCTCCGACTTGGACGGATCGAAAATGATGCTATCACTGTCGGTGCCACAGTCGTTCGTTTCGAACGGAAGAAGCTGGCTCACCTTAGCAACCTGCGAGAGGCTAGATTCGAAATGAGTATAAACTACTACGACTTGGCCGTAATGATCAGCGAGATACTCGGAGGTAATCTGCTGGACGATAGGCTGAATCCGCTCGAACCTGAGCTGGTCACCAAATGCCAGGTAGCTGGCGATGAGTGAATACTTGTGGTTCAGGAGATAATCACGACTCTTTTTGCCGATAGCAATGAAATCTGTTTCGGCACCTTCGGCCTGAAGTAGCGCCTCCTTGATGACTCTAGTATTTAGAGCCCCGCAAAGACCACGGTCGGAGGTAATAACAATAACGAGCTTCTTTGCGCTGGCACGGGATGCAAGCAAAGGATGAGTGGTGGGGTCTACGCCGTAACAGACCTGAGTAAGTAGAGTGGTGCCCGCATCGGTATACTTACGCGAAGACAAGTTCCGAGAAACTGCCTTTTGCATCTTCACAACCGAAACAAGCTCCATCGCACTGATGATTTGCTTCGTGTTGCTTACCGAGCGGATTCTGCGTTTTATCTCCTTTGCACCTGCCAACTTACGCTTCCTCTCTCTCCTGGCTTAGCTTCTCGAGATGCTTCTTGAGGCCCTTCTCTACAGCGTCTGTAAGGTCTAAATCTTTAGCGAAGGTCTTCTGAAAATCCTTATCCTTTGCAATTGCTGCCGAAAGTTCTGTCTCAAAGCTTTGGATTTCGCGGATAGCGACACCATCTAGGAAGCCATTGGTTGCTGCATATAGAATAGCAACCTGGTCGACTACTGGCCTTGGGAGGTACTGGTCCTGCTTTAAAACCTCTACTATACGCTTGCCACGCTCGATCTGCTTCTTGGTGTCCTCGTCGAGGTCAGATGCGAACTGTGAGAATGACTGAAGTTCACGATACTGGGCCAGCTCCAGACGAAGTTTGCCGGCGACTTTCTTGATTGCCTTTACCTGGGCTGCTGATCCTACGCGAGAAACAGAGAGACCTACATTTAGCGCAGGACGGATGCCCTGATAGAACAGGTCCGACTCGAGGTAAATCTGTCCATCCGTAATGGAAATCACATTCGTTGGAATATAGGCAGATACGTCTCCAGCCTGAGTCTCGATGATAGGAAGTGCAGTAATAGAACCTCCACCGAACTTTTCGTCGCGTCTACAAGCACGCTCTAGTAGGCGTGAATGCAAATAGAAAACGTCCCCGGGGTAAGCTTCGCGTCCCGGTGGACGTCTCAGAAGCAGAGATATCTCGCGGTAAGCCCAAGCGTGCTTAGAAAGATCATCATAAACGATGAGGACATCTTTGCCTTGATCCATAAAGTATTCTGCAATCGCAACACCTGAGTATGGAGAAATAAAGAGTGATGGTGCTGGATCAGAGGCCGAAGCGTTTACAATCACAGTATTGGCCATGGCACCGTGTTCCTCGAGCTGAGAAACGATACGGGCTACCTTGGAATTCTTCTGACCAATCGCAACGTATACGCAGATTACACCTGTGTCCTTTTGATTGATAATCGCATCAAGAGCAATAGCTGTCTTACCAGTTTGGCGGTCACCGATGATAAGTTCGCGCTGTCCGCGTCCGACTGGAATAACGGCGTCGATAGCCTTGATTCCGGTCTGAAGTGGAACATTTACCGACTTACGTTCGATAACACCTGGGGCAATCTTTTCTACTGGGTAGCTCTTGGTAGTGCTCAGCTTGCCCTTGCCATCAATTGGGTTGCCCAGTGAGTCTACTACACGTCCAATGATGTCGTCTGAAACAGGAATTTCGAGTACTTTGCCAGTACAGCGAACTTCATCGCCTTCCTTGATCGCAGTAGGATCACCCATGATAACGATACCTACGCTATCTTCCTCTAGGTTGAGGGCGATACCATAAATGCCGCCGGCAAATTCGACCATCTCAAAAGACATTACTGCCTGAAGACCAGCTGCCTTGGCAACACCGTCTCCGACCGAAATGACCTTACCAATCTTGTACGAGCTAACCGATGGCTTGTAATCCTTGAGTTGCTCTTCAATTTTTTGTATCAGGATTTCTCTATTACCGTCCATTATTTAGCTCCTGGCGTCAATTTAGTTTGTTTGATGTGCTCGGCAAGCTGCCCTACGCGACTGCGAAGTGTATTATCAATTACGGTCTCGCCGCGACGGATGATAACGCCTCCAAGCAAATCCTCGTTTATGAGGTAAGTAACCTGAATCTTGCTCTCAAATTTCTTTTCAAAAATAGTCTCAATAAGCGTTTTCTGAACCTTTGACAGCTCATTCGCGCTTGTCACCGTGACAAAACTGTCACGAAACTCCCGTTCCAGCGACATCTTGCGAAGCAACATGTCGGCCTTCTGTGGAAATCTCTCGACAATCTTCTTTGCCAATCGTTCCACGGCAGCTGGATCTTCGTCCTCTGTCATAAGCTGCAGTATTTGAATGGCATCAAGAGTGACTGACATACTACTTCTTCTCTACAAAGCCCGCTAGAGCCTCGTTTATCAGTGCGTCGTCGTATTTTTTGGTGTCATTCTTTAGAAGTGAAGTAAGCGAAGATTCGACAAGCTTGGCTACGTCGTCTTTGGCGCTCTCGATAATCTGCTCTCTCTCCTTTTGTCCAGTGATCTGGGCATCGGCAATGATTGTCTTTGCCTTGGTCTCTGCCTCGAAGGTAGCGTTCTTATCGATTTCTTTTGCCTCTACTTTTGCAGCGTCAACAATCTTGTCAGCCTCTACTGTCGCTTTGGCGATAAGCTTCTCTTTGTGCTTTTCAATCTCTTCATACTCTTTCTCGATTGCGGCAGCCTTTTTTAGTGACTCATCGATCTTCTCAGTACGTGTGTCTAGCATTTTTACAATTGGTTTGTAAAGAAACTTCCAAAGGATCAAAAAAAGCAAAGCAAAATTCACGCCCTGGGCTATGAGCGCCTGTACGTCAATTCCTAGTTTTGTAAATGCTTCTCCCATTGTGGTTTCCGCCTTTCAGAAGGTTAAACGAATTTGATGATAAGAGCGATAACAAGAGAATACACGGCGATAGCCTCTACGAAAGCACAAGTAAGAATCAGGCTTGGCTGAATCTTGTCAGCAGCTTCTGGGTTACGACCCATTGCTTCTAGACCTTTACTTGCGATCATAGCGATACCCATAGCTGGTGCGATTGCTCCAAGGGCGATTGTTAGGGCTGGTGCGAGTGATTTTACTACTTCTGGTTCCATTTTTTGGGACTCCTTTTATTAATTAATTTAACGTTACTAAATATAGGCTCTAATGAGCGTCATGTGATGTAGCCGCCATCGAAAAGAAAACGAGGGCAAGCATAGTGAACACGAGAGCTTGGATAAAACCGACAAAAAGCTCCAGAAAATAAAACGGTAATGGAATAATGTAAGGCGCTATAGCACCCAGCACAATCAGCAGAACTTCCCCTGCAAACACATTACCGAACAAGCGGAAAGCAAATGAGATAATACGAACCAGCTCGGAGGCGAGCTCAATAAGGCCAACGAAGAAATTGATTGGATTGCTGAAATTGAAGAATTTCTTACCGTATTTGAAAACGCCGATAGCACCAATCCCGAAAACCTGAGTCATAAACACCACCACTATACCGAGCATAATTGTAGTATTTAGGTCCGCTGTACCGGCTCTTAGTAGTGGAACAAGAACAGTCTCGTGCTCTACTACCTCATGAAAACCGACAGTCCCCACCCCTGGGAAAAGGCCAAACCAGTTGTTAAACATAATAAATATGAAGAATGTCGCAATTAGCGGGAAAACCTTGCGTGAGTACGCCTTGTCATGAATAACACTATCAGTAAGGGCTACGAGTTTTTCGATGCCCATCTCTGCAATATTCTGTAAGCCCTTTGGGATCAAGTCCATCTTGCGGGTGGCAAAGAGAGAAACAATCCAGAGGATGATCAGGACGCATAGGGTTGCCAACATACTGTTAGTCAAATGAATCGGTCCGAGCTCAAGAACTGGATTTGCCGCAATAGAGATGTGCATTTATTTGTCATCCTTTAGATTATCAATAGTCTGTTTGATACCGAGAACGGAAGTCACGAGAGAAAGAGCAATCCCTGAAAAAAGAAATATGTGTCCGGTGTCAAACTGCTTGTCTAGCCAGATGCCACCGATAGTAAATGCTACCAGGGGGATGCTAATACGAAACCCTATTTCTAGTGAATATGCATACAAATTGAAATTATTTTTTTCTTTGTCTGCCATACTTTCCTCATACAAAAATGCGTCATCGTTAGCACTGGTGGCGCACTTTGCGTGTATATTCTACAGTAGTTTACGCTTATTTACAAGCTTTTGCGCTCGTTTTCGATCATTGCTTCTCGCGCAGTGACTAGTAGCCCCCAAACAGTGAGCGTTATAGCGAAAATAGCGAAGCTAATTTTGAAAAATCTGTTTAGGTGGAGGGTCCTGTCCAGGCTGTACCCGATCAGCTCTAACACCATCAGGGGCACAAAGATCCTCCAGGCCAGATTCCTGTATGTTATAGGTAAATCGGTTTTTAGTACTTCTTTCATTGCGCTAAATATTGTACCGCGTTTCTGGGTCTCACCGCAACATTTTTGTCTCACCCCTCCCCTGTCATCCCCGCGAATGCGGGGGCCCAATCTCACGTTGACCAATAACACATTTTTTGCTATAATTTCCGAGTTCCCCGCGGTATGGGGACCCCAAAATCCGCAGGATTTTAGGGGAAAAGGAACAAGCGCGAAAAGTTGTAGTCGAATAGCGATAGCTGTTCTCGGAAACTGCCAGCAGCTTGTGACGTTCCCGGGTAGCTCAGTGGTAGAGCAGTTGGCTGTTAACCAATTGGTCGTCGGTTCGAATCCGACCCCGGGAGCCAAAATGAATTCAAAAAGAAGCCTCGCAAGAGACTTCTTTTTTATTAGAGAATCGAATTACACTTGTTGTGCCTTTAGATACCCGAATCCCATCTGTACGAGGGTTCCGAATACTGTCCAGCCAACAATGAGTCCAAAGATACCGCCGACGAAAGGAACCACTGAAACTAGAACATAAAGCACAACACCGAGAGCTGCGGTTTTCCAGTTCACTACAAGTCCTTCTTCCTTACGGAGATACTTCCAGGCGTACGAGCCGACGAGCAATGCGGAGAGTGTGCCCGCTAGAGCAAACGCCACAAGGTAAGCTAGGAATACATACCAGAGCACTCCCCAACCAACAAAGGAGATCAACAGTAGCAGGAGGGCAAACGGTGTCACCACAATCGCTACAAACCCCATCCAGAAATTGCGGAGAGGCTTGACTGTTGCTGCCGCCAATACTTGGGCAGAAAACTTTGGTAAAAGCTTGATAAAGACAAGTAGAGCTATGAGGCCAGTGATAATACTGATGACTATACCGCCAGCCCTTTCACCTACGGTCTGTCCCGTAGAGTTCATGGTTGAAACCTTGGTGAACTCTGTTTTGCCAACCTTGGCTCCCGAGGCTACAACGGCCTCTTTGTCCGCGCTGTATTTGAGTTTGCCCCCTATTACTGCTGCAGTATCAACCTTGATGTCACCTGCATTGTACAGCTCGACGTCATTTGCAACTTTTCCAGATATCGTTACGGTGCCGCCACTACTGCTTTTGACTGAACCAGAGATGTTACCACGTAGATTCACGGTGCCGCCAAAAACAATTACATCACCTGCGATAACTGACTTGGTTCCCAGAGTGACATCACCACCAAAAACGACCAAGTCACCGCCCACGGTGCCATCGATTGTCACTGTTCCACCGGCAACGCGTACATTCTTACCAGTGCCCCCGAACAGGTTTAGGGTGCCACCAGCTGCCAAGATGCTGTCCTCAACATCTCCGTTTACGGTTACGGTTCCACCGGCAACGACCAGGTCCCCTAAGACATTGGCATCAACTGTTGGATTCTCTCCTGCTAGGTAGAGATTCTTTGTTTTTGTCTCCTTGGCTACCAACTCTGCAGACTGAAGGTCCGCGGCTAGCGAGAAAACTGGGAAAACGACAACCAATGCCGCAAGCATCCATAAGAACTTTTTCATAATTCCCCTTACTTTAATCTAAGTACATTATAATACATTCGCATAGAGAAAATAATATGTTTTATTCTCAGAATGGGATTATACGCTATTGACCCCTTGTCCTCTTTGGTATAATATATCCTGTTCGTTCTATCCAAGGAATCCTGCAAGGAATCCGAGAGGGGAAGGAAGGCACGTGAAGAACAGTCGAAGCCTGAGCCCAGAAGCTCGTGGTCGACAAGCGATACTGGGGCTTGTCGTCCTCACTATCGTTGTATCGCTACTGTTCGGCTACCTTGGTGCTACCGGCAAGATCAAGGCCAACTCGAACGGGAATAGCGTCAAGGCACGGCCTGGCGTGTCCGCCATCACGACCGACACAAAGTAGGGTGGTTCAAATGGTAGAACAGCAGAACAATGGTGGCCGCTTCCGCTTCGTCCTGGGCACTCTAAGCTCAGGTGATAAGAGGGAGCCAGAAGCAGCGCTTCTGCAGCTACACTGGAAAAGGGTATCTTTCGAACCCTCGCCCGAGAAGAACGGTGTCGCAATCACCGAGAGCTGCTCCGCAGCACTCCGGGCGATAAAGGTCTTCGCCGGCGAACAGCGGATGTGCACGTGCACTCCTGACGGTTACGAGTACCTCTTCTCCACCACTCTCTCCATCGAGACGGGTGGCGACGTGCCCGAAGGCCAGTTGGCAATCTTCTGGCCGAAACCTGGTGGCCACTGCGGACTCGTACGCGACGTCACCTTCTACACAATCGGTGACGTTCCGGACGAAAAGCTCGCGAGCATCATCGACATCATCGAGGCGCAGCTGCCTCACGACTAGCACACCTCGTGTGCACCTGCCCCGCCTGCATGACAACAAACCGTTTGTTGCTCTTGCGAGCGGGGCGTTGTCATTTAAATATTATTTTTTAGTTCTAAAAGCTTCTATAAACCCATCCGGTACCGGATCATCACCACCGTGATTCCATGGATTGCAGCGAATTATACGCCAACTACCCATAATGGTGCCGAGAATGACACCATGTTCCTCTATCGATCGCTTTGTATATTCTGAACATGTTGGCTTAAATCTACAGTATCCATGAGGAAAAAAACCTCGGAAAATACCATGATCAGGCGAGATTGTCTTCTGATACAGCGTTATCAGGCTTACAAACGGCCAACGAATAATCTTATTTAGAGTTTTCATCAGCAAAAAGTCCCAATCGTTTAAACGAGCCTAGCAGGTCTTTCTCCAATGCCTTGTAATCAGCGCTCATAGCTGGAGACTTGATAGAAATAATGATGCTCTGCCCACTCTTTAGCCGTGGATATGCCAGCCGAGCCGCCTCTCGCACCTTACGCTTCATAGCATTTCGATCATGTGCCTTTTTCGCCGCCTTTTTGCTAGCAACGACACCAATCTTCGTAATCCCATATCTATTCGGTAAAACGTTTACACTAAGAAGCGCGGTCGCATTATAACGACCGCGCCTGTATATAGTTTGAAAATCCTTGTTATCAGTAAGCCTGTGGGCTTTACTTAGCATATGCTGTAGGAGTCAGCTTCTTGCGACCCTTGAGACGTCGTGCCTTTAGCACTTTACGACCAGCAGCTGTAGCCATACGCACGAGAAATCCGTGAGTCTTGCCGACATGTGCTTTCTTTGGTTGGAATGTTCTTTTACTCATTTGAAACCTTGTAATATGTTATTTGGCGCTTTAACCTAGATATTCTAGCACAAATAGCCGACTTGGTCAATTATTTAGAACTGCTTAGATACTGCTCTATAGCGGGGACAATCTGTTTCTTTCGCGACAACACTCCTGGGCAGTCCAGAATAGAATCAGCGGTACTGCCACCAAATGCAGCCTCCACTAGGGCTTCCTCTTCCTCGCCAACTACCACGAAGTCACCTTTTTGCTCAAGGATGTCGATGACGGCAAAGAGGATGTAATCGAGTCCTTCGGCGTTCTTTTTAGCTTCAAGCGCTTCGAGGATCTCCTCCTTTCGCTCAAGCACTACGACCGGCAACACGGTTTCCCACACCCCAATACCGACTTTTTTATCCGCAATACTAAAGACTTTATAGTCTTTGCCGATAAGCTCCTCTGTCGACATCTCCGAAATGTCCGACTTTGCCGCAAACAGCTTGGTTGCCAGCTCGTCTACATCGACTGCTGCAATTTTCTCAAGAGTTGCTACTACTTCTCGGTCTCTATCGGTCGTTGTAGGCGAAGTAAGGTTGAGGGTGTCTGAGACTACCCCGGCAAGAAGCAATCCGGCAATTTCTGCGCTCATTTCTACCTTATTTTTCTCATAACTACCGTAAACGATAGTAGAGGTTGACCCCACTGGACGCATAGTCACCGAGATTGGCCCCGAGGTGGATAGCCCTCCTAGCTTATGATGGTCAAAGATCCCAACAATTTCCTCTGTTTTCACATTTTCATGAATCTGGTCTCGTTCATTGTGGTCTACGAGTACCACTTTCTTCTCGTCTGGTGAAATGAGTGCGGGTGACGTAAAGCCAAATTTACTCAAAGCGAGCAATGTCTCTTTGTTCAGGTCTCCAGCTACAGCTGCTTCAAAGTCCTTACCCATGGTCTTCTTTAGCTCTGCCAGTGCAATAGCCGAAACTACCGAGTCGGTATCCGGGTTTTTGTGTCCTACAATATAGGTTTTCATAGTTGTTCTCCGTTTCTTGCCTGATATATCTTCTCTACTTCGGCGAGCTGCTCAGGTGTATTTACTCCGAGAGTTTCTTTCGCATTACAGGCAGTAAGTACCCGAATCTTCCCGCCTTCTTTCTTTATTATACCAAGAACGTCGGTAAGATAGTATTCGCCTTGTGCATTTGCCGTCCCTACTTGGTGAAGTGCCTCAAATAGTTTCCCTGAATTGAAGGCATAGACACCCGTATTTACTTCATTAACACCCTTCTCCTCTGTAGTAGCATCTTTTTCTTCAACGATGCGGTTTAGGTTCCCATAGTCGTCGCGAATAATTCGCCCATAGGCGTATGGGTTCTCCAATACAGCAGTAAGGACAGTGACATCAGCACCTGTCTCCTGATGATAGCTAATCAGTTTAGAAATAGTCCCCGGAGAAATCAGGGGTGCGTCTCCAGCAAGAACCACTACAGTGGCGTCTGGTTCCGAAATTAGACCTTCTGCCATAAGCACAGCGTGGCCTGTGCCTTTCTGCTCTTTTTGCAGCGCATAGATGACATTGTGGTCTAGACTACTTTTGACGTGGTCAGCCTTGTGACCCACAACCAGTATATTGTTCTCGATTCCAGCCCGCTCAGCCGCCAAAATAACATGGCTCGCCATGGTCATGCCACCCACAGCATGAAGGACCTTCGGTAGGTCTGAACCCATCCGAGTTCCCTTACCAGCTGCTAAGATGATTGAATATATTTTTTTCATGTTGTTCTCCAAATAAAAATGGCCTTCCGGCCGCCTTATTCTAGCAAAGTGTGATAACCTTTTCTAGGATTTGGCCTTCTTTTTGATGTCAATCAGTCCGAGTCTCCATGCTATGGCAAAAAGAATCCCAGCAGTGATGGCAAAGGTAGTGACTGCCTGCGGATTCGTCATGTGCGTAGAGAGGATTGCGATAACACCAAGGATAATATTTACCCCGTAGATAATGAAAGCCGTCTGTTTGTGACTAAAGCCCTTGTGCATGATGCGGTGGTGGAGGTGGGCACTATCTGGCTCGAATGGACTCTTACCAGAAAGTAATCTGCGGACTATGGCAAATCCTGTATCAAAGATTGGAATCGCGAGGACTAGCATCGGTAGCAGCATCGAGAATGCAGCCGCAACCTTTACCATACCCATGATTGAGACCACCGCCAGTGAGTAACCCAAGAAATTCGAGCCAGCATCGCCCATGAACATTTTGCGGTTACAATTTTGGGAGAAATTGGTAGGCAAAAAGGCAAACGCAGCAGCTCCAATCGTGAATGCGAGTACCGCAGCGTCGTATCGTCCAGAGAGCAATGCTACCATGCCCAGTGTCCATGCCGAGATTCCAGAGACGCCGGCCGCTAGGCCGTCTAGTCCGTCCAGAAAGTTGATAGCATTGGCGACTCCTACGATCCAGATAAATGTAAACGGCAATGAGAGAAAGCCGAGATTGATCAGTCCTCCATCCGCAGGGTTACCAACAAACTCAATCCGTACTCCCGAGTAGATAACAATAAGGGCAGCTAGAATCTGGCCAAAAAACTTCGTGATGGGTGGCAAATCGAAGATATCATCGAGTAGGCCAATACCAGTAATAACTGTGCCCCCTAGCAAGAACCCAAGAACCTCTGGACTGGTGCGGTTAAAGAAGAGTATTGCAATCAGAAAACCAAAGAATATGGCAACGCCACCACTCTGAGGTACGGCAAAGCCATGCTGTTTACGTTCATTGGGGAGAGCCATCGCCCCAACCTTTTGGGAGAGACGACGGACAATCGGTAGTAGTATCATTGTTACTACCGCTGCAAATAAGGGTAATATAAATAGTTTTGGAGTAATCATCTTCGAGAGCTATCTTACCACATTATGGCCGAATTGGGCATATTTTTCGTATATATTCTCGATGGCTTCCCACATTTTTGCTGCAGTCAGGTGAAGCAGGGCGTATTGTTTTGCTTCTTTTGACTTCTTTTGCAAGACGCTCTTGTCGCCTATAGCTTCGTTCAGAGCCTTCGATAACGAAATCACAGAACCATTCTCAAAAAGAGTTCCTAGTTCACCGTTCTTCAAAAGAAGTTTATGGGCATCGCAATCGGATGCAACTACTGGCACCCCAAGGAGCATTGCCTCTTCTACGGCCATCGGCATGTTTTCTATTAGGGATGGCTGAATATATATGTCGGCAGCAGCAGTAATCCGGTATCCATCTTCAACATTTCCCAGGAATAGCAACCGTTCAAAAATCTTGAGCTTCTTAGCCAACGCCTTCATCTCTTCCAGGAGCGCGCCGTCTCCTGCTAGCAGCAGGACCGCTTCCTGGTCTTCTAGCTTAGCAAAAGCCCTCAGAAGCAATGCATGCCCCTTTTCCTCTGTGAATCTGCCCACATAGCAGAGCGCTTTGGTCCCACCATCGACACTATACTGCTTACGGATACCTGTCTTGTCTACTTTTCCCAATTCCACACCATTCAGGATGGTAACAATCTTACTTTCCCGAACTCCCTCGTCTAGTAAGTACTGCTTTGCGAGCGGTGACACAGCAATAAATTTCGTAAGGCCTCTGCTATAGATTCGGTTCGCTAATGCCTGCAGTAAATTTTTAGGTTCTAGGCGATGAACGGTAGAGAAAATAGCTGGAATGTGGATAAACTTCGAGGCATCAATAACCAGGAAGTTCTCGCGCATAAAATGAGTATGGACAACATCGGGTTTTATATCCTTGAATAGTTTTACAAGCTCTACTACTGCTAACAGGTCGTATGGTGCACGCATCTTTACAAAATATACCTGACACCCAAGCGCCCTAACACGGTCAACAAAGGGCCCCTCAATATCAAAAACAAAACTGACCTGGTGCCCCGATGCAATAGCATACTTGGCGAGAAGATAGGCATATTTTTCCATTCCACCCTGATGAGGTGGCAACTTTACAACGTGTACTATCTTCATTTCGAGGCCCCTAGATACACCCGTGTTAGCTGAGAGATCCAACTATCTACCGAAAATCTCTTTACCGCATCTTTTCTTGCTGCATTGCCATAACTTTCTAGTTTATCCAGGTTTTCAAGTGCGTCTCTAAGCTCAATAGCGATAGCCTCTGCAGAAACATTTGCAGTAACTAATCCCGTCTTTCCGTCTGCAATTAGTTCCGGGAGACTGCCGGCCGGGGTTACAATAATCGGTTTTACAGCATACATGGCCTCTGCGACCGTAATCCCGAAGCCCTCCTCTAACGAGGGTTGGATATACAGGTCAACATTGTTTAGTGACTCAGCAACATTATTGGTAAACCCGGGGAGTTTAACCCTATCCTTAAGTCCAAAATCGGTGATCATCTTCTCGAGACTTGCCCTCTCCTCGCCCTCTCCCCATATAATTAGTTCGAAATCCAAGTCGCTTAGCTTGGAGACGGCTTCCACCAAAATGTGGTAGCCCTTCTTGTGGTGTAATCTACCGAGACTTCCTATAATTAGTGTCCGTCCGCGCTTTTTGGATTGTATGCCGACGTCAATAACTCCATTATAGACAACCTCTATCTTTTCTCTCGGCACCCCTAATGCCAAGGTTTCCCTCCGTAGGAACTGGGAGACTACCACATATTTAGAAGTTAGCCCTTTTAGTAAGCCGAAAGTTAGCCAAAACAAGAATCTATCTACCCCGGAGTAGTCAAACTTGTAGTCACTGTGTATCGTGACCAGGTTCGGGACGCCCGATATCAAGGACGAGAGTCTGGCATAATAGTTCGCCACCAGACCCTGAGATGTAATCAGGGCAAATCTTCCCTCCTTTAGTATCTTGCTGAGACTAAAGGAAATTGTTTGATTTGACCAGTGCTTGCTGACTACAATCACGTTAAAACCAAGCCCTGCAACCCTTGAACCCAACTCCCACTCTCCCAAGCTTACTAAGGTAAGGTCTACTAGTCCCTTATCTGCGTTTGCAAAGTACATCTCCAGGTAGGTTTCGATGCCTCCCCAGTGTTTTGCTCCAGCATAGAATATTGCGATTTTCTTAGGATTCATAACCATGTCTATTTTTTATTTTATATTTAAACGCCACTAGGATTAGAGCGGGGACTGAATCCCAAAATCGAGAAAATGCCGTGCGATTTTCTGTGAGATTCCTGTTAAAGAATAGACGCCAAAGCCACTCCAGACCGATACTGTTAACTACTTTCGGTGCCTGGCCGAACGAATCCGCTATTCGATCCAGCGTTCCCCCTTCCCCTACCACGACTCTAATACCACTGAGCTTAGAAGTATTCTCCAAGATCCACTTCTCTTGCCTGGGTGACCCGAGTGAGACAACTAACATTTTCGCTTTGGCTTTATTGATAACTGTAACAGGGTCCGTGCCGCCATTTTGATAGTCATATCCATTCAAATACCCAGACACCTTAAGCCCAGAAAACTCATCCTGCAGTTTCTGGGCAGCTGTGGCTAACACTCTTTCTTGTCCACCGAAGAAAAATACTTCTGCATTCTCCTCGCACGCTATTCGAATCATTGTCCTAAGTGCCTGCACGCCAGGGATATGGCCGGGAAGTGGGGTTTCAATCTTTTGGGGGCTAAAGATTATCGCTAACAGAGTATAGAAGAGCTGCCATGACGCCTGGAACATAGACACCACATAACTACTACTGATAGGTAAATTGAGGTAATGAGCTGCCCAGACAACGCCGCGTCCGTCGACGATGTTGTAATCGAAACTTTGGATTACTTTTCTAAATGTTTGATCACGCTCCCCACGTACTAGAAAGCTTGCGTTTACCTTACAGATCTTTGTAGTCTTATTACCAGAAAGCGATTTCCTGATAATGTCCTCAAAATCAGCCTCTTTTACTGCTAGTAAATTTATACCGAATAGCTTTACTGTTCTCATAAGCTGACTCTACCTGCTTTTATCAGTTGCCTCAGAAATGTTCTCGTAACTTTCGTCGAGAATCGAAGCATCAACAAAAATATCTTTATCTTTGGTGACAGCGGATATCTCTTTGTTGCTCCCAAATACTTACCTAAGGTTTCTTTATCCTCAACGAGTAGGGCCGCCATAATAATGCGGAAAATATTTTTACCATGACCGACCCGTACATCATATTCCTCGCCGAGACTACTGAAAATTTTTTCATTTTCTAGGTACTGTTGAAGCTTATTGCCCGACAATGATAGCTTCGAAACCCTCCAGGAACATAGTGGCTTCTCAATTGCAAAAATGTGATATTTCTCCGTGATCCTAAGCCATAGTTCGTAGTCATCGACCCCGAAAAGATCTTCTCTGAGCAGCCCAACGTCATCAATAACCGCTTTTGGAACAACCACAGAACATGCCGTGATGTTGTTTCCGCAAAGGAGTCTTCGACGTGCAACAGTAGCGTCTATATTCCCAGCCTGTGAGACCTCGTTAACACCCAGGTACTTGCCAAGCTCATCAACAAGCTCGGCGCTTGTATACACAAACCCCAGAATATCCGGCTTTGCCTTCTGGAAGGCTGCAAGTTGGAGCTCTATCTTTTCAGGGTGCCAAAGATCGTCTTGGTCACAAAATGCGATATATTCGCCTTTCGCCGTCCTCATTCCAGCATTCCTTGGGACAGCTGGGGAACCACTGTTTTTTTGCAGAATAAGGCTAATTCTTTTATCGTCAAATCCTCTGACTATTTCACGAGATTTATCAGTAGACCCGTCGTCAACAACTATAACCTCTAGATCATGATACGTCTGTGAAAGTATCGAATTAATAGTCTCTTTAAGCGTCTTTTCACCGTTGTAAACGGCTATAACTACGCTGACCAAGTCCTTCATCGGTAGCTTCTAAGTGTGTTATATAGTGTCCTAATTTTCAGTCTAACCAGTAAGCCCAGTAAGGTCTTGGTCTTCCCAAATGCTAAGCCTAATAGGAATTTTCCACTTTTATAATTACGACTGTAATTATCTAATGTTGAATTTAGCTCAAAGCTAGAATTATTTACCACCCCCGCGTTTGTAATCTCTGATAAGAATGTTGTGTAACTGTAGTCCCAGTGGGTCCTATCATTTTCGAAGACTGTATTCTTATCGTGGTGTGAGACTCCCGCTATTAGTATCGGCAAATACTGTACGTTATACTTGATTTGAGCCAAAAAAAGCATGGCGTAATCTTCGTAATAGTCTCCGAGTAGTTGGTGTTCTGAAAAAACCTCTTCAAGTGCCTTTGCTGGGAAAATCACAGAGCAGACAGGCACATGATTATCGCCTAGATAGTTTCTCGCATACGAAATCTCGTTATAAAAACCAGGCTTCCCGACACTAATATCAGGGAAAGTATTATCAGCCGACCAGGTCTCATCGAAAGACTCAGATTGACCGATAAAAATTGTATTACTATCGAGGTATTTGCTTACGGTCTTCAGTTCCTTCGGAAAGACAAAATCATCATCGTCGATTATCCAAATGAATTGATTGTCCGCACTTTTGACACTCTCGACAGCACATTTAACCGCGTAAAGTCGCGGTGCCATAGGAGTTTTATTGTCACACTCAATAAATTTAATTTCTAGTGACCCGGCTGCGTTCTCTATCTCGGAGATTGCTTTTTTGACATCGACAGAGCCTGCATTATTTATTGAGATAATAACCTTGAGGTCTATGTATGACTCTACGACTTTTCTAGATATTTTAACTGATTGTAACATTCGTTTTAGCATATTAAGGTTTCTCAGGTTGGTTTTTGTGACTATATTCACAACCGGCCGGATCTTCGCGTCTTCGATTGACAGGATTTGTTTTTTGACCAAGGAGTAGAAATCCATCCTATGATCCTTGGAATCTTCCTTTAGGTATCCATAATCCGGATTAAGTATTTTTACTGGTCCGTTAATAGTATGAACCGTATGATTCACGAAATTCTTTGTCCAATACTCCTGAAAATTGCTACCCGAAGAGAATTCATCAAAACCTTTCTGGACACCACCACTTCGATGGTAGACATATAGTGAAGAGTCGGCTAGAACCAATAACTTCTTTCTGTAACACTCCACTAGACTGATAAAATCATACATATGAAATCCCCGAACGGTGGCTGGTAATTCGAACTTATTTTTTCTCAGATTCTTAATGTTTAACAACGTAACATTACCATCCACCGAGACCACAGGTATAGGAGTAGATCTATAGGGCACGACCGCTGTGTGAGGGTCCTTCAGAAATCGTACAGTTCGCAGCGAGATTGCTTCGACTCCTGCATTCCCTACCATCCCCCATTTTTCAGAGCCACAGTACTGATTGGCCTTTTCAATGCACTCCGCTACTCTTTCGGCAATATTCAGTGGAACCACGACGTCATCGTGACAAAGCAGCGCAAAATCGTCTTTACAGTCCCTGATTATCCCCTCAATAAAGGTGAAATAATCTGGCCCTGTTATCAATACCTGTTCAGGCAACTGATATTTTCGACCTTCTTCCTTAAACCGAGTGATCGTTTTTTCGTCTCGACAAAGCCTATAAATTTTAAATTCTGTTTGTCTTTTCATTCTTGCCTATCTGTAACTATTAAACCCGTTTATCCCAATCCTGTCTCGCAATGCAAGAAGTCTGCCCCGATAACCCTTGGCGCGCTTGTAGTTTTTCTTACGCGAAATAAACTCTGCAAGAATCGCGTCTTTAAATTTCTTTGGCAAATACTGTCTCTTGAGCACAAAAGTCGCCTTCCATAAATGAATATTCCCCCAGTATTTATAAGTCAGGTAAAGATAATTTACCCCACCCCAAAACTGTTCAAGGTAAAAACGATCTTCTCGATACTCAAAGAACCCACCTGTGTAGTGATAGACAACTGCCTTCGGACTGTGAACAACTTTGTAACCATTTAGCCAAGCCCGCCACGAAAGGTCTACGTCTTCACAGTACATCCAGAAGTCCTCGTCAAAACCATCAACCTGCTTAAAAAATACTGGGTTAACTAGCATACACGCACCGCTAGCCCAGTTAGTTTCGCCGGTTAGCGGATTAAACCCCTTCGGGTGTTCATAAGGAAGCTGTCTTCCTTCTACAATCCCTACATCCTCCCTGTCATCCAATGTTTTAAACAGCTCAGAAAATAGATTCTCGCTGCAAGATATATCTGAATTGATTATAAGAAAAAAACCAGATGGTTTTACTTTATCGAAAAGAAAGTTGTGAGCAGCGCCAAAGCCCAGCTGATGACTGTTGTGATGAACTATAACGCTCACCTTTTCGGTACTCTCAAGCGTAACGCTATCGTCGCCTGTGAAGTCAACCAAATGAAGTGATGTACAGTAATCACCGGCAAGCCTTTCGAGCGAAGGCAACAAAAGATTTCTTACATTGTCCAGGCCGTCTGATGCAGAAACTGAACAAAAAACGTCCACTGCTTTCTTTAATTCCATGAATGCTCCATCTCGATGATACCCTGCGTCTGACTATTTGAATTAACCCGGAAAACCTCCGACATATCTAAAAAGTCATAAATCTTCGAATCGTCTTCTGAGGAAATTCCAATTTTAAAGTAATAATTATTATTCTTTAAAGGGATGTTTTTAAATGATATCTCAAAATAACCCTTCTTTAGATAGCTAGTCGTATCTACTTGGTCCAGGACGCTATTCGTCCCGTATATATAAATGTCTTCGTCACTGAACAGCGAGGCTCCGCAATTAAATTTCTTGATAGCCTTGTCATTCACAGTTATGTAAACTCTAAGCACCAGATCGTCTCCAGTAAGGAAGGCGCTAGTAGACTCCCCTTTCTTTATGAATTCAACTCTACCAACCTTTATCGGCTCAACGGTATCGGCTAATTCTAGTGACTCCGTGAAATCATCCATCCGCTTCTGCCACTCATCCATATTTAGCTTCACATAGGTATCACAGACCGACTTGGGGTCCCCCACCTGTAGCATCTCACCTTTTTCCAGAAGCATTACTCGGTCGCAGTATCTCTGTACTGTCCCAATATCATGCGAAACTAGAACTACCGTACGGTGTTCCCGCTTATAGCGATTAAACTCCTGCAGACACTTGCTTTGAAAGTTACTGTCACCAACTGCCAATACCTCATCCATAAGGAGTATCTCGGCGTGGGCAAATATGGAAAGGGAGAATGCTAGTCTAACTTGCATCCCTGAAGAAAAATTTTTGAACCTCATATCTACAAATTCTTCTAGCTCTGCAAATTTAAGAATACCATCAAACTTCTCCTCTACGTCCTTGTGAGTTAACCCTAACAAGGCCCCTCCAAGATAGATATTCTCTCTTGCCGTTAACTCCGGATTAAACCCAACTCCAAGCTCGAGAAATGGTGAAACACGTCCATCAATTTCAATTTTGCCTTTGTCTGGTACATATATTCCTGCCAGCATCTTTAAGAGAGTGCTTTTACCGCTCCCGTTTCGACCAATAATGCCCAAGAACTCACCTTTCGCTACATCAAAACTAATATCTTGAGTGGCCTTGAACTTGGTAAACTGCTTTTTCTTGAATATAGAGAGTGCTGCCCCCTTCAAAGTGCTGTTTTTTTCATGAGGTATCCTAAAGGTTTTCGAAAGATTAGCTACTCGTATCGCTGGAGCTGTCGCGCATTTTTGTTGATTATTACCCATACTACACCTCTTCTGCAAACTTCTTTGCCATACTTTGGAACACAGTATAGCCGATCAGAAATGTGACTATCACTAATGCTACCGGGATAAAAGCGAAGTATCCGAGAACAGAAGCAGAAGTCACTACACCTGTCCCGAGAAACGACAATCTAATCCCCTGTATCATCTGAGCAAGTGGATTAATCATCATTAATCTTACCAGCCAGACATGGTTGACTAGAGCGAGCGAATACAGGATTGGAGTCCCATAAAAAAGAGCTTGAGAAACAATCTCCCATATCGGACCGATGTCTCTAAAGCGAACGTATACGGCGGATAAGAACAAGGCTATCCCAAGAGTAAATACGTAGAATTCGACCAAATATAATGGCAGAAGCAAAATTGAAGGTCCAATCGGTATTCGAGAAAATAATACAAAGCCGAAAACTACTACCATATTGAGAAGTAGGGTTATAAACGAAGTGAGTCCCATAGCGACAGGGATTACAATCCTTGGAAAGTAAATTTTTCGGATCAGATCTCCGCTAGCTACAATTGAACTCATGACTACCGCTGTTGCTTCAACAAAGAATCCCCATAAAGTGACCCCGATCAACAAGTACACCGGATAGTTCGGAATAGCCTTACCTAGCTTGAACACAAAAGTAAAAACTAGATATAGGATGATAAATAAGAATAAAGGCCTCATCAACGACCATAAATAACCGAAGAAAGAACCTTTGAATTTAAGCTTAAAGCCAGTGATGGCCAGCTCTCGTATCAATGATAAATTATAATTGCTTCTGTCTAACATATTTACTGAGTAATCTTAGCACAGAATGGGCTTTTTCTCAAACCAAATCAGTTGTAGTAATGGTATAAACTAATCAACACATCGGCTAGAAGTATTGAGTTAACTATTACCAAAAATACTTTTAGCCTTACCTTGTGCATTTCTATTTTCTTTATCAAAATTCCATTGGTGGCAATCGGCACTAAAAATAAAAGTGGTAAGAAATATCTGCCCTGAACGCCACGGACAAGAGTTGCCCCAACCGCAGTCCATGTGAGATACATTACAATGCTTATAAACCCTATTAATGAGATTATAAGTCCTCCGGAGAATAACCTATGATACCAATAAATGCTTTTTTGCTCTGCGCTATCGAGCAGCAATGTCAGCGTTAGCAAAATGGTGTACAAAAAATATACCAAACTATTAAGAACAAGGTTACCCTGCCCTAATATCCCTATCATAGAACTTAAATAATATGAACCTTGGATGAAAAAAGAGTAAACAAATTTGATCAAAAACACTGCAGGACTCGCTACTATGCTAGAGATCTGTTGTCCGGGGTTAGCTGGTAAGGTTGGGAACATTGCCCTCGTCACCTCAGCTCCACTGTAGGTCCCCACGAAATAGTTCCATCCAAAGTTGAAAACTAGTATCGAAGCCACCAAAGATAAAAGAAATGCAAAATATGCTTTGCGATCTTTAAACATCCTTTGCGGCAATAATGCGAACATAAGCAATACTATAGAATATGGAGCCTTCATTAAAGAAATCACCATGGCGCTTCCAATAATAATCGTTGCCTCGCTCATACTAAGCTTTTGTTTATCAAAAAGAGTTAAATAATATGCAACTGCCAACGCGATAGACGCTAAAACTAACTGATCTGCCGATACAGATGATGCAAGTGACAAGGACATAGGTAAAAGCCCAACCGTGAAATAGAACCATTTTGCGAAAGGGGCTATTTTAATAGCAAAGTACATCAGAAAAATATACATTAAAAGAGAAGCAAATCTACTAACGTAAAAAGTCAGGGCTTGTCCTAGCCCAAAAACTTTTGCTATTACAACCCCGATCGCTTGAGGAACGTATGCAATTGGGCTGTAAGTGGCACCTGTTTTAACAAAAACGTTCTTGGGACCGCTAGAGCGCCCGTACTTTCCGAGATTGTAAGAAAGACTAGATAAAGCTGTTAGATTACCGCCCTCCACCGCGAAAGATGCCTGGCTCTTATCTAGGCTAGCTCCCAGGGTGTTTCCTCTTTTTTCTAAACCTAAATTCCCATTAGCTATTTGCAGAACCCTGGCATAGTGCCATTGTTCGTCTGGGACGTAGTATATAGGCGTAATAAAAACAAAAAAGGTTCCGGCCAAAAGGGCGATAACCAAGAAAATCGATTCGATACTATAATTGAATTGTTTAAACCGACTTAACAATACTCTCTCCGGTGATTAATATAATCTAAGTCAAACGGCTAACTGTGGGTCACTAGAAACATTAGTATTAATTAAGAATAAAGGCAAACTGAATAAGAGTAAAGGCTTAAAAGCCTTCACTTACTGTACTGTCATGCCAAACTGCATGCCGATATCCTTAAGCCCAACGACGTTTTCTTCCACCGGGATGAACTTCATCACCTTATACCCAGAAATTGGTCCGGCCTTTACCGTAAAAGTAAAGGTGGCTAGCTCATTATAAGCCACC